>NZ_JAPDCG010000001.1:0-604673 GCF_027705845.1 Aeromonas sp. S41-2 | reverse complement strand
GGCCGGGTCAATATCACCGACGGCGCCAAAGTCGCAGCGGTGCGGGCTCTGCTGGACAGGGCCTGATACAGGCCGCGCGGCGACATGGTGTCTCGTCATGGGACGTCAACATGGGCACCTCGGACGACGGCCGGGTCAATATCACCGACGGCGCCAAAGTCGCAGCGGTGCGGGCTCTGCTGGACAGGGCCTGATACAGGCCGCGCGGCGGCATGGTGTCTCGTCATGGGGCGTCAACATGGGCACCTCGGACGATGGTCGGGTCAATATCACCGACGGCGCCAAAGTCGCAGCGGTACGGGCTCTGCTGGACAGGGCTTGATGCAGGCTCGGCGAAGGAGATAAGCCTACGAAACAGAAGGGCGCCGCATGTCGACGCCCCTCTGCCAGCTAGTGTGAACTCTCTCCCACGGTGGGGGAAATCAGGCGCCAGGCTGGCAGCACCCGGCGCAAAAGTCTGATATTATCCCGTCTCTTTTACCCTCAGGACCCGGAGCAACTTCTCAATGTCCCAATACGACTCTATCGAACAGAAGGCCAGCTATGGCATCGGCCGCAACATGGGTGATCAACTGGCGCAGCAAGCCTTCGCCGGTCTGGATATCCCGGCCCTGCAGCAAGGTCTGGCAGATGCCCTGAATGGTCTGGAGTTCGCGGTCAGCCGTGACGATATCAACGATGCCTTCCAGGTCATCACCGCCCGCATGCAGGAAGAGCAGGAAGCCGTCGCCAAGGCTGCCGCCGCCGACGGCGAAGCCTTCCTGGCCGACAACGCCAAGCGCGCCGAAGTGAAGACCACCGAGTCCGGTCTGCAGTACGAAGTGCTGGTGGAAGGCAACGGTGCCGTACCGGTAGCCGGTCAGTCCGTGCGCGTGCACTACCACGGTACTTTCACCCACGGTGGCGTGTTCGACAGCTCCGTCGCCCGCGGCCAGCCGGCCGAATTCCCGGTCACTGGCGTGATCGCCGGTTGGGTAGAAGCGCTGCAACTGATGCCGGTTGGCTCCAAGTGGAAGCTCTACATTCCGCAGGATCTGGCCTACGGCGCACGCGGTGCCGGTTCCATCCCGCCGTACTCCGCGCTGGTATTCGAAGTGGAGCTGCTGGACATCCTGTGATCCGGCTGGCTTGATTGATACAGACGGCGACCCTCGGGTCGCCGTCTGTTTTTTTGCGCCGCGCACGGCGGGGCATGGGCAGCGCCTGCGCTTTTGGATATAGTCATGGCTCCTGCTGGGAGAGCGCCCATGGCTGCCATCATTGAAGTCGTCGATCTCGTCAAGCACTTCCCCGGCGTCAAGGCGGTGGATGGGCTCAGCTTTGCCATTCCCGCCGGCAGCTGTTTCGGCCTGCTCGGCCCGAACGGGGCGGGCAAGACCACCACCATCGAACTGCTGGAGGGGATCCTCACCCCGGACAGCGGCCAGATCCTGTTCCACGGTGCCCCCCGCGGCCCCGACTACCGCTCCCGCATCGGCATCCAGTTCCAGCACACGGCGCTGCAGGATTTCCTGACGGTGCGCGATACCCTGCGACTGTTTGCCAGCCTCTACCCGGCCCCCTTGCCCCAGGCTCAGCTCATCGAGCTGTGTGCGCTGGGAGAATTCATCGATAGGGACAGTCGCAAGCTCTCCGGCGGTCAGCGGCAACGGCTGCTGCTGGCGTTGGCGCTGCTCGGCGACCCCGAGCTTTTGTTTCTGGACGAGCCCACCACGGGGCTCGATCCTCAGGCCCGCCACCACTTCTGGCAGCGCATCGAGGCGATCAAGGCGCAGGGCAAGACGGTGGTGCTCACCACCCACTACATGGACGAGGCGCAGCAGCTGTGCGATCAAATTGCCATCGTCGATCACGGCCATCTGCTCAGCCTGGACACCCCGGTCGCCCTGTTGGCCCAGCATTTTGACGGCGTGCTGGTGCGCCTGGCGGCTCACCCGGCCCTCGCCAGTCTCGGTTATCCCCTGCGCCCGCTGGGCGAGCAGGTGGAGCTGAGCTGCCCCGACGTGGCCGCGTTGCTGCCTGCGCTGCTTGCGCTCGGCGTGCCGCTGACCGGCATGCAGGTGCGCTCCCCCAATCTGGAGGATCTCTTCCTCCACCTGACTGGTCACAGCCTGCGGAGCGGCGCATGAACGCGGCCCTGCGGTGCCTCACAACGACGCCTGCCGGCATGTCGTCCCAGCCTGCCAGCCCAAGGAGCACCAGATGACGGGATCCTTCAAGCGCATCGGGGCGCTCTTCTATGCCCGCAACCTGGAATTCGTGCGGGATCGGGCCGCGCTGATCTGGAACCTGGCCTTTCCGCTGCTGCTGGTGCTGGGGTTCACCCTCATCTTCTCCGGCCCGCCCAAGCCGCTGGTGCAGATGGGGGTGGTGGGGGAGCTGCCTGCAGCCTATGCTCCGCTGCGCGTCGTGCCGCTGCTCAAGATCATCCCCTATGACGAGGAGGAGAAGGGCCGGCTCAAGGTGCGCCACCATCAGCTGGATCTGCTGCTCTCGCCCGGCACGGGCCGTTACTGGATCAACCCGGACGCCCCCCAGGGAGCCATGGCCGAGTATCTGTTGCGCCAGGCCGTGCCGGCGCAGCTGGTGCGGGAGACCCTGAGCGGGCGCGCCATTCGCTACGGTGACTGGCTGCTGCCCGGGGTGATCGGCATGAACCTGATGTTCTCCGGCCTGTTCGGGGTGGGCTTCGTCATCGTCCGCTACCGCAAGAACGGGGTGCTCAAGCGGCTGCGGGCCACCCCGCTCTCGGCTGCCGAGTTTCTCTGCGCCCAGCTGCTGTCGCGCATCCTGATCACCCTGGTGGTGAGCCTGCTGGTGTTTCTGGTGGCCTACAGCCTGCTCGGGGTGCCGCTGTTGGGTTCGGGCTGGCTGCTGCTGTTGATCGCCCTGCTGGGCGGGGCGTCCATGGCATCCCTCGGCCTGCTGGTGGCGGCCCGCATCCAGAACGAGGAGCTGGCGAGCGGGCTGCTCAACGTCATCAGCATGCCGATGATGTTTCTCTCCGGTGTCTGGTTCTCGCTGGAAGGGGCCCCCGCCTGGCTGCAGCAGCTGGCGGCCTGGCTGCCGCTCAGCCAGATCATCGCGGCGGCCCGCGCCGTCATGCTGGAAGGGGCAGGCTGGGCCGAGGTGGTGGCGCCACTGGGCTGGGTCCTGCTGTTTACGCTCTGCTGCATCACCCTGGGCAGTGCCCTGTTCAAATGGAGTCACCGATGAAGTCACTACCGCTGGTTGGCGGGGCCCTGCTGGCCCTGCTGTTGAGTCTGCCGGCCAGTGCCGGCGCCATGCGCTGCAAGAATGCGCTGATCACCGAAGGGGACAGCACCGCCGAGATGCTGCTCAAGTGCGGCGAACCCATGCTGCGCGAGGAGCTGACCCGCAACGAGGAGAACCAGTTTGGCAACCTGATGCAGGTGAAGTATGGGGAGCGCTGGACCTACAACTTCGGCAAGAACGAGTTCATGCGCTTCGTCACCGTGCGCAACGGGGTGATCACCGACATCGAAAACGGCCCGCGCGGCGAGTAGCCGGCGGGCAAAGACGTGCATGGACGCAGACTACAAAACAGAAAGGACTATGGAAGTTACCCCAACAGCAGGGTGGTGTGACGCAGGCCGCGAACCTCCAGATTGATCTGCCGGGCCAGACTCAGGGTCTGACGGCAGGTCAGGCTCTCCAGATTGATCTCGCCGCCGCTGAACTCGAACCGCCCGTGGGCCTCCACCATGAAGCTGCCGTGATGGAAGCTCTTGATGTAGCGGGCAATCTGGCGGGGAGACAAGTTCTTGAACACCTTCATCACAAAACACCTGTTGCGTGGACAGGGCACACTATGGCCTTGCCAGGTGACACGGATGTGACAGTTTATGGAGGTTTGTATGAATCCGGTTTGTCCTCCGCCCGCATTGGCCGTCCGTGTGAGGCGGGAGTGAAAAAAGGCTGCCATGACAAGCCGTTACCCCGATATACTGCGGGCAGTTTAACGCCATGAACAAGAAGGGTCTGCGTGTGGAATGGGTGGATGTGGTGGATGGAAACAATCAGGTGGTCGGGGTTGCCGAGCGTGCCAAGGTGCGGCGGGAGAACCTCTGCCACCGTGCCAGCTATATCCTGGTGCTCGACGAGGCTGACCGCATCCTGGTGCAGCGTCGCACCCTCAGCAAGGACTTCTGCCCCGGCATGCTGGATGCCTGCGCCGGTGGCGTGGTCACCACGGGCGAGCTGATGGAGCCCTCCGCCCGCCGCGAACTGGCCGAGGAGCTGGGGATCCGCGATGTGCCGCTGCAGGCTTTCGGTGACTTCTATGCCGAAGGGGAGGGGTATCGGGTCTGGGGCGGTCTCTTCAGCTGCCGCTATCAGGGGCCGTTGCAACTGCAGGCCGAAGAGGTGAGCGAGGTGTGCTGGATGAGCCAGACGGAGATCGCCGCGCGGGCCGCCGAATTTACCCCCGACTCCCTGCTCGCCATCGCCACCTGGCAGGCGCGGCGCTGACGCGCACCCAGCATGCAAAACGGGCAGCCACTGGCTGCCCGTTTTGTTTCGGGGCGGGGGATGTTAGACCAGCCTGAGTCGGCGGTTGGTGCGCCCGCACGGACTGGCACCGGCGAGCCAGTGGCCCTGCCACTCGGTGACCAGACGCAGCAGCGGGTATTCCAGATCGAGCCGGGTCGCCACCAGCTGACCGACGCCATCGCCAATGACCGGCTCGCCACTGGCCAGATCGATGATCTCGACGAGGCAGCTTTCGTTGACGATGAAGCCTTGGCCGGGCTGGCTCTCATAGGCGATCACCCCCGCATCCTGCAGCAGCAGGCAGTTGAGCGCCCGGATGCCGTGCACCGCCTGCAGCGGCCGGGTATCGGGGTGGGAAGATTCGCACAGCAGGGCGCAGCGCAGGCTGTCGCTCGGTACTTCGGCTCGCTCTGCCGCCTCCAGCAGATCCAGCAGCACCGCCAGCGGCCCGACGAACCCGGTCGGCTCATAGCGCTGCAGTGCCTCCAGCTGGCGCCCGGTATCGTGGGGGCCGCAGGGCACCACGGGCGCACCCAGCTGGCGGGCGCCGTTGTCGAAAATGAAGGCGGTGGGGCTGATGTGGTAGTCGTGACCGTTGAGCAATACCTCCCCGGCCTTGAAACCGGCGGCGAACAGGGCGCGGGCCGCCCCCCACCAGTCGGCGCCGGCGTACTCGGGAATGGCCAGCTGGCCCGGACAGGCGAAGACCCGCAGCGCCTGGCTGGCGGGGCGGCCGGTGAGGCCGGCAAAGGGCGGGTGAGCCTGCTGGGCGGCGAACAGTTCGCTGGCGTTGAGCAGGGGCAGGCTGGTCAGCTCGCCCAGATCCTGCAGGCGACGCTGGCGGTAGGCACTGGAATAACCGGCGCAATACTGGCCGACATGGGTAAGCAGGTGATTGAGTTGATCCAGTTGTTGCTGCTCTCGCAAGGCGGAGGGGCGAATTTCCAGTCCATCGTAATAGTGCTGCATGAGGCCTCCTTGGTCGGCTGATCCTGCTCAAGGTTAGTCCAAAAGGCGAACGGGATTGGGGTCTGTGTCACATGGCGGGAGTGGGGTAGACTGGAGCCCCTGCCATCCAGTTGAGGACGAGAGATCATGATAGCGATTGGCCAAGCCCTGCCTGCGGGCGAATTCACCTTCATCACCGCCGAGGGCAAGCAGCAGCGGGATAGCCAAAGCCTGTTTGGCGGCAAGCGGGTGGTGCTGTTTGCGGTGCCCGGTGCCTTTACCCCCACCTGTTCCAACGCCCACCTGCCCGGCTATGTGGTGCTGGCGGACAAGTTCAAGGAGAGGGGGGTCGATGCCATCTGCTGTCTGTCGGTCAACGACGCCTTCGTGATGAAGGCATGGCAGGATGCCCAGAACGCCGAGGCCATCACCATGCTGGCCGATGGCGACGGCAGCTGGACCCGGGCACTGGGTCTGGCCAAGGAGACCGGGGCCTTTGGTGGCGTGCGTGCCCAGCGCTTTGCCCTCATCGCCAACGATGGCGTGGTTGAGCAGCTGTTCGTGGAGGCGCCCGGCAAGTTCGAGGTGTCGGATGCCCAGAGCCTGCTGGCGGCGCTGTAAAATATCAATCGGCGTTTGATTTCTTCTTGAAATGGAAAGTCGGCCCGTTACACTGGGCCCACTTCTGCAAAGAGCCGGGCCATCGCCTGGCTCTTGCGTTTGCTGGCGATGGAATGGAGATGTTATGACCCTGGCTTTTGTTGCCCTGATTGCCGGACTGGCGCTGCTGGTCTGGAGTGCGGACAAGTTTGTCGATGGCGCCGCCGCCACCGCCCGTTACGCCGGCATGCCACCGCTGCTGATCGGCATGGTGATCATCGGCTTTGGCACCTCGGCCCCCGAGATGGTGGTCTCCGCGCTGGCGGCCTCCCAGGGCAACCCCGGCCTCGCGCTCGGCAACGCCTATGGCTCCAACATCACCAATATCGCCCTGATCCTGGGGCTGACCGCCCTGATCAGCCCCATCGCGGTGGCCTCTCATGTGGTGCGCAAGGAGATCCCCATCCTGCTCGGCATCACCCTGCTCTCCGGCGCCCTGCTGCTGGACGGTCATCTGGACCGCACGGACGCCGTCATCCTCGGCGTGGTGTTCGTCGGCCTGATGGGCTGGTCGATCCGGGCCGGCATGCGCGGCAAGGGGGATGCGCTGGATGCGGAAACCGAGGAGAGCATCGACAGCGAGGGGATGTCTCTCAAGGCGGCCATCGGCTGGCTCATCGTCGGGCTGGTGCTGCTGATTGCGGCCTCCCGCCTGCTGGTGTGGGGGGCGGTGACCATCGCCCAGGCGCTCGGCATCAGCGATCTGGTGATTGGCCTCACCATCGTCGCCGTCGGCACCTCGCTGCCGGAGCTCGCCTCTTCGCTTATCGCCATTCGCAAGAACGAGCACGATCTGGCCCTTGGCAACGTGCTCGGCTCCAACCTGTTCAACACCCTGGCGGTGGTGGGGATCGCGGCGGGGATCCACCCGCTCGACGTGGCACCGGAAGTGCTCTCCCGCGACTGGAGCGTGATGATGGGGCTGACCCTGTTGCTGCTGGTGATGTGCCTGGGCCGCAAGGGGCAGGGGCGGATCAACCGGCTGGAGGGGGGCCTGCTGCTCGCCTGCTTCGTCGGCTACACCGGCTGGTTGCTGGCCAGCCAGTTCATCTAACCGTGTGGGCTGGATGAAACGAAAGAGGGGAAGCCGCGGCTTCCCCTCTTTGCATTCTGTCGATGGCGCTTAAGCGACTGCCACCAGCTTCTGTCCTTTTTGGCTGCTGTCCAGAATCAGGATGCTCGCCTTGGGGAAGAAGTTGAATGTGGAGGCCGAGGCCCAGGTGTAGGCCCCCATCACCCGGCCTACCACCAGCTCGCCGATGGCCAGATCCGGCAGCATGATGCCGTCACGGATCACGTCCACGCTGTCGCAGGTGGGGCCTGAGAGCACCGAGTTGTGCAGCTCGCCGCGAGCCAGCGGGGTGCTCACCGGGTAGGTGACGTGATCGTAGAGCTGGCCGTTGTAGCTGCCGTAGAGACCGTCATCCAGGTAGTACCAGATCTTGTCGCCGCGATGGGCCTTGCCCATCACGCTGGAAACCGAGGTCATGGCCGGCGCGCTGATGAAGCGGCCCGGCTCGGCAATCTTCTGCACCGTGGCTGGCAGCTTGGCCAGCGCCTCGCGGATCGGCGCGCAGAAGCCGTCGATGTCGAACTCGCCACCCTCATAATCCACCGGGAAGCCACCGCCGATATCCAGTACCCAGGGCTTGAGACCAAGCTCCCAGGCCTGCTCCATGATCTCGCGGCAGGCGTCGATGGCCTGCACGTGGCGGCGAGCGTGGGGCACCTGGGAGCCGACGTGGAACGACAGCCCCATCACCTTGATCCCCTTGGCGTGGGCCAGCTGCAGCAGCGGCAGCGCCTGTTCCGGGGTGCAGCCGAACTTCTTGGAAAGGTCGACTTTGGTTTCGGGGTTGGGGAAGCTGACTCGCAGCAGCAGTTTCACTTCATCCTTGTAGGGGATGAACTTCTCCAGCTCCAGCGGGTTGTCGTAGACAAACACGGTGCAACCGTACTCCAGCGCATAGCGGATGTCGCTGTCGCGCTTGATGGGATGGGTATGAATGCAGCGTCCCGGGCGGACACCCTGACTGCGCACCAGATCCACTTCGCCATTGGTGGCCAGATCGAAACAGGCCCCCTCTTCCTTCAAGACAGAGACCACTGCCTCGTGGGGCAGGGGCTTGAGTGCATAGTGCAATCGTACATCGGGCAGGGCGGCTGCCAGGGCCCGATACTGTTTGCGGACGGCTGCCTTGTCGAGCAGCAGCAGGGGGGAGCCGAACTGTTCAACCAGCTGACGGTAATCTTGTGCTACCAGGGTCTCGTTCATTCTCTTTTGGTCATCCTTAGGGGGCGTGATATGCCCAAGCCATATGGGGTTGAACCGGCGACGGCCGGCTCAGGCGAGCGGTCCGGAGGGACCAACCAGGCACATTGCATAACTCCATTGCAAAGTGCTTAGTTATGCGCGGGATTATCGGCTTATTGCGTTTGTGTGCAACCCTTTTGATTGGATATGTCGGCAAGTTTTTCTGGTCGAGACGAAATATCATCTTGATATGGCGGCCGTATCGGCTAGTGAAGCTGGGCCATCTGTAGCAAGTGGGAATAACTTATTGATAGTTAACGAACAAATAACAGATGGTTCGGTGCGAAAAAAAACGGCGGCCAGGGTGGCCGAGTGGGAGACAGCTCACACTTTTTGGATTACCATGCGCGCTTCCTAATCCAAACTAGTTCGGATGAAGGTAGCAGGAGAGCGATGGGCAACCATCCACCGAAGAAGTGAATCTTTCAGGTACCGGGCAACCGGTGTGGACTGCTACTGGACGATACTCTGGAGAGACCCGTTGAATCGGGCGCCGAAGGAGCAAGGCACCGTGATTGCATCGCAATCTGGCGCCGGAAACTCTCAGGCAAAAGGACAGAGGGGATGGGATGGTTGTACCTGGGCTTGGAACTGTTCACGATCTGTAACGAGAGGTCGTCAGCAAGGTAAAGAGCAGCGCAGGAACCGGAGTGTATGTAAATACATGAGGCTTCCGAGCAGCGCATGAGCCTTGATCACGGCCTCGCAGTAAGAGTGTGAACACGTTCTTGGCCTGCATCCGATCGCCTCTGGGGATCGCGACACCTATGGGAAGATCATCCTTCTCCTCCTTAATTTCTATTTCTTAAGGAGGATGCATGTCATCAATTCAATCGGCGCTCGCCGCCATCGATAGCTTTATCTGGGGTCCACCCCTGCTGATCCTGCTGGTCGGGACCGGTATCTACCTTACCCTGCGTCTGGGTCTGCTTCAGGTGGTGCGCTTGCCGCTCGCCCTGCGGCTGGTTTTTGGCCGCGATCAGGGTCAGGGCAAGCAGGGGGATGTCTCCAGCTTCGGCGCGCTTTGCACCGCCCTCTCGGCCACCATCGGTACCGGCAACATCGTTGGTGTGGCCACCGCCATCAAGCTCGGCGGCCCAGGTGCCCTGTTCTGGATGTGGATGGCAGCCCTGTTCGGCATGGCCACCAAGTACGCCGAGTGCCTGCTGGCGGTGAAATATCGCCAGCAGGACGCCAACGGTCAGATGGCCGGAGGCCCCATGTACTATCTGGAGAAGGGGCTCGGCTCCAGGCCGCTGGCCAAGCTGTTTGCCCTGTTTGGCATCGGCGTCGCCTTCTTCGGCATCGGCACCTTCCCGCAGGTCAACGCCATCAGTGACGCCATGAGCCTCTCCTTCTCGGTACCCCGTGAAGTGACCGCCGTGGTGCTGACCCTGATCGTGGCGCTGGTGACCCTGGGGGGTATTCAGTCCATCTCCAGCGTGTCGAGCAAGGTGGTGCCCTTCATGGCCATCTTCTACATCGTCGCCTGTCTGGGCGTGCTGGTGAACAATGCCGCCGCCCTGCCGGAGGCGATCGCCCTGGTGATCGGGAGTGCCTTCACCGGCCATGCGGCCACCGGCGGCTTCGTCGGTGCCGGCATCATGCTGGCGATCCAGTCCGGGGTGGCGCGCGGGGTCTTCTCCAACGAGTCGGGGCTGGGGTCGGCGCCCATCGCGGCGGCGGCGGCCAAGACCGATTCGTGCGTGGAGCAGGGGCTGGTCTCCATGACTGGCACCTTCATCGACACCATCATCATCTGCACCATGACCGGCCTGACCCTGGTGGTGACCGGGGTGTGGAGCGGCGATGTGAGCGGTGCGGCCATGACCAGTCTGGCCTTTGCCCAGGGGCTCGATGCCCATGTCGGCCAGTATCTGGTGAGCATCGGCCTGTTGTTCTTCGCCTTTACCACCATCCTTGGCTGGAACTACTACGGTGAGCGCTGCACCGAGTACCTGTTCGGGGTGAAGGCGATCAAACCTTACCGCCTCATCTATCTGGTGCTGGTGGCGAGCGGTGCCTTCCTGCATCTGGACCTGATCTGGCTGCTGGCCGACATCGTCAACGGCCTGATGGCGGTGCCCAACCTCATCGGCCTTATCGGCCTGCGCCACGTGGTGATTGCCGAGACCCGCGCCTACTTCAGCCGGGACCGGGATACGGAGTCCGAGCCCGAGCCGCAGACAGCCTGATGCCGCGACTATCCATCCAAACGAAAGCCACGACCCGGGTCGTGGCTTTTTTTATGGGCGTTTTTGATGAGGGGGCCGGTTGGGTGCCCGGCAGCAGGGCGCTGGGCTCACTCCTGGGTCAGCAGCGCGGTGAGCCGGGTTCGCACCCTCTCCACCAGTTCGCCCTCGCTCCCCTGCCAGTTTATGGCTTGCGCGATGGTGGTGGAGGTACCCGGGAGAAAGCGCAGCTCGCCGCCCGCCAGCTCGTAGAAGCGGCTCGCCATCCGGGTACCTTCGTCCACATTGCCGGCCACCAGCAGCATGGCCTGGGCCAGCACGGCGCCGTGGTGATCCTGGCCCGGTGCCAGCCAGCGCTGGGCTGTGCCGGTCACCTTGCGACCCCCGATCACCAGATTGTACTGGCCATCGCAAAACGAGCCGGGCACGAAGTCATAGCTGCCCGCGAGACCGTACTCCCCGAGCAGCACGAGCAGCGGCGCCCCCAGCAGCCGGTAGTAGTGAGCCAGATCCGTGGTGGTGCGAGGCAGCATGAGCGACAGATTGAGGATGCCGGCCCCGTGGGGCACGGCAGTGCCGCCGCTGTCGCGCACATGCACGGGCCAGCCCTCGGCGGCCAGCTGCTCGCAGGCAGCCTGGTAGCGGGGCAAACGGGTGTCCTTGCGGGTGACGATGAGGCATTGGGGCGCCTGCCAGAGGTGGGCGCGGGGCTGGCGGTCATGGGCGCATTCTCGCAGCCAGCGCTGCTCCTCGGCCAGGATCTGATCCGGGGTGTGGCTGCTGGGCAGGGGGGGAAGCAGGGTATAGGGCATGAAAGGCATCCTGAACAGAGGCTGCCCAGCACACTACCCGTGGCAGCGAAGGAGGTAAAGCCCCGCATGGCGGGGCTTTGGTGCAAGGATGGCGGAATGTCAGGCCTGTGCGGCGGTGCGCTTGGGCAGCAGCAGGTTCATGATGATGGCGGTGAGGCCGCCGGTGGCGACGCCGTAGGAGAGCACGCTCTTGGCCAGATCCGGCAGGTGCTGCAGCACTTCTGGCACCTGCGCCACCCCGAGCCCCATGGCCAGCGACACCGCCAGGATCATCAGGGCGCGGCGGTCGAGCTCCTCGCGGGAGATGATGCGCACGCCGGCGGCGGCGATGGTGCCGAACATGACGATGGTGGCGCCCCCCAGCACGGGTTCGGGGATCTGTTGCACCAGGCTGGCCACCGCCGGGAACAGGCCGAGCAGCGCCAGCATGGCGGCGATGAACAGGCCGACGTGACGGCTGGCCACCCCGGTCAGCTGGATGACGCCGTTGTTCTGGGCGAAGGTGGACATGGGGAAGGTGGAGAAGACCGCCGCCAGCATGGAGTTGGCGCCATCGGCCAGCACGCCGCCCTTGATCCGTTCCATGTAGACAGGTCCTTCCAGCGGCTCGCCGGAGATGTCGGAGGTGGCGGTCATGTCGCCGATGGCCTCGAGCGCCGTCACCACGAAGATGATGGCGAGCGGCACGAACAGCTGCCAGTCAAAGCCGAGCCCGTAGTGGAGCGGGATCGGCACCATTAGCAGCGGGCCGTCGAAGGTGGGGGCGTTGACCTTGCCCAGCAGCAGCGCCACCGCATAGCCCACCAGCATGGCGATCATGATGGCGGAGAGGCGCAACCAGGGGTTGCGGCTACGCTGCAGCAACACGATAAGGCCGAGTACCAGCAGGGAGAGGAAGAGGTTGGTGTGGCTGGCGAAGCTGCCGTCGGCCAGGGCGCCGTAGCCACCCCCCATGCTGATGAGGCCCACCTTGATGAGGGTCAGGCCGATGAGCAGCACGACGATGCCGGTCACCAGCGGGGTGATGATCCGTTTCACCAGATGGAGGAAGCGGCTCATCACCACGATAGTGAGGGCGGCCGCCAGCATGGTGCCGAACAGGGTGCCCAGCAGATCGTCGGTGGGCATGGCTGCCTGCTTGAGGGCGAGACCGGAGGCGATGATGGGGCCGAGGAAGTTGAAGCTGGTGCCTTGTACCGAGAGCAGGCCGGAACCGATGGGACCGAAACGGCGGGTCTGGATGAAGGAGGCGATGCCGGACATGACCAGCGACATGGAGACGATATAACGAGTGTCGGCGGCAGGGAGGCCGATGGCATTGGCGATGATGAGAGGAGGAGTGATGATGGCGACAAACATGGCGAGCATATGCTGCAGGGCGGCGAACAGGGTCTGGGGCAGAGGCGGGACATCCTCTATGCCATAGACCAGTTCGCTATGGGCTCGCCTGGGTGGATGGGCCTCTCGATTGGCGCGTGTGACTACTGCCTGTTCCATATGTACCTCGAATGTGTGGGGGAGGGGGAAAAATTGGGCGCTATTTTAGTGATTGAGAGCGGGCTGACCAGCGCTAATTCGGGTTGCAACGGGTTTATTTTTTGATGGGTTGAAACGTTTGCGCGTGGCGATTATGATCCGCCGGTTTGTGTGACGGCGCTCGCCCGGAAATGGGGCCGGTTGCATAGGATTTTGCCGCCGCACGGCGTAGAATGAGCCCTCTGTTGCGATTTGGAGGCTCTGGATGCTGAAGCTGTCGGAGTTCTGGAGTGCCCGTGCCCACTCCGAAGATTTTACCCTGACCCGCATGGGCTTTATGACGGTGCGTCTTCGGCTGCTCACCTGTCTGTTGATGGTGGGCCTGCCCGCCTGGGCGGTGGTGGACTGGCTGACCTTGCCCTCCGCCCAGTTCGATGAACTGTTTCAGGCCCGGATCTTCTGCCTGCTCGCTCTCTCCCCGCTCATCCCCTTCTCCTACCTCATCCACTTCAGACGCGAACGCATGAAGCTGGCGCTCGGTTACCTGATGGCGGTGATGATGCTCTTCTCCCTCATCTGCCTGCACAGCTTCGGCGCGGATCAGGAGCTGCAGGCGGGCTACATGGCCTTCCCCTACTTGCTCATCAGCCTGTTCGCCATCTTCCCCATTCCGCTCTCCCTCGGCCTGCAGCTGGCGGGGGGCATTCTGGTCACCATGCTGGCCGGCAACTGGCTGCTGGTGGGGCAGCCGCTCTGGAGCGTGCAGACTCTTAACCAGATCTGGCTGCTGGGGCTGTTTGTCCTGGCCAGCAGCTGGGTGCAGTGTGGCCAGCTCAACATGTTGCTGCAGCTCTACCGGGAGTCCACCACCGACGAGCTGACCGGCATGATGAACCGCCGCCTGCTGATGAAACAGCTGGAGAAGGCGAGGATGAGCATGATCCGCAAGCAGGCGCCGTTTGCTGTGCTGCTGCTGGATCTGGACCGCTTCAAGCGCATCAACGACACCTTCGGCCATCTGGCGGGGGATGCGGTGCTCAAGGAGGTGGCAGCGACCCTGGCGGAGCAGCTGGAGCCCGGCATGGTGCTGGGCCGCTACGGCGGCGAGGAGTTTGCCATCCTGCTGCCCAACTGCGCCGAGCTGGCCCAAGCCAAGCGGGTGGCCGAACGGCTGCGGGTGGCGGTGGAGGCGCGGCTGGTGAAGAGCCCCACCTCGGACGAACTGCTGGAGGTGACGGTGAGTATCGGCCTGACTCTGGCCCTGCGCGGCGAGGGGGTGGAGGATCTGCTCAACCGGGCCGACGAGTGCCTCTACATGGCCAAGATGGCCGGGCGCAACTGCGTGGTGGGGGAGCTGGGTGGCAAGCCGGCACAGCCTGCCGCCATACAGACAGATGCCGCCTGAGGGCGGCATCTTGCTTGAGCGGGGTTGAGCGGGCTCAGCCCAGCTGGTACTTGCCGGAGAGCTGCTGGGCCAGCAGCTTGAACATGTTGAACACCGCCATGGTCTTGCCGGTCGGGGTGCCATCTTCGGCCAGGAAGAACTCCCCCTTGAACACCAGGATCTCCCCCTTCTGCTCCACCGAATCGGCACGCATGCCGTGGATGAAGTCTTCGTGTTCCTTGATGATCTTGTTGGCCATCTCCAGCAGGGCAGTCTCGGTGATCAGCTCTTTTTGTGGTTGCATGCTCGTCTCCTTAAACGACTACTGGGCAGGGGCATAATGTCGCTGCACGCGGTGCGCCCTGCCTCTGATTGAAGAGGGGGCCAGCATACTGCAAACGGGGATTTTCTGTCATTGATATGACCCCGCATTTTCCCGCTTTGCTCTCTTCTCTTCTATCCCAGCACCAGATTTCTGAGCCAGCGGCGCTGGCGAATACGGCGCTGCACCAGCAGCACCTTGCTGAGCTCTTCCAGCAACACCACCGCCACCACCCAGGAGAGGGGCCAGCCGAGCAGGTTGACCGCCCCCCAGGCGAGCGGCAGGCCGATGCACCACATGCCGACGATGTCGATGAAGATGCTGTAGTTCACATCCCCGCCCGAGCGCAGCACCCCTATGATGCCCACCATGTTGAACACCTTGAGCAGCATGCCCAGACACATGATGGCGAGCACCTGGCCGGCCTCCGTCATCAGCTCGCCCGGCAGGTTGCCGACCCACTGCAGCAGGTGGGTCTGCAGCAGCCAGACCGCGATCCCCACCAGCAGGGCACCAATGGGGGCGAGCAGCAGAAAGAGCTGGGAGTGCTGCCAGGCAACCTCGTACTCTTCCGCCCCGAGCCGGTGGCCGAGTAGGGTGGAGCAGGCCACCGCCAGCCCGAAGAAGAGGGAGATGAGGATGCTCTCCAGCGTGCCGAGGGTGGTCATGATGGCCAGCGAGTCGGTGCCAAGGTGCGCGTAAAGAAAGCCGTAGAGCAGCATGCCGAAGGCCCAGAGCCCGTCGTGGAACAGGAGCGGCAGGGCGATCAGGGTGAAGCGCACCACCTCCTTGCGTTTGAAGGCGGCCAGCCAGTCATCCTTTCGCGGGATCAGGCGCGCCTCATAGCGTCTCACGTAGAGCAGCAGCAGGGTCGTTTGCAGCAGCCGTGAAAGGGTGGTACCCCAGGCCGAGCCGGCCACCCCCATCGCCTCGAAACCGAAATGGCCGAAGATGAGGGCGTAGTTGAGGATGACGTTGGCGATGATGGCGATGATGCCGATGCGGGTGGGGGCGGCGGCATTGCCGACCGAGCGCAGCGCCGACTCCAGCGGCACCACCACGGCGGTGCAGAGGATGGTGGCGCCGGTGATCATCAGAAACTGATCGGCCAGCTCGCGCAGCGCGGGCTCCTGGCTGGCAAAGCCGAGCACGCTGCCCGGTGAGAACACGTAGACGAGGGCAAACGGCAGGCTCACCAGCAGGGCGCCCACCAACGCCAGCGCCAGCGAGCGGCGCACCCCGGCCATCTCGCCACGACCGTAATATTGTGCCGCCAACACCGAGACCCCGCCCGAGAGTCCCGCTATCACCAGCAGATTGAAGAAGAAGACCCGGTTACCCAAGCCGACCGCCGCCACAGCCGTGGTGCCAAGCTGGCTCACCATCATGATGTCGATGAGGCCGAGCAGGGAGAACATCATGGATTGCAGCGAGACCGGCAGGGCCAGCCGCCACAATCGGGTCATGAACTCACGATCGGTGGTTTGTTTTAAAATCGCTTGCCAATAATTCATTTATGTTAACCGGGTAGATAAAAAGCAAGGTTCGTCATGGGTATGATAGGGGGAGTGGCGGGCGGCTTCACTGTGAGCCTCTCTCGGCTTTCTTGTGTAAAACTATCCTGTTGAGGTGTTATGCCGTTTGTCAGCGAGTGTCTGGAAATCGCCCCGGCCTGCGAGGAGCGAATGCTGGGGCGCGAAGGGCTGCCGCTGCTCGGCGAGGCGGGCATCTTCCTGACCGGGCTCTCGAGCATCCGCGATCACTACCTCATTCGTCGCAACCGGCCGGAGTTCCACATCCTGATGGTGAGTCACGACGAGGGGGGCGCCCTGCTCACCGATGGCGGCGAGCAGCCCATCCCGGCCGGTTCGCTCATCTTCTTGCCGGCGGCAGTGCCCGGTGGTCTCAAGCTGGTGGGGGGGAAGTGGCGCACCAGCTGGATCCTGCTGGATGACGTGCCGCGCTGGCAGCACCTGCACCGGCTCGGCCACCGCATCTGGCAGGGGGAGGAGGGGGAGCAGCTCTATCACCTGCTCAGCCTGATGCAGGGGGAGGGCACGCGTTCACCGCTGCAGCCCCAACTGCTCAGCCTGCTGCTGGCGCTCTTGGAACGCACCCTGCAGGGGGAGGTGCGGGGCACCCCGGAACTCAGGCTGCAGGCGCTGTTTCGGCGGGTGGAGGCACGCCTCGACGAGCCATGGAGCGTGGCGTTGCTGGCCGATCAGATGGCCTGCTCGGTGCCCCATCTGCATCGGCTCTGCCAGCAGGCGTTCGGCATGGGGCCCATGGCGAAGGTGACCGAACTCAGGATGAACAAGGCGCGCCAGCTGCTGCTCTACACCAACTGGCCCCTCGGCGAGCTGGCCGGCCGGGTCGGTTACAGCGACGGCGCCAACTTTGCCAACCGCTTTCGCCGGCTCACTGGTCTGACCCCCGGCGCCTTTCGTCGCCTGGGTCGCAAACCTTTTGCAACGGATGTGCAAACTCTTTGAAATTAATGGCGCAAGCCCATAGGATCGGCGGACTCCTTCGTCCAGGTCATCGTTTAGGTACCCGATCCATGTTTGAAGATAATAACCAGAAACGTCCCCTCTACATCCCCTATGCCGGTCCGGCCCTGCTGGAGACCCCGCTGCTCAACAAGGGCAGTGCCTTCACCAGCGAAGAGCGCAGCAACTTCAACCTCGAAGGTCTGCTGCCCCAGAATATCGAGACCATCGAAGAGCAGGCCGAGCGGGCCTACCGTCAGTTCATGGCGTTCGGCAACGACATGGACAAGCACATCTATTTGCGCAACATCCAGGACACCAACGAGACGCTGTTCTACCGGCTGCTGACCAACCACTTGACCGAGATGCTGCCGGTCATCTACACCCCGACCGTCGGCAAGGCGTGCGAGGAGTTCTCCAACATCTATCGTCGCGCCCGTGGCCTGTTCATCTCCTATCCGGACAAGGACAGGATCGATGACATGCTGCAGAACGCCACCAAGCAGAACGTCAAGGTGATCGTGGTCACCGACGGTGAGCGGATCCTAGGCCTCGGCGATCAGGGCATCGGCGGCATGGGCATTCCCATCGGCAAGCTGTCGCTCTACACCGCCTGTGGCGGTATCTCGCCGGCCTACTGCCTGCCGGTGGTGCTGGACGTGGGTACCAACAACCAGCAGTTGCTGAATGACCCCTTCTACATGGGCTGGCGCAATCCGCGCATCTCCGGCGAAGAGTATGCCGAGTTCGTCGACGCCTTCATTCAGGCGGTCAAACGCCGCTGGCCCGACATCCTGCTGCAGTTCGAGGACTTCGCCCAGAACAACGCCATGCCGCTGCTCAATCGCTACAAGAACGAGCTCTGCTGCTTCAACGACGACATTCAGGGCACCGCCGCCGTGACCCTCGGCAGCCTCATCGCCGCTTGCAAGGCCTCCGGCGCCAAGCTCTCCGAGAAGCGGGTCGCCTTCCTCGGCGCGGGCAGCGCCGGTTGCGGCATCGCCGAGCAGATCGTGGCGCAGATGAAAGCCGAGGGGCTGACCGATGCCCAGGCTCGCAGCCGGGTCTTCATGGTGGACCGGTTTGGCCTCATCACCGACAAGATCCCCAACCAGCTCGACTTCCAGCGCCGCCTCTCCCAGCCGGTGGAGCGTATCGCCGACTGGCCGGTGGGGGACAACATCTCCCTGCTGGAGGTGATGGAACACGGTCGCCCGGACATCCTGATCGGGGTCTCCGGCCAGCCGGGGCTGTTCACCGAAGAGGTGGTCAAGACCATGCACAAGCACTGTGCCCGCCCCATCATCTTCCCGCTCTCCAACCCCACCTCCCGGGTGGAGGCAACCCCGGCAGACCTCATCCGCTGGACCGACGGTCAGGCGCTGGTGGCCACCGGCAGCCCGTTTGCACCGGTGGAGTACAAGGGCAAGCGCTACGTCATCGCCCAGTGCAACAACTCCTTCATCTTCCCGGGGATCGGCCTTGGCGTGATCGCCGCCGGTGCCACCCGGGTGACCGACGCCATGCTGATGTCGGCCAGCCGCGCACTGGCGGAGTGCTCGCCGCTGGTGAAGGGGGAGGAGGGCTCCTTGCTGCCGGATCTGGCGGACATTCACCAGGTCTCCCGCTACATCGCCAAGATGGTGGCCAAGACCGCCATGCTGCAGGGCAAGGCGGTACAGACCCCGGACGAGGTGATCGATCAATCCATCGAGGCCAACTTCTGGCGCCCCGAGTATCGTCGCTATCGCCGTACCTCCTTCTGATTTCTGCGGGAAGGCGCAAAGCAAAAGGGATGCTTCGGCATCCCTTTTTTGTGCATCGCGTTGTGGGTGGGCTTGCTCACCACCTGTTGTTATCTGCACCTCTTCACACGTCTGGCGCTGTGCTCTCTTCGTAGCTGGAATTACTGCTCGGCTGGGGCGGCGGCTGCTTCAGGGGCACCCTGAGTGCCGGTGACCCTGACTTCCACCCGGCGATCCGGTGCCAGGCAGTCGATGAGGGCGGCCCTGGCCTTGATGGCATCACACTGGCTGCCGGTGACCGGGTTGCTCTCGCCATTGCCCTGGATGCTCACCTTGTCGGCGGGCAGCCCCTTGCCGATCAGGAAGTTGGCGACCGTGCTGGCGCGGGCCTCCGACAGCGCCTGGTTGTTGGCATCCGACCCGATGCGGTCGGTGTAGCCCATCACCACGGCGTTGCCATCCTTGGGCTTGACGTCGGCTATCTGCTGATAGAGCGACTCCAGCGCCTGCATCCCCTCCGGTTTCAGCTCCGCCTTGCCGAACGCAAACAGCACGTCCGAACTCAGGTTGAAGGTCTGATCCACCGGCTCGGGAGCGGGCGGTGGCGGGGGAACGACCATGGGGGCGGGGGCCGGTTCGACCGGTTTGCTGCGGTTGGGGTGGATCACCAGCTCCAGGGTGGCGGTGCTGATGTCACTGACCCAGCGTTGGGTACCGCTGCCCACCTTGTCATTGTCGGGATCGTCGCCGACCCGGACCATGTAGCGGTAGCGGGCCTGGATGTCGACCCAGTCGTGCAGCTTGGCGGTGAGGCCGAGCCCTGCCAGCGGTGCCAGGTTGTTGTCGCCGCCGTTGATGGACTTGACGTGGTAGACATAACCGCCGCCCTCGGCGAACACCGAGAAGATATCCCCCAGCGGCAGCCGACCAATCACCGACAGGGTGGCGCCCTGGCTGCTGAAGTCGTTGCCCTGCACGTCCCAGTCACCGGTCGACAGGTAGCCGAGCTCAGCCCCCAGATTCTCGGTGAAGTTGTAGCCGCCGAACAGGGAGAGCGCGGTGGCGTCCTTGCTCGCATCCTTGCCAAAGTCACCCAGATCGTGAGCGATGGCCCAGCCACCTCCCACCCCGGCGTACCAGTCGTTGTCCGGCGCCGCCTGTGCGCCCGTGGCTGCCAGTGCCAATGCAATCCAAACAGGTTTTACTCTTATGTTCATCGCGTATCCTCGTCGATGTCTGGTGTAGTAGGGCGCAAGCCCTGTTGTGTACAACCACCACTATTTATAGGCGATGCAGGGTTTTTAACCACTTAGGTGGTATCGAGGATGGCAATGAGCGGGGATCTGCTGGTCAGCCGAGGTACTCAGGGTGAGCACCAGGCAATAAAAAAGGAGGCCGGATGGCCTCCTTTTCGGTCACCAAGGTGACTTACTGGGTGACTTGCTGTACGCCGGTGACGCGCACTTCTACGCGACGATCCGGGGCCAGGCAGGCGATCAGCTGGGCCTTGGCCTTGATGCCGTTGCACTGGGTGCCGGTGACCGGGTTGGCTTCGCCACGACCTTCGATGGCTACCTTGCCGGCGGGCAGACCCTTGCCGACCAGGAAGTCGGCCACGGTGCGGGCACGGGCTTCAGACAGCTTCAGGTTGTAGGCGTCGGAGCCGATGCGGTCGGTGTAACCAACGACTACGGCGCTGCCATCTTTCGGCTGTACGTCGACGATCTGTTGATACAGGGTGTTCAGGGCGGCAACGCCTTCCGGTTTCAGGGTGGATTTGCCGAAGGCAAACAGCACGTCTGAACTCAGGGCGAAGTTCTTGTCGACCACGACCGGCTCAGGGACCGGCTCGGGGGCCGGGGCCGCTACCGGTGCCACGTAAGTGGAGCGGTTCGGGTGCATCACCAGTTCCAGGGTGGCCACACTCATGTTGGTTTCCCAGGTTTTCTGCTCGTCACCCAGGTTCCACATGTAGCGGTAACGGGCTTGCAGATCGATCAGGTCAGAGAGCTTGGCGGTGACGCCCAGACCGGCCAGCGGCGCGGTGCCGTTGTCGCTGCTGCCGTTGCCGTTGACGTGGTTGAAGTAGGCGCCGCCTTCTGCAAACACGGAGAAGATGTCGCCGAGCGGCAGACGAGCCAGACCGGACAGGGTTGCGCCCTGGGTCTTGAAGTCAACGCCATCGACGCCACCCTTGCCGGCGTAGAGATAACCCAGCTCGGCGCCGAAGTTATCGTTGAAGTTGTAGCCGCCAAACAGGGAGAGCGCGGTGGCATCCTTGTCGGCATCTTTGCCAAAGTCGTTCAGGTCGTGGCCATAAGCCCAACCAGCACCGATACCTGTGTACCAGTCGTTGGCAGCCTGAGCGGTGGAAGTCCCCATGGCCGCAATGGCCAGAGCAATCAGGGCGGGTGCCATTTTCATTTTCATCGTTTTATCCTCGTTGAGTTTGCCGTGCTAGGGCGTACTGCGCACTCTTCAGTTATACCGGTCACAAGTGACAATTCAGCTGCGACCGCCATGGTGAACCACGGTTGGCCTGAATGAAAAAAGAGATGGTTCCTGGATACTCACGAAGCCTTGGCTCCATGGACAACTAACCGGGCCGGAAGCACTTTTAATAGTTCATCCAATGCCTTACAAGCGGGATTACTGTATTCTTTTGACTCGCGTTGATCAAGTTTCTGTACAGATATCCAGCGCTGGCGCGGCTCTGCACTGGGTGCTAGAAAACTGGCGGAGGGAAACGATTTGACAGAAAGTGACGCGCCTTGCTGTGTTTTTGGTCAGTTGGTGGCGGGGAGACAAACAAAAGGGGATGCCGTGGCATCCCCTTTTCGCATCATCTGAACGGAGTCAGATTACTTCTGAACTTCTTGTACGCCGGATACGCGAACTTCAACGCGACGGTCCGGAGCCAGGCAGGAGATCAGCTGAGCTTTGGCTTTCACGCCGTTGCACTTGGTGCCGGTGACTGGGTTGGCTTCGCCACGACCTTCAACAGCAACCTTGCTGGCGGCCATGCCTTTGCTGACCAGGAAGTTGGCAACAGTGCGAGCGCGGGCTTCGGACAGCTTCTGGTTGTAAGCGTCGGAACCGATGCGGTCGGTGTAACCAACGACAACAGCGTTGCCATCTTTCGGCTGGAATTCAACGATTTGCTGGTACAGACCGTTCAGGGCAGCAACGCCTTCCGGCTTCAGGCTGTCTTTGCCAAAGGCAAACAGCACGTCGGAGTTCAGGGCGAAGTTCTTCTCGACAACCTGCGGAGCCGGAGCCGGAGCTTCTTCAACAACCGGGGCCGGAGCCGGGGCTACGTAGGAAGTGCGGAACGGGTGGTATACGGCTTCCAGGGTCGCAACGCTCTGGTTGGACTTGTAGCGTACGTCGTCCGGGGCATCGCCTGCGTGCAGGTCAGCCACGTCCCACATGTAGCGGTAACGAGCTTGCAGATCCAGCGCGTCGTTAACCTTGTAGGTCACGCCCAGGCCGGCCAGCGGGGATACTTTGGTGTCGCTGGTGCCCAGACCGTCGGTGTGAGCCCAGTAGGCGCCGCCTTCAGCGAAAGCAGAGAAGTCGCCGCCCAGCGGCAGACGAGCGATACCGGACAGGGTGGCGCCCTGGTTCTCGTAACGCAGACCGTCGGTGTTGCCGCGGCCAGCGTACTGGTAGCCGAACTCGGTACCGAAGTTTTCGGTGAAGTTGTAACCGACGAAGGCGTTGGCAGCAGCAGCGTCTTCAGTACCAGCGTAACCGCCACCACCGATCTTGTTCAGACCGTTGAAGTGGGCAGCACCGGCACCGGCACCGAAGTAGATGTCGTCAGCGGCGTGAGCTGCAGTTGCACCCATGGCAGCCATGGCGATGGCGATCAGGGAAGGAGCCATTTTCATCATAAAAAAATCCTCGTTGAGATGGCACGTTGTTCACGTGCTTCGCACTTTTTAATTTATGTAAGCTGCAGGCTCTGCCGAACAACAGCGTTGAGTCTGGCAGGGATCCCGGATCCATCCGGGAGGCACACATTCCTGGTGCACAAGCGAGCGGGTGGCAGCGTAAGCAATGCCTTCAACCCTTCACGAACAGCCGATGTCATTCCGATGACGTGGCGCACTCTATGCCGATTTCAAAACATGATCAAGCTCACACATAATCCATATGGCAAATTGTGTCGTGTGGATAACTGGCTGTTTATCCAAATTAATTAGTGATCCAAATAGGCTCGGTGCAGTCTCTTCTCGAGTTTCATATAGGCCTGAACCCAGTCAGATTGCGCCATGGCGGGAAATTCCCTCGCCTGGAACACGGCCAGGTAATCGGCCTCGGTTGCTTCGCACAGTAAGGGTGTAAAACTGCACAAAAAATGACGGGCCAGGTAGGGATCGAGCGGCCAGATGTTGAGGATGGCCCGCGCCACAGGCTGTACTGCAGCTGAACAGCAGAAATGCAGGTGGCCTGCTTCGAGCCAGTTGGCCATCTCGGCCAGCCCGTTGACGGGGACCAGGCCGCCATCGCCCGGCTCTTTGGCCAGTGCCAGGTGCAGACCATTACCAAGCAGCAGGGTTCCATTTTCCTGCATGACGCCATCGTGACTGCGCATTGGCAGCCCGGTTGCGGGCCGCTCAAGAAACAGGCTGCTCTTGTCATCGAGCGCAGCCAAAACTGCTGCCGCCTGATCGTGCAGCGCGGCGGGCAACCAGAAGGCCTCGGTACGAGTCTGCTGGCCTTGCTGCAGTTGACGAGCGAGTTCTGCGGAGGTGGTGACAGGGTGTAAACAGGAGATTATGCCGGGAAGCGCCATGAGTTCTTACTCTTAAGGGATAGCCGGCGAATTATACGAGTTATTCCTGTGGCAACAATAAAGGTTTCTTTTCGAGACTGTTTACCTGAGGCGGTTGAGCGATTACCATCCCCGATGTTTGCAAGGGTTGTCGTCGAAAGACGCTGATTAAAGATAGAGGCTCGACCATAACGAGTCCGTTCAAAACTGATACACTTGACTACGAGTCGTCGCGAAAAATAAAGGTGGAGTCAATCCGCCGTACGGAGTATGGAACACATGAATTCAAATATCGTAACTGTTGGCAAGAAGATCCGTCAGATCCGTGAAGCGGTCGGCCTGAGCCGTCCCAAGTTTGCAGATCTGCTGGGCGTTCCCCCGACCACCCTGAAGAACTACGAACTGGGTTATCGTGAAGTTGGTGGCGCCTTCCTGGTGGCCCTGGCTCATCACCCGGAACTGCACAAGTTCACCCTCTGGCTGCTGGCTGACAAAAAAGTCGCCGAAATCGGTCAGATCGGCCCGGACGATATTGCCAAGGCTTGATTTGATTGAGCTTTGACAAAAATGCCGCCATCGAGGCGGCATTTTTTTATCCATCAAATAACCCACGAAATTAATTAAATTTGGCTAATTGTGCTCTCACCAAGGCTTTTCACGAAAATACCTTGGCAAGCCGGATTAATCCTCAGAAAATTCTGACCGCTAAAATTAGCGGTATCCCTCGCATGATGCGCACAGTGAGACAAGCATGAGTCAAATCACCCCCAAGGCCAGAGATGGCTTTACCAGCAAATTCGGCGTCCTTGCCGCCACCCTGGGCTCAGCCGTCGGGCTGGGAAATATCTGGAAGTTTCCCTACCTGACGGGCGAAAACGGCGGCGCCGGTTTCCTGCTGGTCTATGTCATCGCGACGCTGCTGGTCGGCCTGCCGGTGATGATCTCCGAGATCATGCTGGGGCGCAAAGGCAAGTCCGATGCCGTCACCACCCTCAGCAAGCTGGCTCCCAAGGGGCAGCCCTGGTGGTTGATTGCGGCCATGGGTGTATTGGCCGCCTTCCTTATCATGTCTTTCTATTCCGAAGTGGCGGCCTGGGTCTTTGCCTACATCTTCAAGGCCGTTGACGGCTCCATCCTGTCGACCGATCCCAAGGTGACCGGGGCGGCCTTCGGGGCGCTGATAAGCGACCCGCTGCAGAGCCTGCTCTGGCAGTGGCTGGTGCTGGCCCTGATGGGCGGCATACTGCTGATGGGGGTCTCCAAGGGGATCGAGGCGGTGACCAAGAAGCTGATGCCGGTACTCTTCATCCTGCTGCTCGTTATCGGCATCCGCAGTCTGACCCTGCCGGGTGCGAGCCAGGGGCTGCATTTTCTGTTCTCACCGGATTTTTCCAAGATAACGGCCGGGGTAGTGCTGACCGCCATGGGGCTGGCCTTCTTCAAGCTCTCCATCGGCATGGGCTGCATGATGACCTATGGCAGCTACTTTCGGGATGATCAGAACATCCCGCTAACAACTTTCCGGGTGATGTGCGCCGACCTGTTCGTCTCCATGCTGGCCGGCATCGCTATCTTCCCGGCGGTATTCGCCTTCGGTTTTGAGCCCACCGCCGGTCCCTCCCTGCTGTTCATCACCATTCCGGCGGTCTTCGCCAGCATTCCGTTCGGCCACCTGTTCATGGTGCTGTTCTTCGTGCTCTCCGCCATCGCCGCCACCGGCGCCATGCTCTCGATTCTGGAAGTGCCGGTCTCGGTGGTGTCAGAACGATTTGGCATGAGCCGCCCCAAGGCGACCCTGCTCAACCTGCTGGTGCTGGGGGCGGTGGGGTCGACCTGCGCGCTCTCCAACAGCTCGCTGGCGGACGTTCATATTGCCGGAAAGACCTTCTTCGACCTGTTCGATTTCGTCTCCTCCAACGTATTGATGCCTCTTGGCGGCATCTTCCTCTGCCTGTTCGTGGGCTGGGTGTGGGGCTTTGAGCGAATGAAGGAGGCGCTGACCAACGGCGGCGAGCTGGAGCTGGCGATCCTCAAGCCGCTGTTCTTCATCATCCGTTACGTGTCGCCGCTGCTGATCCTGATCGTGATGCTCAAAGGGTTGGGGCTGTTCTAGCCAGCCGTGCTGGGTTCACCGTTCCCACAGCAAAAGAGCGCCGCAAGGCGCTCTTTTTATTGGGGATGTCCCGTCTTGCAGATGGTGAACCGCGCTAGAGCACACCGAGGCGGCCGAGCTCATCCTTGAGCTGGTCGAGGTTGCGCTCGACGCAGGCCTCGCCCTCGTTGATGGCGTCGCTGGCGCGGTGAAAATCCATGATGGAGAAGCTGCCAAGGCGCGGGCAGAGCTGGATCTCGGGCGGGTCGCCTGCCATCCGGGCGCGGGTGATGCGCTCCTGCATGATGTTGATGGAGCCGGTCATCACGCTCCACATGCCCGGCGTGTTGGGGCTGTCGCCCCGGTTGAACCACTGGCTGAAGCGGTTGCCGCCGCTCGGTTCATCCGGCTCGTCAGTCCAGGGCTGGTGCATGTCGGCGTTGAGGTTGACGGCGATCACCACCTCGGCCCCCATGGCGCGGGCCAGCGAGATGGGCACCGGGTTGACCACGGCGCCGTCCACCAGCCAGCGATCTTCGACCCGGGTCGGGGTCAGGATGCCGGGCATGCCGCAGGAGGCGCGCACGCACTGGCGCAGCGGCCCCTGCTGCAGCCAGATCTCGCGGCCGGTATCGAGCTCGGTGGCGACGCAGGCAAAGGGCAGCGGCAGCGTTTCTATGGCGGGATCGCCTAGGTGGTTGGCGGCGATGCCGAACACCTTCTCGCCGCGAAACAGGCCGCCGGAGAGGGCAGGATCGAGCAGGCTGACCACCTGCAAGCGGCTGAAGCCGCGTACCCAGCTCTCCAGCTTGTCCAGTTCACCGGCGGCATAGGCGGCGCCGACAAAGCTGCCGATGGAGCAACCCGCCACCAGATCCGGTTTGACGCCGAGCCGCTCCAGCGCCCGTATGATGCCGATGTGTGCCCATCCACGGGCTGCGCCGCTGCCAAGAGCCAGTCCCACACGGGGTTTTCGTGCCACTTTGTCTCTCCAGGAGTGAGTGAGAAAGCCAGCTTACCCGCAGTTGCCGGCGCCGTCATCCTGCCAGCGTTCGCTGCGATTGCGACCGTTGGCCTTGGCCTGGTAGAGCGCCACGTCGGCCCGCCGAATGGCCTCCTGCAACTGGGTATCGGTAGTGCTGTGGTGGTAACCCAGGCTGACGGTCACCGCCAGGGCCGGCGCCAGCTCCTGCCAGGGGTGGCGGGCGATGCGCAGACGCAGCTGCTCGGCCAGCTGGTCGAGTGGTTCGCCCCCTTTGGCCGCCAGCAGCAGAAACTCCTCGCCGCCCCAGCGGATCAGGGCGTCTTCCCGCCGTAGGTGCTGTTGGCACAGGCGCACCAGCTGGATCAGCACCTGATCGCCCACCTCGTGGCCAAAACGGTCGTTGACCTGCTTGAAGTGATCGCAGTCGAACATGATCACCCCGATGCTGCCCCCGCGCTGCTGATGGCGGCGCTCGAACTCGTCGAAGTAGTGGCGGTTGAAGGCGCCGGTCAGGGCATCGTGGCGAGAGAGATAGTCCAGCTGCCGGTTCAGGCGGCGGGACTTGAGATTGGCGAGTACGGCCCAGGCCATGAAGAACAGGGCGATCAGGGTCGGGGCGGACTGGCAGAGCAGGGCCCACAGCAGGGAGGGCAGGGGGATGCGGTGGAGCAGGGTGAGCTCGGTGTCAGGAATGGCGTATTGGAATTGAAACGCCCCCTGCTGCCAGTGGTAGCCATCCCGAGCCGTTGACGGCTTTGGGACGAAGTCGACCTCCTGATTGCTGCTGGCGAGGATCTGCTGATGCTGGTTGACCAGAAACAGGGTACCGATACCTGGAGTGGATTCGCGCAGCAGCTGCTCCAGCCGGGAGAGCAGCACGTCGATGCTGATGACGCCCACCAGCACCTGATCCTTCACGATGGGCTGTGACAGGGTGATCATCTGCCCCGCGCCGGCAAAGTCCTCGTAGGGGCGCGAGACGGTGGCGTGCAGGCTCTTCTCCTTCTGCTTGAGGGCATCCTGCCAATAGGACTTGAGATAGATGTTGCGCCGAAAGTGAAACTGGCTGGCGGGAACCCAGGGGTAGAGATAGACGAAGTCATCGACCCCGGTGAAGTAGAGCCAGCCGACCTTGTCCCCCAGCAGCTTGCTGGCGGTGGAGAGCAGGGGGGAGAGGCTCAGCGCCAGGTGCAACCTGGCGGCGCGCTGGCTGCCGGGGGCCGGCAGCGGCCCCAGTCCGGTCAGGTTGCCGCTCAGCCCTTTGGGCAGGTTGGCGGGCACCTTATCCAGCGCAAAGCCTTGGTCGCCATTCTTCTGCAGGGCGCCATAGAGCTGCTGGGTGAGGGCGGATTGCGGGTTGCTGCGCAGCCGCTCCTCTGCCTGACCGCGCATCGCCTCGAGAAAGGTTTCCATCTGCTGAAACTGGGATTTCAGACGGGAAGCGGTGCTGAGGGTATCGCTCTGATAATGGTCGGTGACCTGGGTCAGGGTTAGCTTGAGAGTGATGGCCAGCAGCAGGGCAACGAAGGCACAGAGCAGCCATTGCAGACGATAGGTAACAAAATGAGATCTGGGTTCAGGCATAGGCGTTAGGCGGGATCCGGACAGGTTCGGAGCATCAGTTTAGGGCACAATCGTGAAGCCCGTCTTCTGCTACTGCTATTTCAATCAAATATCGCCGTTTCTGTTACGTTTTGTCACATTTATACATAGTCACGGCATAGTCAGGGGGTAACATGGTGACCATCATTGATGAAGTGCCCTCTTTTCTCTTAATTTCATGGATTGCTTGATGAAAATGCGTATATGGCTGGTGCTTGCCTGCCTCTCTCTGCTGATTTCCGCCGGCTGGTATTACCGCCACTCCGCCCCTGCCGGCAAACCCCAGCCACGTCAGGTCAACATCAGGGCGCAGACGGTCAGCCAGAGCCTGGCCGAGCCCTCCATCAAGCTGGTGAGCAAGCTGGCCGCCAACCGCTCCGTGGTGATAAGCCCGGAGGTGACCGGCCGCATCGTCAAGATTGCGGTGCGCTCCGGCCAGCAGGTCAAGCAGGGGGATGTGCTGATCGCCCTCGACGCCGGCAAGCAGCAGGCGGAGCTGGCCGAGCAGAGCGCCAGCGTGCGCGACGAGAGCCGCAAGCTGCGGGACATGCGCCGGCTGGTGGCGCGTGGCGCCATCACCACCTCCGAGCTGGAGGGGCAGGAGGCCACGGTCGCCCAGGCTCAGGCCCGCGCCGATGCCGCCAAGTACGAGCTCTCCCTGCGCACCCTGCTGGCGCCGTTCGATGGTTCGGTCAGCCTCATCGATCTGAGCGAAGGGGCTCTGGTCAACAGCGGCGATACCCTGCTCCACCTGGACGAGCTGGCCAGGCTGCGGCTCGATCTGGCGGTGCCTGAGCGCTACCTCTCGCTGCTGCGCCCCGGCATGGCGGTGACGGCGACCAGTTCGGCCTGGCCGGATCAATCTTTCCGCGGCGTGCTGGAGACGCTGGACAGCCGCGTCTCCAACGATACCCAGAACATCAAGGCGCGGGTGATCATCCCCAATCCTGACGGCCAGCTGCGCCCCGGCATGTTGCTCAACGTCGAGCTCTCCCTGCCGCCACAGAAGATGACCCTGATCCCGGCCCAGTCGGTGGAATATGCCGGCGAGCAGCGCTTCGTCTATCGTCTCGAACCCAATGGCAAGGTCAAGCGGGTGCCGGTGGTGCTGGGGGATACCCATGGCGAAGAGGTGTGGGTGACCGAAGGGCTCAAGGTGGGCGATCGCATCGTGGTCGAGGGGCTGGTCAACCTGCGTGATGGCGTCAGCGTGCACGATCTGGCGGAGGTCAAAGGCTGATGTGGCTCTCCGATATTTCTGTCCGCCGCCCGCTGGTGGCGGTGGTGCTGAGCGCGCTGCTCACCGTGTTCGGTCTGGTGGCGTTTTCCAAGCTGACGGTGCGGGAGATGCCGGACGTGCAGACTCCGTCCGTCTCCATCACCACCATGTACGAGGGGGCCGCTCCCGCCGTCATGGAGAGTCAGGTCACCAAGCCCATCGAGGATCAGCTCTCCGGCATCAGCGGCATCAAGAACATCAACTCGGTGACCCGCAAGGGGCGCTCTGTCATCACGGTGGAGTTCAAGCTCGGCTGGAACATGGTGGAGGGGATCTCCGATGTGCGCGACGCCATCTCCCGCGCCCGCCCCAAGCTGCCGGACGAGGTGGATGAACCCCTGGTCACCAAGGACAACGGCAACGGCGACGTGGCGGTCTGGCTCAACTTCAGCAGCACCCAGATGGACCGCACCGCCATGACCGACTACGCCAACCGGGTACTGGTTGATCCCCTGAGCCTGGTGGACGGGGTGAGCGAGGTGTCGCTCTCCGGCGATCTGACCCAGGTGATGTACGTGCGACTGCGCCCAGCCGACATGGCGGCGCGCGGCGTCACGGTGGCGGATGTGCAGGACGCCCTCAAGCGCGAGAACATCGAGCTGCCGGGCGGCGAGATCCGCAACAACAGCATGACCATGGCGGTGCAGATCGCCCGGCTCTACCACACCGCCGCCGATTTCCAGGCGCTGCAGGTGCGCACTGCCACCAACGGCCAGAGCATCTATTTGGCCGACATCGCCGATGTGGAGGTCGGGGCCAAGAACGAAGACAGCGCCTACCAGCGCAACGGTCGCGAGAGCTTGGGGATAGGCATCGTCGCCCAGTCCACCGCCAACCCGCTGGCAGTGGCGCAGGGGGTCGAGAAGAAGATGGCCGAGATGCAGCGCTTCCTGCCGGAGGGGGCGACCCTGGAGGTCGATTACGACTCCACCATCTTCATCAAGCAGGCCATCGACGAGGTGTACGAGACCCTGGCCATCTGCGCCGTGCTGGTGGTGGCCGTGCTCTACCTGTTCCTGGGGCAGGGGCGCACCACCCTCATTCCGGCCATCACTGTGCCGGTCTCCCTTATCTCCGCCTTTATCGGCGCCTGGTATCTCGGCTTTTCCATCAACCTCATCACCTTGCTGGCGCTCATTCTCGCCATCGGCCTGGTGGTGGATGACGCCATCGTGGTGGTGGAGAACATTCACCACCATCTGCAGCGTGGTGAACCGCCCCTGCTGGCCGCCTGGCACGGCACCCGCGAGGTGGGCTTTGCGGTGATCGCCACCACTGCCGTGCTGGTGATGGTGTTCGTGCCCATTGCCTTCATGGATGGCATGGTGGGCCGGCTCTTTACCGAATTCGCCATCCTGCTGTCGCTGGCGGTGCTCTTCTCGTCACTGATCGCGCTCACCCTGACCCCGGCCATGGGCTCCTGGCTGATGCGCTCGGTGGATCGGCCCAACCGGCTGACGGCGGCGCTCGATCGTGGCCTCGGCTGGGTGGAGACCCACTACCGCCAGCTGCTCGGCTGGATGCTGCACCACTCGCGCTGGACCCCGCTGGTGCTGGTGCTCTGCCTTGGCGGCATCGGCGCCCTGTTTGCCCAGCTGCCCACCAGCCTGACCCCGACCGAGGATCGGGGCGTGCTCTACGTGTTCGTCAAGGGGGCCGAGGGCACCAGCATCGAGCGGATGAAGCGCAACATGCAGCAGGTGGAGGCGGCCATCATGCCGCTGCTCGGCAAGGGGGTGGTGCAGGCCATGAGCTTCAGCACCCCGGCCTTCGGCCGCGGGGGCGATCAGACCGGCATGGCCATCATCCAGCTCACCGACTGGGCCGAGCGGGATGAGACCGCCACCGAGTTCGCCAAGTCCCTGAGCGGGCGGCTGGCCGGCATTCCGGACGTGATGATCCGCACCTTCCAGCCGGGCTTTCGCGGTGGCTCCACCGCGGCGGTGCAGTTTGTACTGCAGGGCTCCGATTACGCCGAGCTCTATCAGCAGGGGCTGGCCCTGAAAGAGGCGGCAGCCCAGAGCGGTTTGATGGAGACGCCGGATCTCGACTATGCCGAGAAGACCCCGGAGCTGCAGGTGACCATAGAGCGGGATCGGGCCAACCAGCTCGGCATCCCGGTCTCCACCGTCGCGAGCTCCCTGCAGGCCCTGCTCGGCGGCATCAGCCAGACCACCTATGTGGACAGAGGGGAGGAGTACGACGTCTACCTGCGCGCCAACCAGCGCGACTTCAACGGCGTCTCCGACTTGAGCCGCATCTACCTCAAGGCGGCCAACGGCGAGATGGTGACCCTCTCGACCCTGGCTACCGTCAAGCAGGTGGCGAGCCCGCAGCGGCTCAACCACTACCAGCGTCAGAAGGCAGTGACCCTGACCGCGGATCTGGCGCCGGGCCACACCCTGGGCGAGGCGCTGGATTACCTCGACGGCTGGGCCAGCGCCAACCTGCCAAGCGGCATGACGGTGGATTATGCCGGCGAGTCCAAGGACTATCGCGACAACCAGGGCGAGATGGTGATGGTGTTCGCTCTGGCCCTGCTGGTGGTCTATCTGGTGCTGGTGGCCCAGTTCGAGAGCATGCTGACCCCGGCGGTGGTGATGGTGACGGTGCCGCTCGGCATCTTCGGCGGCCTGCTTGGCCTCTGGCTGACGGGGCAGGAGATGAGCATCTACAGCCAGATCGGCATGATCATGCTGATCGGCATGGTGACCAAGAACGGCATCTTGATCGTGGAGTTCATCAACCAGTTGCGCCAGCGCGGCGAGGGGTTCGACGAGGCCATCATAGCCGGCTCGGTGCGCCGTCTGCGCCCGATCCTGATGACCTCGCTCACCGCCATCATCGGGGCCGTGCCGCTGATGCTCTCCATGGGGGCGGGGTATGAAAGCCGGATGTCGGTGGGGACAGTGGTCTTCTTCGGGTTATCGCTCGCGACTCTGGTGACCCTGCTGCTGGTGCCCGCCATCTACCATCTGCTGGCCAAACGGGCCGGCATGACCGGGGCACGGGATCAGCTGGTGGACGAGGCGCTGGCGGCCAGCGAGGCCGCCTCGCAGCAGGACAAACCGGCGGCCTGATGCCTACACCCATATAGGTGAAAAGCACTGCAAGCTGATGGCATCCTCGGGTAAGCGGGTTAATATATAGCCAGTTTAACGTTGAGGTGAGCTATGTTGCCATCAGCAATTTATGAACCGCTGCCCTTTGCCTATATGGGCAGCGGTTTGCTGTTGTTGGGGATTGCCGATCAGCCGGGGCTGTTGCTGGCCGGGTTGGCATTCTATCTGGCCGGTTCGCTGGCCTGGTTTCGACGCGGCGCCTATCGCCGGCCCGACAAGCAGCAGCTGCGAAAGCAGGGCTGGCCGCTGTGGCTCTACGAGAGTCGGCCGTTCGCGCTGATCCTGCTGGGCCTGCTGATGTTGCGTCTGGCCACCCACCCGGTGTTCCTGGCGCCCGCCCTGGTCTGGTGCCTGCTGGGTGGTTATCAGCTGCTGCAGCGCCACTACAACCGCATCGTGCTGGCCCGCGTCCTGGCCTGAGCCGACAATCAACCCGCACTTTTCAGGCGAGCCCCGCTGGCTCGCCTTTTCCGCATCTATCGTAGGGGCAAAAAGCCGTCGCCCCCGCCTTGCTCTGCCGGTATAATGCGCGACCCGAATTGTTCCAGGTGGTCAAAATGCAGCCGGTTACCAACCTCTTCTCCTATCCCCGTTACTGGGCCGAGTGCTACGGCACGGCGCCCTTCCTGCCCATGTCCCGCGCGGAGATGGACAAGCTCGGCTGGGACAGCTGCGACATCGTGCTGGTGACAGGCGACGCCTATGTGGATCACCCGAGCTTCGGCATGGCGGTGATCGGCCGCATGCTCGAATCCCAGGGTTTTCGGGTCGGCATCATCGCCCAGCCGGACTGGTCATCGAAGGATGACTTCATGCGCCTGGGCAAGCCGAACCTCTTCTACGGGGTGACCGCGGGCAACATGGACTCCATGATCAACCGCTACACCGCTGACAAGAAGCTGCGCCACGACGATGCCTACACCCCGGGGGACGTGGGCGGCAAGCGGCCGGACCGCGCCACCCTGGTCTACACCCAGCGCTGCAAAGAGGCCTATAAAGAGGTGCCGGTGGTCATCGGTGGCATCGAGGCATCCCTGCGCCGCATCGCCCACTACGACTACTGGTCCGAGACCATCCGTCGCTCCATCCTGATCGACGCCAAGGCCGACATCCTCATCTACGGCAACGCCGAGCGGCCGTTGATCGAGGTGGCTCACCGCATCGCAGGCGGTGAGACCATCGACACCATGCAGGACATTCGCGGCACTGCGGTGATCCGCAAGGAGCCGCTGCCGGGCTGGCGCGGGGTGGATTCGAGCAAGCTCGACCAGATTGGCCGCATCGATCCCATCCCCAACCCCTATATGGAAGGGGCCCCCTGCTCCGATGACGAGGGCACTGCGCCGGTGGAGCAGGAGGCCAAGCCCATCCTGGTACAACCCCCTAAGCAAAAGCCGTGGGAGCAAACCTACGTCAAGCTGCCGGCATTCGAGCGGGTGAAGGAAGACAAGGTGCTCTACGCCCATGCCTCGCGCATCCTGCACCACGAGACCAACCCGGGCTGCGCCCGCGCCCTGTCGCAGGCCCACGGCGATCGCATCATCTGGGTCAACCCGCCCGCCTTCCCGCTCGAAACCGACGAGATGGACGGGGTGTTCGGCCTGCCGTACCAGCGAGTGCCGCACCCGGCCTATGGCAACGAGAAGATCCCGGCTTACGACATGATCAAGACCTCGGTCAACATCATGCGCGGCTGCTTCGGCGGCTGCTCCTTCTGCTCCATCACCGAGCACGAGGGACGCATCATCCAGAGCCGCTCGGAAGAGTCGATCTTGAAAGAAATCGAAGAGATCCGCGACAAGGTGCCGGGCTTTACCGGCGTTATCTCGGATCTGGGCGGCCCCACCGCCAACATGTACAAGCTGCGCTGCAAGAGCCCCAAGGCCGAGCAGACCTGTCGGCGCGCCTCCTGCGTCTGGCCGACCATCTGCCCGCACATGGACACCGACCACAGCCCGACCATCAACCTCTATCGCAAGGCGCGCGACCTCAAGGGCATCAAGAAGATCCTGATCGCCTCTGGCGTGCGTTACGACATCGCGGTGGAAGATCCGCGCTACATCAAGGAACTGGCCAAGTACCACGTCGGCGGCTACCTCAAGATCGCGCCGGAACACACCGAGGAGGGCCCGCTCTCCAAGATGATGAAGCCGGGCATGGGCAGCTACTACAGCTTCAAGGAGCTGTTTGACAAGTATTCCAAAGAGGCGGGCAAGCAGCAGTACCTGATCCCCTACTTCATCTCGGCCCACCCGGGCACCACGGATGAAGACATGGTGAACATGGCGCTCTGGATCAAGTCCAACCGCTTCAAGCTCGATCAGGTGCAGAACTTCTACCCGTCGCCGCTCGCCAACGCCACCACCATGTATTACACCGAGAAAAACCCGCTCAACAAGGTGAGCCGCCAGGGCGGGGACGTGTTCGTGGTGAAAGGGGAGCGTCGCCGTCGCCTGCACAAGGCGCTGCTGCGCTATCACGATCCGGCCGGCTGGCCGATGATCCGCGAAGCCCTGCTGGAGATGGGCAAGGGCCACCTGATCGGCAACGGCCCCGACTGCCTGGTGCCGCCGGAAGGCCGTGGCGAAGCCAAGGCCGAGCGCAGCCGCAGCAAGGGCCTGAAACCTGCCCTGACCCGCCACAGCAACATAGTTCACCAGCGTGGCAATGGGGTGGGCAACAAGGCGGCTGGCGGTAAGGGAGCTTCTGCTGCCGGTAAAGGCGCGGCACAGGGCGGCAAGGCGGGCAATGGCAAACCGGTCGGTAGCCAGTTTGGTAAAGGGGCTGGCGCTAGCGGCAAACCCTCAGCCCAAGGCGCAGGTCAGGGCAAGCCCGCAGGGCAGAGTAAACCTGCTCAGAATGGCAAGGCTCCCAGCCGTGCTGGCACAGCCAAACCGGCCGCTCAGGGTGGTAAGCCTGCCGCTAAAGGCGGGGCAGCCAAGCGACCGGCTCGGTGAAATTCCTGATTGGAAAGTGATTAAAATAAAAAGGCGACCGGATGGTCGCTTTTTTTAGTTGTATTTTTTTAATACTTCAGTATGTATCAGTTTTATACAGGCAGGCTCTTTACCTGCTTGTAAGACAATAATAGGCCCAGAGAATGTTAATGTGTTCAAAACTAGTTTTTGGAATAGATTCAAACATGAGGATACTTTTTCATGTTCTAATCTTTCGTTGGCTAGATTGGTTTCTTTAACCTTGGGATGAGCACTGGCATTACGAAGTTCTTGCCACAATTTTTTATCAGAGTTCGCAATCACTCCTTTTTCAATTAATTTACCTAAAGCTTTAGCTGCTGTAATGTTTTCCCAGTAGCTAACACTGCTCAGAAGTCTGCTGCGTTGGTCTTCGGTTAAATGGAGGGTATTAATTTGCTGCTTTACTTTTTCTATTTCACAATTTAGCCCTGTATTTTTATCATTAAGTTTGAATGCTGGAATATAGATGTCATTTAAAAGACCTTCGATAGCTACCGACAAAGTCAGCATCATAATGCTATTTTTCGATTGAAATGAGAACCATACCCTCTCCCACTGTGAGTAGATACTTTCAAAGTGCTTGGGGTTATTTTTATATAGGGCTATGATTCCTTCTAGCAGCTTGTAGTGATAAAGAGAGTTTCTATAATTTTCACCAGCAACATTCGCTACCATTGGGCTAGATGCCCGTTGGCGCGTTTGGGCTTTATTTATACTGGAAATGGTTTCTTGTTGACTTGTTCCCATGCGCTTTAGTACATAAACAAACTGAGGCATGGATGCGCTAGAAAACCCGATATAGAATTTCAAACATAACAGTAGTACTTCAGGTTCAAAAGACCCGGTAATACATACTTCTGTATAACCCGACTTTTTAACCATCGATATTGAGTAACCTTCCATATCTAGTACTGTCTGGTTCCAACTGTGTGATTCACTACCTAGACTAGACACCACAGAATTAGATTTATTTGCTGGTATATTGAAGTTTTCTGAAAATTCAAAGTACAAGTAGCCATTATCTGCTGACTCATGTTGTTCAGTTGTTGAGTAAGAGAGAATAGATGATAGAAATATATAGTAATGAGCTGGTGGGCATGATGAATTAAAATTTATTTGAATGGAAAATCCATCTGACAGATATATACATCCATCTATTGTTTGAGCGCGAAGATATAAAGTCTGCTCATCATTTAATGGGTCTTTAGGCAGTTGCTCATTAAAAAAAGCATCTGGTACGCGTTCACTGGTAGTACAAATAAACTCCATGTAGATCGTTCCGACACTGTTTATTTTAATCGTGCCGTGCCCCGACATCTTTAGACCATTATCCATTTGTTGAAACACTTCTACCTGGACACAATGTAGAACCAAATCACCAGTACGAAGCAGTTCAATCTGACTACCTATTGTCATATAAATACCAACCACTCGATCATTCTGAAAACACCAGCAGCAAAAAATAATAAGGAAAAACAGGGGCATTCACCCTTTCACATCGCAGATGTTGGACTTCTAAAGCCCAGCAGTATCTACAAAAACACACTACCGCTCGTGATTAAATACTTCCAATATGCATCATTGATCCGCGGAGATAGCAACCCATCGCAGTTCAGCAGGTTTTGGATGGCCATAGTAAGCCAAACGAAGCTGGGCCAGCGAGCACAAAGCGGAGGTAACCATCAGGAAATCATCGTTTTTTGAACTGCGTCATCAAAGCGCTTAAGCAGGTGCGATAAAGGCGGGCAAGCTGGTGCGGCTTTGCTATCTTGTTCGGCCTATGGATAAGGGGGGGCTGAATGGCCAGCTCCCTTGCACAGGAGCAATAGATGGCGGTGAAAGCGAGATCCAGAAGAGAGAAGGTGGGCAGCGGCCTTGGGCTGCTGCTCGGGATTATCGGCTTCAATCTGCTGGTGCCTTTTTTCTTTGAAAAGCAGGCGGGTTTTGATGGCAGCCAGATGCTCTGGGCCGCCGTGACGGCGCTGCTCTGCGCCGAGCTGGGGGCCAGGATAGGCAAGTGGCTGGATCGCCGGGAGCAGACGAGCGCCGGCGACTGATTCAGGAGGCAGCCGACAGGTCGCGGGTTGCTCTGAACTGGCTGGGAGTCAGACCGGTGATGCGCTGAAACTCGCGATTGAAGTTGGATTTGGTCTGAAAACCGGCGTTCATCAAGATCTGGATGATGCTCTCATCCGTGTTAAGCAGAGCCTGCCTGGCATGGGCAATCCGATATTCGTTGATGACCCTGGGGATGCTCTGCTGGCGCACCAGATTGACGGCACTGGAGATCTGCTTGGCGGGAATGCCCAGTTTGCGTGAGAGGCGGGCCAGGGTCAGCTCAGGATCCAGATAGCAGGCTTTCTCCTTCATCAGGTTATCCAGCAGGGCCACTATCTCCCGGGCGCGATCTTCGTTCAGCAGCGGCGCTTTCTCCGCAGGCTCGGGTTCGGAGGCTGGCATCTCCTCCTCTTCTGCGTCAGGGGTATTGACCCCTACCATCACCACGGCCGCCGCCAGCATGGGCACCAGCATCAGGTGACCCAGCGACAGGATATAGGGCGCCAGCTGGCCTTGGTTGAAGGCGAAGTCGAGGGAGACGGCGGCATCGATGGCCGCCGAAAACAGCAGCATCCAGCCTGCGATATGTTCCGCCCGTTTGACCCCCTCCCACTCATTGAACGAGACATAAAGCAGTAGTTGCGTCTTATCGGAAAAACGCACCAACGCGATGCCGTAGCAGAGATAGATGGCGGTCAGCAGGCCATCCAGCGGCAGTGGCAACCAGTTGTGGGTCAGCATGCCGAGGGCAACCAGCGCAGGGCCGACGCCGTGCAGCCAGGAGACGCGGGCCCCTGGCGTCTTGGCCCGGCTGAAGATATGCCAGGCGGCCACCGGGATAAGCGAGGCGAGGATCGGCTGCGCGAGACTGAGCAGCGCCAGATCGAAGGTCCAGCGCAGCCCCACCACGCCGGTGGTGATGGCGCACAGCAGCAAAAAGAGGGCGGTCGTTCTGGCCGCCCGGCCAAGGCGCGCCAGCAGCACGGCGGCCAGCAGAGCCAGCAGCAAGGAGACGATAAAGGGTATGGGTATGGCCAGCATCATATATCCCGTGTGCAAAGATAGGCCGTTGACCGGCGGCGGCATGCCAGCATAACGGCTTGGGTCAGGTGAATGAAGCCCATGATGGCGCAGGCGCGGTTCGAGGACGACCTGAAACCGGTTTGAGGACGCCTGGAGGGGCTTTGCTCCCCATGATAAGGGCTCTCAATCACCATAAAAGGCAGGTATCCATTTTCTCTTTCTATTGGCTGGCGTGGCAACGCGCCCTGGATTTTTCGGGTCGCGCCACCCGGGCCGAATGTGGGTGGTTCATGTTGGGCCATCTGCTGGTCACCCTGATCTGCATCTGGCTGGACGTGCTGCTTGCCAATCTGGGCTGGCTGGATCTGAGCTACGGCCTGGTGAGCAGCGTGCCCCTGATTGCACTTATCGTGCGTCGCTTGCACGACACCGGTCGCTCCGGTTGGTGGGGCTGGGTGTTTCTGGTGCCGGCCGTGGGGCCCTTGCTGCTCATCTATTTGCTGGCGCAGCAAAGCGGGGCAACCCATGTTGGCAAGGAGGCATCGGCATGAGACACGCACTCGGATTGTTTATGTTGTGCTGCTCGCTGACGGTGGCTGCCCTCGACAATCCCCACGATTTTCCCAAGGGGGCGCTGGGCCTGCTGCAGGTCGACAGCCTGACCCGTGGCGAGCTGCTGTGGATGCAAGGACGGGTGGGGGAGGGAACCTATACCACCACGGATGCCGAGGGGCGTCACTGCGCCATCCGGGTGCCGGTGGCGGTCGGCAAGCTGGCGAGCAGCGGCCTTGGCATCGACTCTGCCGCAGGGCTGGCCATCGTCGTCATGACGCCGCGGCTCGATGCGGCGCTCAGCAAGGGGGAGCTGGTGAACAGCAGCGACTTCACCTTCTCCCGCGAGCCGGCTGACCCGGCGGCCGATGCCTTTATCGTCAGCGGGATCGCGGCAGACGAAGGGTTTGTGCTGAACTCGCGGCGGCGCTGGATAGCCTGGCTGCTGGAAGACAAACCGGCGCTGCGCTGTCAATGAGGCCCCCTAGTCGGGAGGATGCGCCGGCCAAAGAAGGCCCACTGGCTGGTGCGCCTACTGCCACACTTCCTGCCCCTTGGCATTGAGCAGGGTGTGAAACAGATAGTGATCGTCCCGGTCGTAATAGACGGTGAGGGTGTGGCGCTGGGTATAATCCGCCGCCACGCCGGCCACCGTCATGGGTATCAGGATCAGCTCCCCCAGCCCCATAGTCACGGCGCTCGCCGTGGCCTGGCCATTGCCGTCAGCGCGCTTGTGGATCTTGCCGAGTACGGTAAAGCGATCGCAGCCCTGCACCTTATCCTCGGTCAGAAAGGCGGCCTGCTGGCAGAGCTGGGGCTCGCCCAGTTCGGCACGAATGGTTGCGCGGGTCTCCCCCGCTGCCAGGGTGTTGCGAAAGCGCCCCGAGTAGTGATCGATGGCGGCGGCGCAGCCGCTTAGCAGCCAGATCAGCAGCAACGGCGTGAGCCGCAGACAGGCGCGTTTCATGGGCGGGCCTCGCGATCTGTCAGGGGAACATCGCCCCGCCGCCCGGGTTCGCTGCGATGCAAAAAGGTGGTCAGGGTATCGCGCGGCGGCGTGATGCCGCACTGCACCAGAATGCGCCCGATGGCCCCCCTGTGATAGCCGCCGTGGGTCACCAGGTGCAGCAGCATCTCGGCGCGGCTCATCTGCCCCTGGTCGCCATCCACGAAGTTGAACGAGAGCACAGCCTCGCCATCTGCCTGGCTCAGGCCGGCAACGTACTTCAGATACCAGACATCCAGCTTGCCGATGGCGCTGCGCAGCGCCGCCAGGGTCGGCGTCTCCGGGGTATTGGTGGCACTGAAGCCGTGCCGTTCCCCCAGCAGATTGGCCTTGAAGATGGCATCGACCACATGGATATGGTTGAAGATGCGCAGGGCCGTGTGGTGAGCCTCGCCATATTGCGCGGCATCCAGGGTGGCGAGGGCATCGAGCAGTTCGCCATCGGCCCAGGCCTTGTAGCGAAACAGCGAGAGCAGGGTTGAGCTTGGCATGGCACTCCTTGGCGCGTCTTATGTCCAAAAGCGGGCATCTTAGCCAGATGGAGCCAAAAATGACACTCCCCGGGCAGAGGGCGGGGGGAGGCCAGCCACCGGCTGTGTCCGGGTCGGCGAGGATGCTACCCTGTCAGCCGTTGCCGGATAAAACGGCGCCCATAACCCGCCGCCACAAGGAGTCCCCATGCGCATTGCCCTCGTAGGTCTTGGTGATATCGCCCAGAAAGCCTATCTGCCGCTGCTTGCCAGCGACGAGCGAGTTACCCCGCTGCTCTGTACCCGCAATCCAGCAGTATTGGATAAGCTGGCTCGCCAGTACCGGATCGCCGAGTGTTTCACCGAGCTGGGCGACCTGCTGGCAAGCCGCCCCGATGCGGTGATGATCCACGCCGCCACCGCGGTGCACCTTGAGCTGGCCGCCCAGTGCCTGTGCGCCGGCATCCCCACCTTTGTCGACAAGCCGCTCTGCGACACTCTTGCCGGGGTAGAGGAGCTCGCCAACCTGGCCCTGGCGCAGAACCGTCCGCTGTTTGTCGGCTTCAATCGCCGCTATCTGCCCGCCATGAGCGCAGCCCGCGGCCAGCTGCTTACCGAGCTCAACTGGCAAAAGCACCGTCACGCCCTGCCGGGGGCACCGCGCGCATTTTTGTTCGACGATTTCATCCATGTGCTCGACAGCCTCTGCTTCTATGGCGGCGTGCCTGATGGGGATCTGCATGCGGTGCTGCGGCGCTGTGCCCGCCAGCCGACGCTGCTGGCCGGGGTGAGCGTGGCCTGGCAGAGCGGGCAGGTGGCGGTGAGCGGCAGCATGAACCGCAGCGCCGGTATCACAGAGGAGCGTATCGACGCCTATGGCGACAACCTCTCCCTGCACCTTGAGAACTGCACCCGGGGCACCCTGGCCCGCGATAAAACCGTGCAGACCCTGGTGCCGGACGACTGGCAGTCGGTGCTTACCCAACGGGGCTTTGCCGCCATGCTGGCCCACTGGTATCAGCAGATTGAGGCGGGGCGGGCCGACGGTGCGCTGATTGAGAGTTACCTGCACGGCCACCGGCTGGCAGAGCGACTGGTGGCTCTGGCGGGGGAGTGAGGGTGAGCACCGCGCCGGTTTGTTCGGGCCATGGGCGGGGCGGCGGGCGAAAAAATCGCCTGACCACTGTATGAGATGGCGCATCCCTGCGCAGTTGATTGGCGGGGGCGCTGCCGCGCAAGCCAAGCGGGCGCTTGTTTGCTATCTTGGCGGCCATGAACTGCCAGCAGAGCGACAGAGTGTGATGAACCAGCTATTGAAACGGGGTGGCCGGCTGGCTGCCCTTGCCAAATGGGAGCGGATCCCCGCCATGATGGCCAGGGTGGCCCGTCCATGAGCATCATTTTGGGGATAGACCCGGGCTCACGCATCACAGGTTACGGGGTCATTCGCATCGTGGCGGGCAAGGCGGAGTACCTGGGCTCGGGCTGCATCCGCACCGACTTGGGCGAGCTGCCGTCGCGCCTCAAGCAGGTCTATGACGGGGTGAGCGAGATCATCACCCAGTTCAAGCCGGACGAGTTCGCCATCGAGCGGGTCTTTATGGCGCGCAATGCCGATTCGGCTTTGAAGCTGGGTCAGGCTCGCGGCAGTGCCATCGTGGCGGCGGTCAATGCCCTGCTGCCGGTGAGCGAATACTCGGCCACCCAGATCAAGCAGGCGGTGGTGGGCACCGGTGGCGCCGCCAAGGAGCAGGTGCAGCACATGGTGACTCACCTGCTCAAGCTCTCGGCCACTCCCCAGGCGGATGCGGCGGATGCCCTCGGGGTGGCGCTCTGCCACTTCCATACCCGCCAGATCCTGATCAAGATGGCCGGGCGCAGCACGGGATCGGTGCGCGGTCGTTACCGCTGAGCCGATATTGCCGGTGTGATACCGGCAATCTCAGGCAAGCGGCCCTGTGCCGGTTGGTTGCCCCTCTGGTTGCGGCGGCTGTCGGCAAAAGCCTCAACAGAGTCACAAGCTGTCGCACTGCCTGCCTGCCGCAAGGCGCAGCCCGCCCGGGCACTAACGACAATCTTCTCAGTTAATCAACAACTTGTGACTCAAGTCACGTTTTTCGGCCTTCATCGCTTCCCTTCGCTTGCCCGATCGGGACTCCCATAATGTGCGCCGGCCGCGTGGTGCGGCCCGGTGAGCCGCTGGCTCCCGCTTCATCCATCATTGGGAGAGTTGAGAAGTGAAACCTTTTGCAGCTGAATTCATGGGCACCTTCTGGCTGGTGCTGGGGGGCTGCGGCAGCGCCGTGCTGGCCGCCGCCTTTCCGAACGTCGGCATCGGCCTGCTCGGTGTGGCGCTGGCGTTCGGTCTGACCGTGCTGACCATGGCTTACGCCATCGGCAATATCTCTGGCTGTCACCTGAACCCGGCCGTGACCATCGGGCTCTGGGCCGGCGGTCGTTTCCCGGCCTCCGGCGTGCTGCCCTACATGGTCGCTCAGGTATTGGGCGGGATTGCGGCAGCGGCGGTGCTCTATGTGATTGCCAGCGGTCAGGCCGGTTTCGATCTGGCGGCGGGCTTTGCCTCCAACGGCTATGGCGAGCACTCCCCGGGCGGCTACAGCATGCTGGCAGCGCTGGTGTGTGAAGTGGTGATGACCGGTTTCTTCCTGTTCGTCATCATGGGCGCCACCGACAGCCGGGCCCCGGCCGGTTTTGCCCCCATCGCCATCGGCCTGTGCCTGACCCTCATTCACCTCATCAGCATTCCGGTGACCAACACCTCGGTCAACCCGGCGCGCAGCACGGGCGTGGCCTTCTTCGTAGGGGACTGGGCTCTGGGCCAGCTGTGGCTGTTCTGGGTTGCGCCCATCGTCGGTGCCATTCTGGGTGCATTGGCCTATCGCGTGATCGCGACCAAAGCCTGATCCGTCAGGGCAACAAAGTGTGGTATCGACACGCCCCCGGGCGTGTTTTTTTGTTTCTGGCGGGCACGAAAACGGGCCACAAGGGCCCGCAGGGTTGCTTGGTCGCCGGCAAGAGGGGAGGGGCTACAACCCCTTGGCGCTCAGCATGTCCTTGTAGCGCTGGCGCAGCAGCTGTACCCGCTCCACACATAGGCATAGGTGCGGGTTTCGGCCATATTGGAGGGAGTGCCACCTTGTTTGTGGCTTGCCAAGGGCTTACAACCCCTTGGCGCTCAGCATGTCTTTGTAGCGCTGGCGCAACAGTTGCACCCGCTCTACGTAGGCGCGAGTTTCGGCATAAGGGGGGATGCCCCCATGTTTTTGCACCGCGCCGGCACCGGCGTTGTAGGCCGCGGTGGCCAGTGCCACGTTGCCGCCATACTGCTTGAGCAGCCCCGCCAGGTATTTCACTCCGCCAAAGATGTTCTGCTCCGCCAGCAGGGCGTTGCCCACTCCCAGCTCCCGCGCCGTGGCCGGCATCAGCTGGGTCAGCCCCATGGCCCCCTTGCGAGAGACAGCCAGCGGGTTGAAGGCGGACTCGGCGTGGATCAGCGCCCGGATGAGGGCTGGCTCCACCTGATAGGCCTTGGCTGCCGCCTGGATGGTGCTGGCGTAGTCATAGAGAAACAGGCCGGTAGTGTGCCAGTTGACCTTGGAGTCGGGGTCGCAGGCGTAGCAGTCGTTGAACAGCAGCAGCTCGTAGTGACCCTGCTCCGGCATCATGTCGGAGTAGCGCACCACGCCGTTTTTTTGCACCGACTTGTAGACCTGGATCTGGCGGGTGCCGGGCGGCAGCGGGGGGCTGGCCGGCTCGGGGGGTGGCAGCACCCCCGGGGTGTGCATGGTGACGGGGGGCGCCGCGGGGGGCGGTGCCGGCGGCTCGGCAGTGAGGATCACCACCTCGGCCGGGGCGGGTGTCTGACTCCAGCCGGGGGAGGAAAACAGCGGGATCAATCCCATCAACATCCATGCTTTCAACGGCTTGCTCCTTCAGCCTCGTTAGCCTTGTTGAGTAAAGCATCACGGCGCGGGCAGAACAAGCCCGCCCTGACCGGCCCGTGCACTCGGCCGAGAAAATAGCGGTGGCAGACCAAATAAAGAGGCCGCCCAGTGGCGGCCTCGCGCGGCAGTGGCCGGTTTACTCCTGCAGCCAGAGGCGGGCGCTGCGGGCGGGAATGGCGACCCGCACCCACTGGCTCTGCACATTGACCACGGCGTTTTGGTCGAGCACGTCCCGGTAGTTGCGATACCAGTTCATCTCGAACTTGGCGGTATCGAGCCAGTACTCCTGCTCGTAGTCGCACTTGTTGATGCCGACCAGCCCCTGCTTGCCGCGCTTGAACAGCACGAAGCAATCGCCGCTGCCGATCAGCTGCATGGGCTGGCCCTGCACCGCGTTGTGGAAGCGGATCATCCCCTTGAGGTCGCTGCGCAGGTAGTAATCTTGCCAGCGCAGCCCGTCCTTGGCCTGAGTCTCGCCATGATCCGAATAGACCAGCGGCGAGCCACCGTCGCGGCCGAGCAGGTAGGCATAGGCCAGCTTCTCGTCGGTCGGGTTCAGGATCTGGTAGCGAAAGCCATCGTTGGTGGGGATGTCGTGGGTGATGGCAAAGGTGACCGCCCGGCTGCCCGGTAGCGCCTGGCCGTAGGCCCCCGGATCCGCCAGCTGGTTCATGCTGCCGCCATAGCCGAGCGCCCCGCGCAGGGAGGCAAACAGCGGGAAGTCATAGGCGCCCTGACCGCTGCTGTCGAGATAGGGCTTGAGGAAGCGCTCGTAATCGTTGCTGCCGGCGCCGCCGGTGGTGATCACCTCGCCGAACACGTGCATCCCCTGCTTTATCTCGGGGGTGAACACGGCGTTGATCTGGTAATCGCTCATGTGTTTGACGGCATCGACCCGAAAGCCCTTGATCCCCATCCCCTTGAGCGCCTTGAGGTAGGCCTGCTGCTGGCTCACTACCCAGTTGTTGGGGTCGAGATCCGGCAACCCCTTGTCACCCGCGCCGCCGCACAGCCGCCAGTACTGCACGTTGCCCGGATCGTTCCAGTCGCTGATGCAGCCTTCCGGGTGGAAGTCCTGGCCGGCGAGCAAGTTCTGGCCCAGATCGCCAAACAGCTTCTGCCGCTCGAAGTAGCCGGGGTTGGCGGCGTAGCTTTGCAGCAGCTCGCTGCCGGGGTAGTTGAGATCGCTGCGCTTCCAGCTCTCGTTGGCCATGTGGTTGAGCACCACGTCCGCATAGACGGCGATGCCCCGCGCCTGCATGGCGGCGATCAGCTGTTCGAGATCCTGCTTGTTGCCAAGGGGGGTGTCGATGAGCCGCAGATCCTGCGGTTGGTAGCGTGCCCACCACTCGTTGCCCGATGACTTGAGGGGCGGCGAGATGAGCACCTGTTTGTAGCCGGCGGCCTTGATGAGATCGGCCTTGGCGGTGACTTCACTGTATTTCCAGTTGAAGGCGTGCAGTATGACGTCGGCATGTGCCAAAGGAGCGATCAGCATGCCTGCGATCGCCCAGATTCCCGCTGTGTGTTTCATTATTGTCAGTCCTTGTTTTGGGTGCCCAGATGGGCACCCAGAGCCTCACACCGGCCTGTCTTGCCAGCAATCGCCGGGCGGCGATTTTGTGAGCACTTTCAAAGCGGACTGTGCGGATCTGTGACGGCTTGCAAAAAACCGCGCAGGCCGCGTCATTACTGACTTTTCAATCACTTCACCGGGCTTTTTCGGCTCAGTCAATCCCGTTGTTGTAGAGCGCCTGCCAGGCGCAGTAGCGCTGGCCATTGCGCTGGTGGTAGAGCCAGAAGCGGTTGCAGTTGTCGTCGTAGTTGCTGGCGCCGACGTTGACGGCATAGCTGCTCAGCCGCTGCCCCTGCAGGGACTGGAACACCCCGTTGTAGAGCAGGGAGAAGTGCAGGTGCGGGCCGGTGGAGGAGCCGCCCTCGCACAGCGCCTCGTTGCGGTTGCTGGCATAGGTGCCGATGGGGGTGTCGGCAGCCACGTAGTCGCCGCTGCGCACCGAGATCCCGCTCATGTGGTAGTAGTTGGTGGCCCAACCGTTGGGGGCGGTGACGCGCACCTGGCAGCGGGAGAAGACGGTGACGGTGCCGCTGTTGGCGGCGGTGACCGTGTAGGTGGCGCCGCCCCAGCCCGGCCAGTCGTAGGAGACATCGATGGAGGAGTAGGGGTAGCCGGAGCCGGTATGGGAGTGGGCGCCATTGGCCTTCCAGCTGTAGCCCTGGCGCCAGGGCAGCTGAAACTGGCCGCCGGCCAGCGGCGCGGCGGGGGCGGCCGCGCCGCCCCTGGGAGAGGTCATGGCGTCCTGGCCGAACAGGGTCCGCCACTGTTCACCGAGTTGGCGCTGCACCGACGTGTTCAGCAGACTGGCAATGGCGGCCTGATGCGCGGCCTGCGGTGCCAGGGCGGGGGCGCTGCGCTGCATAAGCCGTTGCTGGGCGCGAGCCTGATAGAAGCGCTCGGAGAGCTGGCGCGCTATCAGCTCCAGCTGGTTGTCAAAGCCCCTGGCCTTGACCAGTTTGGCGAACGGCGCCGCCATGGCCTGCTCGGAGGGAGCCGAGATGAGCTGGCTGCTCGCCTCCATCAGGGCCAGCAGCAACTGGGGGTTGAGGCTGGTGATGCCGCTCCAGTGCAGGATCACCTCCTCCTTGGGCAACAGGTGGGGCGCCTGCTGCAGCAAAAAGTCGTGCAGATCGAAGGCCATGGCCGCCTTGCCGAACACGAAGTGGGCCTCATCCAGGGGGAGGACAGGGGTCTGATTGGCGGCAAGCTGCTGCGCCGTGAAGTGATAGGGGGCAAGCGGGGCATGGATGTCGCCGGCCCAGCTGGCGGCGGGAAGCAGGGCCAGCATCAGCAGGGAGGGGATCGGTCTGGACATGATAACTCCTTGGCAAAGTGGTGAGGTGTCGGTGTGGGGATGGACTCACGCGGGCAACAACAGCGCGAGGCTATGCCAAGGCTTCACCATAGGGGCAAATGCCAAAGTTGCTATTCAAATGGGGCTTTTTATACGGGGGGAGAGCGGCATTTGTTTGTTAACAAATGTTTACGAAAATGGTTTGTAGAGCCAAATCAGTGAGTTGCGGGTCATGAAATGGCGGGCAGCCGTAAAGGGCGGGGAAGAGGCGCAAACAGTGTCTGCCACTGGCTTGCCGTGATAGGATCGCCACTGGCCAGACCGGCTGACGGCATGTTAAAAATTATGCAACTCGGTGTGGTTATTGGCTTTTTTGTTATTAAAAGCCGTGATATCGTCAATCTGGTCGGATCTCTGCGACCGACATCAATGTATGAGGACCGGGCCGAATGGCCATGGATGGAACGGGTGTGATAGGCAAGCGGGCGATGGAACTCACGTTCGAAGAGTACTGTGATGCAGACCTTTCCCTGATCAGGGATTACTACGAAACCACTTTCTCCCACTATGTGCCGGATCTGGCCGAGCGGATCTTCGTGGTACGCGACGCCCACTGGCTGGTGGGGGCCGTGCGCCTGCGCGACGAACAGGATTACTACCACCTGTGCGGTTTTCGTCTGCTGCCCCACTACCAGTCGCTGGGACTGGGCTCGCGCCTGTTGCAGCACGCCTGCAACGATCTGCAGGACAAGCCGGTGGTGTGTCAGGCCTTGCCGTTTGAAAAGCCGTTCTACCTCAAGGCCGGCTTCGCCGACCTGCCCCTGCATGAACTGGAGGGGCCGCTCTTCTCGCTGTATGACCAGCAGCGCGAACAGGGTTACCAGATCGAGCTGCTGGTGCGCCAGGCCAAGGCCCCGGTCTACAACTGACGACTCACTGGGGCTTGGTCAGCAGGTGGATCTTGCCCGGTGACAGCTCCAGCCCCAACAGATTCTCCTTCAGCCAGGCCTGGTTCGGCTCCTTGTCGTTGAGCCGATAGACCGGCTGGGTCTCCAGCCGCTTCTCCATGCTCTGCAGCAGCATGCCGAGCATGAAACCGAACTTCTGCTGCGCCGCCTCCGGCTCCAGCTTGTATTCAATCAACTTCATGTTGTCGAGGAACAGCGCGCTCTGCGCCTTGTCGTAACGCGGTCTCGCCTCATAGGTCATGTTCAGCCGCGCGTCGTACTCGGTCTGATCCGGCAGGGCGATCTTGAGCTTGCCCTTGCCATAGACCCGGGCGGTGTCCGGGCTCTGGCGCCCGATCTGGACATCGCTCTGCTCGAGCTGCACATGAGCCTTGATGATGCCGGGCAGATCCAGCTGTTTGTTCACTTGCACCTGGGATTGCAGGTACTGGTTTATCTGTTGCTCATTGATGTCATATGAGCCTTGACCTAGCATGGCCAGACTGAGCAGCATAGATTGCAGGATCATGCTAACGACCTGATAGAATGGGTGTGTTTTACAGCATACCATCCTGGCTTCGCGGGATCTGCCCACCGCATTTCACTCGTCTGTAAAAGGAGTTCTCGTGATCAACGGTCTGGAGCACGACATCCAACTGCTGTTTTCCCAGTTCCTCGGCTGGTTGCTGCTGCTGTTTCACACCGTGATCGTGGCGGGGGTCTCATTTCGGGTGGTGATGAAGCGGCGCCCCATCGGGGTCTCGCTGGCCTGGCTGGCCCTCATCTATGCCATCCCGTTTGCCGGGGTCGGCTTCTACGTGTTGTTCGGCGAGATCCGCCTCGGCCGGCGCCGCGCCGAGCGGGCGCAGGCCATGTACCGCCCTTACGCCATCTGGATCCGCCAGCTGGCCCGGCTCTTTCCCCAACACTGCTGCGAGGTGGGGGAGAAGGCCCAGCCGCTGCACGATCTGATCCAGGGCCGGCTGGCCATGCCCATGCTCTCCGGCAACCGGATGACGCTGCTGAGCAAGCCGGAAGCCATCCTGCGCGAGATAGTGCGCGACATCCGCCAATCCTCCCAGTCCTGCTACCTGGAGTTCTACATCTGGCACCCGGGCGGCGACACCGACGAGGTGTGTGAAGCCTTGATGGAAGTGGCGGCGCGCGGCGTGGATTGTCGCTTGCTGCTCGATTCCATGGGCAGCAAGACCTTCTTCCGCTCGTCCTGGCCGAAAAAGCTGCGCAAGGCCGGGGTCAAGCTGGTGGAGGTACTGCCGGTCGGGGCCTGGCGCATCCCGTTCCAGCGCCAGGACCTGCGCATGCACCGCAAGCTGGTGGTGATCGACGACCGGGTTGGTTACACCGGCTCCATGAACATGGTGGATCCCCGCTTCTTCAAGCAGAACGCCGGGGTCGGCCAGTGGGTCGACATCATGATCCGGGTGCAGGGGCCCATGGTGCCGCTGATGTGGTCCATCTTCGTCTGGGACTGGGAGATGGAGACCGGCGAGCGGCTGCTCGACAGCCTGCAGCACGAGCCGGAGGCCTGGCCCCAGAGCAACTACCGGGCCCAGCTCATTCCATCCGGCCCCTTCGTCGGCGGCGACTGCATCCAGCAGAGCCTGCTGCTGGCCATCTACCAGGCCCGCCACCATCTGGTGCTGACCACGCCTTACTTCGTGCCGGACGATCCGCTGGCGGCGGCGCTCTCCTCGGCGGCGGCCCGCGGCGTGCAGGTGCAGCTGGTGCTGCCGGCGCGCAACGACTCCCTGATGGCCAATTACGCCTGCAACGCCTTCATGGAGGAGCTGCTGGAGGCGGGGGTAGAGGTCTATCGCTACGACGCCGGCCTGCTGCACACCAAGAGCGTGCTGGTGGATGACGACTTCGCCCTGGTGGGCACGGTCAACCTGGACCGGCGCAGCCTCTGGCTCAACTTCGAGGTGACCCTGCTCATCGACAACCCGGTGTTCGTCGCCGAGATGACCCAGCTGGTGCAGGGCTACATGATAGAGGCGACCCCCATGTCGCTGGCCAAGTGGCGGGCACGTCCCTGGTACAAGAAGGTGATGGAGAACATGTTCTACCTGTTCAGCCCCTTGTTGTGACATCACTTAATTGCGGCAGGCGCCGAATTGCGCTTGCCTAGCCCCAAGCTGGGCCCGTAGAGTGCGGCAATCACTCCCTGGAGAAACAGAAGAAGATGAAGAAGCGAGTAGCGCTGGCCGTCACGGCGGCCTTGGTGGTGGGTGGGCTGGGTGCCTGCTGGTACACGGGCAACACGTTCGATCGCATCATGGCCGAGCAGATCGCCAAGGTGAAACAGGAGAGCGGCGTCGAACTGAGCTGGCTGCCGAGCTCGAGCAACCTGTTCGCCCGCGATGGCGTGCTGAAGGTGGTGGTCACCCCGCAGACCCTGGCCAGCCTGGATGGACAGCTGGAGGGGAGTGAGCCGGTCGAGGCGCAGTTCATCGTCAACAGCCGCATCCTGCCGCTCTACATCAAGAGCCACATGCTGCTCGACACCAAGCAGGGTTCGCTGGCGCCGGTGTTCAACGCCTTCAAGATGGAGCAGTGGCAGTTCGGCATCGAGTCGGTCAGCAGCCTGTGGACCGCCAGCAACAGCAGCCGCTTCTGGGCCAACGAGTTCAAGATCAAGCAGGGGCTCGACGAGTTCAACTTCCTGCCGATGAAGGGCGACTATCACGGCGATCTGGAAGGCAATGGTCACGTCACCTTCCACTGGCAGGGCATGACGGTGCACGAAGAGCAGAACAAGATGGACATGGTGCTGGCCGAGCTCAAGGGCAGTGCCGACATGGCCGAGATCAGCGGCATCTGGCTCTCTCCGCGCAGCGACATGACCCTCTCCGCGCTGTCGGTGCAGCTGCCGGACAGCGTCAAGGTCTCCCTGCAGGGGCTGACCACCGAAACCCAGCTGGCGGGTGATGATGCCCAGACCCTCTCCAGCAGCTACCAGATGAAGGTGGACACCCTCAATCTGGAGAACGAGACCGACAACCTGGCGCTGACCCAGAGCAAGCTGGCCCTCAATCTGAAGGGGCTGGATCTGGAAGGCTATCAGGCGCTGCAGGCCTCCAGCGGCCAGGGCGTGGAAGAGGAGGCGATCCAGCAGGCGCTGGACAAGATGCTCAAGCGTGGCGCCACGCTGGAGCTGGTGGACTTGAGCTCCCACCTCAATGGCGAGCCGGTGGCCATGAAGGGTGACATCAAGCTGGCGGCGACCTCGCTCGAGCAGCTGTTCAACAGCGAAGAGGGGATGCACGCCCTCTCCGGCCTGCTGCACGCCAACCTGAGCGGCAAGCTGGGCAAAGCGGTGCCGCAGCTGGCGCCCATGCTGGATCAGTTCACCGCCATGGGTTACCTCAAGGCGGACAAGGAGCAGCTGACGGCCGAGCTCAAGCTCGACAAGGGCGCCATGACCGTCAACGGTCTGCCGCTCTGATTGACGTTGCTTTCGTGCACATAAAACAAAGGCTCCCGCGGGAGCCTTTGTTGTTTTCAGTGGTCGGGATTACTTGAATACCACCGTCTTGTTGCCGTAGACGAACACCCGCTCGTTCAGCACCAGCTCCAGTGCCCGGCTCAGCACCGATTTCTCCACGTCACGGCCAGCCTTGGCCATGTCGTCGGCGCTGAAGGTGTGATCAACGTGGATCACGTCCTGCTCGACGATGGGGCCCTCATCCAGATCGTCGGTGACGAAGTGGGCGGTGGCGCCGATCAGCTTGACCCCGCGATCGAAGGCCTGGCGATAGGGGCGGGCACCGATGAAGGCGGGCAGGAAGGAGTGGTGGATGTTGATGATCTTGCGCGGATAGGCCTCGACGAAACTCGGGGTCAGCACCCGCATGTACTTGGCCAGCACCACGTAGTCGGGCTGGTAGCCGTCGATGATGGCGCGCACCTGCTCTTCATGCTCGGTACGGCTCAGATCCTCGTGGCTGACGGTGTGGAACGGAATGTCGAACTTGCCGGTCAGCTCGGCGAGGATGTCGTAGTTGCCGATCACCGCGACTATGTCCATGTCCAGCGCACCGGCGTAGTTCTTCATCAGGATGTCGCCGAGGCAGTGGGTCTCCTTGGTCACCAGGATGACGATGCGCTTCTTGCCGGCCTTGACCAGCCGGCGCTGGGCGCCGGCGGGCAGGGCATCATCGAGGTCGGCCAGCAGGGTCTCGTCGTTGAAGCGTCCCTCCAGCTCGGTGCGCATGAAGAAGCGGCCGTTTTCGTGATCCACGAACTCGTCGTTCTTGTTGATGTTGAGCTGGTGCTTGTAGCAGATGTTGGTGATCTTGGCGATGAGGCCCTTGGCGTCCGGACAGTCCGTCAGCAGTATTTTCTTTTCCATCTCTGTCATGATTCCGTTTGTGTTGTTGGCGCCTGAGTCTGTGCAGGCAGCGCGTTTTTTCAGGCACTATGCCACAAACAAAATCAGAAAAGACAGTGCGCCGTGCGCCGTGATGCAATGCGGCCACAAGCGGTACGCTATTCATCTTTGATGAGTTTTGGGCTGGTGTCCGGCGTTTTTTTTCTTTACGCTGTATGCGCTTATTCTCAGGGCGGGGTGAAATTCCCCACCGGCGGTATCCCGATGTGACTCGGGGAGCCCGCGAGCGCCCGACCCGGTATTGCACCGGGACGGGGTCAGCAGATCCGGTGAGATGCCGGAGCCGACGGTCATAGTCCGGATGAAAGAGGATAAGACAGATATTGCAGGCAAGCCCCATGGGCCGGCCGCTGCATACCTATCTCTGTCTGCCTTTCCATGCCCTGATTCTGGTCCTTGTCTTGTTTAGGAGTCTTACCATGAATCAGTCTCTTCTCAGTGAATTTGGTGATCCCATTGCCCGTGTCGAAGCGGCGCTGGCGGCTCTGCGTGCCGGTCGCGGCGTGCTGGTGGCCGACGATGAAGATCGGGAGAACGAAGGGGATCTCATCTTCGCCGCCGAATCCATGACCAACGAACAGATGGCGATGATGATCCGCGAGTGTTCCGGTATCGTCTGCCTCTGTCTGACCGATGAGCGGGTACGCCAGCTCGAACTGCCGATGATGGTGGAGGCCAACTCCAGCCACTATCAGACCGCCTTCACCGTGACCATCGAAGCGGCGCAGGGGGTGACCACCGGCGTGTCGGCGGCCGATCGCATCACCACCATTCGGGCCGCCATCGCCGACGGCGCCAGACCATCCGACCTGCACCGCCCGGGCCACGTCTTCCCGCTGCGGGCCCGCACCGGCGGGGTGTTGACCCGTCGCGGCCACACTGAAGCCACGGTCGATCTGATGCAGCTGGCCGGACTCAAACCGTTCGGCGTGTTGTGCGAACTGACCAAGGAAGATGGCTCCATGGCGCGGCTGCCGGATCTGGTGGCATTCGGTCGCCAGCATCAGATGCCGGTGCTGACCATCGAGGATCTGGTGCAATATCGTCAATTGCTGTCAGAACGTTCAGCCTGAGCCTCATACGAAATTGTAATAAGCCCAAAATTTGGTTACGCTTTGTGCGAACCTCATCCAGAGACCCTCATTTTTGGCTTAACTTTGCACAAAAAGTGTACGTTTAAAAAAAAATGAGGGTTTTAATGCATTTATCTGTGATGGGGCCTATCCAAACTATGATTTTTTTGTGCCATAATCACGCCGCTTGCTAAACGTCTGGCGAGTTAAAGGGAGCTTTTAAAATGAAAAAAATGTTGTTGGTAGGTGTTGTTGGTCTGTCCGCTCTGCTGGGCGGTTGTGCAAACACCAGCGAACTGGAAACTTCCGTTCAGAATCTGTCTAACAAAGTTGACCAACTGGCTCAAGATGTTAGCGCTGTTCGTGCTGATCAATCCAAGATCGCTGCTGATGTTGCAGAAGCCAAGCAAGAAGCTATGCGTGCTAACCAGCGCATCGACAACATGGCTACTTCCTACAAGAAGTAATCCATGCGAAAAAAATGGCGCAGTTATGCGCCATTTTTTTTTGCCTGAAATTCGTCAAATTCCCGCGTTTTCCTCTCTGATACTCGCCTGACAAGGCAATGCCGAACGCTCGGCATCACCCCGTTTTCATTTCCGCATCGATCAGTAGAGCAGGCTGTAGAGCTTGCGACGGTAGCTCTGCGCCGCCGGGTTGCTGCCCATGGTGGTCAGGATGTCGAGGTAGGTCTTCTTGGCATCACCGAAGGCGAGATCCCGCTTGAGGATGGTAAACAGCAGCGTCAGCGCCTCTTCCTGCCGGCCGGCCTGGCTGTATTGCACCGCCAGCTCCTGGGCCAGGGCAAAGTTGTCCGGCTCCTGCTGGTGACGGGCTTCCAGCGCCCGCAGCTCCGGGCTGTCGGCGGCTTGTTGGGCCAGTGCCAGCTTGGATGTCAGGGTCTGGTAGTGATCGTCCTGGGCGATCATCGGGATTTTGCCCAGTCGCTCCTGCGCTTCGTCCAGCAGATTGAGGTCGAGCGCCGCCTGAATAAGCCACAGGCTGATGTCGTGGCGCTCCGGTGCCAGCTGATGGGCCTTGCCGAGATGGGCATAGGCAAGGTCAGCCTGACCCTCCGCCAGCGCCTGCTGTCCCTGTTCGAACAGCAACTCCTCCTCCTTGGGGGCGAAGGCGGCAAAGTAGTGGCGCAGGGTGGCTTCGTCCTGCGGGCCTTCCAGAATGGCCTGCTCGTCAGGGCGGCCCTGGTGGAACAGCACCAGCGCCGGCAGGGCGCGCAGGCCGAGCTGGCCAGCCAGTGGTTGCAGCTGCGGATTGTTCATGTCCACCCTGGCCAGGGTCACCTGGGGATTGGCCGGGCCGACCAGCGCTTCCACCTGCGGGGTCATGGCTTGACACTCCGGCATCTGGGGGGCGTGGAAATAGATGACGATCGGCTTTTTCATGGAAGCATCGATCAGGGCGCTTTGGAAATTCTGGGGATTGATGTCGACGATCATGAGGCTGACTCTTGGAAAATGGTGTGAGTTAACATGGGGTTGATGGGCACAGAATTCAAGCTGCTGTCGAGCTGCCAGCCGTTGACGGCGAGGGTCGGTGCGGCCAGGCTGAGCCAGCCCCGGCCGATGGGCCAATCCTGTACCCGGTAATCCTGTTCATCGAGTTGGTTGTCGAGCCGCCACGCTGCCTCTGGCACGAAGCGCACCTTGTCGAGGCCGGCGGCGATGCCGGCGCCGTGGGCCTTCAATACCGCCTCCTTGCGCGACCAGAACCGATAGAAGGCCGACTCTTGCTCCGCCTCGGGCAGGGCGAGCAGCCACTCATATTCACTCTGCGCATAAAAACGGCGGGCCAGTGGCAGAGTCTGGCGGCGCCGCTGGCCCATCTCTATATCCACTCCGAGCGGGCCGGCGGCACAGAGGGCGATCGCCAGCCAGTCACCGCTGTGACTGAGGTTGAACTGCCAGCGCTCGTCGCTCAGTGCCGGCTTGCCGTGCGGGTTGCTGCAAAACTGCAGCGCATCGGGGCGACACTGCAGGCGTTCGGCCAGCAGCCGTCGCAGCAAGCCACGGCTGAGCAGGTACTCCTGGCGGCGTGCCAGCTGACCGATGGACTGCCATGTCTGCCGTTCTTCGGGGGAGAGCAGGGTTTGCAGCAGGCTCAGCTGGTCGGCGTCCGTGTTTGCCGGTTTTAACAAATAGAGATCCACAGAGATCATAATTTTTCACTTAAAAAGCATGCTGAAACAGCGATAAAAGTCAGTTTGATCCGGCCTGGGTGGCCCCTTTCGAGATTGTATATTGTTTGGCCATGATCACATTAATCAGGAAAAATAATGCATTTCCTTGCAAAAATGTGATGTCGATAGGGATTTTCGCTTGCCTCGATAGAATTCTTGGATATAGTCGGGTGCTGTTGCCTTATAAATTGCCCGTTCGGGCCGTATTTTAACAAGTTTTACTATTTTGCGGGGATAAAGGATTGCGCCACCTGATGCTACTGCTGGTCGCGCTCGGAATGGTGGGTTGTGCCTCGGCACCCCAGCCCGAGGTCGCGAGCAAGATTGAAGTTTCCATGATGGAACCCGTTATTGAACCGGAAGCTTCGCAAACCCCAGATGTAAACGAAATCCTGACAGTATACAAAGAGTGGCGCGGTGTTCCTTACCGCATGGGCGGCAGCAGCCAGCGCGGCATCGATTGTTCCGCCTTCGCCCGTGAAGTGTTCCGCAACGCCGTCGGCATCGAACTTCCCCGTGATACCCGCTCCCAAGTCCATGAAGGCACCCGCGTTTCCAAGCAGGATCTGGTCGAAGGTGACCTGGTCTTCTTCAAGATCAATCGCCGTCTCAATCATGTCGGCATCTATGTGGGCAATGGTGAATTCATTCACGCCTCCACCCGCGCCGGGGTGACGCGCTCCAAGCTCGACAGCTCCTACTGGCGCAGCAAATTCTGGCAGGCACGCCGGATCGACATCTGAGTCAGGCTGGACAAACGGCTCGCAGTACGGACTGTTTTTCCAACCTCACTTGAACCGGGCTCGACAGCCCGGTTTTTTATGGCCGTCATTTAGACTTTCCGGGGCCAAGTCACTATAGTGTGGGCCCGTTTTCCTTGGCAGGCCCAGCATGAAGACCCATTCCGACCGCAAATCCGGATTGCATCCACGCAATCGCCATCAGGCTCCCTATGATTTCGATGCGCTCTGCCAGCGCACCCCCGAGCTGCAGTCCTTCGTGTTCGTCAACGAGCACGGCACCCAGACCCTGGACTTTGCCGATCCGGCCGCCGTCAAGGCGCTGAACAAGGCGTTGCTGGCGCTGCACTATGGCATTGCGCACTGGGATCTGCCGGCCGGCTATCTCTGCCCGCCCATTCCGGGGCGCGTTGACTACCTGCATCGGGTGGCCGATCTGCTGGCCGAGAGTGCCGGCAAGGTGCCAACCGGCAAGGGGGTGCGGGTGCTGGATATCGGGGTCGGTGCTAACTGCATCTATCCGCTGCTGGGGGCCCGCGAATATGGCTGGCGCTTCGTCGGTTCCGACATCGATCCGGTGTCGGTCAAGGCCGCTACCCTGCTGGCCAAGAGCAACGGGCTGGGCAGCCAGATTGAATGCCGCCTGCAGGGCAAGGCTGGCGACATCTTTCAGGGGATTGTGGCACCGCGCGAGCGTTTTGCGCTGACCCTCTGCAATCCTCCCTTTCATGCTTCACTGGCAGAAGCGAGCAAGGGAACGGAGCGCAAGCTGCGCAACCTGGGCAAGGCAGCGATGGCCAAGCCGGTGCTCAATTTCGGCGGCCAGAAGGCCGAGCTATGGTGTGAAGGGGGGGAGGCGGCCTTTCTGGCAAGCATGATCACTCAGAGCAAGGCATTCGCCAGCCAGTGCCTCTGGTTCAGCTCGCTGGTGTCAAAAAAAGAGAACCTGCCGGCGGCCAAGCAGGGGCTGAGCCGGGTCGGGGCCCGTCAGGTGCGGCTGCTCGAGATGGCCCAGGGCAACAAGATCAGCCGGGTCCTGGCTTGGTCTTTCCAAGGCGAGGCGGCCAGCAGGCAGTGGTGGTCGCCAATGACGCAGGATAACACCTGAGCCTGCTGAGGCGGGACGACGACAAGGGGCATGCCGATGGTATGCCCCTGTTTTTTGATGGGTGTCAGTGGACAGCCTGGGTCAATACCCGGCACCCATGACAATCGTTTTTCCCCTTGTGGCATCGGGGCTGGCGCCTGCATGTTAGTGATCACTTTCATCCTCGGTACAGTTGTACGCTGAGATTTTTTTGCACTTGCAGTTGAAACTTTCATAAAATAGGACTGGTTAGACCTCTTTACAGGCTTTGAATCGAATAGGGATCGGTACATGAAAGTTGTCGATTTTCTGAAGCGCAAGCGCGAAATACTGGCGCAGCACCCCTTTGAGCTCAAGGATTGGCTCTCTCCGGCGATCCGCGACTACTGGCGTGAGTTTCAGCAAAAGGCACACCTCCACCCTCTGCTGGGCCGGGTGCTGGACTTGCAGAGCGACAGCCAGTCGACGCAGCAACAGCAGGGCGCGGCGCAAGCCGTCAACGGCCAGCCCGTACCGCTGGATACCCCTGCCGTCGAACTCAGCGGCGAGGCAGCCGCTCTGTTTGCCACCTTGCAGGAGCGCATCGGCGAAGAGACCCATGTCGGTGAGTGGTTGCTGGTCAGCCAGCAGATGATCAACGAGTTTGCCGCCGTGACTGGCGACAACCAGTGGATCCACACCGATCCGGAGCGCGCAGCGGCCGAGTCACCGTTCAAGACCACCATTGCCCATGGCTTCCTGACCCTGGCGTTGTTGCCTCGGTTGACGGGCAGTATCAACGAGGCCGCCCCCGAGTTTCCGACCGCCCGCATGGTGGTGAACTTCGGCCTGGATCAGGTGCGTTTCCCGTACCCCATCAAGGTGGACAGCAACATCCGCGCCCGCACCAAGCTGGCTCGGGTTACTCCGATCAAGGGTGGGCTGGAGCTGCTCAAGGAGATCAAGGTTGAGATCGAGGGTATTCGTCGCCCAGGCTGCGTCATTGAATCGGTCACCCGGATCTACTTCTGACGGGGTGACGGTGTCACCCGCTGGCACGAATCGTATTGAAAAAACAGGCTCACCTCGGTGAGCCTGTTTTGTTTATGGCGGTTTGTTGCACTTGTATATGTTGTTGCCTCTAAGTCGCCGCCACTCGTGCATCCATGGCTTGCCCCGAGGGCTAGAAGCTGGCCCCCAGGCTTATCAGGTGGCGCCACTCTTTGTCTGATAAGGGGGTCTGAACACCTTGATACTCCATCCTGGCATCTTCCCAGTCGAGCTCGCTCGACCAGGAGAGGCGCAGGTGGTCATTGAAGTAGTAGCGCATCCCCAGGCTGCCTTTTACGGCCTGCTCCCGGGTGATGTAGGGCGAGGGCTGGTCCAGATAGCGCTTGTAGGTGCCCTTGCTGAACAGCTCCAGTTGCTCTGACCAGAGTGCAATGGGCTGCCGGTAGTCCCAACCAAGGCCCATCAGGGGATAGTTGATGATCCTGTCGTTGAAAATATCGGGGATGATGAAGTTGTCCCAATAACCTGGCCGGAAGTAGGAACGCTCCAGTCCGGCTTGGCTGATCAGCTCCAGCCGCCGCCGCTTGTCGTTCCAGAACCGGTAACCAGGTCCGGTCACATAACCCACATCCATGTAGTCGGGGTCCAGCATCTTGTATTCAAAGTCGACGGCGGAGCGCAGAAACCAGCGCTGATCGAAGAAGAAGTCCAGCATGGGCTTGAGCCGGTACTCATGGCTGTTGGTGACGTTGTTGGCAGTCTCGTAGATGTACTCCCCATCCAGCGTATAGCGCCAGTCGAGGTTGGCCACCTCGGTGGAGGCCTTCAGGTTGACGTTGTTGGTCTGCTTGTCGCTGTGCTTGAGCTTGACGTTCAGATCGCTGCTGCCGCTCCACAGCCAGGCTTTCTGGTCATCCGGCGTCAGGGCCAGCAGGGTAATGCCGGTCTTGACGGTCGGTTTGGGTTTGTCCTGCTTCTCGATGCGCCAGCGCTTGACCGCTTCGCGCTTGACGGTGATGGGGGCGCTGTAAGGGAGCGCGATGCGCACTTGCTGGTCGCCTATCTCCTCTATGGTGCCGGTCAGCCGGTCACCGTTGTCCATCCAGAGGATGTCGGCCGATACCGCCGGGCTCAGCAGCAGGGCCAGCAGACAAAAAACGCGGTAGCTCATGAAGATCCTCGTGAACATGGTTGGCCATCAGCCGCTGACGGAACGGGGGATACCGTTCTTGCTGTTTAGCACGCCGGCGGCCTTGTCACCATCGACTTCCGGTTTGGCGATGAAGGCTTCCACCTCAGGGGAGAGGATCAGCGGGGCGCCCTGCTCCAGCTCCAGTTCGGTGCGAGATAGCGGGGAGTGCACCTCCAGCCAGTGGCGGCCATCAGGCTCGATGGCGGTTTTGACCGGCTGGTTGATGACCTGCACCTGAGTGCCGATGGGGACGATCTTGAACAGGGCCTCGATGTCGTCGGGGCGCAACCGAATGCAGCCGGCGCTGACCCGCAGACCGACGCCAAAATCCTTGTTGGTGCCGTGGATGAGGTAGTCCTGCTTGCCATAACCGAGGCGCATGGCGAATTTGCCGAGGGGATTGTCGGGACCGGGTGGCACCACCGCCGGCAGGGTGATCCCCTTTTGCTCCAGCCAGGACTTGCGCACCATGGGGCCGGGCACCCAGGTCGGATTGGGGTTCTTGGCGATCACGGTGGTGGTCATCTCCGGCGTCTCCCGCCCTATGTCACCGATCCCGATGGGCAGCACCATCACCTCGCTTTTGCCTTTCGGGAAGTAGTAGAGGCGCAGCTCCGGCAGATTGATGACGATGCCCTCGCGAGGCACGTCCGGCAGCAGCATCTGGGTCGGCAGGGTCAGCCGGGTGCCCGGCTTGGGCAAATAGGGATCGACCCCCGGATTGGCTTCGAGCAGCGCCAAAAAACCAATCTGGGTGTGCTTGCCGATGAGCTCAAGATGTTCATCTGGCTGGACTATGTAGTCCTCCAGTTCGCCGAGCAGGCGGCTGCCAGCCGGGGGCAGCGGATAGGTGGTGGCGAGGACGGGAGCCGTCAGCAGGCTGGCGGCCAGCGCCAGCAATGAGAGGGTTCGTGCTATGAACATGTACTTCCTGTCTGATTGAGATGAGGGGGCCGCGAGGCGACCGCCCTGGGTAAAAGGGGGAAATTGTCAGTCAAACGAGTGACGATTGCCAGCTTGGTTGGCCAGGGTCACAGCCGGGTCCCGACATGGCAATCCATCATTTTGACTGTTTCTTGCCCGTTTTTAATGCAAGGCAGCATAACCTGCAATGAACAGCATGCTTGGCGGGTTGTGGGAGAGGGGATGAGTGGTGAGTAACGCTGGCAGCACCGGTGCAGGGGGAGTGTATCGGCGTGAGTGCTGCATCGACAGCAGACACGATAGCAGAGAACATCTCGCCACCGGGCATGCGTTCATCTGCTTGTTTTATGTGCAGTTGTTTGATCTTTAAAGAGATTCAAGTTGATTTCCAGAGGCGGCTCCGGTAACAATGATGCCCCGTGGAGAGATGCCGGAGTGGCCGAACGGGATTGACTCGAAATCAATTGTGGCAGCAATGCCACCCAGGGTTCGAATCCCTGTCTCTCCGCCATCTTCAAGGCCCAAGCTGCCAGCCAGCTTGGGCCTTTCTCTATTTGCACGCTTGCCGGCTTGTTACCCGGCAGGCGTGTCAGGGCTGGCATGTCGGCACGCCGGTGGCAGGGGCAAAGCGCCACTGCCAGGGTCTTGTTACGGCGCTACATGCTGGAGAAGACGTTCATGATCACCCCGCCCGAGATGATCAGCGCCATCGCCAGAATGGCGGGCAGATCCGGTTTTTGCTTGTAGAGGAGCATCGAGCAGATGGTGACCCCGACGATGCCGAAGCCGCACCAGAGCGAATAGGCCACCCCGACCGGAATGGTGCTCATGGCGCGGGTGAGGGCGAAGTAGCACAGGCTGTAGGCGCAGACGACCAGTATGGATGGCCCCAGTCTGCTGAAACCGTTGGTCTTCTTGATCATCGAGGTGCCGGTGATTTCAGAGCCGATAGAGAGCGCCAGCCATAAAAATCCGAAATTAAACATGGGTCATTCCTTTTGCGTCAGTTGGCGATGTTGTTGTTGATGGGGGGAGTGAGGGACTCGGCGGAGGCATCGCTGCCCTCTTCGCTGCCCATCTTGGAGAACAGGTTCATGATGACGATGCCGCTGGCGATGATGGCCATGCCGATCATGGCGGCGGTGTCCGGGTGCTGGCCGTAAAACGCCATCCCCAGCGTGGAGACCACCAGAATGCCGGTGCCGGACCAGGTGGCGTAGGCAAGCCCAACGGGAATGTCTTTTACCGCGCGGGAGAGGGAGTAGTAGCAGGTGCAATAGAGCAGCACGAGCAGACCGAGCAACAGCATCTTGGTGGTTCCTTCACTGCTGCCAAACATCTTGAGGGTGGAGGTGGCCGAGGTTTCGGACACGATCACCAGCAGCATCCATAGCCAACATTTTGTTTTTGAAGACATAAGTTAAACTCCGGGTTTGTTATTTAAGGTAAGGTTGTTGTTCTTTTCTTCTGCTTTTCAAAAAATCGATGGCGGCATCGGTCAGCTGGGCCTCGGCCGTCTGTGCCAGCGCCGGATCCTTCTCAACATCGCTGACCGTGAGATAACGCCGCGCCGTGCCCGCCGGCACCGGGGCCGCGTCGTTCGCCGGAGCCAGCCTCTCCAGCAGCTCATTCATGGTGCACAGCACCACACCGATCTCGCCCAGACAGTTGAGCGCCGCCTGCATGTGCCCGGCGTATGGCGTGCTCGGTTGCGCCCCCAGCAGCTGATTCAGTTCGCTGGCGGGATCGCAGTGATAGCGCAGCGCCAGCACCGGCAAGCCGCTCAGCAGGGCATCGTGCAGCCGCCGGGCGACGGGGCTTTGCAGCGAGCCGCTCAGCAGGTCCATCGCCAGCGGGTAGTCGAGAAAGGGCAGCACCAGCGCGCGATAGGGAGCGGGCGGCAGGGCCTGTTGCCAGACGTTGGCCGGCACTGTTTCTCCCAGCGGTTGCCACAGCGCGCCATCCTCGATGTCTGCTGCCAGCGCAAGCTGCAGGGGCTGCCCACAGCCGGCCAGACGATTTCGGATGGCCTGCCGATAGCCCTGGGCCGCGGTCACCATCACCAGCAGTGGCGGCTGCAGGCGCCTGAGCATCTGTTCGACCAGGCGTTCAATCTGTTCGTCGGTCATGGGGATCTCCGTTAGCCGAGCAGCCTGACCTGCGCGCCGTTTTTCAAGCCGGCGGCGTTGGCCTCTTCGGTATCGATGTGAAATTCCAGCGCGAAATCGTCGCGTACCCGCACCACCACCTCATCGAAAGTCAACTGGCGCTCGCCGTCGCTGCGCACCCTCACCTTCTGGCCGTGGGTCACGTTCAGCTGGCGAGCGTCGTGTGGCGAGAGGTGGATATGGCGCCAGGCGCAGATCACCTGGGAGCGCAACTCCACGTGGCCGGCGGGGCCGATGAGCAGGGCGCTGCCGGTATTTTCCAGCTGGCCTGACTCACGGACCGGCGCCTTGATGCCGAGGGTGAAACAGTCGGCACGGGAGATCTCCAGTTGTGAAATCGGCCGGATCGGGCCGAGTACCCGCACCCGGGTCAGCGAGCCCTTGGGGCCGACCACGGTGACGCACTCTTCGGCGGCAAACTGGCCCGGCTGGCGCAGCGGTTTGAGCGGCGTCAGGGTGTAGCCCTTGCCGAACAGGGCCTCCACATCCTGTTGTGCCAGGTGGACGTGGCGATTCGAGATGCCGACCGGGATCGCCGGGCTGACCAGGCTCAGACGGGCGGCGATCTTTTGATGCAGCTGGGGATCGATCATGCTTTCTTCCCTTTTCTTGCCGCGCCCTGTCGGTCTTCCGCCTGATCCGCGGCAGGCTGGCTGGCCGATGGAGTGGTCGGTTCGGTATCGGCACTGCTTTCCGGTGACAGGGCCGGCACAGCGCTTGTTGCGGTAGTCATCTCCTTCTTGGTGCTGGCCGGTGCGCGTGGCGGGTAGCCCTTGAGGTTGCCGAGCGCCGCTACCGCGCTTGGCTCCGGACGGGCAATCACCAGGGAATGGACCTGCTGGTCGATGGTGGCGGCCACCGCGACGCCACGCTCGATGGCGGTGTGGATGGCGCTGATCTCCCCTTCGAAGCAGACACTCACCAGCCCGGAACCCACCTTGCGATAGCCGATGCAGCTGACGCCCGCCGCTTTGCAGGCGGCGTCCACCGCCTGAATGGCGGCGACCAATCCTCGCGTTTCAATTACGCCCAAACTTTTCATCGTCGACTCCTGTTAATGGCGGACCAAGCGAATATCGAAATCAAATTGTGCAAAGAAGCTCTCCAGCCGATCCAATTCGTCCGGCGTGTAAGAGGGGTCCTGCGCAATCGGGTAGGGCATATCCAGCCGCTCATATTTCTTGCGGCCCAGCTGGTGGTACGGCAGCATGTCAATCCGCAGGATATTTCCCCGCTTTGCCAATTTCTGTACATATTCGATGGCGCCGGTAATGGCATCCCATGAATCGTTATGTCCACGGATGAGCGGCATGCGCACAATCACCTTGGCGCCGTAATCAACCAGCCATTCCAGATTGCGGCGAATACCTTCATTGCCAATACCCAGCATCGCCTTATGCTGTTCGCTGTTGATTTGCTTGATATCGAACAAAAAGGTATCGGTGACGGGTGCCAGCTGCTGGTAATTGGCCAGCGAGGTGGTGCCCTGGGTTTCGATGGCGGTATTGATCATCATCTTCTTGCATTCGCTAAACAGCGCGACGGCAAAGTCGGTCTGCAGGCTCATCTCGCCGCCGCCGATGGTGACGCCACCGCCGGAGGAGATGTAAAAGTCATAGTCCTGCATGATGATCTCCATCAGCTCGCTGACGGTGACATCCTTGCCCATGATGTCCAGCGCATGCTGGGTGCAGACCTCTTCGCATTTGCGGCAGCCGATGCAATCCTTATTGCGATCGACGAAGTGTTTCATGCTGCCGTTCTCTTCGGCCCGGTAATGGACTCCGGCCGGACAGACATTCACGCAGTCACCGCAGTTGATACATTTGTCGTGCGAAAACATCACCTGAAATTGGCTGCTGAGCCCTTCAGGGTTGGCGCACCAGGGACAGCGAAGGTTGCAGCCCTTGAAAAAAACCAGCGTGCGAATGCCATCGCCGTCATATATCGAATATTTCTGGATATTGAATATGCGGCCGGTTAATTCATTATTTGCGATCACGCTTGCCTCCTCTCCGGATGTGGCAGGCCGCAGTCACATTAGTTGCGACCTGCCATCACGGAGTACTTCCGGTTATTTTGGTGATTAAGAAAGACGGGTTATCAACGCATCGATCAGAACTTCTCAATCACGGTGCGGCTGATGATCTCGTCCTGCACCTCTTTGCACAGCTCGACGAAATAGGCGCTGTAGCCGGCGACACGCACGATGAGGTCGCGGTACTTCTCCGGCTCCTGCTGCGCCTTCTTCAGCACTTCGTTGTCGACATAGCTGAACTGCATCTGGCCATTGCCGAGGATGGAGGCTGTACGCAGCAGGGTGATGAGGCCATGGCGTCCCTCCTGGGTATCCAGCAGCCCCTTGAGAAACTTGAAGTTATGCACCATGCCGATGTTCATGGTCTCCACGTTCATCTTGCTGACGGACTTGATGATGGCCGTCGGCCCCTGCTTGTCCGCCCCCTGGGTCGGGCTGATGCCGTCGGAGAGCGGCATCCAGGCCAGGCGCCCGTTCGGCGTGGCGTTGGTCAGCTCGCCGATGGGGGTGTTGTTGGAGATGGAGAGGGTGCCGTGGCTCAGGGTGGAGTAGAGCATCTTGTACTTGCGGCACTCTCGCTCGGTCCACTCGGTGATATCCAGCGCGTACTGGTCGACGTAGTTGTCGTCGTTGCCGTACTTGGGCGCATTGAGGCAGTCGCGGCGCAGCGCTTCGAACCCTTCGAAGTTGGCCAGCAGGGCATCGCGAATTTGTTCGAGTGTGTATCTTTGCTCCTCGAACACCAGCTTGCGGATCGCCGCCATGGAGTCGACATAGGTCGCCAGCCCCGAGAAGATGAGACCCGGACCGTGGTTGACCACGGCGCCACCGGCGGCGACGTCCTTGCCCTTCTCCATGCAGCCTTCCACCAGCAGTGACATCAGCGGTTTCGGCGCCACGTCGCGGTGCACGCGCTGACTGATCACAGTGCCGATGGCCGACAGGCGAACGATGTGGGCAATCTGCTGTTTGACCGCCGCATCGAACTGCTCGAAGGTGCGCAGCTCGCGCAGGTCGCCGGTATCCAGCCCCTGATGGCTGTCGAACAGCACCATCCGTCCCCGGTTGAGCACGAACTCGATGGCGATGGGCCACTGGGTGTAACCGGTGGAGGTCCACTGATAGATGCGCCCCGATTTTTGCGGCTCGACGCAGCCCATCAGGCAGTAGTCGCGGGCGTCTTCAAAGTCGAAGCCCTTGCGCAGCATCATCTTGATGTGGGAGTCGTCGAAGTGGCAGGCCGGGAAGCCCATCCCCGCTTTCACGACGTCGACGATCTTCTCCATGTATTTCTGCGGTGACTGGTTGTGAATGCGGCAGGCCAGCGACGGCTGGTAGACCTTCACGAACCGCACGGCATCCATGATGAGGTAGGTCAGATCGTTGCAGGCATCGCCGCCGCTGCGCTTCTGGCCGCCCACGGTCAGGTTGATGAAGGGCTGGTAGCCGGCGAAGTATTTCGCCCCCAACTCGCTCGACATCCACATCAGCTCGGCACACTTGATGATGAAGGCCTGCATCAGCTCGAGCGCGCTTTCGTGGGTCAGACGACCCTCACGAATATCCGCTTCGAACATGGGATAGCAGTACTGGTCGACCCGACCGAGTGACAGACCGGTCTGGTTCTCTTCGATCTCGAACAGCGACTCCACCGTCCAGATGCTCTGCAGCGCTTCTTGCAGGGTCTTGGGCGGGTTGGCCGGCACGTTCTCGTTCACCTCGGCGATGGTCAGCAGCTCGGCGCGGCGCTGGGCATCCTGCTCTTTGGCCGCCAGTTCGCGGGCATGGGCCGCGATGCGGCGGGCGTAGTTGACCACCCCTTCACAGGTTTCGATCGCTGCCTTGTAGTAGTAGATGCGATCGATGTCGTCCGGGTTCTCCATGCTCAGCTGGTCGAGATGGGCCTGGGCGTCAGCCTTGATGCCGTTCATCCCCTTGGTGAACAGCAGCACGTCGTAGCCCGGGCAGGTGTCGCCGCCCCCGTTGATCTGGTGGTAGGAGAGGTCGCTGACGAAGGTCTCGCCGCTGAAGGCCCAGACGCCGGCTTCCCGGTATTGCGCTTCGCAAATCTCGTCCAGCGAGCGGCCTTCCCAGAACGGTACTATCTCTTCGCGGATGGTTTTCTTGTCCGCTTCGCTGATTTCAAAGGGATCTTGCGGACGGGTGCTCATGGTATCGAGCTCGTCGCGAACCCAGCGCCAGGCTATGTCCGGCGAGAAGGCGCCGGCGCGCGGCTTGCCGCACGGGTGGCCGACGATCAGCTCGTCGTTCTGGATAAGGATGGGGGCGGTTTCACAGGCGTGACGAAACGCCTTGGCCCGCAGCAAGATGGTCGGCATGCCGGGGTTGGCCTTGACGACCTCGGTAAAGGCCAGCGCCCGGTAGATGGAGACGCTGGGGCGCACGGTCAGATAGTGGTTGCGCAGGCGCTGCAGGCGCGGCGTCAGTCCCTCCATCACCGGCGTATCGGCACAGGCGGCAAACGGGGCGGCAGAGACGTGCTGCACTGTGCGAAAGAGGCGTACCGGCAGCTTGAGGGCGCTCAGGTTTTGCTGGGCGCAGAGGAACATCTCGGAGAGCGGGTTGATGCTCGCCTGCTCCAGGCTGGCGCCGTGCAGCAGGGCATCAAACATGGGGTAGCCGTCGATGGTGCAGGTGGCGCGCACTTCGCTCAGCTCTGCCAGCTTGAACCACAGGCACTCGACGATCTCGTACGCCTGCTGCTCGGTCAGCGCGCCGTTGGCGATGTCGCGCTGGAAGTAGGGCAGCAGCGCCTTGTCGGCCCCTTCCGGGTTGACCGCATAGCTGCCGTTGTCGAGTTGAAGCGCCAGCTGGAACAGGTAGAACGACTGGCAGGCCTCTTTGAAGTTGCGTGCCGGGTGGGCTGGTACATGGTGCAAAATGGCGGCGCTGTCGCGCAGTTCGGCCTGGCGGAACGGGTTGGTTTCGGCGGCGGCCAGGGTTTCGGCGCTGTTGGCCAGGTTCTGTGCCAGTGCCATCAGGGCGTCGCAGGCGTGGATGGCGGCGCGGCAGCCGTTGACCTCGTGCATGCCGCTGCGGCTGACGGCGCTGCCCAGCGCGCGGGTTTTCTCTTCCAGCTGCTGCTTGATGGCCAGCACGCCCTTCTCCACCACCAGCTTGTAGTCGGGGGAGTCGATGGCGCTGTTCAGATTCAGGAACTGGAAGGTGGACGGGCGCTGTCCGGCACTTTCGTCGTGGAAAATGGCGCCGTGCGGGGTGCGGGTCTGGTTGCCGACAATCAGCTCGTCGGCGCTGATGGTCAGCGGCAGCTGGCGCATCAGCTCGTAAAAGCGGCGTGCCGGTTTGACGGCGGCGGGAATGCCCGCGATGTCGCCATCCAGCCCGCTCAAAATCGTGGCGTGTTCAGTGCACAGGGTGCTGGTGTGCGCCAGTAAACGTTCAGCCAGCACGTTGACGCGCGGCGTTAAGCTGTAGTGTGCCATGAGGTAGGTTCTCCAGTTCTTGTTCTTAGTGGCCGGCGGCGAGAGTGCCGCACCATGCCTTGCGATAGAGTTCGGTCAATGCCCGGGCATCCGGTGCGCGCGGGTTGGTCGGGGTGCAGTTGTCGCGCAGCGCCTGGCTGACCATCTCCGCCAGCCGCAAGTCGAAATCGGCTGGGAGAAGGCCGGTATCGCCAATGCCGGCGGGCATCTTCATCTCCTCTTTGAGCGCCTGGATGGCCACCAGCAGGCTGTTGACCCCCTCGCGCGGCGTCTGGGCGGGCAGGTCCAGCAGGTGGGCCAGGCGGGCATACTTGTGGGCGGCCTGGGTATCACACTGCCCGTCGTGGTCGGCGTTCCATGCCACGACCTGCGCCATCAGGAGCGCGTTGGCACGCCCGTGCGGGACGCGGAACACGCCGCCGAGGGCATGGGCCAGGCTGTGGGTGATGCCGAGCGAGGCGTTGGTGAAGGCCATGCCCGCCATGCAGGAGGCGTTGTGCATCTTCTCCCGCGCCAGCAGATCGTGGCCGTCGCGCCAGCAGGCGGGCAGGTAGCGAAAGACCTGCTGCACCACCTTCTCCGCCAATGCGTCGGAAAAGTCGCTGGCCGCCCGGGAGACATAGGCCTCCAGCGCGTGGCACAGCACATCCATCCCGGTGTCGGCGGTGATGGCGGGCGGTACCGATGCCACCAGCGACGGATCGAGAATGGCGATATCCGGCAGCAATGACGGGTCGACCAGCACCAGCTTCTCGCTGCGGGCCTTGACCACCGAGAAGCTGGTCACTTCCGAACCGGTGCCGCTGGTGGTCGGGATGGCCACGAAGCAGGGGCGCTCGCGCCCCAGATTTGGGCGGGTTTGCGCCAGGGCGAACATGACCGCTTTGGCTGCATCAATCACCGAACCGCCGCCCAGCGCGATCACCAGATCCGGATAGCAGCTGTCCATGAGCTTCATGCCGCGCACGACCGTGGTGATGTCCGGATCGGCCACTACATCGTCCCAGCACTGGAACGGGATGCCGCGCTGGCGCAGGATCTGCGTCACCCGGTCGGCCAGGCCAACTTTCACCATCATCTGATCGGTGACCAGCAGCGCCTGGCGGGCGGGCACTTCGGCCAGGGCGGACAGGGCGTCCTGACCGAAGCGGATCCGGGGTTTCAGCAAAAATTCACTCATTGGGTCATTCACTCCTCAAGCGTCCCGAAACACCTTCTCGACAATGGCGACCACCGACATGGCCTTGTAGCGGTCTCTGTTGAGCGCGAGGTACTCCTCGGCCAGTACGACGTCGTGCATGCCTGCGCCGACGCTGTCGACGGCGACCCAGGAACGGTCCTTCATCGGTTGCTGCTGATCATCCAGCTGGGTGATCAGCAGCAGGTTGCTGCCACGCAGCTCATCGCATTTCTGCGTGGCGACGACATGTCCGGTTACCTTTGCGAGAATCATGGTTCTTATTGCCTTATCTCAATGGGTTACTTGCCAAGGCGCTCAAGCACCTGACGGATGACCCGCTCCACGTTCTGCTCGCTGATCTCGCCGCCGACCTCGGCGCTGGCGCCGGCAAAACGGTCGTCGGCACTGTGGCAGGCCGGCGTCGGGGCACTGAAGCGGGCATCGTCGAGGATGCTGCAGGGCTGGGGTACGGCCGGGGCGGCGCTGGCGGGCTGCACTGCAACCGGCTGGATGGGGGCGCGCAGCTCTTCGATGGTGCGCACGCCGTAACCCACCTTGCGGATGTTGAGCAGGTTCATCGGGCCGACGTTGTCGGAGCTGGAGCCGCCGCCGACGGCGCCGCAGCCGAGGGTCAGTGCCGGTGTGAGGTTGGTGGTGGCACCGATGCCACCGAGGGCGGCGGGGGTGTTGATCAGGATCCGGTTGACCGGTTTTTCCAGGCTGAACTGGCGGATCACGTCCTGGTTGCGGGTATGGATCACCAGGGTGTGGCCCAGCCCTTCGTTGGTCAGCAGCGCGACCACCCGATGGCAGGCGGCGCGCCACTCCTCTTCCACGTAGAGGCCGAGCACCGGGCAGAGCTTTTCACGGGAGTAGGGGTTGTTGTGGGAGACGGTGGTCTGCTCGGCCACCAGCACGCGGGTGCTGGGGGGGACGCTGAAACCGGCCAGCTGGCTGAGATGGAGCGCCGTCTTGCCCACCACTTTCGGGTTGATGGTACCGTTCGGGCGCAGCAGCAGGGCGGCCATCTTGGCGGCTTCGTCTTCGTTCATGAAGTAGGCGCCCTGGGCCGCCAGCTCGCGATGAACCTCGTCGTAGATGCAGCGTTCGACGATGATCGACTGTTCGGAGGCGCAGATCACGCCGTTGTCGAAGGTCTTGCTGGTGATGATGTCCTTCACCGCCTGGTGAATGTCGGCGCTGCGCTCGATAAAGGCCGGGCCGTTGCCCGGGCCGCCGCTGATGGTCGGGGTGCCGGAGGCATAGGCCGCGCGCACCATGCCTTCGCCACCGGTTGCCAGGATCAGCGACACGTCCTTGCTGTGCATCAGTTCGGAGGTGGCCTCCAGGGTCAGCTGGGTGACGCCGTCCACGATGCCCGCCGGGGCACCGGCGGCTTCGGCGGCGTGCTTGACGATCTCGATGGCTTTCCAGCTGCACTGGCGTGCGCCCGGGTGCGGTGAGAAGATGATGGCATTGCCCGCCTTGAGGGCGATCAGGGTTTTGTAGAAGATGGTGGAGGTGGGGTTGGTGGAGGGCACCAGTGCGCAGATCACGCCCAGCGGCACGCCCACGTCCATCACTTTTTTCGCCTGATCGTCATGAATGATCCCGACGGTCTTCATCTCTTTGATGGCATCGTAAACGTGCAGCGAAGCGAACCGGTTTTTCAGCACCTTGTCTTGCCAGTTGCCAAAGCCGGTCTCTTCTGCGGCCATTTTCGCCAGCGTTTCGGCATGGCGCGCGGCTTCTTCGGCCACGTTCTTCACGATGGCGTCGATTTTCTGCTGCGAAAAGGTGGCCATAATCACCTGCGCCTGTTTGGCGTTGCGCACCAGTTCTCTCGCGTTCTGGCGGGAGAGCAAATCGGTATCGAGTTCAATCATGAATCTATCCTTCATCAGACTAAAAAAGTGCGGGCGGGGCGTGCCCTCTCAGGTCATGCCTTGTGCTGCGCCGCGATTTTTTCGATGTCGTTGTGCGGGCGTGCGATGACGCGAGAGGTGACCACTTCGCCAATGCGTTTCGCCGCTTCCACACCGGAATCCACCGCCGCATTGACCGCGCCGACGTCGCCTTTCACCATGGCGGTGACCAGGCCAGAGCCGACGTTCTCATAGCCGATCAGCTCGACGTTGGCGGCCTTGCACATGGCATCTGCCGCTTCGATGCAGGCCACCAGGCCTTTGGTCTCAATCAGACCAAGCGCTTCTTTCATCATGTTCTCTCCCGTTATTCGGCAATTTTGTAGTGGGCGACAATCTTGCTGATGTCGTTGTGTGGACGGGCGATGACCAGCGAGGTCACCACTTCACCGATGCGCTGTGCGGATTCCACGCCGGAGTCCACCGCGGCTTTCACGGCCCCTACGTCACCTTTCACCATGGCGGTGACCAGGCCAGAGCCAACGTTCTCATAGCCGATCAGCTCGACGTTGGCGGCTTTGCACATGGCATCCGCCGCTTCAATGCAGGCCACCAGGCCCTTGGTTTCAATCAAACCCAATGCATCACCCATTTACGATCTCCCGGCCTCAAGCCTTGTGTTTAATGACGATTTTGTTGATGTCGTTGTGCGGACGGGCGATGACCAGCGAGGTCACCACTTCACCGATGCGCTGTGCCGACTCCACGCCGGAATCCACCGCCGCTTTCACCGCGCCGACATCCCCCTTCACCATGACGGTGACCAGGCCGGAGCCGATGTTTTCATAGCTGATCAGCTCCACGTTGGCGGATTTGCACATGGCATCCGCGGCTTCAATGCAGGCCACCAGACCTTTGGTTTCGATAAGCCCCAATGCGTCACCCATGGTGATCTCCTCAGAACAGATTGTGTGGTGTGGTTAAGGAACTCCGTCCGTGTCACGGCGTTGAGCCACGGTTGCGGCGTTCAATCGCCACTATAGGTACTGGCGGTATTTGTGGAATTTGAATCTGTAAAATTGAGATATTTAGTTTGTTGTTCTGAATTTATGATTTTTATAAGCCGTATTTATCTATTTATGCTGCGGCCACGAGGCTGTTTTCGCCTTGCATAAGGCCGAATTCAGGCCCGGGAAAAGATCGTTGGTCGATGTTAATGAGTTGTTGAGTAATGGGGGCCGAGAGGTAATTTGGCCGGCTGCTAACTGTGGCGGAGCTCATGTTTTGCCGGCGAGGCTAAATGTAAAAAGTGAGCCGGGTGTGATGGGAAGGAAAGATAAGGGCGGTGACGGCGGACCAGATGGGGGGAGGTGGCATTGAGAGCGGGGCGCGAGTCATGTGGATGCCGGCGCGAGGGGGATGGGGCGGGCTGGAAAAGTAGCGGGAACCGGTCCTGCCTGGTGATGCGCAAGGGTCGCCTTGCCGGTATAGGGGCCGCCGGAGGAAGGGGCCGGCAGACAGCCACCACGGCATTGCCTTCACGGCAAAAGGGCGGACAGGCCGAATCAGAGCTGAGTTATCAGGGGGCTTGCGCGGGTCAGCTTGTGGGAGCAGGGCGATATATGCGCGTCATCGGCGCTTGGGTTCGGGGCATCCGCCGTATTGCCGGGACTAGTTCAGTTCGCTACCGGATTTGAGGGTGCAGATCCAGAGCGGCGAGTTGATGGAGCTCAGCAGTATGGCCTGATGGTTGAGCCGCTGGGCACTCAGAAACAGCCCATCGTGACTGTCGGACATCTCGCGCATAAAGTAGTCGAAGATGACGTTCGGCGATTGATCGATGGAGGAGGCGCTCGCTTCCCATTTGTTGATGCGGTACTGACGCTCGGTGGCGGAGACCCGGTTGCTGCTGTAGGTAAACGTGACGTAGCGCTGGAGGTAGAGCCAGCCTGCGGCCGAATCGGTATAGCCTTCAACCACCATGGAGCCTTTCCCCTGACGGCCAAAATTGAAGTGGATGTTGCCGTTGACGTTCTCTTTGTTCATGTCCTCAAAGCGCATGATGCCTTTGGTGGCGCAGCTCATGACGCCATCATTTTCGGTCGGCAGCTGGTAGCAGGCATAGAGTGCCACGGCGAGAAACAGGGTGCAGGAGAAGAGAAAGAAGGGACGCGGCGCAAGTCTCATCACGGCTTCCAGGAGTAGTAGAAATAGTTGTCGCAATAGCTGAACGGGTTGTCTTCATGCATGGCGCAGTGAGCCAGAAATACCCGGCCCAGGCCGTTGGTTTCCAGTCTGTCCCCGTAGAAAAACAAAAAACGCTCGCCCGGTTTGCAGCTGATGTTCAAACGCTGGCGCACCTGCTCGAAATGCTCACCGTAGGTCGTGGCGCTGACCGAGCGCAGCATCTCGTCGCTGGCCAGCAATTCGCACTGGCTGTTGGGGATCCCGGTCAGGGTGACGGGGCGCGGCTCACGGCCATTCAACAGACCAAATGCCACCAGCATGAGGGCAAACGCGAGCATGCAGCCCCCCGCGATGTACCAGCAGATGCCGCGTGAACGGGGGGTGAGGGGAAGTGGCCATTCGGCAGGGTCGAATGCCGGCTCGGCTGCGGCCACCGTGGAGGGCGAAGGCACTATTTCAATGGATGGTGCAGGCACATGCTCAATAGGCTCGATAATGACCTCGGGATTGAGCTGCAAATAACCGCGCGACACCGTGATGATGATATTGTCGATATCGTAGTGGCGAAAAGCCTTGCGCAATATGCTCAGGTATTGGTTGAGGTTGCTGTTCGATGAGGTTAATCCGTTATCGTCCCAGACTTTTTTAAGCACTTCCTCGCGGCTGACAATTCCGGTATTTCGCAAGAAAAAATAAAACAGCGCATTGGCGGTGATGGATAATTGGCTGTCCGGCTCAACGCTTTCCCGCTGAGTCAGGGAACCATCGGTCGCGTCATAAATGAAGCGGGCATTGATGTGGTAGCGCATCTCGGCCTCAATCCATCAGCTTCACGTGGGGAGCGTCATAGTATGCAGGGTCCTGACCAGCGCCTGACGGTGCTCGGTGCTCATGGTGCGCCCCTCGGTCAATTCCGATAGCCAGATGCCGTCTGCGGCATAACGTACCAAGGTGCCGGTATGGCCATTATCCAGTTCATCCCCTTGTGCCAGATGCGCCAGCATCCAGTCACGCCAGCATTGTCGCAGCACCGGCTCATCCGGCATGGCCAGCGAGAGCACCATCAGCTGGCGGCTCTCCTGGGTGTCCGTCAATTCAGGGGCAGAGAGATAGTGCAGGTAAGCACGGGTAAAGCGACCGTAGGCGGTCTTGTCTGCCGCCATCAGTGCTGAGATGGCCTCTTCCATGATGGCCAGCAGACGCGCAAACAGGGCAAAGATCAGCGCCTGCTTGTTGGGGAAGTGGTGCAGCAAGCCCCCCTTGCTCACCCCGGCCTCATAGGCAACGGCGTTCAACGACAGGGCGGCGATACCATCCCGGCCGGCGATGGTGGCGGCCGACTCCAGCAGTTGTCGATAAAGACGTACAGGGTCTTTTTTTCTATGTTGGGTTTCTATGCTCATGGCCCAATCATACCGACCAGACGGTATGATCATTTTTGATCGCCATCAATATGAGGAAATGGGGAACGGGAGGAAAAGTCGTTATTGTGTGGTGCTTCACAAATAGCCTTTAAATAAAGATGGAAGCGTCGCTTTAAATATTAAAATTGGATTTGTCTGAGAACTTAATTTGTCAATGAGTCACGACTTGTTTATCTCCTGTTCAAAGTCTTTTTCAATAAGGAATAACTATTCCAAGGCGTCTGGATAGGGATTAAGTTGTCATTTGTTTACCTCATTGCAGCAATCATTTTCCTGAGTGTTTATCTCTTCTTGTTAACCAATGAGCGGTTGTTTTTTAGCGGGAAGGTATATATTTCTGCCACCTTTGGTCATGGCAGAAATATAAAAATAAGTGTGCCTGTTGGCGTCACCTTATTTTTCAAGGGGGGCGTCTGCCTCTTGCACCAGCTCGAGGAAGGCGCGCATGGCGGGGGTGACGCTGTGCTGGCGGGTGATGAAGGCGGTATGGCCGATGTCGCGTTGCGGCGCCAGCGGCAGGCAGACCAGATCCGAGAGCTTGCTGGCGGATCGGGCGAGGCCGGCACTGACAATGGCCCAGCCCAGCCGGTGGCGCACGGCACTCACCAGGTGAAACAGGGAGTCGGTTTCCAGCACCACGTCAAGCCGGATGCCGGCCCGCTCGGCGGTGCGGTCCAGATACTTGCGAAACTGCATGGTGCGGCTGGGCAGTACCAGCGGCCGCTGCTGCAGTGCCGTCAGGGTCAGCTCGTTGCCGGGGAGGTGCTGATCCGCCTCGTCGCGGTTCATCAGCACCGCCATCTGGTTGTTGCCCTGGGGATAGAGGTGGAAGGTCTGTCTGGCGGCGCCGGTGAGCGGCTCGTCAAACCCCAGCCCGATATCACACTGGTGCAGCTCCAGCTGTGACAGCAGGGCTTCGTTACTGAGCACCGAGAGACGGATGACGATGTCGGGGTAGCGCTGCTTGCAGCGGGCGATGAGCGGCATGATGTCGACATTGGACTGGGGCACGATGCCGATGCGCAGGGTGCCGGAGAGCTCGCCATGAAACAGCGCCAGCTCCTGCTTGAGCGCTTCCTGCTCCAGTAGCATCCGCTCGGCATACTGGCGCACCAGCTCGCCCGCTTCGGTGAGGGCGACGAACTGGCTGGTACGCACCACCAGATCGGTGCCGAGGTTCTTCTCCAGCGCCGTGATGCTGGCTGAGAGGGTCGGCTGGGTGATGTGGCAGGCCTTGGCCGCTCTGGCAAAATGCTGGTGTTTGGCCAGTTCGTGGAAATAGTGCAGCTGCTTGATGTTCATGATCATTCGGGAGGCGAGGATGAATCTAAAAATTAATCAATTGAAAAAACGCCGTCAATAGAACAACTCTATTGCCATATAGATTTATTTCATTGGTTTTGCGTCTGCCGCCTCTCTAAACTTGAATGCAGTTTGCATTTTTAGGCCAACCTGCATGCCTGCCTACACGCCCGTCGACATCCCCGTCAATTTGCCTGCCTCGCCCGCACTGGATCATCTGGTGGAGGAGGTAGCCGTCGCCATCAACATCAATGGCATCAACCATGCGGTGATGATGGCGACCCCGGACGATCTCGACGACTTTGCCGTCGGCTTTCTGTTTGGCGAGGGGATCATCCGGCACAACCACGAGGTCCATGACATCCAGATCGCGCCAGCCGAGCAGGGGATGGTGCTGGACATCACCATCGCCAACCGCTCCCTGGCCGCTCTGACCCAGCACAAGCGCCGGCTGACCGGGGCGACCGGTTGCGGCATCTGCGGTGTGGTGGCGGTGGAGCAGGCGTTGCCCGCACTGTCGGTGCTGCCACTGACGCCGCCGCTGGATGGGGCCTTGCTGGCGGGGCTGCGCCCGCAGATCGCCCAGTGGCAGCTCAAGGGTCAGCAGCATGGCGCCCTGCATGCGGCGCTGGCGCTGGATGCCGAGGGCCGGATCCTGCACTGCCGGGAAGATATCGGGCGCCACAATGCCCTCGACAAGCTGATCGGCCTGCTGCTGCGTCAGCACAGTGCGTGCTACACCCTGGTAGTGACCAGCCGCTGCGGCAGCGAGCTGGTGCAAAAAGCCGCCCGCTTCGGCGCCCGTCACCTCATCTGCCTGGCATCGCCCAGCCAGCTGGCGGTCAGGCTGGCCCTCAAATACAACCTCAACGTCGTTCATATTCCCAAATTTGATGCCCCGGTCAGCTATTCGAGCTATCGCCCGGCGGATCCCATCGGAGAGTGCCATGAGTCATATTGAAAAGCCCGCCAAAGCCGGCGGTTTTTCGTCCCTGCAATCCACCATGAAACAGGTGCTGCGCAGCCAGAAGACCCGTCAGAACATCAAGAACCTGTTGCGGGTCAACCAGACCGACGGCTTCGACTGCCCGGGCTGTGCCTGGGGGGACAACGACCACGGTACCTTCCAGTTTTGTGAAAACGGCGCCAAGGCGGTGGCCTGGGAATCCACCGGCAAGACGGTGGGGGCCGAGTTCTTCGCCGCCCACTCAGTGCGCCAGCTGGCCACCCAGAGTGACTACTGGCTCGAGTATCAGGGGCGGCTGACCGAGCCAATGCGCTACAACCCGGCGACCGACCACTACGAGCCGGTAAGCTGGGATGACGCCTTCGCCCTGATTGCCGACACCCTTAAGGGGCTGAATAGCCCGGACGAGGTGGAGTTCTATACCTCGGGGCGTGCCAGCAACGAGGCTTCTTACCTTTATCAGCTGTTTGGCCGCCTGTTTGGTACCAACAACTTCCCCGACTGCTCCAACATGTGCCACGAGGCGAGCGGGGTGGCGCTGATCCAGTCGGTCGGCATCGGCAAGGGGACTGTGGTGCTGGATGACTTCGACCAGGCCGATGCGGTGTTCGTCTATGGTCAGAATCCGGGTACCAACCACCCGCGCATGATGAATGCCCTGCGCCAGGCGGCGCGTGGCGGCTGCAAGATCGTCAGCTTCAACAACTTGAAAGAGGTGGCCCTTGAGCGTTTTGCCAGCCCGCAGAGCCCGCTCGAGCTGCTGACCCCGGCGGCCACCACCATCAGCCACCAGTACCTGACGCCGAAACTGGGGGGCGATATGGCCGCCATTCGCGGCATGGCCAAGTACATCCTGGAAGAGGCGCCAGAGGCGGTGGATCGCGACTTCATCGCCCGCCACACTCGCCACTTTGCCGAGTACGAGGCGCAGGTACGTGCCACCGACTGGGCGGCGATCGAGCAGCAATCCGGCTTGACTCGGGCAGACATCGTGCAGGCCGCCCGGGTCTTTGCCGCCAGCCAGCGCATCATCAGCTGCTGGGCCATGGGGGTGACCCAGCATCTGCACTCGGTCGATACCATCCGTGAAATCGTCAACCTGCACCTGATGCGTGGCCAGATTGGCAAGCCGGGGGCGGGACTCTGTCCGGTACGGGGCCACAGCAACGTGCAGGGCAACCGCACCATGGGGATCAACGAAAAGCCCACCGCTGCCTTTATCGACCGGCTCGAGCGTCACCTGCAAGTGAGCCTGCCACGGGCCCGCGGTCACAATGTTTACGAAGCGCTCAAGGCGCTGGACGAGGGCAATAGCAAGGTGCTCATCTGCCTGGGTGGCAACCTGGCGGCAGCGGCGCCCGATACCGACTTCACCTACGGGGCGATGAAAAAGGCCGAGCTCAACGTGCAGATCAGTACCAAGCTCAACCGCAGCCATCTGCAGGTGGGCAAGGCGGCGCTGATCCTGCCCTGTCTCGGTCGCACCGAGCTCGATATCCAGCGCACTGGCAACCAGAAGATCACAGTGGAGGACACCTTCAGCATGGTGCACGCTTCGACCGGCGCAGCCGAGCCGGTGTCGCCACTCTGCCTCTCCGAGACCGACATAGTCGCGCGGATGGCTCATGCCACCGTGGGCAGCGAGCGGGTCGATTGGCTGGCCCTGCGCGATGACTATGGCCGCATCCGCGATCTCATCGAACAGACCATCGCCGGCTTTGCCGATTTCAATGCCCGCATCCAGCAGCCGTGCGGTTTTCACCTCGATAACTCTGCGGCGCTGCTGACCTGGAATACCGCCAGCGGCCAGGCCGAGTTTCGTGCCAGCACCCTGCCGCAATCGGTGTTGCCGGAGTGTACCCGCCATGCCGAGCAGATGGTGGATCAGCCGGTACTGCTGCTGCAGAGCCTGCGCTCTCACGATCAGTACAACACCACCATCTATGGCATGGATGACCGCTATCGCGGCATCAAGGGCCAGCGCAACGTGGTGTTCATGAACGAGGCGGATGCTCGCCAGCTTGGCTTTGCCGAAGGGGATCGGGTCGACATGGCGGCCATCTGCAACGACGGGCGCGAGCGTAGCGTGACGGGTTTTGTGGTGGTGATCTACGAGATCCCGCGTGGCAACATCGCGGCCTACTATCCGGAAACCAACCCGCTGGTCCCCATCGACAGCATAGGGGCGGGCTCGTTTACGCCGACCTCCAAGTCCATTCCGGTGCTGGTGACTGCTTCCAATCGGCAGGACAATCTGTTGCTGCTATGAACCGAGAGGTTTGCAGGCGTGGGTCGGTTCAAGCTTGCCAGCCCAATGCAGCAGAGCCCGGACATTCTATAAACAACAACGCCGCATATCTTATGCGGCGTTGTTGTTTGCGTGATTGGTGCCGGTAAGAGGAGTCGAACCCCCGACCTTCGCATTACGAATGCGCTGCTCTACCAACTGAGCTATACCGGCGTGTCACTAGATTCCCGAAAACAGCAGGGCAAGTCAATGAGCTGTACTCAGTTTTATGAGTGGGCTCATGGAGTTACGGTCAATGTCAGAGGTCGGCGAACTCCGGAATATGGGCCCGGCCACGGCTTTCGAGAAAATCGAGCAGCGCACGGGGGGAGCGCGCCAGGATCCGCTCTGCTGGGAAGCCGGCCTCGGTCACCAGCCGGTGGCAGTGCTCGAAATCTCCGAGGCTGAAGGCCACGTGGGAGTCGGAACCGAAGGTGAGGTAGGCACCCATGTCCCGCGCCGCCTCGACGATGGCGCGGCAGTTGCCTTCACTGCCCGGGCGGGAGTGGCTGAAGGAGGAGTTGTTGAGCTCCAGCGCCACCCGGTACTCTGCAGCCGCCTTGACCACGGCCTGGATATCGATGGGGAAGGCGGGATTGCCGGGGTGGCTTATCATGTCGACCCGGCCGCTCTTGATGGCGTTGATCATGGCCTGGGTGTGGGTGGCCTGATCGCAAGGGGGAAACACCGGCTCGTGAAAGCCCGCCATGATCATGTCGAGGCGCGACTCGTAGCGCTCAGGGAAGTCTATTTCACCGTCGATGTTCTTGATGTTGGCTTCGATGCCGCGCAGGATGCCGACCCCGTCGACCACCCGTGGCAACACGTGCAGATTGACGAAGTGCCAGAAGTGAGGGGCATCGGCCATGTCGGGGCCATGATCCGTGGTGGCAAACAGCTTGATCCCCTTTGCCTTGGCGATGGGCAGGTAGTCATGGATGGTGCTGTAGGCGTGGGTGCTGGCGACGGTGTGGGTGTGGGTATCGACCGTGTACTTCATCTTATCTTCCCCTCTGGCGTGAGGCGCCAGCATAGCAAAGGCGGCGGGTCGAGACCATGTCGTGGCTTGTCATACTTTGTCACAAATTGGGGTCTGGCTGACAAAGTTTGAACACGCTTGGCGGTCATGATGGCGTCATCGATGAAAGCCTGAACTCGCATCGATGGGTTGGATCAGGATGGTGCAACCTCATTTCCCCGCCGTCGCGCCCTGCGACGGTTTTTTTTTGCCTGTTTGCCAGCGCGCTGCGCGGGTAACGGGCAAAAAAATGCCCAACTAGCATGAAGCAGGTTGGGCGAGACTTAATGTTTAATTGCAGTGGCATAGATATAGAGTCCGATTCGTCCGTGAAGTTCCCGCCTTGTTCCCCATTTTCAACAAAAACATTTCACTAACACCTGTTCACATTCTCTTGACACAAAAGGTTGTGAAACGTACTTTTTAAACATTCGTTTAAGTGAGGTGTCCTGTGAGTAAAATCGATACCAAAAACCGCATTCTCGATGCCGCCGAGGTGTTGTTTGCCGAACGGGGGTTCGCCGATACCTCTTTGCGTCTGATCACCAGCGAGGCCGATGTCAATCTGGCGTCGGTGAACTACCACTTCGGCTCCAAGAAGGAGCTGATCCAGGCGGTGCTCGATCGCTATCTGAGCCTGTTCATGCCCGAGCTGGATGCACGCCTGCATACCCTGATGGCGCAGGAGCAGCTGACCCTGCTGCAGGTGTTCGAGAGCTTCGTCGACCCGCTGATGAAGCTGGTGGCGGTGCGCACCAACGGCCCGGCTATCTTCATGCAGCTGCTGGGGCGTGGCTACATCGACAGCCAGGGCCACCTGCGCCGCTTCATCACTGCCCACTACGGCCCCATTTTGCAACGGATCACCCAGGCCATCTCCAAGGCCAACCCGGCCTTGTCGCCGGCGGATCTGTTCTGGCGGCTGCACTTCACCCTGGGCACCGTCGTGTTCACCATGGCCTCGGCCGATGCGCTGCGCGACATCGCCCAGGCTGACTTCGGCCAGCAGCTCGATGTGGAGGGGCTGGTGCGCAACGTCATTCCTTATCTGGCGTCCGGTGTCGGGGCGCCCGTGGAGTCGACCAGGCTCTCCCTGGCCGTGTAACAACCAACAATAAATCAACGGAAACAGTGAAATAGAAGGAACTTGAGTATGATCACATTGCTTATCCTGCTGGTGCTGGCGATAGCCGTCGTGCTCGGCGTGCCCTCCATCCGTAAAAAGGTGGTCACCCGCCCGGTGTTCGGCATCTTCAAGAAGATATTGCCGCCCTTGTCGGCCACCGAGCGGGAGGCCATGGAAGCCGGCTCCGTCTGGTGGGATGGGGAGCTGTTTCGCGGCAACCCCGACTGGAAAAAACTGCACGGCTACGGTAAAGCCGAGCTGACCGCCGAGGAGCAGGCCTTCATCGACAACCAGGTCGAAACCCTACTCGCCATGGTCGACGACTTCAAGATCGTCAACGAAACCAAAGACCTGCCGGAACCGGTGTGGGACTATCTGAAGAAGGAAGGCTTCTTCTCCCTGATCATCCCGAAATCCTACGGCGGCCGCGAATTCTCGGCGATTGCCAACTCCACCATCGTCACCCGCATCGCCACCAAGAGCCTGAGCGTGGCGGTCACCGTCATGGTGCCGAACTCCCTTGGCCCGGGCGAGCTGCTGATGCACTACGGCACCCAGGCCCAGAAAGATTTCTGGCTGCCGGGGCTGGCCAATGGCAAAGAAGTGCCCTGCTTCGCCCTGACCGGGCCGGAAGCGGGCTCCGATGCAGGCGCCATTCCTGACAAGGGGATCGTCTGCAAGGGGATGCACAAGGGTGAAGAAGTGCTGGGTATTCGCCTCAACTGGAACAAGCGCTACATCACCCTGGCCCCCCGTGCCACCGTGCTGGGGCTGGCGTTCAAACTCTATGACCCGGAAAAACTGCTGGGCGACAAGGAAGAGCTCGGCATCACCTGCGCGCTCATCCCCACCAGCCACCCCGGTGTGCGCGTCGGCGATCGCCACTACCCCATGGGGCTGGCGTTCCTGAACGGTCCGACCTTCGGCAAGGATGTGTTCATTCCGCTCGACTGGATCATCGGCGGCCCGGATTACGCCGGCCGTGGCTGGCGCATGCTGGTGGAGTGCCTCTCCGCCGGTCGCGGCATCTCGCTGCCTGCTCTGGGCACCGCTTGCGGTCACATGGCGAGCCGCACCGTGGGCGCCTACTCCTATGTGCGCAAGCAGTTCGGCATGTCCATCGGCAAGTTTGAAGGTGTGCAAGAGGCGCTGGCCCGCATCGGCGGCCTCACCTATCAACTGGAAGGGGCCCGTCGCATGACTGCAGGTTCCCTGGACCTGGGTCAGGCTCCGGCCATCGTCACCGCGATTTCCAAGTACCACATGACCGAAATGGCGCGCCAGATCATGGATGACTCCATGGATATCCACGCCGGCCGTGCCATCCAGCTGGGCCCGAAAAACTACACCGGCTACGCCTACATGGGCATTCCGGTGGCCATCACGGTGGAAGGGGCCAACATCCTGACCCGCAACCTGATGATCTTCGGGCAGGGTGCCACTCGCTGCCACCCGTACGTGTTTGCCGAGCTGGAAGCGGCGGCCGATACCGACGTGGAGCGCGGTCTCGAGAAGTTTGACGCTCTGCTGATGAAGCACATCGCCTTTGGTGCCGGCAACTTCTTTGGTTCCCTGTTCCAGGGGCTGACCCTGGGCCAGTTCAACGGCTCCCCGGTGAGTGGTGAGACCGCCCGCTACTACAAGCAGCTCTCTCGCATGAGTAAAGGGCTGGCCCTGTGCGCCGACGTCTCCATGTTGATGCTGGGTGGCGATCTCAAGCGCAAGGAGATGATCTCCGCTCGTCTGGGTGACGTGCTGAGCCACCTCTACCTGGCTTCCGCCACCCTCAAGCACTACGAAGATCAGGGCCGCATGGTCTCCGATCTGCCGTTCGTGCAGTACGCGGTGGAGCGCAACCTCTACCTGATTGGCAAGGCGTTCGAGGGCTTCTTCCAGAACTTCCCGAACAAGGTGGTGGGTGCCGTGCTCAAGCGGGTGGTGTTCCCGTTCGGCGTCGGTTACAAGATGCCGGCAGACGATCGCTGCCACGCCATCTGTCTGGCCATGATGAAGCCGGGCGAGTTCCGCGACCGTTTGACCGCTCTCTGCTACGTCGGCAAGGACGAGGCGGACCCGGTTGGTCTGATGGAGCGTGCCTTCCAGGCCATGGTCGCAGTGCAGCCCTACGAGAAGAAACTGGTGCAGGCCCAGAAAGAGGGCAAGCTGCCCCGCAAACTGGCGCTGCCGGAGCTGGTCGCCGCGGCGCTGTCCCAATCCATCCTGAGCAAGGACGAGGCGGACAAGCTGCTGGCCGCCGATGCCCTGCGCTACGAGGCGATCCAGGTGGACAACTTCGCCCCGGGCGAGCTGGAGGGATTATCCCAGCAAAATCCGGTGGTGCACGCCGCCTGAGAGAGCGCTCACTCCTGAACCTGAAACCGGCCATCATGGCCGGTTTTTTTGTTTGTTAGCCCTGCATTTACAACCTCGATTAATTCCAGTTTAATGCAATGGCCCCTCACCCTTGGGGCAGGAAGCAAGGCCAGCGGAATGGCCGACAACAACAAACTCAGGAAGAGTGAATGAATCTCGCCAAAACGGCGATCGAACGCCCCATCTGGGTGGCGGTCTCGATCGTGCTGATTTTTCTGCTGGGCCTGCTCAGCATCCGGGGGCTGCCGATCCAGCTGTTTCCCGACATCGATCGCCCGCACCTCAATATCTCGGTGGACTGGCGCTCGGCCTCGCCCCAGGAGATGGAGTCGGAGATAACCGACCCCATCGAACAGGAGATGCAGGGGGTGCAGGGGCTCAAGAACCTCACCAGCAACAGCTTCCCCGGCTTCACCGAAATCGACCTGGAGTTTGCCCTCGGCACCGACATGCAGCGGGCCCAGCTCGACGTCATCTCCCGCCTGAACCGGGTCTCCGGCCTGCCGGACAAGATTGGCGGCCCCTACGTCAACAACTACAGCAGCAACGACACCCTCACCTTCTTCTTCATCCAGCAGCTGCCCGGTGCCAAGGGGCAGATCGACGATCATCAGGCGCTGATCGACGCGCGGGTCAAGCCGGAGCTGGAGCGCATCCCTGGGGTGTCGACGGTCGACATCGAGGGGATCAACGAGCGCCAGATCCAGATCCGTTTCGACCCTTACCGCGCCGCCGAGCTGGGGGTGGAGATCCCGGTATTGGCCAGTCGGGCCAGCACCGGCTGGGACGTCTCCGCCGGCACCCTCGACATTGGCCGCTGGGAGTACAAGCTGCGCTTTGCCGGTCGCTACGACGTGGCGACCCTGGGGGACAAGGTAGTGGACTGGCGCGACGGCCTGCCCATCTACCTGCGTGATGTGGCGGAAATCAGGCTGGCCCGGGAGGAGAACCCGGTGCTGCGCATCCAGAACGGCAACACCGCCATCGCGGCCCAGATCTTCAAGGAGAGCGGCGCCAACGCCCTGGCGGCGCTGGAAGCGATCAAGCTCAAGGTGGGCGAGCTCAACCGCGAGGTGCTGGAGCCGGTCGGCCTGCACATGGAGCAGTCGTTCGACGCCTCCCTCTACATCAACCGGGCGGTGGGCATGGTGACTGCCAACCTGGGGCTCGGCGTACTGCTCTCCTGCGCCATCCTCTGGGTCTTTCTGCGCCAGCTCAAGGCGACCCTGATGATCGCGATCGCCATTCCCATCAGCATCATGCTCACCTTCTGCCTGCTCAAGGTGCTGGGGCGGACCCTCAACGTCATTTCGCTGGCGGGCATTGCCTTTGCGGTGGGCATGGTGCTCGATGCCGCCATCGTGGTGCTGGAGAGCATCTACCGGCGCCACGAGCGAGGGGATCTGAGCAAGGCGGAGGCGGCGCTGGAAGGCACCAGCCGGGTGTGGACCGCGCTGGTGGCTTCCACCCTGACCACGGTCGCCATCTTCCTGCCGGTGCTGCTGCTCAACGATGTGGAGGGGCAGCTGTTTGCCGATCTTGCGCTCACCATCGCCTGCGCGGTGAGCGTCTCCATGCTGGTGGCGGTGACCGTACTGCCGGCGGTGGCGGCGCGCTGGATGGGACGTGAGCGGCTGATCGATCCCTATGAGGGGCTGTGGCAGGGCACCACCCGACGGGTGATCCGCTGGACCGGCACCTCCCGCCAGCGCTGGACCGTCATCACCCTGATGATGAGCCTGCCGGCGCTGGCCACCTGGGCCCTGTTGCCGAAGATGGACTATCTGCCCGACGTGAAGCGCGATGCGGTGGATGTCTGGATGAACTTCACCCCGGGTTTCAACCTGCAGGCCCAGCGCGAGGAGGTGATCGACACCCTGATCGCCCGCCTCGCCCCTTACATGAAGGGGGAGCGGGAACCGGCCCTCAAGAACTACTACATCCTGCGCTACCCGGGCGGCGCCCAGATCGGGGTGCGGCCGAAAGAGGAGGATCAGATCAAGGTGCTGGAGCAGCTGCTGATGAAGCAGCTGCTGGTGGGGATCCCCGACACCCAGGTGTTTGGCGGCCAGGGTTCGCTGTTCGGCGGCTTTGACAGCGAGAACGGCATCTCCCTGCTGCTGCAGGGGGGCGATCTGGCCGAGCTCTACCAGGCGGCGCGGGCCGCCATGGCCATCGTCAAACAGGATCTGCCGGGTGCCCAGGTGAGGCCGCAGCCGGATCTCGATTTCACCGCCCCCGAGCTGCGGCTGGTGCCGCAGGACAGGCGTCTGGCCGAGGTGGGCTGGGATCGTACCCCCATGCCCGCCATCATCCAGACCTTCGGCGACGGGCTGCGGGTCGGTGAATATTTCGATGGGGAGGAGCGGCTCGACATCATGCTGATGGGGCAGACCTCGGCCAACCCGGACGAGCTCAAGGCGGTGCCGCTGGCGACCCCGTCCGGGCGCATCGTGCCGCTCGGCGAGCTGCTGCGGGTGGAGCACGACATGGGGCCGGCCAGCATCTTTCGGGCCGACGGCCGGCGCAGCATCAGCCTGCAGATCTCGCCCCCGGCGGGGATGAGCATGGAGCAGGTGCTCGATACCCTGCAGAGCAAAAGCTTTGCCGCCATCCGGCCACTGCTGCCCGCCGGCGGCGAGCTGCGGGTCTCCGGCAATGCCGACAGCCTGCAGCAGGCGCTCGGCAACCTGGGGGCCATCTTCCTGTTTGCCGTGATGATCCTGCTGATCCTGTTGTGGGGGGTCTTTGCCTCCCTCAAGGATGCCGTGCTGGTACTGCTGACCCTGCCGCTTGCCACCGTCGGCGGCGTGCTGGCACTGCACCTGAGCGGCCTCCTAGTGCCGCTGCCGATGGATCTGCTGACCATCATCGGCTTCGTCATTCTGCTGGGGTTGGTGGTCAACAACGCCATCCTGCTGGTGCATCAGACCCGCACCGCGGAGCGGGAGGGGATGAGCCGCCAGCTGGCGGTGGCCGATGCCCTGCAAAGCCGGATGCGGCCCATCGCCATGACCAGCCTCACCAGCATCTTCGGCATGCTGCCGCTGATGCTGAGCCCGAGCGAGGGCAGTGAAATCTACCGGGGGCTGGCCACCGTCATCGTCGGCGGCATGAGCTGCAGCACCCTGTTTACCCTGATCCTGTTGCCCGCCTTCCTGCGACTGGGAGAGCGGGTCGAATCACCGCTCGCCCTGCGCCAGCGGGCCTGAGCAAGGAGCTCATCGATGACACACGGTTTTACAAGGATGATAGTGGGCGCGGCGCTGCTGGCGGGTAGCGTGTTCCCCGCGCTGGCGCAGGGCAAGATGGTGACCCTGGCGGACGTGACCCGGGGGGAGGCGGCGGCCAGCATCTGGGTCAGCGGCACGGTGGCGAGCCGCCAGCAGGCGGCGCTCAGCGCCGAGGTGAGCGGCCGGGTGGAGTGGATAGCCGAGTTCGGCAGCCGGGTCAGCAAGGGGGATGAGCTGCTGCGCCTCGACAGTGCGGCGCTGCGGCTCTCGCTGGAGCAGGCCCAGGCCGAGCAGGCCAAGTGGGAAAGCAACGTGCGCTTCGCCCGCGCCGAGTTTGGCCGGCTGGCGACGCTGCACCGCCAGAAGAGCACCTCCCAGAGCCAGTATGACAAGGCGCGCTACGACGTGGAGCAGGCTGAACTGGCCGAGCGGCTGGCGCGGGTACAGGTGCGCCAGATTGAGGAGCAGCTGCGCAGAAGCCACATCTTCGCGCCGTTCGACGGGGTGGTGAACAACCACTTCATCCAGCCGGGGGAGCACGTGGATGCCGGCGAGCAGGCGCTGGAGCTGGTCAACCCCGATCAGCCCGACATCCGGCTGCAGGCCCCCATCGTCTGGGCCGGCCAGCTGGCGCCCCAGACCCGGCTGCGGGTGGAAGGGGAGCAGCTCAGCGGCCACGGGGTCTATTACCAGCGGGCGGCGAGCGCCGATCCCAAGTCGCGCCTCATCGAGCTGCGTCTCAAGCCCGAAGCGGGCCGCTTCATCATCGGCTCGCCGGTGCGGGTGGCACTGCCGCTGGCGGAGCAGCAGACCATGCTGCTGCCGCGCGATGCCCTGGTGCTCAACACCGAGGGGAGCGTGGTCTATCAGGTGGAGCAGCGCGGCGAGGAGCTGACGGTAAACCGGGTGCCGGTGACCGTGCTGTTTGGCGACAGCCGGCAGGTGGCGGTGAGCGGGGCGCTCAAGCAGGGTGACAGGGTGGTGGTGCGTGGCGCCGGCAGCCTGCAGGACGGCGACAAGGTCGAACTGTTTCGCGGCTGAGGCAGCGGTTTCGCCATAAAAAAACGGCTCCCGCGGGAGCCGTTTTTGGTGCCGGTGAAGGGCGATTACTCGACCATCATCACCTTGCAGGTGTTGGTACTGCCGACGGTTTCCATCTTGTCGCCGTGGGTCAGCAACACCATGTCACCGCTTTGCAGCAGCCCCTTGGCCTTGAGCACGTCCAGCGCGTCGCGGCACACCTCGTAGACCGGCTTGGTCTCGTCGCCGTCGAACAGCACAGGGGTGACACCGCGGTAGAGGTTGGTCCAGGCCAGGGTCTTGTTGTGCGGTGACATGGCGAGGATCGGCAGGCCGGAGCTGATGCGGGACATCAGCAGCGGAGTGGTGCCCGATTCGGTCAGCGCCACGATCGCCTTGACCCCTTCCAGGTGGTTGGCTGCATACATGGTAGACATGGCGACGGCTTCTTCCACCGAGGTGAAGGTGTAGCTCATGCGGTGGTTGGAGACGTTCAGGCTCGGGTGCTTCTCGGCACCGACGCAGACGCTGGCCATGGAGGTGACAGTTTCGATGGGGAACTGACCGGCAGCGGTTTCGGCGGAGAGCATCACCGCATCGGTACCGTCCAGCACGGCGTTGGCCACGTCCATCACTTCGGCGCGGGTCGGCAGCGGCGCGTTGATCATCGACTCCATCATCTGGGTGGCGGTGATGACGACGCGGTTCAGGCGACGGGAGTGGCGAATGAGTTTCTTCTGCACGCCGACCAGCTCGGGATCGCCGATTTCGACGCCCAAGTCACCACGCGCCACCATGACGGCATCGGAGCCGAGGATGATGTCTTCCATCGCCTCGTCGGTGGCGACGGTTTCGGCGCGCTCGACCTTGGCCACGATCTTGGCGTTGGAGCCGGCTTCGCGGGCCAGCTCGCGGGCGTAACGCAGGTCATCGCCGCAACGGGGGAAGGAGATGGCCAGGTAGTCCACGTTCATGCGGGCGGCGGTCTTGATGTCTTCCTTGTCCTTCTCGGTCAGGGCCGGGGCGGAGAGACCGCCGCCCTTCTTGTTGATGCCCTTGTTGTTGGAGAGCGGACCGGCCACGGTGACCGTGGTGTGGATGCGGGTGCCTTCGACCTGCTCCACCTTCAGCTGCACGCGACCGTCGTCCAGCAGCAGGATGTCGCCGGCGATTACGTCGCTCGGCAGGCTCTTGTAGTCGATGCCGACCTGCTCCTGGCAGCCTTCACCCTTGCCGAGGGCTGCATCGAGGATGAACTTGTCGCCGACGGCCAGATAGATCTTGCCGTCCTTGAAGGTGGAAACGCGGATCTTGGGGCCCTGCAGGTCGCCCATGATGGCGACGTGACGACCCAGCTTGGCGGCGATGTCACGCACCTGGTTGGCGCGCAGGATGTGGTCTTCAGCAGTGCCGTGGGAGAAGTTCATCCGCACCATGTCGGCGCCGGCACGGATGATCCCCTCGAGGATCCCTTCGCGATCGGTGGCCGGACCGAGTGTGGTTACAATCTTTGTACGTCTTGGCATGAAAGACTCCAGTTTTGAAGTTGATATGACTTGAGATACTGCCCCGTCAAGCGCATGACCCATTGCACCCGCTTGCAAGCCATCTGGGTGGCTTTTGTTACTAAATTACAATACTACACCAAGGAAGGTGGCAGAGACAGCCGGGGGCCGAGGCCCCCGCTGCTTACGAAGAGTGGGGTGTATCAAAGCGGGATTCGCGCAAACCTTCTTTGACTTTCTTCAGGTTTTCGCGAAATTTCATGCCGCGGCGCAGGGTGAAACCGGTCGCCAGCACGTCCACCAGGGCGAGCTGGGCGATGCGCGATGCCATCGGCATGTAGACATCGGTGTCTTCCGGCACGTCCATGGAGAGCACCAGGTTGCACTCGCGCGCCAGCGGGGAGTCCTTGGCGGTCATGCCGATCACGGTGGCGTCGTTCTCGCGGGCCAGCGCGGCAATCTCCACCAGCGCCTTGGTGCGGCCGGTGTGGGAGATGAGCACCACCACGTCCCCTTCGCTGCTGTTGATGCAGCTCATGCGCATCATGACGATGTCATCGAAGCTCACCACCGGGATGTTGAAGCGGAAGAACTTGTTCTGGGCATCGCGGGCGACGGCGGAGGAGGCGCCGAGGCCGAAAAAGCTGATCTTCTTGGACTGGGTCAGAATGTCGACGCAGCGATTGATGGCGGAGATGTCCAGGCTGTTCTTGGCGGCATCGAGGCAGGCCATGGTGGATTCGAAGATCTTGGCGGTATAGGTATCGGGCCCGTCTTCCGCCTCCACGTGGCGGTTCACATAGGGCGTGCCGTTGGCCAGGCTCTGGGCCAGATGCAGTTTGAAATCGGGAAAGCCTTTGGTATCGAGACGGCGGCAGAAACGGTTGACGGTCGGCTCGCTGACGTCAGCCATCTTGGCGAGGGTGGCGATACTGGAGTGGATGGCCGTCTGCGGGGAGGCCAGGATGACCTCGGCGACTTTACGCTCTGATTTACTGAAACTTTCCAAATTATTAGTAATTTTATCAAGGGTATTCATCATCACCACCAGGCGTTTTTGTAATTTAGCTTCAGTGTCTTTGCACTAAATTCATGGCTAAGCAGGTTTCCAATCAACTTGATGACTATACAAGACAAGCTCTTATCGAAACTAATCTCGGCCCTGCAAAGTATGACTCATGTCTAATTATTTCGTTGTTTTGGTTACAAACTTCCAGTCATTCCGTGAAAGCGCTTACAAATGTTGCAAAGCAACAACACTGTGAGCGGGCGCACAGTTGCACCCATCAAACGCGCCGCAAGGGGAGGGGCTCGGGTAGAATTGGCACCAAATAATAAGTGCGGGACGGTAACGGCCGCCCCGACCCCAGTAACGAAGGAGTTGTTTTATGCAGCATACCCATGCGCTGGTCGGCGACGTAGGCGGTACCAATGCCCGGTTGGCCCTGTGCGAGCTGGCAACCGGCACCATTTCCCAGGCCAAGACCTATTCCGGGCTGGCCCATCCCAGTCTGGAAGCCGTGGTTCGCCTCTATCTGGATGAGCACAAGGTGCAGGTGGGCGAAGCCTGCATCGCCATCGCCTGCCCCATCAACGGCGACTGGGTCGCCATGACCAACCACAGCTGGGAGTTTTCCATCAGCGAGATGCAGGCCAATCTGGGCCTGAGCCGGTTGCAGGTGATCAACGATTTTACCGCCGTCTCCATGGCGGTGCCGGTGCTGGACGCGGCTGACTGCATCCAGCTGGGGGGCGCGGCGCCCGTGGCTGGCAAGCCCATCGCCATCTACGGGGCCGGCACCGGCCTTGGGGTCGCCCACCTGGTGCACACCGGCGAGCAGTGGCTGAGTCTGCCAGGCGAGGGTGGCCACGTGGATTTTGCCGCCAACAGCGAAGAAGAGGATGCGGTGCTGCAGGTGATGCGCGCCGAGCTGGGCCACGTCTCGGCCGAGCGGCTGCTCTCCGGCCCCGGCCTCGTCAACATCTACCGTGGTCTGGTGAAATCCGACGGCCGTGAGCCGCAGGCGTTCGAACCCAAGGACATCACCGAGCGCGCGCTGGCGGGCGAGTGCCTGGACTGCCGCCGTACCTTGAGCCTGTTCTGCGTGCTGATGGGCCGCTTTGCCGGCAACCTGGCGCTCAACATGGGCACCTTCGGCGGCGTCTACATCGCCGGTGGCATAGTGCCGCGCTTTCAGGAGTTCTTCATCGGCTCGGGCTTTCGGGTGGCCTTCGAAGACAAGGGGCGTTTCAAATCCTACCTCAAGGATATCCCCGTCTTCCTCATCACCCACGAGGGGCCGGGTCTGCTCGGCGCCGGCGCCTATCTGCGTCAGTCGCTCGGCATCAAGTTATAAGCTGGCTGCTTGCCAGGGGACGGATCGGCCATGGTTCAGCCTTGATTCAGTGACCATGGCGTAGAGTGTCAACACGTACTCAAGAAGGCAGGGCACCATAAGGAGTTGGGACTTGTCTTCATCCGCTGGGTGCGTTTGTCACCTGACAAGCCTGAACTGTTTCACCGGCCCTCGCGGCCGGTTTTTTTATGCCTGCGGTTTGCCGGCTGGATGGAGATGCCGTCCTTTGCGAAAGGATCGACCTGCGCCACAATGCACTGCGCCTGCCGGGTGGCAGGCGCAGTGGGTAGGGATGGGCTCAGGGCAGGTCGAGGGTGAAGCGGGCGCCCCCGAGCGGGGACTCATCCACCATGATCTGGCCGCCGTAGCTGTGCACGATTTCGGTGACCACCGCCAGCCCGATGCCCTGGCCGGGGGAGCTGTCGGCGCGCACCCCGCGCTGGAAGATCTGCTGCGATTTGCCGGGGTCGATGCCGGGGCCGTCGTCCTCGATCTCGATCCGCAGCCGGTCGAGCCGGCGGCTCACCGTCACCTTGATCTCGCTGATGGCGAACTTGAAGGCGTTGTCGAGCAGGTTGCCCATCAGCTCCATCAAGTCCCCCTGTTCGCCGGCGAAGAAGACGTCGTCATCGAACTTGAAGCGGGTCTGCAGCTTCTTGTGGCGATAGACCTTGGCGAGGCTGGCCAGCAGCTTCTCGATGAGGGGCACTGGCTCGGTGCCCTTGCTGGCGAGGCGCTTGCGGCCGGTGACGGCGCGGCGCAGCTGGTACTGGATGATCTGATCCATGGTCAGGATCTGCTCATTGATGTTGTCGTGGATGTCGCGCCCCAGCTTGACCTCCTGCGCCGTCATCTGGATCAGCGCCAGCCTGGTTTTCAGGCTGTGGGCCAGATCGTTGAGGGCGTGCTGGTAGCGCTGGGTCTGCTGGCGTTCGTTCTCCAGCAGCTGGTTGACCGACTCGGTCAGCGGCGTCAGTTCCCGCTCATAGTCGTTGGAGAGGGCCTCCCGCTTGCCGGCCCGGATCTCGTCCATCTGGCGCGCCATGGTGCGCAGGGAGCCCAGGCTCCAGAAACTGGTGAGCAGCAGCAAGGCGCCGAGCAGGGAGTAGGCGAGCAGGGCCTGGCGGATGCACTGGTAGAGGTAATCGCGGGTCTGGGCCAGGTAGCGCTTGGCCGAATCGACCATCACCACGTAATAGGTGGTGGGGCCATCGCCGTGGTTTCGCAGAAAACGCAGGCTGTAGATGAAGTAGCTCTCGCCGTTCTTGATGGTGTGACGTTTGAAGAAGTAGTCCTGATCCAGCCCGCCCAGATACTTCATCAGATCCTGACAGATAGTGTCCCTGGCCTGGATCACCTCCGGCATGTGCATGCTGGACCAGCTCAGCTGGCCGTCGGCCCGGCAGATCAGGGTATCCAGATTGGGGTCGACGGCATCCGGGGTGATCCGGCCCAGATCCGTGGTGGCATGGGCATCCGGCAGCTTGGAGGAGAACAGCTTGGAGAGGTTCTCCTGCATGCGGGTGCTGGCCTTCTGGGCCTGTTCCTCGGTGTGACCCAGATAGAGGATGTAGACCGAGAAGGCCATGATGAGCGCGATGACCAGCATGGCGCTCAGCATCAGTTTGATGTGCAGCGAGCGGCGGATGAAGCGCATGGGGCGCAGCAGACGAACGTCCATCAGTTGCACGACAGGTTGAAGATGTAACCCTGGCGGCGGATGGTGGAGATGGGCTGGATGGTCCCCTCCGGATCCAGCTTCTTGCGCAGCCGGCTCACCATCACCTCGATGGTGTTGGGGTCCCCCTCGCCGTCGCCGTAGAGCTGGTCCAGCAGCTGCTGCTTGGAGACCACCTGACGGGCGTTGCGCATCAGGTATTCGAGGATCAGGTATTCAAAGCTGGTGAGCACCACCGGGGTGCCGGCGATGGTCAGCTCCTTGCGGGAGAGATCCAGCTCGTAGTCGCCGGCCTTGACCCTGGGGGAGATGAAGCCGGCACTGCGGCGCACCAGGGCGTTGAGGCGGGCCAGCAGCTCGTCCTTCTGGAACGGCTTGACCAGGTAGTCGTCCGCCCCGGCTTCCAGCCCCTCCACCTTGTCCTGCCAGTTGCCGCGCGCGGTCAATACGATGATGGGAAAGGGGATCTGCTGCTCGCGCAGCTGGCGGATGAGCTGCAGGCCGTCCATGTCGGGCAGGCCCAGATCGATGATGGCCACGTCGATGGGATAGTCGGCGGCGTAATGCAGTGCCACCTGGGCACTATCGGTGCTGTGTACCTGATTCTGGGCTTCGGTCAGCAGGGTGCTGAGGTGGTGATTGAGCAGCTTGTCGTCTTCGACCAACAATATTTTCATAAGGTGCGCGATCATGGGGATCCAGGCTGTCAATTAGAGGGCTTATGACGGGGAGAGTCAATCCGGATCCTAACAGCCCTGGCTGTATCGGGACTGAATCAGCCCGCCATTACTCACCACCCCATCATTAGCCACTCCCTAGCCTGTGTGAGCCAGGGCCTGACTCGCCTCAGCACCGGTCTGTTGACGCCACAGCCTGGCATAGAGCCCCTCGCGGGCCAGCAGTTCATCATGGCTGCCCGACTCCACTATTTGCCCTGCCTCCATCACCAGGATGCGGTCCGCCTCGCGCAGGGTATTGAGGCGATGGGCGATGCTGATGAGGGTGCGGCCGCGGCGGATAGCCGCCATGTTGGCCATGATGGCCGCTTCCGACTCATAGTCGAGGGCCGAGGTGGCCTCGTCGAGCAGCAGGATCCTGGGGTTGACCAGCAGGGCGCGGGCCAGGGCGATGCGTTGGCGCTGCCCGCCCGACAAGCGGGCGCCTTTCTCTCCCACCTGTTGCTCGAAGCCCTGGGGCAGCTCGCGAATGAAGGCGAGGGCACCGGCCAGCTGCGCCGCCTGCTCCAGCTCGGCCTGGCTGGCATCGGGGCGGCAGATGCGGATGTTGTCGGCGATGGTGCCGGAGAAGAGCACGCTCTCCTGCAGCACCACGCTCATGTTGCGGCGCAGGGAGACGGGGTCGGCGATGGCGAGATCCATGTTGTCCACCAGCACCTGACCGTGCTGGGGCACATAGAGCCGCTGCAGCAAACGGGTCAGGGTGCTCTTGCCGCAGCCGGACGGCCCCGTGATGCCGATGAACTGCCCCGGCTCAATGGTGAGGGAGAGGTTGGCCAGCACCTCAGGGGCATCCGGCTGGTAACGAAAGCGGATGTGGCGAAACTCGATGGCACCCTGGAGGGCGGGCACGGAGGCGAGCCCGTTGTTGCCATGCTCCGGCGTCTCGTCGAGGATGTCGCCGACCCGGCGCAGGGCGATCAGGGTGTGCTGAAAATCCTGCCACACCTGGGCCAGGCGCAGCACCGGCTGGGTGACGTGGCCGGCCAGCATGTTGAAGGCGACCAGTTCCCCCGGGCTCATGCGACCGTTCAGTACCTCGCCGACCCCGAGCCAGAGCAGCAGGGCGGCGGTGATCTTTTGCACCAGGTCGATGCCCTGGCCGGCCGCCAGCCCCACCTTCTTGGCCTGAAAGCCCCGTCTGAGCTGGCGTGCCAGCAGGCGCTGCCACTCCTGGTAGAAGCGGCGTTCGGTGGCCGTGGTCTTGATGGTTTCGATGCCGGTGACCGCCTCGGTCAGAAAGCTGGTGGCATCGGCATCCGCCTGATACTCCGCCTCGACCTTTCTGCGCACCAGCGGCCCTATCAGCAGCCAGAGCAGGAAGTAGATCAGCAGCGAGCCGAGCACGCAGGCGGTCAGGCGCGGGGCGTAGTGAAACATGACCCCGACGAACAGCAGGATGAACAGCAGATCCAGCACCAGCATCAGGGTCGAGCCGGTGAGGAACTGGCGGATCTGGGCCATCTCCTTGACCCGGGCGATGATCTGGCCGGTCTGGCGGGCCTTGAAATAGCCGATGGGCAGGCCGACCAGGTGGCGATAGAGCTTGCCGGAGAGCTCGGCATTGACCTGGTTGGCCAGGTGACCGAACACCTGGCCGCGCAGAAAGCCGTAGAGCGGCTCGGCGCAGGCCAGCGCCACCATGGCCAGGGCCAGCACGTGCAGACTGCCGAGGCTGCGCCCCACCAGCACCTTGTCGATGATGTTCTCGAACAGCAGCGGGCTGGCGAGGGCGATGAGCTGCAGCAAGATGGCGAAACAGAAGACGTCCCTCAGCTGTTTCTGCTGGCGCAGCACCGCCGGGCTGAACCAGCCCAGCCCGAATTTGACCTCGGCCGGGGTGAGATCCTGCTGGGCCAGCAACAAAAAGTGCCACTGCGCCGCCTCGGCCTGGCTCGGCAGCGGTTGCAGCCCGCTGCTGCCGCTGGCGGGATCAAACAGCAGCCAGCCCTCTGGCGTGATGGCGGTGATGGTGTACCAGCGGCCATCCCGCTTGAGCAAGGCCGGCAGCGGCAGCGCCGCGAGCGGGCAGCCAGGCCCCTGCGACAGGGCGCTGCGCAGGCCAAGACGGGCGGCGGCTTCCCGCACCGTCAGATCGGGCGGTGCCAGATCGCACCCCAGGGCGTGGGCCAGCTGCTCGGCATCGGCCGTCAGCATCAGCTGATGGGCCGCCTGGGTGAGGGCGGCGAGGGCGCCATTGGCGACAGGGCCGTTGTCGGCGGAGTGGGTCTGCTGCATCGTCATCGCTCCCGCAGCGCCTCGGCCTGATACTCGCGAATGGGGCTCAGCAGATAGTCGATGACCCGGCGCCGGTCGGTCTTGATCTCCGCCACCACCGACATGCCGGGGGTGAGCTTGACGGGCTGCTGGTCGATCAGCATCTCGCCCTGGCTCAGCTTGACCCTGGCGGCAAAGACCAGCCCCAGCTGCTCATCGGCGGTGGCGTCGCGCGACACGCTCACCAGCTCGCCATCTATGGTGCCGTAGCGGGTGTAGGGGAAGGCATCCACCTTGATGCTCACCGCCTGCCCCTCGTGCACGAAGCCGATGTCCTTGTTGAGGATCTTCACCTCGGCGAGCTGCACCCCCTCGTTGGGTACGATCACCAGCAGCTGCTGGGCCGGCTGCACCACGGCGCCCTGGGTGTGAATGGCCAGCTGCTGCACCGTGCCGGCCACCGGGGCGCGGATCACCTCCAGATGTTCCCGCTCGCGCAGTTTGGCGAGCTCCTGCTCGATGGCGGTCAGCTGCAGCCTGGCCTGCTGGCGTTTCTCGATCCACTCCCGCTGCTTTTGTGCCTTGAAGCCGGCCAGCCGCTCCTGCAGGCTCTGCTGCTGGGATTGCAGCACCTCGAGCTCCGCCCGCTGCTGGGCGAGCTGGCGCTGGGTTTCCAGCAGCTCTTTTTCCTGCTCCAGATACTCCACCCGGGAGATGGCATGGGACTGGCTCAGGGTCTGACGGGCCTGCAGGCGGGGACGGATGTTGGCCAGCAGGGTGGTGAGAGAAGCCATGTCGCCCCGCCTGGCGGCCTGGTTGGCCTGGTTGACCCCGAGCTCGGCCTGCAGGTTGCCGAGGGTGCTGTGAAATTCGTGCAGCTCGCTCTGGTAGTTCTCCACCAGCGCCTGCTGCTGCTCCGGCGTGAGCCTGACATAGTCCGGATGCTGGTCGGGGGCCTGATCACGGTAGAGCGACTGGTAGCGGATCAACGTCTGGTACTGGAACGCCTGCTGCTGGCGCAAGCGGCTCAGATCCTGACTGACCCCCAGGGTATTGAGGGTCAGCAGCGGCGCATCGGCGGCAACCGCCTGACCATCTTCCACGTGGATGTTCACCACTCTGGCCTGCTCGTAGGACTGGATCATCTGGCTGCGGCCAAGCACCAGCAGGCGGCCACTGGCGGTGGCCTGGATGTCGAGCTCGCCCCAGCAGGCCCACAGCAGGGTCAGCAGCACGCCGGTGCTGAGGGTCAGCGCCGTGATGCGGGCAAAGGGAGAGGGGGGCGTCTCGGCCAGCGCCAGGTGGGCCGGCAGAAAGCCATAGTGGGTATCCGCCTGCCGGGGTGGGCGGGGTTGGCGCAAGCGGGCCAGCCAGGTACGCAGATTCATGGGGTCTCCTCGTGCAAGTCCTGCTGCAGTCGCCACAGCCGGGCGTAGTGCTCCCCTCGCGCCAGCAGGCTGGCGTGGTCGCCCTGCTCGACGATCTTGCCGCGCTGCAGGACTATGATGCGGTCGCACTGGCGCACGGTGGAGAGACGGTGGGCGATGGTGATGACGGTACGGCCACAGGCGATCTGGCGCATGTTGCGCTGGATCAGCGCCTGGGATTCATCGTCGAGGGCACTGGTGGCCTCGTCGAAGATGAGGATCCTGGGGTCGGCCAGCAGGGTGCGGGCGATGGCGATGCGTTGGCGCTGGCCGCCGGAGAGCGAGCTGCCCCCCTCCGCCAGCACGGTGTCATAGCCAAGGGGCAGCCGCAGAATGAAGTCGTGGGCGCCGGCCAGGGTGGCAGCCCGGATGATCTGATCCAGGCTGGCATGGGGCATCGACTGGGCGATGTTGTCCCGTACCGATTTGTTGAACAGGTGGTTCTCCTGCAGCACCACGCCCATCTGTTGACGCAGGTGGTGGAGGGGAAGCTGGCGGATGGGCTGGCCGTCGATGAAGATCTCGCCCTGCTCGGGTTGGTAGAGGCGCAGCAGCAGTCTGGCCAGGGTGCTCTTGCCCGAGCCTGAGCCGCCGACCACCCCGAGCGTTTCGCCGGGCGCTATGGTCAGGGAGAGATCATCGATGATGAGGGGGGCGTCCGGCTGATAGCGAAACCGCACCCGCTCCAGCAAAATGGCACCGGCACTCACCTGACCCGCACCGTCACGCTGGTGCTCGGGGGGCAGGTTGAGCATGTCACCCAATTTGTCCACCGCGATCCGGGTCTGGATGAACTGGCCCCACAGCTCGACCAGCCGTGACAGGGGCTGGGCCACGTGGCCGGCCATCATGTTGAAGGCGATGAGCTGGCCGATGGTGAGCTGCAGGCTGATCACCTCGCTCGCGCCGAGCCAGAGCACGCCAGCGCTCACCAGCTTTTGCAGCCACATGACGCCGTGCTGGGAGGTGTTGTTGAGCTGTTGAACCCGGTAACCGGCGGTCACCATCTGGCTGGTCTGCTCATCCCAGCGCCGCACGAAGCGCGGTTCCAGCGCCAGGCTCTTGAGGGTCTCGGCGCCGGCGACCGTCTCGTTCAAGAAGGCGGTGTTGGCGGCGGCGTGGCCGAACTGCTGTTCGACCGCCTGCTGCATGCGCGGCGTGATCCACCAGGCGATCAGTACATAGGCGGGGATGGAGAGCAGGATCACCAGGGTCAGCATGCCGGAGAGGCTGGCCATGACCGCCAGGAAGACGAACATGAACAGCACGTCCACCGTCAGGGTGAACATGGTGCCGGTCAGGAACTCGCGGATGGTATTGAGCTCCTGTACCCGGGTCACGATGGCCCCCACCTGGCGGCTCTTGAAATAGAGCAGGGGCAGGGCAAACAGGTGCTGCACCATGCGCAGGCCGAGCTGGATGTCGATCCGGTTGGCGGTGTGGGCGTACTGGTACTCCCGCAATCCGCGCAGACAGACCTCCACCAGGGCGGTGATCAGCAGCCCGAACACCAGCACATCCAGCGTCGACCAGGCCTGATGCACCAGCACCTTGTCCATGACGACCTGAAAAAAGAGCGGGGAGATGAGAGCCAGGAGCTGCAAGACCAGCGAAAAGAGCAATATCTCCCCCAGCAGCCGTTTTTGCTGCAGGAAGGCCGGGATGAACCAGCGGATGTCAAAGCGGCTCTGCTGTCTGCGTACTTGATAGACTCGTCCGTTCCAGCGAGTCAGCAGCGCCTGCTGGTCGATGACCTGCGGGTTGCCGACGGCGGGGTCCAGGATCAGGGCCTGCTCCCCCTGCCGCTGGGCCAGGACGCAGGGGTTGCCGTTGTCACTGAGCAGGACCAGGGGGAGCGTCTGTTTGGCGAGTTTGCGGGGAGCAATGTGACGTTGGCGGATCCGGCTGTCGGTCTGCTGCTGCAGCCTGTCGACAATAATATCAAAGGGTTCGTCTGGCGTGATATCTATATCTTTAGGGGGACAGCCCAATAATCCGGTAATAATCTTCAAGCATGCCAAAACAGACTCGTCATGCGCAGTCATAATATACCCCGTTGCCGCGTTTAAACCCCTCCTGTTTATATGGGGCAAGGTGACCTGTTACAGGTAGGGCGCGCATACTAACGAGCCGATAATTATCTGTCAAATATTATGTGAGCTGACAAGATCAATAATAAATTCACTGAGTAAATATATCTAAAGGTAATCTCAAGTGTGGCCTCATTATTAACCTTAATGAGTTTGTTGATATTTATTTTGACGTAATTACTCTATTTTTGAATCATTGTTTAATTGAATCAAATAATATTTTCAAATATGGTAAATATAGCGAAAAATGAAATGTTAGCACCATGTTGATTTATCTTTGGTGGGATTTTTGTTTTTTGTTTTACCTTATATTTATTGATAATGGAATTTATATGACAGAGCAGTTTGTACAGACAGTATCCAGCGTCAACTACAACAAGGGGATTTTTTCCCTCTATTTCGTCGGCCAGGATCCGCTCAAGATGGCGCAGGGCGTCATGGCAGAAAGCGACAATGAGCTGGCGCTGAAACAGACGGTGCACATGCCGGCAGCTGGCTTTATGTATATGGTTTCAATGATAAAAAACATGCTTGAAGATCCGCGCATGGCGGCCGAGTTCGACAAGCTGATTGCCGCTGGCCTGATCCCGGCCGCCCCCGCCGAGGTGCAGGAAACCGCTCCTGCCGCCACTGCACAGGCTGCGCCGCGCAAGAAGAAATAAGTTTCCGGTGTGGGGAGTCAATGCACTTGGTATTGCAACCAACGGAACCTAACTGGCAACAAAAACAACATATGTTGGGAGGTGTCATGCTGCTCAGTCAGCACTCCTCCCTGCACCGGCGTTATTCCGTCGCCGAGTGGCAGCAACGTATATTGCCAGCATTTGAATTGAACCAGTTCTGCTATTACGAAGACTCATGTGGACGCCCGGTTGCATTTTGCAACTGGGCGTTTGTCTCTTTATCCATTCGTGACACCTTGCTGGCCGCCGAGCGGGAGCTGATCCGTGAGGATTGGCAATCCGGCGACCACATTTTTATTCCGGAGATGATAGCGCCATACGGACACGCCCGCGCCGTGGTGAGCGATCTGCGTCGCCGGATATTCTTGCCATGGAAAGGGCAGCGGGTCTGCACAGTGCGCGGTCATGTTCATGCCGAACTTGGCCATTGTGTGCGCAGGGTGCAGTGGTTTTCCATTTAATCATAATGAGTTAATACATGGGAAAGAGTGTATGGAGAAGTATTGAGTACTTCTTTACCGGTAATTACACGGCAGATGACGGAAACAATGATATCGATGCCTATGGCCTCGGTGGCGTCATCCATGCCTATGGTGGTGACGACACCATCAGGGTCGGCTCCATCGGCGCCACCGTCTATACCGGTACGGGCAACGACAGCGTCTATGGCGGTGCTGCCTACCTCAAGGTGGTTGACGACTCCGGCAACCTGACCGTCAAGGGGGCGGCGGGCTATGCCGACATCAGCAAGTCCCAGTCCGGCAATGTCCATTTCGCCGGGGCCAGCGGCGCCACCAACATCGATCACCAGGGGCGCGACGGCGACATCCGCTATCAGGGGGCGGCGCTGGCCAACTTCCTGACCCGCAAGGGGATCAGCGGCAACGTCAGCTTCGAGGGGGCCGGCGGCTACAACAAGCTCTGGCACCAGACCGACCGCGGCGATCTGAGCTACAGCGGCGCCGGGGCGGCCAACAAGCTGGACCGCACCTGGCACAGCCAGTATCAAGGCTCGCAGGGCAACATCCACTTCTCGGGGGCCGGTGCGGCCAACATCATCAGTTCCCAGGTGGAGTCCGGCAACGTCACCCTGAACGGCGCCGGTGCCTACAACAAGGTGTTCCGCAAGGGGCGCGAGGGGGACGTCAACTTCAACGGGGCCGGCGGCTGGAACGAGCTCTCCCGCTTGCGCAACGAACAGGATGAGTACCTGCAGACCCGTGGCGACATCCGCTTCAACGGGACCGGTGGCTACAACCGGCTGCTGTCGGACGTGGCCGAGGGCAACATCCACTTCAAGGGGGCGGGGGGTTACAACCATCTCTCCCGCAAGGGCTCGGACAGCGACAGCTCCCCCTTCGCCGGCGCCCGTGCCGACGAGATCGCGTTGACCACCGCCACCATGGGCGGCAGCTGGATCAACCAGTCCCAGGCCGTTACGGCCATCAAGTCCAGCCTGCAGCCCAATACCTACCTGTTTGCCTTCTTTGACGGCATGTACACCAAGGTCAACCGGGTTGAGCTCTCCAACGATGGCGCGAACGGTACCCTGCACTATCACGCCACCTCCTGGTACAAGGAGGGCAATCACCTCGATGGCTTGGCCGGTCGTCAAATTGATGCGGGCAACGGCTTCGTCTCGACGCAAACCGACGGCGCCTATCGGTTGAGCGATCTGGTGTTCGAACGGCGTCAGCGCATCAAGCTGGAGGCGGTGGAAGCGGATCTGACTGAAAACAGCTGGATCAACTACGGTGGCGGGGTGAACGTGGCGGCTGCCGACGTGACGCTCTCCAGCGCCAAGATGAGCGGCTACGCCATTTTTGAGGATGGCACCAAGGTCGACGTGAACGCGGTGAAATCCCGGGCGCAGGCCAACACCTATGTGTTTGCCAAGCAGCTTGGTCCCTACACCAAGATAGTGGTGGTGGAGCTGGCCAATGATCGGGAGACCGGGGCGCTCAAGTACCTCGCCAAGGCCTGGTACAAGGAGGGCAACCACCTGGCGGGGCTGGCCGATAAGGTCATTTCGGAGCATACCGGCTTCACCGCCATGGGGACGGGGGGCTACTCCCTGAGCGAGGTGCGCTACCAGCTCGATACCGTCACGGCCGTGTCGGATCGACTGCCGGCCACCCGCGAGTTCTCCAGCCAGCCGTTGCTGCCTCGCCAGCAGAGCGGCGGCAAGAGCAAGGGCGACATCTTCTTTGACGGCGCCGGTGGCGGCAACGTCATCGAGTCCGACGTGACCGAGGGCAACATCCATTTCAACGGCGCCGGGGCGGCCAACGTGCTGATCAAGCGCGGCCAGCGCGGCGACCTGGTGTTCCGTGGGGCGGGCCTGGCCAACGTGCTGGTTCATCAGGGTGCCCAGGGCCGGATGGATGTCTATGCAGCCGGTGCGGCCAACGTGCTGGTGCGCAGCGGTGACGGCGAGTACCTGGCCCGTCTGCTGGCCTATGGCAACATCTCGGTACAGCAGGGCCGTGGCGACAGCCAGGTGGTCATGCTGGGCGGTTACAACACCCATACCCAGCTGGGCGACGGCCGCGGTCTGTGGCTGGCGGGGGGCGGCTTCAACCTGCTGACCCAGGTCGGCAACGGCCGGCTCGACGCCATGTCGGTGGGTGGGGCCAACGTGCTGACCAAGCTGGGTGCGGGTCAACTGACCGCCGGCCTGCTGGGCGGCGCCAACGTGCTGACTCACGTCACTCAGGGCGAGAAGGCTGCCGATACCCGCGCCGTGCTGCTGGGCGGAGCCAACGTGCTGACCAAGAAGGGCAACGGCAAGGTACAGGCGATTCTGGGGGGCGGCGCCAACGTGTTGACCCAGATTGGTCAGGGGGATACCCAGGCGCTGCTGCTGGGGGCTGCCAACGTGCTGACCCGGGTCGGTGATGGCGATCTCTCTGCGGTGATGCTGGGGGGCGCCAACGTGCTGACCCATGTCGGCAATGGCGACACCCTGGGCGTGATGGGGGCCGCTGGCAACCTGTTTACCAAGGTGGGCGACGGCACGGCGATTGCCGCCATGATCGGCGCCGGCAACCTGTTTACCCAGATAGGCCAAGGCGATGCCTGGGCCCTGATGGGCGGGGTGGCCAACGTCTTCACCAAGGTTGGCGATGGCAATGCGCTGGCGCTGATGGTGGCCAAGGCCAACGTCTTCACTCATATCGGTGACGGCCTGACCGTGGCGCTGATGCTGGCCCAGGGCAACCTGGCGACCAAGGTGGGCAACGGCATGACACTGGCCGCCATGGTGGGCAATGCCAACGTCTTCACCCACGTCGGTGCTGGTGAAACCTTCGCCGCCATGCTGGGGCAGGCCAACCTGTTCACCAAGGTGGGGGATGGCCTGACGGCCGCACTGATGATCGGCAAGGCCAACGTCTACAGCCACATCGGCAACGGCACCAGCCTGGGGTTGTTTGCCGGCGAGCTGAACGTGATGACCAAGGTGGGCAGTGGCACCACGCTGGCAGCCCTGTTCGGCAAGGCCAACATAGTGACCCATGTCGGCGGTGGTCTGACCGGGGTACTGGCGCTGGGCAAGGCCAACATCATCACCAAGGTGGGGGATGACTTCCTCGGTGCCATCGCCAAGGCCGATGCCAACGTGCTGACCCACGTGGGCAATGGCACCACCGCCGGCGTGTTGTGGGGCAAGGGCAACCTGCTGACCAAGATCGGTGACGGCACCACGGTGGGTCTGCTTATCTCCGAGATGGGCAACGTGATGACCCACGTCGGGGCCGGCAGCACCATCGGCCTGGCAAAGGGGCGTGCCAACCTCATCACCAAGGTGGGTGACGGGCTGGTGGTACAGGGCGCCTGGGGCGACGTCAACCTGCTGACCCAGGTGGGCAACGGCGATCGTTACAGCTTCGCCAAGGGTCGTGCCAACGTGCTGACCAAGGTGGGGGATGGCCGGGAAGTGGCCGTGCTGCAAGGGGAGGCCAACCTGGTCACCGAGGTTGGCAACGGCGACGGCTACACCGGTGCCTGGGGCAAGGCCAACGTCATCACCAAGGTGGGGGATGGCCGTCAGGTCGTGCTGGCCAAGGGCGATGCGAACATGGTGACCCAGGTCGGGGAGGGCGATGGTTATCAGGCGCTGCTCGGCAAGGCCAACATCGTCACCCGGGTGGGAGACGGCATCCAGGTCACCCTCGCCAAGGGGGAGGTCAACCAGACCACCACGGTCGGGGACGGCCTGAGCGTGACGGCCGCCTACGGCAAGTTCAACAACAACGTCAAGGTGGGCGATGGCACCACCATCAACCTGGCGTGGGGTGACTACAACCTCAACACCAAGGTGGGAGACGGCCTCAACGTCGCGGTCATGAAGGGCAAGGGCAATGCCAATGTCCAGATCGGCGACGGGCTCGACATCACGGCGGCCTATGCCCGTCACAACGTGGCCATCAAGATCGGCAACGGCGATTTCTACAGCCTGGCCATCGCCAGCAGCAACACCAGCAGCAACAAGCTCGGCACCCTGTTTGACAACATCAAGCAGACCCTGCTCGGCAGCGCGGGCAACCAGGCCATCAACTATCTGGTGCAGGGGGACGAAGAGGGCCCGCTCAAGGCGCCGCAAGCGGCCAGCCTGGGCGAGGTGCAGGGGCTCAGCGGCTTTGGGCTGGACGAGATTGGCGAGGTGAAGTCCTCCCTGGCCGGCAGTCTGACCGGCAAGGTGAGCCAGGCCGGCGAGCGCGACGAGCAGGCCATGGACAAGGCGCTGCAGCTCGATGAGCAAGGCCTGGCAAGGGGCGGTGAAAACCTCATCGTCAACGGCGATTTCGAGCGGGGCGCCCACGGTTGGCAGCATGCCGGCGCCGGGATTGAAGCCGATTTTTCCGCCGCCACCTACGGGCTGGCTGCCGACGGGCACGGTGCCCGGGTCAGCGAACTGTCGACTGACCGCAATACCCAGATTTCCCAGGATCTTGCCGGCCTCAAGGCGGGCGAGACCGTCAACCTGACATTTGATTTTGCCCGCCGGGCGAATATTTCCCTGCAACACGGCATCGAGGTGCTGTGGAATGGTGAGCGGGTGTTTGCCAGCGAAGGGGACGCCAGCAGCTGGCAGAGCAAGGCGCTGACGCTGACGGCCCGCGAGGGTCGCAACACCTTGGCGTTCCGCGGTATCGGTGAGAGCAACGGCCTTGGCTACCTGCTCGACAACGTGGTGGCCACCGCCTCTGGCAAGGCCGAGATCGGCCAGGTCAGCGCCCAGCTGGCGCAAGACGACAACGCGGCCCAGGCGAGAGGCGATCAGGCGAGTGCCGACGCCGACAAGCAGCGACTGGAGCAGGAGAAGGGGCAGCAGCTGGCCGCCATTGCCGGCACCCAGACCCAGCTGGAGGCCACCGATCAGCACAAGCTGGCGCAAAATGGTCAGGATCAGCGTGCCGCCATCGAGGCCGAGTCCCGCGAGATGACGGCGCAGCTCGATACGCTGGCGCGCCGCTTCGAGCAGGTCAGAGCGTCCGACGCGGCGAGCGAGCCGTCCGGTCAGCACTGGCGCACCGGCTTTGCCGACCGCCTGCTGAGCACGGTCCAGGAAGATCTGGACGATGCCGGCAACACGGCCGGCACGGCGATCGAAGAGGCCAGATCCCGCCATGAGGCGCAGCACCAGCAGATAGACATGGCGCTGGCCAAGTCCCAAACGGGTCAGCAGCGCAGCGAACAGCTGCAGGGTGACGCCGAGGCGGCGGGCCAGCACAGGGCTGCGCAGGCAGAACAGCGTCGTCTCGACGCGCTGGTTCGCCAGGGGGAGGCGACATCGCGGCAGCAGCAGGGCGAAGCGAGTGCCAGCCAGGCACAGCTCGCCGGCGAGCAGGCGGCCAGTCAGGCCGGCTTGCAGGCCAACCAGGCCAAACAGAATGCGGCGAGCCTCAAGCAAAGCGGCGACAAGCCGACCCGCCAGGGCGTTCAGTCCGGCCCGTCGACGGCAGCCGGGCAGCCCCTGTTGCAGACCGGCGAGCTGGATGTGCCCGCTGTCGGTACCTTGTCGGCTCCTGATGAGGTTCCTTCTTCGGCCATCGAAAGCGCCACCGGACTGAGCGAGCAGGAGCAGTCCGTCCTCGACGGAGCGCTGGCGGCGGTCAACCGGCTGCAGATCAATGCAGGCTCCCGTCAACCGGTGGCCCCGACTCCAACGCCGACCTCAACACCGAGCCAGGTGCAGCAGGAGGTGCAGGCGACAGCCGCGGCGACCAAACCGGCGCAGCAGCATGAGGTACTGGCCACGGCGGCCGTGGATCTCACCGGTCTGCATGGCCCCCGCCCGGGCAGCAAGGCCGTGCCTGAGTTCAGCAGCCACTTCGACGGCTCTTCCATCGGCATCGAGAACGAGCTGACTGGGCTGGTGGTGGCGTTGCCGAAGAACTCGGCACAAAAGTTTGGTTATGTGCACGATGCGGCAGGCAACCCGCTGTTCATGCTGACCAAGGACATGAACCAGGGGGGGTACACCAATCCCGCCGGGATCAGCGATGTCAAAGGGATCAACCAGTGGCAGACCCATACCATCGAGCTGGTGACCTATCCAAGCGAGATGCAGGATCAGCAGGCAGTGGAAGCACGCAAGGAGGCCATGCTCTGGCTTGCCAGAGAGTTCACCCAGCACATCGGCCAGACCAATCACACCAGACTGTCCGATCTCGTGAGCGAGGATGGCCGTTTCACCCTGGTCATCTCCAATGCCAACCACGTGATCGCGGCCGGCAATGGCGCCGCCCGTGACGGTCAGGGGCAGACCATCGGCATGACGCCGAGCGGCCAGCAGGCGACCGTGGCGGTCAGCGCCAAGGCATTTGGTAGCGGCTCTTCCCAGGAGATCCGGCTGCTGGAGTCCGCTCCCTGGTATCACCCCGAGCTGAAGGATCTGCTGTTGTCCAACACGGCCAATGTGCAGTGGGAGGATGCGGCCACCGCACAGAATGTGTTTGCCTACCTCACCTCCATCTACGGCAAGACGGCCGATCTGGCCCGGGAATACGGCATTCACATCAATGACTGGGATCCGCTGGCCGAGGGGATCACGCCCAACGCCCAGGGGTTGACCGATCCCAAGGTCAAGAATGCCTGGGAAATCTTGCCAAGAACCAAGCCGGTGGCCATGTTGGCCCTGCTCAGTGCCCATGACCGCAAGCTGGTGTCCGAGCAGATCCTGGCGACCCTCAAGTCGGCCTATTCACCGGCGCTGGCACAGAACATCTATGACTACTTCAAGTTTGGTGGCGAGGTGGCCGGGCATGGCATCAACAATGCGACCACGGGGGACAGCAAGCACCCCGAGCCGGCCATCCTGTTCGAGTTCCGCCAGGTACCGAACGAGCTGAGCCAGTTTGTGCCGAAGTCGGAATCGACCGCCAGGGTGGAGGTGAAGACCCTCGACCAGTTCGACCCGGTCAGCCGCCGCACCATAGTGGCGGCAGTGAACAATCTGGTCGAGCAGAGTGCGGACTTCGACAGCTGGTATCAGGCCTATCGGGAGCGCCAGGGATTGCCGCCGGTCAAGAATGCCAAGAAGGTGGCCTCTGCCAACCACAAGGCCGAGTGGGTGATGGCCAACCATGCCGAGGCATGGAGCCAGCTCACCGCCGAGCATCAAGCAGAGGTGACGAGCGGACTGCAGGCCTTGGGCGGCCACAAACCGGGAGACCGGAGCCCGGGCGTGGCGGATGCCGATACGGCCCCGCTGGACAAGCAGCCGCTGAACCCGCTGACCCGCTTCCTCAACGACAACCTCTACGGCACCCGCGATGAGCGGCGCCAGGTGGGCGACATCACCCGCCAACTGCTCGACCATGCGGTGAGCAAGGGCGAGGCTGAGCAGGTCACCCTGCAAGGGGATGCCGGCCGTCTGTCCGGTTACCTGCACAAGGGGGCCGAGCGGCCGGGGACGCCGCAGGATGGCAAGCCCGAGGTGGTGCTGTTCCTGCATGGTTCGGGTTCTTCCGCCGAGGAGCAGGCCGATGCGGTTCGCAGCCACTACCAGAAGCAGGGCATCGACATGCTGGCGGTCAACCTGCGCGGCTATGGGGCCAGCGACGGCGGTCCCAGCGAGCAGGGGGTCTACCAGGATGCCCGCACCATGTTCCGCTATCTGGTGGAAGAGCGTGGGGTGGCGCCTGGCAAGATCCTGATCCACGGCTACTCCATGGGCGGCCCCATCGCCGCCGATCTGGCCCGTTATGCCGCAGAGCAGGGCAAGCCGGTGGGCGGGCTGCTGCTCGATCGCCCCATGCCCAGCATGAGCAAGGCGATCACGGCCCACGAGCTGCCCAACCCGGGCGGTCTGGTGGGAGCGATCGCCAAGGCGATCAACGGTCGTTTCTCGGTGGAGAAAAACCTCGACGGCCTGCCCAAGAGCACGCCCATCATGCTGCTGACCGACAACGAAGGGCTCGGCAGTGAAGGGGAAAAACTGCGGGCCAAGCTGGCCGTGGCCGGTTATCAGGTCAGTGGCGAGCAGACCTTCTATGGCCATCTGGCCAGCAACCGCCTGATGGGCCAGTACGCCGAGCAGATTGTGGATGACTTGTTCAACCGCACGCCGTCGGCTGCAGACATTGAGGCGCCGCTCAAGGGCATCGAGGGCATCAGGCGCGATCTCAAACGCTATCAGGAGGCGCTCGCCCCGCAGGTGGGCAGCAATGGGGCGACCAGAGACATCCGTACCACCAAGGCCTTCCTGGCCGGGTATCAGCAAGGGTTGGCCGGCAAGGTGGTCGAGGGCTTCCAGCCCGACATGAGCATGACCCAGCTGGTGGACCTGTTCGTCCAGCCGAGCCTGTCGCCACAGCAGCAGGGGGCGCTGGCCTGGGAGATCGAAAACCGGGCGCTCAAGAGTACCATCAAGCCCAGGATTGAGCAGTCCAACCGTCTGTTCCGCGACGTGGCCTCACAAGGTGGCACGGATCCGCATGCCAGAGAGCATCTGGCTCCCCAGCTGTTGCTGCTCAATCTGGCGGATGACGGCTTCGGTGGTCGCTGCGATCCCCTCTCCAAGCTGGTGCTGGTTGCCAAGCAGCTGGAGAGCGAGGGGCAGCCCGAGCTGGCGCGGCGCATGATGGAGAAGCTCTACTCCGCGGCGGCGGTCATCAACAACCCGGATCGCTACTCGGCAACCGAGCTGGGCAATGCCCGCAAGCTGGTGGGCAGCCTGGCGGAGATCCATACCAATACGCCTGCCGCCTACAACTACGACAGCCTGCGCAGCATCAAGTACGACATCGTCAAGGAGAAGTGGGAGGGCAAGAACGCCATCTCCCTCGACACCGTGCTCACCAAGCTGACCGCCAAGGGCAGCGATGCGCCCGTGTTGCTGGAGCTGGATGCACCGGGCCACGCCATGGCGGCCTGGGCCAAGCAGGGAGAGTCTGGCCGGATCTACGGCTTCTACGATCCCAATGCCGGCATCGTCGAATTCTCCTCCGCCGAGAAGTTTAGTCGTTACATGACCCGCTTCTTTGGCAAAGAGGGGCTGGACATGGCCAGCGGCTACCACCTTAAGCCGGGGCCGGACGGCAAGCCACTGTTCTTCAGGGTCAGCGAGATGAACGGCGCCGAGCTCGCCCGCTTCAAGCCGTCCAAGGATCTGGCCAACAAGGTCACCCTGCAGGAGATCCTGCAGTTGCCGGTATTTGACGAGAGTCCGATGGCGGAGCTGCCGGGCAAAACGGTGGTGACGGAGCGCACAGCCAAGCTGTTTGCCGACGTCTACAGCCCGGATGAGCTGAAAAAAGCCGCCCAGGTCTTTGCCAAGCCCATTGGCGAGTCTTATCAGCAGATCCTGGATCAGCTCGCCACGCTGCACGGTGCCAGCGGGCAGGCCAAGATAGAGGCCGCATTGCGGTTGAACAATCTGATCGACGACTACCTGGTCAAGCACGAAGGTTCCGGCAGAAACCCGGCGCTGAGCAAGCTGCAGAGTCAGCTTCACGGTAATCTCTATCACGGCGAGCTGGCCTCGTTGCAGACCGAGGTGACGGCGCTGGCCAAGACCCGCCCGGACCTGGCTGCCATTGTCATCGGCAAGGCCGCCGAAGAGGCGCAGGGCCAGCATCCGGGTCTCACCCAGATGGTGCTGCGCTGGGCGGCGCAAGACCCCTATCTGGCGGCCAAGGCTGGATACCAGGGGGGCGTGCCGGTGGATTTGCCGTTTGATGCCCGCTTCCACATCGCGCTGGGCGAACACCATGGTGACCTGAAGAAGTGGCTGACCGAGTCCCAGGGGAAAGGGCTGCTGAGCCGGGCCGTGCTGGACGACACCCGCAAGGTGCTGCATCTGGGTTACTCCTATCAGGAGTTGCAGGACATGACGGGGGAGCAGTCCGCCCAGATGGCGGTCTACTTCATCAAGGAGGCTGCCAAGCAGGCCGCACCCGGTTCGGAGCTCTCTGCCGAGCACATCATGCTGGACAAGTTCGGTGACCGCCGTTACCTCGGTGAGCTGGAGTCTCGCCGCATCGAGCAGATCGAGAACATCTATCACAGCAGCAAACAGGCCGATGCGGCTGCCTGGGATGCCCGCTATGGTGGCGACGCCCTGCGGACGCTGAACGCGCAGCTGGATGGGGATAGCACGCTGGCCGGACAACTGGCACGCCTGCTGGATAACCGCAATGGCCTGCTCATTGGTGAAACCCATGGCAGCGATGTCAACGGCCTGCGGTTTGTCAATGAACAGATGGATGCACTCAAGGCCCAGGGCGTGACCGTCATCGGCCTGGAGCATCTGCGTGGTGAGCTGGCGCAGCCGCTGATCGACCGTTATCTGGCGGGGGGGGAAATGTCTCCCGAGCTGGCGACCATGCTCAAGAGCAAGCACCTGGAGCCCTCCCTGTTCGAGCGGGCCCGGGAGCGGGGGATGCGGATCGTGGCGCTGGACGATGGCAGTACCGCCAGACCCGTCATCGGCGGGACCGAGCACGGCCTGATGTACCGGGCCGGGGCAGCCAACAATGTCGCCGTCGACGTACTGGGCCAGCTGCCAGCTGGTGAGAAATTCGTCGCCATCTACGGCAGTGCGCACCTGGCGTCCCACAAGGGGATCGAAGGCTTCGTGCCCGGCATCACCCATCGCCTGGGTCTGCCGGCCCTGAAGGTGGATGCGGGCAATCGCTTCCATCTGCAGGCGGATGATGTCAGTCAGCGGGTCGAGTACGCCGATGTCGGCAGGAAGTGGACGCCGCCGGCGGCGCTGGATGGCGCGGATCAGCCGGTTCGCAACCAGCGGGTCGAGCAGTGGCAGCGACCTGAGGTGGTGCCGGGCAGTGAAGGGGGCGAGACCCGCTTCACCAGCCAGATCATCATCCAGACCGAAGATGACCCGGTGGCCGCCAAGGCCGCGGCCAGCCTGGCCGGCAAGCACCCCGACCGCAGTCTGGTGGTACAGCTGGATGTGGATGGCAACTATCGGGTGGTGTATGGCGACCCTGCGCAACTGGCCGGCAATATCCGCTGGCAGGTGGTGGGGCATGGCCGCGATGCGGACGGGCAGAACAACAGCCGTCTCAGCGGCTACAGTGCCGATGAGCTGGCCGGGCATCTGCGCCGCCTGGGCGATCGTCTGCAGCAAGAGGCTGGCGTGACCACCAAGCCGAGCCACATCAGTCTGGTAGGTTGCTCCCTGGTGAGCGACGACCTGCAGACCGGTTTTGCCCGCCGCTTCATCCAGGCGCTGGATGGCGAAGGGATCCGTACCCAGGTCTCGGCCCGCAGCAGTGAAGTGGCGGTCGATCAGGGTGGGCGCAAGCATACCCGCAATGAGGCGGATGTCTGGGCCCGCAAGGTGGCAGCCAACAAGGTGGTGCTGACTCTGGATGACGCCGGCGAACCCGTGGTGCACAACGAACGGGTGCGCGGCGGTGTGGCCGAAGGGGATATCGTGCTGGCCAAGGTGGGAGAGAGCGAAAGCCGTGCCCGGGGCGCCATTGCCGACAACGACGAGACCTTCGTCGCACCCGACAAACAACGCCAGCCGGAAACGGCCTCGAGCCAGGCCGACAATGCGGTCAGCTACTCGGGCAACATCCAGGTCAACGTGGGGGATGGCGAGTTCACCGCCCTCAACTGGGGGACCACCAACCTGGGGGTCAAAGTGGGCACGGGCGGCATGAAGTCGCTGGCCTTCGGCGACAACAACGTCATGGTGCACATCGGGGATGGCGACAGCAAACACAGCGTCGACATCGCCGGCTACCGGGCGCTGGAAGGGGCCCAGCTGTTCGTGGGGCAACGCAACGTCAGCTTCAACCTGGGGCGCAGCAACGATCTCATCGTGATGCTGGAAAAATCCATCCCCACTCCGCCGCTGGTCAACCCGTTTGGCGGGGCGGCCCGCATTGCCGGCGCCCTCCAGCAGATCGCCGGTGACGGTGCCAAGCCGGATTGGGTGGCCAGCCAGTGGGATCAGTGGACCCTGGCCGGTGCTAACAAGTTCGTGGCCGACATGGCCGGTCTGGATCAGACCAGCAGCGTCGAATACGGCTCGCTCACGCGTCTGGACAGCGACCATGATCGCAGTAGCCGCGGGCTCAAGAGCGACCTGGAGGCAACCCTCAACAAGGAGTTCAACAAGCGGATCTCGGGCGGCGGTCAGGGCGAACAGGGACCGTTGAGCCGGGCGGACAAGCTGCGCCAGGCCAACGAGAAGCTGGTCTTCAACTTTGCCGTGGCCGGTCAGGGGGCCGATATCCAGGTCACCACGGGCAACTGGAACTTCGTGTTTGGTGACAACATCCAGGCGATCCTGGACACAAACCTGGGCTCCCTGTTCGGGCTGATGACCCAGGAGTTCACCGCAAGCGGGCAGGCGAAAACCACCTTTACCTTCACCCCGACCGATCTGCCGCGCCAGCTGCAGAACCGGTTGCTGGGGCGCCTGGCAGGGGTGGGGGCCGATACCACGCTGGCGGACATCTTCGGCGTGGATTACAACGCCCGTGGCCAGCTGGTGGCCCGGGATGGGGCGGCCATCGATGCACCGGCCCTGTTGCAGGAGATGTTGGGCGTCATCGCCGAGTTTGGTGGCGATCAGCTCAAGAGCCTGACCGATCCGGCCAAGTGGCTCGATCAGCTCAAAGCCGGGCTGGATCTGGGGGAGGATGCCCTCAGCAGCTTTGCCCGCAGCCACGGTCTGCAGGATGAGGCTCCCGAGGAGGCCAAGTCCGGTACCGTGACGGTGCAGCAGGGGAACGACGCCAAGCCGGCGGCGCTGCCGGCCGCCACCGAGGAGCGGGCCTTCGGCTTCAATGCGCTGAGTCTGCCCAACCTGTTTGCCACCCTGTTCAACCGGGACAAGCAGGCGGAGGTGGTGGCGCTGGCCAGCAACCTCAAGCAGAACCTGACGGCCGATCTGCTCAACATGAAGGAGCAGACCTTCGACTTCCTGCGCAATAGTGGTCACCTGCAGGGGGATGGCGACATGCATGTCTCCCTTGGCAACTACAACTTCAACTGGGGGGGAGACGGCAAGGATCTGGGGGCCTACCTCGGCGACAACAACAACTTCTGGGGTGGCCGCGGGGACGATGTCTTCTACGCCACCGGGACTTCCAACATCTTCACCGGCGGTGCCGGTCAGGATACCGGGATCATGATGGGCCGGGAGAACATGATGTTTGGCGGGCAGGGGGACGATGTCGCCGTGCTGGCCGGCCGTGTCAACCGCGCCTTCATGGGGGAGGGCAACGATCAGGCCTTCATCTTAGGGGAAGAGGGCATAGTGGAAGGGGGGGCCGGCCAGGATTATCTGGTGACCTCCGGCAACTACAACCAGATAGATGCCGGCGCGGATCAGGACTTCACGGTGACCATCGGTCATCACAACCAGATCCGGCTCGGAGAGGGCGACGACTTTGCCATGGTGTTTGGCAATCACAACCGCCTGCTGGCCGAACATGGCAACAACCAGGTCAAGCTGATGGGCTATCACGCCACCATTCGGGGCGGTGACGGCCAGGATCGGTTGATCGCCGATCAGGTCGCCAAGTTCAGCCAGCTCGATGGCGGCGCCGGCGATGACCTGCTGGTGCTGGGCGGTTACCAGAACCAGTTCAGCGGTGGCACCGGCGTCGACAGCTTCGTGTTCAGTGGCGCCGTGATAGAGAACCTGGTGCAGGACATCGGCAAGGAGGACTTCATCGTCTTCAACGACGTCAGCTGGCGGGATCTCTGGTTCAAGCGCAGCGGCTACGATCTGCAACTGCTGGTCAACCGTCACACCGACGGTACCAGCGAGCAGGGCAAGTTCGAGCAGCTGGGCAGTGCCACCTTCAGCAACTACTTCGCCGACAACCGGGCCCAGCTGGTGATCGGGCTTGGCGAGCAGCAGGCTGACGGCGAGCGCAGCTACAGCGCGCTCTCCCATCAGGCGGTGGACAAGCTGATCCAGGCCATGAGCAGCTTCGCCCCCGAAGCGGGCGACATGGGTCTGCTCAACCGGCTCGACAGCCAGGCCAACAGCCTGGTGCAGTCGGCCTGGGGTGATGTGATCCAGGGCAAGGGCCGGGTCGCCTGAGCGACCTGACTCCCTCCCGTTAGGTAAAAACCTGCTCTTCGGAGCAGGTTTTTTTATTGGAAAACGGTGGACGCGAGCCTCCTTGGCGGTGCGTGACGACGGGAAGGCGCGCCTGGGCTACCGGCTCCTTAGCGCAGCCTGCTCGACGCCCATCACAGGCTCTGCCAACGGATGGGGCTGCACCTGCCTTTTCAGGCATGGCCAGCTTCCGCTCCCCGGCTGGTTATGATATCCATTCGGTAACCTGGTCTGGGGCAGACGAGTCCTGGAGACTCGCTACCGCCGAGGCCGACGTCCGCTGGTGCGACCCTGGGTTTCGCCTTGCCGTGTTCATCCTTCCCCTGCTGGTCAGGGGTCATAGGCAAAAGAGGATTTTATGGAGCTGTTGTTACTGGCGGATGCGCCATCTGCCGCAGGCGTGGTTGCCTCATGGTATTTTGACGAATGGTGCCGCGACACTGGTCGCTGCACGCAAGACCAGGTACTGGCCAAGGTCACGGCGGCCACCCAGGTCGACCGGGCTCCGCTGATGGTACTGGCCCGCCTGGCCGGTGAATGGGTGGGGGCTGCCGAGCTCAAGATCCGCGAAATGGCGATGTTTCCCGAGTACGAGCATTGGTTGGGTGGGGCCTATGTGGTTGAAAAAGCACGCGGGCAGGGGGTCGCTTCCTTGCTGGTAACAGAGATCCTCAGCCGTGCTCGCAGGGCGGGGATCAGCAAGCTGTACTTGCAAACCGAGAACCTGACCGGTGGTGTTTATTGCCGTCATGGTTTCAAGGCCCTTGAGGAGGTCCATTATAAAGGCCTTCATGTGCTGGTGATGGTGGCGGATACCGGCGTCCCGTCCTCGTCAGAAAAGGTGGTCCAGTGATGCTTGATACTGCTGTTCTGCCGGTATAGCCAGTTCGCGCAATCAATAAAAAAGCCAGTCAGGGTCACTGACTGGCTTTTTTGTTGGCGCTTGTCGGGGTCAGTCGATGAGACTGGCCCACAGGTCATACTCGTCCGCTTCATCGATGCGGACTTTGACCATGTCGCCGGGCTTGAGGCCGGTTTCACCGTTCAGATAGACCAGGCCGTCGATTTCGGGGGCATCGGCGGCGGAGCGGCCAGTGGCGCCCTCTTCGTCCACCTCGTCGATCAGTACCAGCATCTCCTTGCCGACCTTGCGGGCCAGCTTGCGGATGGAGACCTGCTGCTGCAGCTCCATGAAGCGCTGGAAGCGCTCTTCCTGCACTTCTTCCGGCACCGGATCCGGCAGCTCGTTGGCCTTGGCGCCTTCGACCGGGCTGTATTTGAAGCAGCCGACCCGATCCAGCTCCGCCTTGTCGATGAAGTCCAGCAGCATCTGGAACTCTTCTTCGGTTTCGCCGGGGAAGCCGACGATGAAGGTGGAACGCAGGGTGATCTCGGGGCAGATCTCGCGCCACTTCTGGATCCGCTCCAGGGTGCGCTCGACGGTGCCCGGGCGCTTCATCAGCTTGAGGATGCGCGGGCTGGCGTGTTGCAGCGGGATGTCGAGGTAGGGCAGTACCTTGCCATCGCGCATCAGCGGGATGACGTCATCCACGTGCGGGTACGGGTAGACGTAGTGCAGGCGCACCCACATGCCGAGCTTGGCCAGCTCTTCGCACAGGGCCACCATGCTGGTCTTGACCGGCATGCCGTCGTAGAAACCGGTGCGGTGCTTGACGTCCACGCCGTAGGCGGAGGTGTCCTGGGAGATCACCAGGATCTCCTTCACGCCGGCCTCTTTCAGGCGCTTGGCCTCGGCCAGTACTTCGCCGATGGGGCGGCTCACCAGATCCCCGCGCATGGAGGGGATGATGCAGAAGGTGCAGCGGTGGTTGCAGCCTTCAGAAATCTTCAGATAGGCGTAGTGGCGGGGGGTCAGCTTGACGCCCTGGGCCGGCACCAGGCTGGTGAAGGGGTTGTGGGTCGGCTTCTCGACGTACTTGTGCACGTGGCCCAGCACCTCTTCATAGGCGTGGGGACCGGTGATCTCGAGCACCTTGGGGTGGATCTCGCGGATCTGGTTCTCTTTGGCACCGAGGCAGCCGGTGACGATCACCTTGCCGTTCTCGGCCAGGGCCTCGCCGATGGCTTCCAGGGACTCCTGTACCGCGCTGTCGATGAAGCCGCAGGTGTTGACCACCACCACTTCCGCATCGTCATAGCTGGGCACCACGTCGTACCCTTCGGTACGCAGCTGGGTTAGGATGCGCTCGGAATCGACCAGATTTTTGGGGCATCCCAAGCTCACAAAACCAATCCTTGGGTGATGAGACCTAATAATGCTGGAAGTCGCTTGTTGGACAGGTTGGTTGTCCAATGGCTGAGCCTGCGTGGTTGCAGGCGTCAGGCTGTCTGAGCTGGGGTCAAAACGGTTGACAGTCATAGGGGGTCGCTGGTCACTGATGCAAAAAAAGATGGCGGATTATACCTGATGAGCAGGAAAGAGGAAGAACATGGCTGGGTGTTTTTTAATCTACTTTTCCAGAGACTCATGGGTATTTCTAATATTTTTACGGGGGCGTTGGGGAGAGGTAGGCGAGTGCCTGATGAGCCAGACTGAAAACTCACCACAATGTTGCCTTGTTCTGGCCTGCATTATATGCGTCAACCATAAACAAATGAGTCTATCCTCCAACTGCAAAGTGGGGTTTGTACAAAACTCACTCGCTATCATCTTGGTACCCAAGAATCACCCGGATGGCACGAAGAAGGGTTCACTTTACAAAGAGAACTCAGCTCAGGGATGACTCCTGTGCTCTCAGCAGCTATTTCCATCCCCATATCGCTACTACTTACCGACTTGCCTTTGTGGCCTGACAAACACCCGAAGTGTCAGTTTCCCGGAATTAGCTCAAAATCACAAAATCAAAACAACGTTTCACTTTTAAATTGATGGTGTTTTCATTTATTGGTATCGTGCGTTCCACAAAGTAAAGCGTAAGTACGCAGTCATTGATGCCGTAAAGGCCCTGAATTGAGGTTCATTATGCAAATTCGTCAAAGCATCCATAGCGACCATGCCAAGCAACTTGATACTCAGGGCCTGCGCCGTGAGTTTCTGGTTGAGGAGATCTTCACCCCGAACAAGCTGACCATGACCTACAGCCACATCGATCGCATCGTGTTCGGTGGCATGATGCCGGTCAACGGCCCGCTTGGCTTCTCAGACGAGCTAGGTAAAACCTTTGGTGTCAGCTATTTCCTCGAACGTCGCGAGCTTGGGCTTATCAACATCGGTGGCCCCGGTGTGGTTACTGTGGATGGAACCACCTTTGAAGTCGGTAATGCCGAAGCGCTTTACGTGGGACAGGGCGCCAGGGAGCTAAGTTTTGCCAGCGTCGATGCCTCGCAACCGGCCAAGTTTTACTACAACAGTGCTCCGGCCCACATGCATTTCCCGACCCGCAAAGTCACCAAGGAGCAGGCTTCCCCCAGCACCATCGGTGACGCGTCTACCAGCAACCGTCGCACCATCTACAAATACCTGGTGCCGGATGTACTGCCGACCTGTCAATTGGTAATGGGCATGACCCAGCTGGAGGAAGGTAGTTTGTGGAACACCATGCCTTGCCACACTCATGAGCGTCGTATGGAGGTCTACTTCTACTTCAACATGAAAGAGGATGCGGCTGTATTCCACATGATGGGCAAGCCTGACGAGACTCGCCATTTGCTGATCCACAACGAGCAGGCAGTGATCTCGCCAAGTTGGTCCATTCACTCCGGAGTAGGTACCCAGGCTTATACCTTTATCTGGGGCATGGTCGGCGAGAATCAGGTGTTCGGTGACATGGATCATGTTGCCATCGAGGATCTGCGTTAATTCCCTTTATGTCCGGGCCCGCTTCAGATGGCCCGCATCACCACCATCAAGACTGTCACGCTGGGTGGCAGCAGAGGAAATAAGATGATTCTCAATGCATTCGATTTGAAGGGTAAGATTGCCATCGTGACCGGTTGCGATACCGGTCTGGGTCAGGGTATGGCGTTGGGCCTGGCTCAGGCAGGCTGTGACATCGTTGGTGTCAACATTGTCGAGCCTACCGATACCATTGCCAAGGTCGAGGCCATTGGCCGCCAGTTCCTTAGTCTCAAGGCCGATGTCAGCAAGGTTGATACCTTACCAGGACTGGTGGATCAAGCCGTCTCCCGGTTTGGTCGGGTCGACATCCTGGTCAACAACGCTGGCATCATTCGCCGAGAAGACGCCATCAACTTCAGCGAGAAGGACTGGGATGATGTGATGAACATCAACATCAAGAGCGTCTTCTTCATGTCCCAAGCAGTCGCGAAGCAGTTTATCGCTCAGGGCCAGGGCGGCAAGATCATTAATATTGCCTCCATGCTCTCGTATCAGGGCGGGATCAGGGTGCCTTCCTACACAGCCTCCAAGAGCGGCGTGATGGGGATCACCCGCCTGCTGGCCAATGAATGGGCAAGCCAAGGTATCAACGTGAACGCCATTGCTCCCGGTTACATGGCCACCAACAATACGACAGCTCTGCGTGCAGATGAGGATCGCAATGCCGCCATTCTGGAACGAATCCCGGCCGGACGTTGGGGTGTACCCGATGACATGATGGGCCCGGCAGTCTTCCTTGCCTCTGCGGCTTCCGACTACATCAATGGTTACACAATCGCTGTGGATGGTGGCTGGTTGGCCCGCTGATCTCTTAAGATGCAACAAGGCGCCAATGGCGCCTTTTTTGTTCAATCCTGTTACGGAATTTACCCTATGCATCTTGATGCACCTTGGCTGGCCCAGCTCCTTGGGTTGCTGGCTTGCGCTATCGGTGCCACCGCTTTTTTGCAACACCAGGATCAGAAATTGCGGCGGCACCTGACTCTTAATGGGGTACTTTTGGCTCTGCATTTTATGATGCTCGGTGCGACGGTCGCCGCCATAAACTGCCTGCTGTGTGCAGTCCGCACGTGGGTTTCCGGGTACCACCGAACGTTAAGTGTCATGTGGAGCTTTATTGTGTTCGTTTGGGTGCTGGTGCTTCCTCAGCTGGAACACCCCATGCAATTGCTCACCCTGACGGGGACCACGTTGAGTACCTATGCCCTGTTCAGATTGGATGGACTACCACTGCGAGGGTGCATGCTGGTCAGCAGTCTCTGTTGGGTTGTACACAACCTCTGGGCTGGTTCGATTGGCGGGAGTCTGTTAGAGGGGATGTTCTTCGTCATCAATGGCTACACCATGGTTTCCCTCTACCGACACCAAGGTGTAGCGCCGCTCGGTCGGGTTCGATAACCGGGAGCATTGAGTGGATGCCTGACTGGTATCCACTCATATGATGAGGCTAAGTAAGGCGCTTACGCTCTCAGTTTGAGGTAAAGGGATAGTCGTGATAGCCAAGCTCCGCCGAAATGCGGGCAGCAGCTTCATGTAGCAAACTAACAAGTTCGGCACGTTTGCTTTCTTCAAAACGGACTATCGGTAGTGACAAAGAGAGCCCGGTGATGATGCGCCCCATCCGGTTGTAGATAGGCACACCGAAGCAACGCAGCCCGTTCTCATTTTCTTCATTGTCTTCCGCATAGCCTTGCTCGCGCACCTGGGCCAGCTCCACCAACAGGGCATCAACATTGGCCAGGGTATGTTCGGTGAAGCGCTCAAACGTTACTCCGGCCAACATGCTCCGCACCTCTTCTTCTGGTAGCCAAGCCATCATTACCTTGCCAAGCGCGGTGCTGTAGAGTGGGCAGCGGCGACCGATACGGGAGTACATACGCAGATTGTATTCGGAGTCGATCTTGTGCAGATAGACGACACTGTTTTCATCTAGTGCCCCCAGGTGCAGCGTTTCTTTGGTCAACTTACCCAAACGGTGCATCTGGACATCAGCGATTTGGATCAAATCCTGGTGCTCCAGCGCTCTTCCACCCAGTTCGAAAAGCTTCAGACTAAGGGTGTACTTGTCAGTCTCCCCTTCCTGATTGACATAACCAAGCGTCTTCATTGTCTGCAAAAAACGATAAACAGTGCTTTTTGACATCATGATCCGCTGGGACAGCTCAGTCACTCCGATATCTTTTTGTTCACTCAAGGCCTGCAAGATACCGAACACTTTCAGTACTGACGAGACCGAATCCGGTGAGTTATCTACCGCTGACATCTATATCCCCTTATAAAATCTATCGTTTCATTATATTTGAAACAAGCGCGCAATCATAGCCAAGGTCGCAGCTACCTTACCTGATTACGGTATCAAACAGAACCATTTAAAACGCTTCTCACGCCGGGCATCCTCCTCAGGCTGAAGAACCTTTGCGTTCCGTCACAATTTAATGAAATGGCGTTTCAATTCATTTGATAGTTTCGTTTCATTAAATAGAATGAACCCATCATAAAAGTGGGAGGACATATGGCTATCAAGGTTGCCGTCATTGGCGAATGCATGATCGAGCTATCGGAGAGCAAGGTGAACATCGTCCGCCATTTCGGTGGAGATACGCTCAACACGGCTGTCTATCTGGCACGAGCCAACACTGAGCTGGCCGTACACTATGTGACCGCAATGGGAACCGATGCCATCAGCAATACCATGTTGCAGCAGTGGCAACAGGAAGGTGTCCATACCGATCTGGTGCAGCGTTTTGCTCACAAATTGCCCGGCCTCTACCTCATTGAAACTGACGAGCACGGCGAGCGGACCTTCCATTACTGGCGCAGCGATGCGGCTGCCCGTTACTGGTTGCAAGGCGATGAAGCGGAGCATATCTGCCAGCAATTGCACGAGTTCGACTACATCTATTTGAGTGGTATCAGCCTAGCCATCCTGTCCCAAGCGGACAGGGAAACCCTGCTGCAACGTCTTGCCGAGTGTCGCGCTGCCGGGGTGAAGATCGCCTTTGACAACAACTACCGGCCACGCCTTTGGGAAAGCCGCGAAGCGGCACAGCAGGCCTATCACGCCATGCTGACGCTGACTGACCTTGCTTTCCTGACACTCGATGACGAGTACGCCTTGTGGGGAGATAGCCAGGTTGATCAGACGCTGGCGCGGACTCAGGCCCTTGGAGTCAGTGAAATAGTTGTCAAACGTGGTGCAGAGTCCTGCCTCATCGTGCAGGACGAACGGTGCAATGAAGTTCCTGCCGTGTCACTGGCACAGACGCAGGTGATAGACACTACGGCGGCTGGTGACTCGTTCAGCGCAGGTTACCTTGCCAAACGACTGGCCAACGCCTCGGTAAACGACTCAGCACAATATGCCCATCGACTGGCGAGCACTGTTATTCAGCATCGCGGCGCCATCATCCCTTTGCTGGCGATGCCAGCCACCACCAATGCCAGTGAGGAATCCCATGTCAGTATTGCTTGAACAACTGTCCAGCCTGAAGATCATCCCCGTCATCGCTATCAAGAATGCCGATGATGCAGTGGCCCTTGGTCAGGCTTTGATGGACAACGGCATGCCGAGCGCGGAAATCACTTTCCGCACACCCGCTGCGGCCGATGCAATCCGTCAACTGCGAGCAGCCTTCCCCAACATGACCATCGGGGCGGGGACCGTGCTCACTACAGCCCAAGTGGATCAGGCTATAGAAGCAGGGGTGGATTTCATCGTCAGTCCAGGACTCAATCCACGGATCGTTCAGTATTGCCAGGCGCGAGGTGTACCTATCATCCCTGGAGTCAATAATCCCAGCCTGGTTGAGCAAGCAATAGAGCTTGGTCTGTATACACTCAAGTTCTTCCCGGCAGAGGCTTCCGGCGGGCTGGCCATGCTCAAGGCCCTAAGCGCCGTCTATCCCGTTACTTTTATGCCTACCGGCGGTATCAGCCCGAGTAATGTGAAGGATTATCTGGCCCAAGGGACAGTGTTTGCCTGCGGCGGTACCTGGATGGTCCCGGCTGATCTCATTGAGCGGCGGGAGTGGGACAAGATTGGCTCGCTTGCACGGGATGCCATGGCGGCACTTTAACCCTCATTCGGGCCTGGTGGCCGGGCCCATACCACAGATACGTAACGATAACTCCGATCTGACTCGCTCGATGGACGGCGCTCGCCTGCCTGTACCGACGATCAAGACGGACAACGCGACAAGGAAATCCGGCTCATGATCATCGGTAATATAAATCAACTCGCAATGGCGATGTTACCCACTCCGTTATTGCAGCTTTTACAAAGAGAAGAGTGCTCCCATCAGCATTTGCTGAGCCAGCAGGATGGAAAGTTCGAGATAATCGAGAATGACGTTTTTTATCTTATTTCAAGCCCAACAACTGCTCCTGAAGATTGTTTAAAAAGTGAATTTCATGATCAGTTTATCGATATTCAGATACTGTTGTGTGGCCAAGAGGTAATCGCTACCAGTGCAGCCATTACCTCTCCACATTCATATCAGGAAACCAAGCCTGACTTGATCTTCATTGACCAAGATGAGATTACCAATCGGATACTACTTGGAACGGGTGATTTTGCCATTTTTTATCCGGGTGAAGTTCATCGTCCGACTTGCCAAGTAAATACATCGAAAAAGATAAAAAAAGCCGTTTTCAAGGTCAGCAAAACGTGGCTGGCCAATCAATAAAACTATTAAAAATACAGAGTTGAAACTTTTTACGTTATTTCTTTTGTCATTATTGAGGTCTATATGAAAATCAAACAGACGTTGGATAAAATTCCGGGGGGGATCATGCTGATCCCGCTGCTTCTGGGCGCAACTTTAAATACATTTGCTCCCGGTACCGCAGAGTATTATGGCGGCTTCACCAAAGGGATCATCACAGGTACAGTGCCAATCTTGGCGGTCTGGTTCTTCTGTATCGGCGCTTCCATTAATCTCAAAGCCACCGGTACCGTGATCCGCAAATCCGGTGTACTGGTAGTCACCAAAATAGCAGTAGCCTGGTTGGTTGCTGTACTGGCATCCCAACTGCTACCCGAGCACGGTATTGAGGCCGGTCTGCTCGCGGGATTGTCCACTCTGGCTCTCGTCTCAGCTATGGATATGACTAACGGCGGTCTTTATGCCAGCCTGATGAACCAGTACGGCACCAAGGAAGAGTCCGGTGCGTTCGTGTTAATGTCTATCGAGTCCGGTCCTCTGATGACCATGGTTATCCTTGGTGCAACAGGGCTGGCCTCCTTCCAGGGACACCATTTTGTTGGGGCGGTCCTACCTTTCCTTATCGGTTTTGCTCTTGGTAATTTGGACTCTGATCTTAAGGAGTTCTTCAGTAAAGCCACCGGTACTCTGATCCCCTTCTTCGGTTTTGCACTGGGCAATACCATCAACTTCTCAGTCATCATAGAGACTGGGTTACTCGGAATTTTGCTTGGCTTGGCAGTGATTGTTATCACCGGGATCCCACTCATCTTCGCCGACAAGTGGCTGGCTGGTGGTAATGGTACTGCCGGGGTAGCGGCCTCTTCCACCGCCGGGGCTGCCGTTGCCAACCCGATGATAATCGCCCAGATGAACCCGGCGTTTGCACCGGTGGCTCAATCTGCAACCGCGCTGGTCGCAACCTGTGTGATCGTAACGGCTGTGCTAGTACCTATCCTTACTGCTATTTACAGTAAGAGGTTCTCGATTAAGGAAAATGTTATGGTCGACTCGGTTCAAGCTACATCACGCAGTGCCTGACATGACCATTTAACTGTACCAAGTTTATTTTGTATATAATAAAGCCTCTGACATACCTCATGTCAGAGGCTTTATTTATTTTCACTACGTAGTGAAAAATTGCTGATGATAACGTTGATCTGCGAACCCTAAACTTAATTGTAAGTGCCAATGTGGAAAGTTTATTTCCCCCCTAGTGGTGGCTATTAATAACCAAGCGCTTTTGGGCAACCCAAGGAGACGAATCCTACTTTGGGGGCCTGTTTTGTGTTGGACATCGCTCAATCACTCTTAGGTGGCTCTAGTTTTAGGGCGCGGATTTTACCGGAATGGCTAACCAAAAACTATACAGCCGGCACGGCGGAATCGAACAATATCTCCGGCGAGGCAGGATTGTGCCAAGGCAGGCCCGTTTTGAACCGATACGGGCCGATGGCGGTACCCTTGCTCCGTCAGCTCGCCGGCTGTTGAGTTTCAACTCAATTTTGCGAGAGCGGGAAGACGGGTGTCACTATACTCCCTGCAGGCAGACTGGAAGGAAGGACGGGATGGACAGCTCATTTGGCGAGAGAATGCAGAACGTGCACGCCACGCTCAGGCAGCGGTTTGACAAGTTGAGCCGGGTGGCCATCGCGATTTATGACCAGCACACGGACAGGCTCAAGACCTTTGCCCACAGCACCGAGGGAAGTTCCCCGCTGGTGCAGTACGAGGTCAAGCTGAGCGACGTCCCCTCCCTGCGCTATCTGGCCGAACACCGGCAAGCAAGGGTGCTCGACACGCTGGACTCGCTGCTGGGCTCCCCCTCCGAGCACAGCCGCAAGCTGCTGGCGGCCGGTTATGAATCCAGCTACACCGAGCCGCTGTTGTTCAACAGCAAATTGTTCGGTTTTCTGTTTTGCGATGCCAGGGAGCCTGGCTACTTCGACCCCGCCATCCGCGGCGAACTGGCGGCATACGCCCAGATCCTGGCGGCCATCATAGCTGTGGAGTTTTTCTCGATTCAGACCCTGAGCGGCGCGCTTACCACGGCGCGGGAGTTCAGCCGCTACCGGGATGAAGAGACCGCCAATCACCTGCACCGGATGTCGGCCTATTCACGGCTCATCGCCTGCGCCGTGGCCACCCGTTATCCCTTGAGCGACGAGGAGGTGGAGTTCATCTATCTCTTCTCTGAGCTGCACGACATCGGCAAGATTGCGGTGCCCGACGCCATCTTGCTCAAACCCGGTAAGCTGACGCCAGAGGAGTTCGGGGTGATGAAGATCCACCCGCTCAAGGGACGGGAGATGATCGCCCTGATGATCAGCGAGTTTGGTCTCGACGGCATCCATCACACCGACATGCTCAAGAACATCATCGCCTATCACCACGAGCGCTTCGACGGGCAGGGTTATCCGGAGGGGCTGGCGGGGGAGGCGATCCCGCTGGAGGCCCGCATCGTCGCGGTAGCCGACGTGTTCGATGCGCTCACCAGCGAGCGACCCTACAAGCAGGCCTGGACGTTCGAAGCGGCCTTTGCCTACCTTGAAACCCACGCCGGCAGTCAGTTCGACCCCGCCTGCGTCGCCGCGGCTCTGGGCAACAAGGAGGCGTTTCGCGCCATCCATCAGCAATACCGAGAGCCTGCTGCCAGCTAGGCGGCGGGCCTGGTGTCATGACTTGCCCTACCTCGTTTTGCCCTGTTGCGGCTCAGCCCGAGATAGCGTGAGAGCGGCGGCGGGCTTTGCCCCATCGAAGCCGCCAATCGGATGGAGCCCATCATGATGAGCGTCACTGATTGACCCGCCTCGTGCCATTGGGCTTATCCGGCTTAGGCCAGATCTGCTACTGTGACCATCAACTCATCACAAAGGGTGGAGCACAGCATGAAGATTCGATTCCTGGTGATAGCAACGGCCATGGCGCTGGCATCGGCTCCCAGCCTGGCTGACTGGGCCAAGGTGAAAGCGGCCGCGAGCGAGCTTGGCAGCGCGGTGAGCGACACCAGCAAGGAGGCGTGGCAGAGCGTCACCGACTTCTCCAAGGCGACCTGGGCATCGGTTTCCCAGTGGGGCTCGGAGGCGTTCAACACCGCCGGCGCCTGGACCGACAAGAGCGTGGCGACCGGCAAGGAGTGGCTGACGGTGGCCGACAAGAAGCTCGACGAGATGCTCGAGCCCAAGACGGCCGACGAGGCGCGGCTTGCCCTCGATACCATGGCCGATACCGCTCTGGTGCGGCTATTCAACCAGCAACCCTCGGCCAAGCTGTTGTTTGACAAGGCTTATGGCTATGCGGTGTTCGACTCGCGCAAGTTCTCCCTGATGCTGCACACCAACCAGGGGGCCGGGGTGGCGGTCAACCGCACGAGCGGCAAGCACACCTACATGAAGATGTTCGGTGCCGGGCTTGCGGCCGGGCTCGGCGGCAAGTTCTACCAGCAGGTGATCCTGTTTGAAGACAAGGCCAGGTTCGATGCTTTCGTCAGCCAAGGCTGGGAGGCCACCTCCGAGATGGGGGCCGTGGCGGGCAAGGAGAGCGCCGAGCTCAGCGCCAAGTACAACGGTGGCATGGCCATCTACCAGATCGGCGAGAAAGGCTTGCTGCTCGATGCCAACATCTCTGGCTCCAAGTACTGGGTGGACAAGGATCTGACCCGCTAGTCACCCGCTTTCCGGCCTTTTCCGTCGGCCCGCATCTTGCTGGCTGATGGGAAGGCCGTCACTTGGCAAATAATCTGCCCTCGCATCGCCTGTTACGGGCTGCTTACCCCCTCTCATCCCGCTTGTCTTGTGGTTTTCTACTTGTTGGCACCCTAATTGCTTACACCCTGACAGCGTCAATGATTTGTCTGGGGATGGAATATGGAAATTAGTGCAAGCAGCCTGATGCAAGAGATGCAGGCTCTCAAGGTCGAAGCCGGCGCCACGCCGCTGACCCAGCCCGGCCGCCAGGTCACGTCCGACTTTGGCCAGTTGCTGCAACAGGCCCTTGGCAACGTCAACGAGTTGCAGGGGGCCGCCAACGATCTGCGTACCCGTTTCGACATGGGCGACAACTCGGTCGACTTGTCCCAGGTGATGATCGCCGGGCAGAAATCCTCCATCGCCTTCGAGGCGACGGTGCAGGTACGCAACAAGATGGTCGATGCCTACAAGACCATCATGAACATGCCGGTATAAGCGCGCTCACCATGGCAACTGAACATCATGAACATGTCAGCAATAAGGACATAAATCGTGGCTAATGACCAAAATGGCGAACTGCTGATGAACGATGAGGGCAGTGCCGCCCTCGATGAGAATGAGCAGAAGAGTTCAGCACTCGGCTTTCTGTCCAACACGGATGTGCTGCGTCAGATCACCCTGATCCTGGGGTTGGCCATCTGTCTGGCGATCGCCGTTTTCATCCTGCTGTGGGGCAAGGAGCCGGACATGCGGCCCCTTGGCACCTACACCACCCAGGAGCTGGTCAAGACCCTCGACTACCTCGATCAGCAGAAGATCCCCTATCAGGTGGATGGCAAGAGCGTGCTGGTCAGTGCCGAGAACTACTCCAGCATCCGGCTGGCGCTGACCCGTGCCGGCCTGGCCAACGCCACCGACACCACCAGTGACGGGGAAGACATCCTGCTCAAGGACTCCAGCTTTGGTGTCAGCCAGCGCATGGAGAGCGAGCGTCTCAAGCTGAGCCGCGAGCGTCAGCTGGCCAGCGCCATCGAGCAGTTCCAGAACGTGGCCAAGGCCCAGGTACTGCTGGCCATCCCGAAAGACAACGTGTTTGCCCGCAACGAACGCAAACCGAGCGCCACCGTGGTGCTGAGCCTCAAGGGCAATGCCCTCGGTCAGGGGGAAGTGGACTCCATCGTCGACATGGTCGCCTCCGCGGTGCACGGTCTGGAGCCGACTCGCGTCACCGTGACCGACCAGAACGGCCGCCTGCTCAATTCGGGCTCCCAGGATCCCGTCTCTGCCCAGACTCGCAAGGAGTTTGCGATGCAGCAGAAACAGGAGCTGGAATACAAACAAAAAATTGACGCCATCCTGATCCCGGTGCTCGGCGCCGACAATTATACGGCGGAGGTTGATCTCTCCCTCGACTTCTCCCAGCAGGAGCAGACCCGCAAGACCTACAACCCGGACTTGCCGGCGGTGCGCTCCGAAATGACCATGGAAGAGAACAGCGCCAACGGCAGCAACGGTGGCGTGCCCGGCGCCCTCTCCAACCAGCCGCCTGCCGCCTCCAACATTCCGCAGCAGGCGACCGGCCCCAATGCCGAAACGACCGCCTCCTCTTCCGGCCGCTCCCGCAAGGAGGCGACCCGCAACTTCGAACTGGATACCACCGTCAGCCATATCCGGCGCCAGATGGGTGGCATTCGCCGCATGACCGTCTCGGTGGCGGTGGATTACAAGGCGTCTACCGCTGCCGATGGCAAGGTGACCCGCGAGCCCCGTACCCAGCCCGAACTCGATACCCTGCGCCGTCTGCTGAGCGGTGGCCTTGGCTTTGATGTGACCCGTGGTGATACTCTGGAGGTGGTCGCCATCCCGTTCAACCGGCCCGAGCTCGAAAGCGTGGCCGAAGCGCCGCTCTACGAGCAGCCCTGGTTCTGGCGTGCGGTGCGCATTGCCGCCTCCGTGCTGGTCATCATAGTGTTGATCGTCACCGTGGTGCGGCCCATGCTCAAGCGCCTGCTCTATCCGGATGCCAAGCCGGAAGGGGAACTGGACTTCGACAACCACACCGTCTTGGGTGGGGATGATGAGCTCAGTCTGCTGGCGGCTCAGGCTGAATCCGAGCCGGTGTTCGGGGTACGTGACGGCCATCTGAAACTGCCGGATCTGCACCGTGACGAGGACTTGCTCAAGGCGGTACGTGCGCTGGTGGCGAACGAACCAGATCTGGCCGCACAGGTCATTAAAGAATGGGTAGCGAACAAAGATGGCTGACGAAAACAAGACACAGGTCACCGGCAATGACATCACCGACAGTCAGCGCCAGATCCTGGATCAGATGAGCGGGATGGAGATGGCGGCGGTATTGATGCTGAGCCTCAACGAAGAGGATGCCGCTCAGATCTTCCGCCATCTCGAACCCAAGCAGGTGCAGCGGCTCGGCATGTCGATGGCCTCCATGTCGGATTTCAGTCACGACCGGGTGGCGGCGGTACACCGTCAATTCATCGACGACATCCAGAAGTACACCAACATCGGTATCGGCAGCGAAGATTTCGTACGCAAGGCGCTGGTGGCAGCCCTTGGCGAAGACAAGGCGAGCAACCTGGTGGACCAGATTATCCTGGGTTCAGGTGCCCGCGGCCTCGACTCGCTCAAGTGGATGGATGCCCGCCAGGTGGCCAGCATCATCCAGAACGAACACCCGCAGATCCAGACCATCGTCCTCTCCTATCTGGAGCCGGAACAGTCGGCCGAGATCCTGAGCCAGTTCCCGGAACAGGTGCGCCTCGATCTGGTGATGCGTATCGCCAACCTGGAAGAGGTGCAACCGGCGGCGCTGCAAGAGCTCAACGACATCATGGAGAAACAGTTCGCCGGTGCGGCGGGTGCCCAGGCAGCCAAGATGGGCGGCTTGAAGGCGGCAGCCAACATCATGAACTACCTCGACACCAACATCGAAGGCCAGCTGATGGACTCCATCCGCGAGTCGGACGAAGAGATGAGCCAGCAGATCCAGGATTTGATGTTCGTGTTCGAAAACCTCATCGATGTGGACGATCGCGGCATCCAGACCATGCTGCGGGAAGTGCCGGGCGATCTGCTGCAACGGGCGCTCAAGGGCTCCGACGATCAGATGCGTGAGAAGGTATTCAAGAACATGTCCAAGCGGGCCGCCGAGATGCTGGCGGACGATCTGGAGGCCATGGGGCCGATCCGGGTCTCCGAAGTGGAAGCCGCCCAGAAGGAGATCCTCTCCATCGCCCGCCGTCTGGCGGATGCCGGCGAGATCATGCTGGGTGCCGGTGGCGGCGAGGAGTTCCTCTGATGAGCGGTCACGTCGGCGTGAATAGCAGACCGGGCAGCATTATGGCAAGGAGTGCGGCAGGCAGATGAACAACAACAAGCTGCGCGGTTATGTCAGACCCGACGGGGATGAGAGCCAGGTCCAGACCTGGGGCTGGCCCGAGATGGAGGTCGAGGCCGAAGTCGAGACCAATGCCCTCGGGCTGACGCCGGACTGGTATCGGCAGGAAGAAGAGGTCCCGGTCGAAGAACCGGTGGAGGAGCCGGCCCCCAGCATCACTGCCGAGGAGCTCGAAGCAATTCGCCAGGCCGCCTGGGAAGAGGGCATGGCCGAGGGGCGTGAAGCCGGTTACGCCAAGGGGCTTGAGGAGGGCAAGCTGGAAGGCTTGCAGCAGGGCCATGCCGCCGGGCTGGAGCAGGGCAAGGAGGAGGGGTTGGCCCTCGGTCGCGAGCTGGTGGATCAGCAGATGAGCCACTGGCAGGGACTGATCGATCGCCTCGCCAACCCGCTCAAGGAGCTGGACGGCGCGGTAGAGCAGCAGCTTATCGCCCTGGTGCTGCAGCTGGCCCGCGCCCTTATCCGTCACGAGGCCGAAACCTCGCCCCGGCTGTTGCTCGAAGCGCTCAAGCAGGGGCTGGCGCTGTTGCCGGCTGCCGAACTGGGGGTCACCCTGATGCTGCACCCGGACGATCTGGCCCGGGTCGAGCAGGCGTTCGGCGCCGAGGAGTGCGTCAAGCGCCACTGGCGGCTGCAAAGCGATCCCACCCTCTCACCCGGCGATCTGCAGCTGGCCACCGAACTCTCCAGCATCGATCTGACCCTCGCGGGGCGCATCGATCAGCTGCTGCGCAACTTCCTGCGCGACAATGCATCGCAGGATGCCCGCGGCTAAGGGCGTGCGGGCCGCCAGGGTGCGGCCCGTCTGCTTTCTCTACCCATTCAACGTCATATCTCAGGAGGCCGGATGAGCGGCTCGTTACTCAATCGGTTGCAAGGGTATCGGGTGCGCGATATCGCCCCCAAACCGCCGGTGGCCGGCAAGCTGACCCGGGTGGTGGGGCTGACCCTCGAAGCCATCGGCTGCCGCGCCGCCATCGGGGCACTCTGTCGCATCGATACCCAGGATGGCTCGCTGGAGGCCGAAGTAGTGGGCTTCTCCGGCGATCGGCTGTTTCTGATGCCGAGCGAACAGCTCAAGGGGGTCATTCCCGGTGCCCGGGTAGTGCCCATCACCGAGGAGCATGGCATCCCGGTCGGTATGAACCTGCTGGGGCGGGTCATCGACGGCATCGGCCAGCCGCTGGACGGGCTCGGCCCCATCCTCTCTTCCCAGACGGTGCAGTTTGCCCAGCATCGCATCAACCCGCTCTCCCGCCGCCCCATCCATCAACCAATGGACGTGGGGGTGCGCGCCATCAACGCTGTGCTGACGGTGGGGCAGGGCCAGCGGATGGGGCTGTTCGCCGGCTCCGGCGTCGGCAAATCCGTGCTGCTCGGCATGATGACCCGCGGCTCGGTGGCCGACGTGGTGGTGGTCGGGCTCATCGGCGAACGGGGCCGCGAGGTGAAGGAGTTCATCGAGGAGATCCTGGGGGAGGAGGGGCGTGCCCGCTCCGTGGTAGTGGCGGCGCCGGCCGATGCCTCGCCGCTGATGCGGCTCAAGGGGTGTGAGACGGCGCTGGCCATCGCCGAGTATTTCCGCGATCAGGGGCTCAACGTGCTGCTGCTGATGGACTCGCTCACCCGTTACGCCCAGGCCCAGCGCGAGATCGCCCTGGCAGTGGGCGAACCGCCGGCCACCAAGGGTTATCCGCCCTCGGTGTTCGCCAAATTGCCGGCACTGGTAGAGCGGGCCGGCAACGGCAGCGACGGCCAGGGCTCGATAACGGCATTCTTCACCGTGCTGACGGAAGGGGACGATCTGCAGGATCCCATCGCCGACGCGGCGCGGGCCATCCTCGACGGCCACATCGTGCTGTCGCGCGAGCTGGCCGATGCGGGCCACTACCCGGCCATCGACATCGAAAAGTCCATCAGCCGGGTAATGCCCATGGTGACCTCGCCGGAACACATGGAGCTGGCGCGCACCCTCAAGCAGTTCTACTCCCTCTACCAGCAGAACCGGGATCTCATCACCATCGGTGCCTACAGCCAGGGCTCCGACCCCCGCATCGACCGCGCCATTATCCAGAAACCCTATCTGGATCAGTTCTTGCAACAGGGCATGCGCGAGGTCATTCACTACGATGCGGGCCTGCAGGCCCTGCAGCTGGTGGCCATGCCGCTGATGCGTTGACGAGAAGATAAGAGGGAGGCGTGCCCATGAGTAAAGGCTTGGTAATGTTGTCGGAGCGGCTGGTGGAGGCCGAACAGCAGGCGGCGCTGGCGTTGGCCAAGGCCCAGCAGGATCTGAAGATCTTCATGGAGCAGCAGGACGCGCTCAACCAGTACCGCCAGATCTACCACCAGCAGTGGACCGACCGCGGCCTGCAGGGCATAGGTGCCCAGCAGAACAGCCAGTATCACGCCTTCATCAACAAGCTCGAGCAGGCGGCCACCCAGCAGTACGAAGGAGTGCTGCAGGTACGCCAGGCGCTGGAATTGCGCCGCGAGGAGTGGCTGGCCGCCCAGCAGCGACGCAAGGCGGTGGAGTTGCTGCTGGCCAAACAGGCGGGACGCGAGCAGCAGAAAGCCCAGCGCCAGGAGCAGAAGATGCTGGACGAGTACGCCATGCTGCGCCGTTTCCACCATTCTGGCCTGTAACTTGCTTTCTTCTTGCCATCCCGTGTGCGCCTCACTTCCCCCGGGGAGCTGAGGATAAACCCGAAGCCGAATGTCGCCAGGAATCTTCACCATGATGCAGACACTGTTAACCAATTCTCCCGCCGCACCGACCGCTGCCGCTGCCGACAAGAGCGCTGTGCTGACGGCGAGCCAGGATGGCGGTGAAGGGGCCCTGCAGAGCGACGGCAAGGTCGGCTTTTCCGAGGTGATGAACCGGGTGCAGCAGGCTGACAAGGTCAATGCCAAAGCCGATGGCAAGGTTGCCAACGCAGATGGCAAGGCCCCCAACGCTGATAGCAAGGCTCCGGCGCGGCCCGGCGCCGAGCAGGGAAGCGCGGGTGCATTGGAGGGCAACAAGCCGGTGCCGACCACCAAAGGCGAGGCTGCCAAATCTTTGGCGAATGAGGCCGACGAGGCCGGTAGCGCCGACGACAAACCACAGAAGGGAAGTGAGCCCGACCCCGCTCTCGCCCCCAACGATTTCTTGCAGCGTCTGCAGGATGCCCTCAAACAGGACACCTCCCTGGTCGCCCCGCCGGCCATCAATCTGGTCGCCACCGCCCCCGTCGTCGAGACGGACGGCAAGATGTTGCCGCACAAAGACGCGGACGCCGAGTCGGCCGAGGCATCGGCCACCCTCACCCAGCCGCTTGCTGGCAGCAGCGACAAACAGGGGGCGACGACCAGTGCCGCCGCGTTGGCCCGCCAGTCTGCCAGCTTGCTCACGGGAGAAACCAGTACACCGGTTGATGCGAAAGCCGCGCAGCCGGATGCCGTGGTGACGGATGACGCCGCCCTGGCGGCTCAGCAGCAGGGCGCCGGGCCAGAGGGCGGTAGCAAGGAGAGCGGCGCCGGCGCCAATGCCGACCAACAGGCCGATAACAATGGCAAAGAGACCAAGGGGAGCAAAAGCGAGCTCTCCGCCGCCGAGCGGGCGGCCTTGCTCAGCAAGGTGCCCGCCGCCGCGTTAAGCGAACAGGGTGAGAATGACACCAAGATCCAGCTGGAGGGCGCCGACAAGGGGGCCAAGCCTGTGGTGCCGCCCATGGCGGGCAAGGAAGAGCCGGTAAAAACCGCTCCGCTGCAGGCCACCCACCAGGCCGTGGCCACTCAGCCCGGCGCCGCCAGAGCGTTTGAAGAGGGGATGACCCGCACCGATGGCGGCTCGAGCAGCGCCGCTGCTGACAAGGCGCCGGCGCAGACCACCGCCGAGGGGGATGGACAGTCCAAGCCGGTGGCTGCCAAGGCCGAGGGCCAGCCTGCTCCTGCCGCCAGCAGCGGCACACCGGCGCCGGCCACCGCTCCCGCCAGCGAACCCGTGCTGGTGGCACCGCAACAGGTGCTCGCCAGCAGCGAGCCACAGGGCCCGCAAGCGTCCCTGGCCAGCCTGTCAGCCGGGCTCAAGCAGATGGAAGCCACTGAGCGCAGCGACGCGCCCAGGGCCCGCAGCGAGGTGAAAGTCGACGTGAAGCAGAAGGTGACAGAGCTGGCTCGCGGTAGCGCCCAGGAGAGCAGCGAGACGACCGCCACCCCGGAGAGCAGCCGCAGCCAGCAGGTCCAGCAGAACAGCCAGCCCCAGGCGGTGGGTCATGACAACCGGCCGGCGGCCACCGAAGCGGCCGTGCGGCGCGAGCCCGCCAACCTGCCCCATCTCAAGCTGGCCGATCCGGAGGCGCCGGCCCAGTTGCATCAGAAGGTCAATCTGATGCTGGCGGACAAGCTGCAGCAGGCGGAGATCCAGCTCGATCCCCTCGGCCTTGGCAAGATGAAGATCCAGATCCAGATGGGGGCAGACAGCCAGGCCAACGTCCATTTCGTGGTGCAGCACGGCCAGACCCGGGAAATGCTGGAGCAGGCCATGCCCAGGCTGCGTGATATGCTGGCAGGGCAGGGCATCCAGCTGGGCCAGACCCTGGTGCAACAACAGCCGCAGCAGCAGTCACAGGGCCAGTCGGCGTTTGCCGGTCAGGGCCAGCAAGGCCAAAAAGGCAGCGGATCTTTTGCCGAAACAGGCCAAACTGAGGCAGAGGTCACGGGCGCCGGCATGCGTTTGTCGACGGAATCGACAAACGACAGTGGAATTGATTTCTATGCTTGATGCCAGCCCGAGTAAGTTTATGATATCGAACAAGTTTGAGACTAGGGTGGACAAGGGATGGCAGACGATAACGAACTGACGCTGAAAGACCCGGCGGCAGGCAAGAAAAAGAAGCTGATCATGATTATCGCCCTGGCCGTGATTGTGCTGGGTGGCGGTGGGGCCGGCGCCTGGTTCATGCTGTCCGGCGGCGACAAACCGGCGGCCGAGGCCGCAGGGGAGGGCAAAGATGCCAAGCCCAAGGAGGCGGCACCCCAGCCTTCGCTCTACGTGGGCATGCCGCGCCCCTTCGTGTTCAACGTCTCCGGTGGTCAGCGCGACCGGCTGGTGCAGATCAAGATCCAGCTGATGGTGCGCGGCACCGCCGACGAGACGCTGGCCAAGCAGAATATCCCCCTCATCGAAGGCACCCTGTTGCGGGTCTTCAGTGCGGCCACCAGCGAGCAGCTGATGACCTTCGAGGGCAAGGAGAAGCTGCGCAAAGATTCACTGGAAGAGTGCCGTCGGGTGCTCAATGACCTGGTCTCTTCCCCCGTTATCGAACAAGTGCTGTTTACCGGCTTTGTCATGCAATAAGGGTGAAGCGTGAGCGATCTGTTAAGTCAGGACGAAATTGATGCCCTCTTGCACGGGGTCGATGATGTCGAAGAGGAAGAGATAGGCGCGGCGGGGGATCCCGGCGTCGCCCAGTTCGACTTCTCCTCCCAGGACCGCATCGTCCGTGGTCGCATGCCGACCCTGGAGCTGGTGAACGAGCGTTTCGCCCGTCACATGCGGATCAGCCTGTTCAACATGATGCGCCGCACCGCCGAGGTTTCCATCAATGGCGTGCAGATGCTCAAGTTCGGCGAGTACGTGCACACCCTGTTCGTGCCGACCAGCCTGAACATGGTGCGCTTCCGCCCGCTCAAGGGGACCGCGCTCATCACCATGGAGGCACGGCTGGTCTTCATCCTGGTGGAGAACTTCTTCGGTGGCGACGGTCGCTACCATGCCAAGATCGAGGGGCGTGAGTTCACTCCCACCGAGCGGCGCATCATCCAGATGCTGCTCAAGCTGGTGTTCGAGGATTACAAGGACGCCTGGGCGCCGGTGATGGACGTGGGCTTCGAGTACCTCGACTCCGAGGTGAACCCGGCTATGGCCAACATCGTCAGCCCCACCGAGGTGATCGTGGTCAGCTCGTTCCACATCGAGCTGGATGGTGGTGGCGGTGACTTTCACGTGGCCATGCCTTACTCCATGCTGGAGCCCATCCGCGAGCTGCTGGATGCCGGCGTGCAGAGCGACAAGGGCGACACCGACGTGCGCTGGAGCAAGGCGCTGCGCGACGAGATCATGGACGTCAAGGTGGAGCTGCGGGCCAAGTTGCTGGAGACCGAGCTCACTCTGCGCGAGCTGATGGAGCTGCAACCCGGCGACATCATCCCGGTGGAGATGCCGGAGAACCTGCTGGTGTTCGTGGAGGACTTGCCCACCTTCCATGCCAAGATGGGGCGGACCAAGGACAATGTGGCGCTCAAGATCACCGACAAACTCAAGCGCCCGGAAGGGGTCAAGACCGAGATGCATCTGGTGACCCGGGGCGGTGTACGCATCGATGGTGAGGCCGAGCTGGAAGAGCTCGAGCGCAGCATCGAAGATCAACAACGATAAACGGCGATCTGCGTTGGCAGGCCGTCAAGAAAGCAGCATAAGGAATTCAAGATGAGCGGAACTGATGAAGAGGATCTGATGGCGGACGCCTGGGCAGCCGCGCTGGAAGAGCAGGTGACTGCCGAAGCCAAGCCCGCTCCCCTCGAAGAGCTCAAGGATGATGCCCCCATCAGTGCCGAGGAGCGGCGCAAGCTGGATACCATTCTGGATATTCCGGTGACCATCGCCATGGAAGTGGGCCGCAGCCAGATCAGCATCCGCAACCTGCTGCAGCTCAACCAGGGATCGGTGGTGGAGCTGGATCGGGTGGCGGGCGAGCCGCTCGACGTACTGGTCAACGGTACCTTGATCGCCCACGGCGAGGTGGTGGTGGTGAACGACAAGTTCGGCATCCGGCTGACTGACGTCATCAGCCAAATCGAAAGGATCAAGAAGCTCAAATGACCAGACTCATAGTGTCACCGTTTGAGGGGGCCCGGATGCTGACCAAGAAGTTCGGCATCCCTTCTGTGTTGGCCGACGTCATCAGTCAGATTGAAAGGATCAAGAAACTCAAATGATCCGCGCGTTCCCGTTACTGCTGTTGTCCCTCCCCGCACTGGCCGAACCCGGTGCGGGCGCCAATCCGCCCAGCCTCACCTCCTGGCTGCTCTCCAGCCTGATGGTGATCGGCCTCATCCTGGTGCTCGGTTTCCTGCTCAAGAAGAGCAAGATTGCCACCGCCATGGGGGGCGGCCAGATGCGGGTCATCGCCAGCCTGCCGGTGGGTTACAAGGAGAAGCTGCTGGTGGTCAAGGTGGGTGAGCAGCAGCTGTTGCTCGGGGTGACGCCGCAGCAGGTCAACTTTCTCTATCGCCTGGAAGAGCCGCTGGACGAGAGCCAGCCCCAGGCGTTCTCCCAGCAGCTTGGCAAATTGATGGGCAAGCATGAAAAAAGCTAACGGCTCACGGCCGCACGGTGGGCTGCTGGTCGGCCTGTTATCCCTCCTGATCCTCTGCTCGCCGCTGGCGCTGGCCCAGGACGGCATGTCGGCCGTCACCATCAAGACCATGGCGGACGGCAGTCAGGAATACAGCCTGACCCTGCAGGTGCTGGCGCTGATGACGGCGCTCTCCTTCCTGCCGGCCATGGTCATCATGATGACCTCGTTTACCCGCATCATCATAGTGCTCGGCATTCTGCGCCAGGCCATCGGCCTGCAGCAGAGCCCCTCCAACCAGGTGTTGATCGGCATCGCCCTGTTCATGTCGTTCTTCATCATGTCGCCGGTGCTGGATCGCATCAACAACGAGGCGCTGCAACCCTATCTGGCCGAGACCATCCAGGCCAAGGAGGCGCTGGAGAAGGCCGAGCTGCCCATCCACCAGTTCATGCTGGCCCAGACCCGGATCAAGGATCTCAACACCTTCATGGAGATAGCGAACGTGCAGGTGGACAAGCCCGCCGACGTGCCGCTGCGGGTGCTGATCCCGGCGTTTGTCACCAGCGAGCTCAAGACCGCGTTCCAGATAGGCTTCATGCTGTTTCTGCCGTTCCTGGTGATAGACCTGGTGGTGGCCAGTATCCTGATGGCGATGGGGATGATGATGCTGTCGCCGATGCTGGTCTCCCTGCCATTCAAGCTGATGTTGTTCGTCATGGTGGATGGCTGGAACCTGATCCTGGGATCCCTGGCCAACAGCTTCGGGCTGGGCGCCGGTGGTTAAGGGCGAGCAACGCAAGGAGCGAACGGCATGAGTCCTGAAACCTTTATCGACGTGTTTCGCGAGGCGCTCTGGCTGGTCACCATCATGGTGTGTGCCGTGATCCTGCCGAGCCTCTGCGTCGGCTTGCTGGTGGCCATCTTCCAGGCGGCCACCTCCATCAACGAACAGACCTTGAGCTTTCTACCCCGCCTCATCGTCACCCTGTTTGCACTGGGGGCGGGGGCGCACTGGGGCTTGCAGAGTCTGATGGACTTCTTCCTGCTGATGGTGAGCCAAATTCCGGAGGTGGTGGGATGAGGGGTCAGCTCGAGCAGAGCGCCCTTCTGCGCCCGTTGCCGGCCTCGATGGCCTGCAAGGTGCCGGGATGACCTACACAACCGCTCTCATCATGGAGTGGTTGTCTTCCATCGTCTGGCCGTTGGCGCGGGTGAGCGGGCTGCTGATGGTGATGGCGGTGTTTGGCAGCCGGCTGACACCGGCTCGCGTGCGCATCAGCCTGGCGCTGGCGCTGACCCTGATGATTGCCCCTTTGCTTCCCCCCATGCCCAAGATCGAGCTGTTTTCGGTCGGCAGTTTTCTGGTGCTGGGCCAGCAGTTGCTCATCGGGGTCGCGCTCGGTCTCATGACCCAGTTCCTGATGGAGAGCTTCGTGATGGCCGGCCAGATCATCGCCATGCAGACCAGTCTGGGTTTCGCCACTCTGGTGGACCCCATGAACGGCCAGTCGGCGCCGGTGGTGGGTCAGTTCTACCTGATGCTGGCGACCCTGGTGTTTCTGGCGGTGGATGGTCATCTCATCATGCTGCGCATGGTGGTGCTGAGCTTTGATACCCTGCCGGTGTCGGACAGCGGCCTCAGCCTGCCCTCCATTCGCGATCTGATCGGTTTTCTCGGGGTCATGTATCAGGCCTCGCTGGTGATGGCGCTCTCCGCCATCGTCGCCCTGCTGCTGATCAACTTTGCCTTCGGCGTCATGACCCGTGCCGCACCCCAGCTCAACATCTTCAGCATCGGCTTTGCGGTCAGCATGATGTCGGGCCTGCTGATCCTCTGGCTCACCATCGGTGGCTTCCTCGGCCATTTCGACAGCATGTGGGAGCGGGTGCAGGAGACCAGCTGCACCCTCATCGGCACCCAGTGCCTGGGGGGGCAGTAAGATGCCGGCGGCAGGTTGGGGGCTCCATTGCGCGGGGTGGACCACCTGGGTTTGCTCTGTTGGCTTCGTGCTGCTGAACAACGGCGCTCAGGCGGGTTGGATGCCTGATTGCCTCGACCTGTGCGGGGGTCAGCATGGCTGATACCGATCAGGAACGTACCGAACAACCCACGGGCAAACGACTGCAACAAGCCCGTGATAAAGGGCAGATTGCACGATCCAAGGAGCTGGGTACCGCCAGCGTCCTGCTGGCGGCCGTGTTTGGCCTGCTGATGGTCAAGGAGAGCCTGGCCGGTGCCATGGTCAAGGTGCTCACCATGGGCTTTACCTTGGATCGGGAGCAGGCGTTCGATCCCAATGCTATGATGACCATGCTGCCGGCCCTGCTGCGGGAGCTGCTGCAGCCCCTCGGTCTGCTGTTCATGCTGGTGGCCATCGCCGCCTTCGTCGGCAATATCCTGATGGGGGGGATGAACTTCTCCTCCGAGGCCATGCTGCCCAAGTGGAGCAAGCTGAGCCCGCTCAACGGCATCAAGCGGATGTTCGGGGTGCAATCCCTGGTCGAGCTGGTCAAGTCCATCGCCAAGGTAGTGTTCATCTCCCTGTTCGCCTGGTGGATGCTCTCCAGCCAGTTCAACCATCTGCTCAATCTCTCCCTCGAGGGCTACCCGGGCGGTATCATAGACGCGCTGGATCTGCTGCTGTGGATGCTGATCATCCTCTGCTGCGCCCTCATTCCCATCGTGGCCATCGACGTGCCGTTCCAGCAGTGGAACCACATGCGCCAGCTCAAGATGACCAAGCAGGAGGTCAAGGACGAGTTCAAGGACAGCGAAGGCAAACCCGAGGTGAAGGGGCGGATCCGCCGCTTGCAGATGGAGATGGCGATGCGCCGCATGATGGGGGATGTGCCCAAGGCAGACGTGGTGATCACCAACCCGACGCACTACTCGGTGGCGCTCAAGTACGATACCGCCAAGCCGGGCAGCGCACCCAAGGTAGTGGCCAAGGGTACCGATGAAATCGCGATGAAGATCAGAGAGATAGCCAGGGAGTACGAGATCCCGGTGATGCCGTCCCCGGCGTTGACCCGCGCCATCTACCACGCTACCGAGATTGGTCACGAGATCCCGGAAGGGCTGTTTGCCGCCGTGGCCCAGGTGCTGGCCTATGTCTATCAGCTCAAGAAGTTCCGTCGTGGCCGTGGTCGCCGCCCCAATCCGCTGGCCAAAGATCTGCCCATTCCAACCGAATTCCGCAAATGACAAACTTCTGACACAGTCAAAATAAAATCATTGTATTTCAATGTGTTGTATTGTTGGCTTGATGTTTGCTTTAATCTGGCATCAGCGGTTTGAGATTGAGAAAAACGATGAAACTCCAGGCATCATTGGGCCGAATCAAAGAGTACAAGTGGCTGTTGACCAAGGGCCTGGGGACGCCGCTGCTGGTGCTGGCCTCTCTTGGCATGGTGGTGCTGCCCATTCCGCCGCTGATGCTGGATATCCTGTTTTCTTTCAACATCGCGCTCTCCATCGTGGTGCTGCTGGTGGCCGTCTACACCCGCCGTCCGCTCGAATTTGCCGCCTTCCCGACCGTGCTGCTGATAGCGACCCTGCTGCGGCTGGCGCTCAACGTCGCCTCTACCCGGGTGGTGTTGCTGGAAGGGCACAACGGCAGTGCGGCGGCCGGCCACGTGATCGAAGCCTTCGGCAACGTGGTGATCGGCGGCAACTACACGGTCGGCATCATCGTTTTCATGATCCTGATGATCATCAACTTCGTGGTGGTCACCAAGGGTGCGGGCCGGATCTCAGAAGTTAGCGCCCGCTTCACTTTGGATGCCATGCCCGGCAAACAGATGGCCATCGATGCGGACTTGAACGCCGGCCTCATCAATCAGGAAGAGGCCAAGAAGCGCCGCCAGGACGTGACCCAGGAAGCCGACTTCTACGGCTCCATGGACGGTGCCTCGAAATTCGTGAAAGGGGATGCGGTGGCGGGGATCATGATCCTGTTCATCAACATCCTGGGCGGCTTCATCATCGGCATGGTGCAGCACCAGCTCACCTTCAGCGAAGCGGCCCAGATCTATACCCTGCTCGCCATCGGTGACGGTCTGGTGGCCCAGATCCCGTCGCTGCTGCTCTCCATCGCCGCCGCCATCATAGTGACCCGCCAGAACACGGATCAGGACATGGGCACCGCGGTGCTGGGCCAGTTGTTCGACAATCCCAAAGCCCTGATCATTTCGGCCGGTATCCTGCTGATGATGGGCAGCGTACCCGGCATGCCCCATCTGGCGTTCCTCAGTCTGGGGGCCATCGCCGCTGCCGGTGCCTGGTGGCTGCTGCGCCGCGAGAAACAGCTGGCGGCCAAGGCGGCCAAGGGCGAGCTGATGCCGGCGAGCACGGAGCAGACCCACGAGCAGAAAGACCTGAGCTGGGACGACGTGATGCCGGTGGACATCATCGGGCTGGAGGTGGGTTATCAACTCATCCCGCTGGTGGATCGCAACCAGGGCGGCGAGCTGCTCAACCGGATCAAGGGGGTGCGCAAGAAGCTCTCCCAGGAGCTGGGTTTTCTGGTGCCTGCGGTGCATATCCGCGACAACCTAGATCTCGCCCCGAACCAATATCGCATCACCTTGATGGGAGTCAGTACCGGCGAGGCCAATGTTTACCATGATAAGGAAATGGCCATCAATCCTGGCCAGGTGTTTGGCCAGATCCAGGGGGTTGCGACGCGGGATCCCGCTTTCGGACTGGAGGCGGTGTGGGTTGCCAAGGAGCAGGTCTCCCAGGCGCAGACCCTTGGCTACACAGTGGTGGATACCGCGACCGTGGTCGCCACTCACCTCAGCCAGATCCTCTCCAATCATGCCGCCCTGTTGCTGGGCCATGATGAAGTACAACAGTTGCTCGACATGATTGGGAAGCACCAGAACAAGCTGGTGGAAGGGTTGGTTCCTGAGGTCATCACCATGGGTAACCTGGTGAAGGTATTGCAGAATTTGCTTAATGAAGGCGTGCCAATCCGCGATATGCGCACTATCCTGCAGACCCTGGTGGAATATGCCCCGCGCAGCCAGGATCCGGAAGTACTGACGGCGGCCTGCCGTATCGCCTTGCGCCGGCTGATCGTGCAGGAGATTGCCGGCCCGGATCCCGAACTGCCGGTGATCACCTTGGCACCGGAATTGGAACGTATATTGCATCAATCCCTGCAGGCAGGGGGGGGTGATGGCGCCGGCATCGAGCCGGGTCTGGCGGAGCGGATGCAACGCTCGCTGGTGGAAGCCACTCAACGACAAGAACTGGAAGGCCAACCGGCCGTGCTTCTGACATCAGGGATACTGCGCAATACCCTGGCGAAATTTGTCAAGAATGCCATTCCTGGATTGCGCGTTCTGTCTTATCAGGAAGTGCCTGATGACAAGCAAATCCGCATCGTCAGTGCGGTAGGGCAGAACTAGTTAGCGGAGATGACGGGTGAAGATTAAGCGGTTTTTTGCCAAGGACATGCGAACGGCTCTGGCCGAGGTCAAGGAGACTCTCGGGCCTGATGCCGTCATCATGTCCAACAAGAAGGTCACCGGTGGGGTGGAGATAGTCGCCGCTGTCGATTATCAATCCCAGGTTCCGGGACCCAAAGATGCGCCGGTTCGCCGTCAGTTGAACGATGAGAGCGTCAATATCTCGTCTGCCGGACGGCAGATGACCCGCCCTGCACCGAGTCCGGCCCAGGAGCAGAACGAACATTATGCCGACACCCTGGCCGCCCTGCTGGCCCGCCAGCAGAAGCTGAACCCGGCCCAGAACGGTCAGGCGGGCCAGAGCGGCGCCCAATCGGCCGCTGCCAGCGGGGCGCCCCGCACTCTGGCCGAACAGGGACAATGGGGAGCAGCTCCCGAGCCCGCCAAACCGAAGGCGAGAGCCGCCGCGCCCGGCCGTGCTCCCCAATCCCCCCAGCGGGATCAGGAGATGGAGGGGATGCGCAAGGAGATGGCCAGCATCCGCAAGCTGCTGGAGCACCAGATCTCCGGTCTGATGTGGCAGGAGGTGGAGCGTCGCGAGCCGATGCGTGCCCTGCTCATCAAGGAGCTCAAGAAGATAGGGTTTGACGATGCCTTTGCCGATCAGTTGGCCGGCCTTATCCCCGAGGATATGTCCATTCATCAAGCTATGGCCCAGTTGGCCGAGGTGTTGACGGCCCAGCTCAAGATCAGTGAAGACGAAATTCTGCGGCAGGGTGGGGCGGTTGCCCTGCTCGGGCCGACCGGGGTGGGCAAGACCACCACCATCGCCAAGCTGGCGGCGCGGTTTGCCATGAAGTATGGCGCCGAGCAGGTGGCGCTCATCACTACCGACAACTATCGGATCGGTGCCCATGAACAGCTGCAGACCTATGGTCGCATCATGGGCTGCCCGGTGCGGCAGGTGCGGGATGCCGAGGAGCTGGCCAATGCGCTCTATCAGTTCCGTCACCGTCGGCTGGTGCTCATCGATACCGCCGGGGTAGGGCAGCGGGATATCCGGCTGACCGAGCAGCTCGATACCCTGGTCAAGAATGCCAAGGTACGCATCCGCAGCTACCTGGTGATGTCAGCCACTTCCCAGCGTCGGGTGATGCAGGAAGCGGTGGACCATTTCCGGCGTATTCCATTGAGCGGCTGCATACTTACCAAATTGGATGAGAGTCTGAATCTGGGCGAAGTGATTAACGTGTGTATCCAGAATGCATTGCCCATCAGCTATATCACTGATGGACAAAGGGTTCCGGAAGATATTCAGGTCGCCAATGCGGCACAGCTCGTCGGAGCTGCCATGGGCTCGCTGGAGCGGGAAACAGAAGAACCCTATTTCTGGGGCACAGGCTTTGGCGAGGCCGAAGATTCGGAGTTTTATGAGTAACATGTATATGGATCAGGCGAGTGGTCTGCGCAAAATGCGTCAAAACAATCGAGTAAAAGTGATCGCCGTGTCTGGTGGCAAGGGTGGCGTCGGCAAGACCAACGTGACCCTGAACGTGGCGGGAGCCATGGCCGCCCAGGGCAAACGGGTGATGGTACTGGACGCCGACCTTGGCCTGGCCAACGTGGACGTCATGCTGGGACTGCGGGTGCATCGTAACCTGTCCCACGTGCTGGCCGGCGAATGCACCATCGACGACATCATCGTCGAGGGGCCTTACGGCATGATGATAGTGCCGGCCACCTCGGGTACCCAGTCCATGGTCGAGCTCTCGCCGGTGCAACACGCCGAGCTTATCCGCGCTTTCAGCGAGATGAAGACCCAGGTTGACATCCTGCTGGTGGATACGGCGGCCGGCATCTCCGACATGGTGCTGAGCTTCACCCGTGCGGCCCAGGACATCATGGTGGTGGTGTGCGATGAACCGACCTCCATCACGGATGCCTACGCCCTCATCAAGATCCTCTCCAAGGAGCACGGCGTCTTCCGCTTCAAGGTGGTGGCCAACATGGTTCGTTCCTTGCGCGAAGGGCAGGAACTCTACGCCAAGCTGACCCGGGTCACCGACCGTTTCCTGGATACCTCGCTGGAGCTGGTTGCCTGCGTCCCCTACGACACCAATCTGCGAGCCGCCGTGCGCAAGCAGAAGCTGATTGTCGAAGCCTTCCCCAAGTCCCCGGCCGCGCTGGCGTTCAGAGCGCTGGCCAACAAGGCGGCAAGCTGGCCCATTCCTAACCAACCCGGCGGTCATCTCGAATTTTTCCTGGAAAATTTGCTGCAAAAGCCGGTCATAGCACAGGAAGGTTCCCGTGAATAAAGCCCAAGCGTACTTGCGTCATCAGGATTCCTATGTGCTGGTCGAGCGTCATGCTCCGCTGGTGAAACGGATCGCCCAGCATTTGTTGGCTCGCCTGCCAAGCAGTGTCTTGCTGGATGACCTGATCCAGGCAGGTATGATTGGATTGCTCGAAGCCTCCCGCAATTTTGACGGCAGCAAGGGGGCGAGCTTTGAAACCTACGCCGGGATCCGAATCCGCGGTTCCATGCTCGACGAGATCCGGCGGGGTGACTGGGTGCCGCGTTCGGTACACCGCAACAGCCGCACCATCGCCGAAGCCATCGAAAATGTTGAACAAGCCCATGGCCGTGATGCTCGCGATAGCGAGGTAGCCGCCCAGATGGGGGTCAGCCTTGGTGAGTATCACGCCATGCTGCAGGATGTCTCCTGCGGCAAGATCATCGGCATCGAAGATCTTGGCGTCAGCGAGGATGTCATTGGCCACCCCGATGACGAGCCGGGCAGCAACGGGTTTGATGAACTGGCCGCCGAGCGTTTTCAAGGGGCGCTGGCCGAACACATCGGCCGCCTGCCGGAGCGGGAAGCGCTGGTGCTCTCCCTTTACTACGATGAAGAACTGAACTTGCGTGAAATAGGCGAGGTATTGAACGTCAGCGAGTCTCGCGTGAGCCAGATACACAGTCAGGCGATGCACAGATTACGCGCGCGTTTAAGAGATTGGCATGTATAAGTGTTTGTACTGGCTACACTGAAACAAAACTCTAAGGCATAATCCGCAAAACAAAACCTGCGATCTGCATCATGTAAGTGAGCCGCTCTGGCGGCTATTTAGGAGGGAATTTTGGACAAGAACATGAAAATCCTCATTGTTGACGATTTTTCAACGATGCGCCGGATTATCAAGAACTTGCTGCGTGACTTGGGATTCAACAACACCCACGAAGCAGACGATGGCAACACGGCCTTGCCAATGTTGAAAAACGGTGATTTTCAATTTGTCGTGACCGACTGGAACATGCCGGGCATGCAAGGCATCGACCTGCTCAAGGCTATTCGCGTCGATGACAAACTCAAACACCTGCCGGTGCTGATGGTGACAGCCGAAGCGAAACGCGAGCAGATCATTGAAGCTGCCCAGGCCGGCGTCAATGGCTATATCGTCAAGCCTTTCACTGCTGCAACGCTCAAAGAGAAACTCGACAAAATCTTTGAACGAATCGGCTAAGGAGCAGCAGGGATGAAGGCCAAAACGAGTGCAATGATTTCGCTCGATCAGGCAAGGATGCTTGTTGCCCATCTTGAGCAAGGTGAATTTGAACAGGCCGATACTCTCATCGCCGATGCGTGTGCTCCCAATGCGGCGGCCCTGTTTGACAAAGTGGGTCAGTTGACCCGACAACTGCATGATTCCCTACAAGATTTTCGGCTAGATCCCCGGATCCCCGATCTGGCCACCCATGAAATCCCCGATGCGCGGGAGCGGCTCAGTTATGTCATCGACATGACGGACAAGGCTGCCAATCGCACCATGGATGCAGTGGAAGCCAGTCTACCGATTGCCGATCGACTAAATGACAATATTCAGCTTGTTCTGCCCAACTGGAATGCCCTGATGAGCAGAGATATGAGTGTTGGGCAGTTCAAGTCTTTATGTCACCAACTGGATGATTTCATTAAGGCTTCTGAATCTGATGCCGATAAATTACGGCAACTGCTGACAGAAATCCTGATGGCGCAAGATTTTCAGGATTTGACCGGCCAGATGATCCGCAAGGTCATCAAGTTGGTTCAGGAAGTTGAAACTAAATTAATAGAAATGCTGACTATGTTTGGTGAGGCATCTGCTGAGCATTCTTCTCGCAGCCTTCCTGTAGGCGGGATTGAAGCTGAAGGCCCCATCATGAACCCTGAGACTCGTTCCGATGTGGTCAATGGTCAGGATGATGTGGACGATCTGCTGTCTAGCCTGGGATTTTAATGGAGTGACGCATGGCCTTCGAAGTTGATGAAGACATACTGCAAGACTTTTTGGTCGAAGCATCCGAAATATTGGAACAGTTGTCTGAACAACTGGTCGACTTGGAAAAGCGACCCGATGACAAGAATCTGTTGAATGCCATATTTCGCGGCTTCCATACCGTCAAAGGCGGTGCCGGCTTTCTCTCGCTGACCGAGCTGGTGGATGTTTGTCACGGTGCTGAAAACGTGTTCGATATCTTGCGCAATGGCAAGCGGACCGTTACCGCCGAGTTGATGGATGTCATTTTGCAGGCGCTGGATGCCATCAATGTGATGTTTGCCCAGGTGCAGAATCGGGAACCGCCAAGCCCGGCTTCCGCTGAAATCCTGCACGACCTGCATGAGCTCTGCAAGCCTGAAGGGGAAGAGCAGCTGTTGACCGCTTCTGCGGGTGGCAATGTAGCGTCCGAAGAGATGGCTCCTGCCGTTGAAGAGGTAGTCGAGGTGGCCGCTGCCATCCCGGAACCTGTCGCCGATCCCGTCCCCGCTTCTTCCGTCGTCAGTGGTGGGGGATCCATCGATGAGATCTCCGCCGATGAATTCGAACGCCTGCTCGATGAACTGCATGGGGTGGGAGGCGCACCGACTGCTGCCACCAGCCCGGTGGTGGCAAGCTCCGGAGATATTACCGATGATGAGTTCGAGGCCCTGCTTGATCAGTTGCATGGTCAGGGCCAACATGGTGGTGCCCCTGAAAGCAATCCATTGAAATCAGTACAAAAAGAAGTCGATGAACTGATCGATGACGATGAATTCGAGCGTCTGCTGGATGAACTGCACGGTCGTGGCCAGGGGCCGCAAACCAGTATTACGCCGCCGCCAGCCGCGCCTGTACAGGCAGCGGTAGCACCCGCGGCCGCCACGCCAACTCCGGCAGCCAAGCCAGCCCCGGCACCGGTCGCAGCCAAACCGGCTGCGGCACCGGCAAAAGCGGCACCAGCCCCTGCGCCAGCCAAGCAACCGGCCCCCGCTCCTGCAGACAACGCAGTACAAAGCGATACCACCGTACGGGTGGATACCAAGACGCTGGACGTCATCATGAACATGGTGGGTGAGCTGGTATTGGTGCGTAACCGTCTGGTCAGCCTTGGTATTGCCAGCAACGATGAAGACATGTCAAAAGCGGTTGCCAACCTGGATGTGGTGACGGCAGACCTGCAAGGTGCGGTGATGAAAACCCGCATGCAGCCCATCAAGAAAGTGTTTGGTCGCTTCCCGCGCGTCGTTCGTGATCTGGCTCGTACCCTCAAGAAAGAAATCGAGCTGGTGATGGTCGGGGAAGAGACGGATCTGGACAAGAACCTGGTTGAAGCGCTGGCTGACCCGCTGGTTCACCTGGTGCGCAACTCCTGTGACCATGGGGTTGAAATGCCGGATGTCCGCGAGAAAGCTGGCAAACCACGGCAGGGTACCATTACCCTGAGCGCTTCCCAGCAGGGCGATCATATCTTGCTGTGCATCGAAGATGATGGTGCCGGTATGGACCCCGAGAAGCTCAAGTCCATCGCCATCAGCCGTGGTGTGCTGGATGCCGATACGGCGGCGCGAATGAGTGACAACGATGCCTACAACCTGATCTTCGCCCCCGGTTTTTCTACCAAGTCCGAGATCTCGGATATCTCCGGCCGTGGTGTCGGGATGGACGTGGTGAAGACCAGTATCGTCAGCCTCAATGGCTCGGTGCATATCGATTCGACCTGGGGCAAGGGCACCCGTCTTGAAATCAAGGTGCCGCTGACTTTGGCCATTCTGCCGACCCTGATGGTGGAGGTGGGTGAGCAGACCTTCGCGCTGCCGCTGGGCTGTGTGAACGAGATTTTCCATCTGGATCTCAAGAAGGCCAACATGGTGGATGGGCAGCTCACCATCATAGTGCGCGAAAAAGCCATCCCGCTCTTCTATCTGTACAACTGGCTGGTCAGGGGCAAGCACAAGAAGTCACGGCAGGATACGGGTCATGTGGTCATCGTGCAGATTGGCACGCAGCAGATCGGTTTTGTCGTGGATAACCTGATTGGCCAGGAAGAAGTGGTGATCAAGCCGCTGGACAGCCTGTTGCAAGGTACCCCAGGCATGGCGGGAGCCACCATCACCAGCGATGGTGGTATTGCACTCATTCTGGATGTGCCGAGTCTGCTCAAGGCGTATGCCCGTAGACATTGATAGCCCAGGCCCAAGGAGTTAGAAAAATAACAATGGCAGTCAAGGTATTAGTTGTCGACGATTCGAGCTTCTTCCGTCGTCGGGTCAGCGAGATCATCACTCAGGATCCCATGCTGACGGTGATCGATACGGCTCAAAATGGACGCGAAGCCGTGGACAAGGCGATCCAGCTGCGCCCGGATGTGATCACCATGGACATCGAGATGCCCGTGATGGATGGCATCAGTGCCGTACGCGAGATCATGGCCAAGTGTCCGACTCCGATCCTGATGTTCTCCTCTTTGACTCATGAAGGGGCCAAGGCGACGCTGGATGCGCTGGATGCCGGGGCGCTCGATTTCCTGCCCAAGAAATTTGAAGATATCGCCCGTGACAAGGATGAGGCCGTTCGCTTGTTGCAGCAGCGAGTCAAGGAGATTTCTCGCAAGCGTTTCTTGATGGCGGCACCTGCTCGTCCCAAAGCACCTGAGCCCGCCGCTCGTTCCCCGCTGGGCAGCTCAATCGCCCGGCCAGCAGAGCGTCAGACCGAGCCGCCGCGAGCCATGCCTGCGGCAGCCTTCAAACGCAGTGGCAAGAGTTATCAGCTGGTGGCCATCGGTACCTCGACGGGTGGCCCGGTTGCGCTGCAGAACGTGTTGACCAAATTACCCGGTGATTTCCCTCATCCCATCTTGTTGATCCAGCATATGCCGGCAACCTTTACCGCTGCGTTTGCCGCTCGCCTCAACGGTCTGTGCCAGATCGGGGTCAAGGAAGCGGAAGATGGCGATGTGCTCAAACCTGGTCATGCCTACCTGGCTCCGGGCGGCAAGCAGATGCTGCTGGAAGGGCGTGGTGCGGGTGCCCGTATCCGGATTGTCGATGGCAATGACAAGGTGAATTACAAGCCTTGTGTGGACATCACCTTTGCCTCTGCCGCCAAAACCTATGCCGACAAGGTGCTCGCCATCGTGTTGACCGGGATGGGGGCGGATGGTCGGGATGGTGCGCGTCTGCTCAAGGAGCAGGGCTCTACCATCTGGGCACAGGATGAAGCCTCCTGCGTGGTATATGGCATGCCGCAAGCGGTTGCCAAAGCCGGCATCGCCACGGAATCACTGCCGCTTGATCGGGTTGCACAACGAATCCTGGTTGAGCTGGGCCGCTAACGATGGGCATGTTCGGCCTGATCCTGGCACTGGGAGCCATCGCCATTGCCCAGTTATGGCATGGCGGCAACCTGCTCACCCTGCTTGATGGGCCTGCTTTCGTCATCGTTGTAGGAGGAACCTGGGGGGCTGTCATTTTGCAGACGCCACGCAAGTTTCTACTGGAAGCGATAAGACAGACCCGTTGGATGCTGTTACCTCCCGCCTGGGATCTGGTCGCACAAGCTGAACGACTGCAAGCCTGGGCCGTGTTTGCACGTCAGCAGGGGTTGCTGGCGCTGGAGAACCAGGCTGATCAGGAGAGCGACGAATTTACCCGGCAGGGGCTCACCATGATAGTGGACGGGGTGTCGATAGATGATATTCGCATGTTGCTCGAAGCGGATATCGACATCGAGCAGGAGCGAAACGAACACTCTGCCAGAGTCTTTGAGGCCATGGGGGGTTACAGTCCGACCATAGGTATCATCGGTGCCGTGATTGGACTGATCCAGGCCATGTTTCATCTGGAAGAACCTGCCTCGCTGGGGGCCGGTATCGCCGTTGCGTTTGTCGCCACTATTTACGGGGTTGGCTTTGCCAACCTGTTATACCTGCCGATTGCCAACCGGTTGCGGGCTTTTCACTATCATTACGCCCTGTTTCAGGAGATGACGCTGGAAGGCTTGATGGCAATCGCCCACGGCGAAAATGGTCCTCAGGTTGAACGGCGGTTGAAGGCTTATCTGAAGGGAGAATAGCCATGCGCAAGCGCTACCGTTTGCATCTGCAAGGTCGGGAACATCTCGACCGCTGGCTGGTTTCCTACGCCGATTATATGACGCTGATCTTCGCCCTGTTCGTGGTGCTCTATTCGGTGGCGCTGGTCAACAAGGACAAGTATCGCGCGGTCATCGATGGTATGACCCAGGCATTCAACGTCATGCAGCCACGCAGCGACGGTTTGCTGGAAGGGCAGGGAAAGTCGTTGTTGAACAACGAGGTATCTGCCGCCTCCTCGGTTCTGGAGAGCGCCACAGCCCGCTCACCCTCTTTGGCTCCCATCTCAGGTGTTCCCATCGCGCAAGATGGTATGACTCTTGCGAAGATCGATACGCAATTGCAGGAGAGCATGGGTTCTCTGGTCGATGCCGGGGTAGTCAAGTTGACGCTTAATGATAACTGGTTGACGGTCGAGTTGAGCTCAGGTTTGTTGTTCGGCAGCGGCAGCGCCTTCATGAGTACCAATGCCGATCCCGTGCTAAATACTCTTTCAAGTATTCTAAAGCAGGTCGATAACTATGTAAGAGTGCGCGGTTATACCGATAACCAGCAGATAAATAATGAAATTTTTCGTTCCAACTGGACGTTGTCTGCGGCAAGGGCGGAAGCCGTACTCACGGCGCTCATCGCCAAAGGGATAGCGCCGCAGCGGTTGGCTTATGAAGCTTACGGGGAGTTTTCTCCCTTCACGGACAACAGTACCGAGCAGGGGCGTTTACAGAATCGCAAGGTGGTGGTCGCTATTTCCAAGTTCGCCTGGGTGCCACCTGCTCCGGTATCAACTCCTCCGGTACAGGCTGTAACGGAGACGCAAGTGCCGGCAGTGCAACAGGCGGTCGAGGCTGGAGAGGTCAAGGTGATCACGCTGCCAGGTGGTGGCATACGCATAACAACGAGGCAGGATTGATACAGTGATTGTTTGGACGGTTGCCAACCAAAAGGGTGGGGTCGGTAAAACCACCACAGTGGTCTCGCTGGCCGGTATTCTGGCCCAGCGCGGTCAGCGGGTGCTGTTGATTGACACCGACCCTCATGCCTCCCTGACCTCTTATCTCGATTTTGATTCCGACCGGCTGGATGGCACTCTTTATGAGCTGTTTCAGGCGGTCAAACCAACGGCAGAGCTTGTCAATAAACTGACGCTGCGCACCAAGTTTGACAACATTCACCTGCTGCCCGCATCAATCACCCTGGCGACCCTGGATCGGGTGATGGGCAATCGGGAAGGGATGGGGCTGGTGCTCAAGCGAGCACTGCTGCGCATTCAGGATCAGTACGATTATGTGCTGATCGACTGCCCGCCCGTCTTGGGGGTCATGATGGTCAATGCGCTGGCGGCGTGTGACCGGATCCTGGTGCCGGTGCAGACCGAGTTTCTGGCGCTCAAAGGGCTGGAGCGGATGATGAAGACGTTTGAAATCATGCAGCGCTCCAAGCGGGAGAAGTTCCGTTATACCGTCATTCCCACCATGTTTGACAAGCGAACCCGTGCCTCGCTGATGACTCTGCAGTCCATCAAGGAGCAGCACGGCAATGCGGTATGGAATGCCGTCATACCCATAGATACCAAGTTCCGGGATGCCAGTTTGCTTCACATTCCCCCCTCCATCTATTCGCCGAGCAGCCGTGGCACCTATGCCTATGAGACCCTGCTCAACTATCTTGATGCGCAAGAGCGTCAGCGTGCTCATGAGGTGACATCATGAGAGATACCACCCAAGTTCGGGCCATGGATGATTACTTCCACTCCCTGTTGCTGGATGATGCGCTGCTGCTGGATTCGCCTGACGAGTCTGACTCTGCCCCCGTCATCCAGTTGCAGCGTCAGCCCCAGCCTGTTGCCGATAAGGCAGTGCAACCCTATCTGGAAGCGGATCAACGGCTGGAGCAGTTGAGTGAATTGCTGGCTCAGGTCGGTCAGGTTCAGTTTGAAATCGATGCGCTGAGCCATGAAGAGGTCGTCAGCGAGCCGCTCCAGATTGAGGCAGAAGATGCCCTGCTGCCCGTCGAGCCAGTCTGGCCCGAGGTGATGCCCGAGCCCGCAGCTGCGGATCCTGCCACGCTGGTGGTGACGGAGACCGATGTTGCATTGGCGCTGCAGGAGGAGGTTGCCCCCTCCACCTGGGAGAATATCGATACCGGCAAGGAGTTTCAGGCGCTGTTTTTTGAGGTTGCCGGTGTCACCTTTGCGGTGCCGTTGACCGAGCTTGGCGGTATTCATCAACTGGGAGAAGTGAACACCCTGTTTGGTCAGCCAGGCTGGTACAAGGGGATCATGACTTCCCGCGAACAGAAGATGAACGTGGTGGACACGGCGCAGTGGGTCATGCCCGGCCAGCATCTGGAAGTGCCTGATTACAAGTATTTGATCATGTTGGGTGAATCTCCCTGGGGACTTGCCTGCCATCATCTGAAGGGAACGGAGTTGTTGCATCGTGACCAGGTCAAATGGCGCCATCAGGAGGGCAAACGCCCCTGGCTGGCGGGCATGGTCAAGGAGAAGATGTGTGCTCTGCTGCACGTGAAGGAATTGCTCCTGTTGCTGGAGCGCGGGGTCAACATAGAAGGTCGCTGATAACTTCTGCACTCGGGCTGTTTTATTGCTAGTTTTACCAGTAGACGTTTTCATAAAAGGAATAAAAACATGACAGAAAAGCGCAATATTGCACAGAATCTGGCCGAAGATGAAGTGCTGCAATGGGTCACCTTCCAGCTGGAAAATGAAACCTACGGCATCAACGTGATGCAGGTGCAGGAGGTGCTGCGCTATACCGAGATCGCTCCTGTGCCCGGTGCGCCCGAGTATGTACTGGGCATCATCAACCTGCGCGGCAACGTGGTCACCGTCATCGATACCCGTTCCCGTTTCGGCCTGCCCTCCGGCGATGTGAGTGAAAACTCGCGCATCGTCATCATCGAGGCGGAGAAGCAGGTGATCGGCATCATGGTCGACAGCGTGGCCGAGGTGGTTTATCTGCGCTCCTCCGAGATCGACGCGGCCCCGGCGGTGGGTACCGAAGAGAGTGCCAAGTTCATTCAGGGCGTCAGCAACCGCGATGGTCAGCTGTTGATCCTGGTCGATCTGAACAAGCTGCTCTCCGATGAAGAGTGGGAAGATATCGGTTCCCTCTGATAGGAAGATAATGTGTTGATGATTGAAATTGCCGCCTTGGGGTTGTCCTTGCTGGCGTTGGTGCTGGCCCTGTATGGGGTGATTGGCAGCCGACGTGGCCAGCGAGAGTCCGAGGCCAGGGTGGAGACGCTGCAAGGGCAGCTCGAGAGCCTGCGCAAGCAGATGATGGAGCTGCATACCGGGGCCATCGGCATGGGCCAGCGTCTGCAGTCCGTCGAAGGGGCCATGCAGCAGATCAACGATCGCCAGCAGGAGCTGACCCTGCAGGATCCTGAACGCCGCCTGTACAGCCGCGCCGCCAAGATGGTGGAGCTCGGCGCCGACCTCGATGAGGTCATGAATGAATGTGAATTGCCTAAGGCCGAGGTTGAACTGTTGATTTCATTGCGAAAAGGCCGCTCATGAATGTTCGGGAAGGCATCCGCCTTCCTGATTTTCTTCCCCTCTCTTCAAGGCGGGATCTCCCCCACAAATCCTGCTGATAATTGGCATCTTTGAAAAGACGCTTCCCGATACTGTGTTAATATGCAGGCCGCTTCTTTTCACTGATTACATCCTCATGCTGCTTCAAATTCACAATCTGAGCTGCGTGCGTGAAGATCGCACTCTGTTTGAACATCTCTCCTTTGCGGTGGCTCCCGGAGATCTGGTGCAAATTGAAGGCCCCAACGGGGTAGGGAAGACCAGCCTGCTGCGCTTGCTGACCGGCTTGTCCCAACCATTTGCCGGTGAAGTGTGCTGGAATGGCGAAAATATCCGCAATTGTCGCGATGAATATCACGCCAATCTGCTCTATCTCGGTCATCAGCCTGGCGTCAAGGCTGCCCTGACACCGCTCGAAAACCTCGCCTTCTACCAGAAACTGCATCATGCGGCCGACACCTGCGTGGATCTGTGGCGGGTACTGGCCCAGGTCGGTCTGGCCGGGTTTGAAGACAACCCCACCGGTCAGCTCTCTGCCGGCCAGCAGCGCCGTGTCGCGCTGGCCCGCCTGTGGCTCAGCGACAAGCCGGCGCTCTGGATCCTGGATGAGCCGTTCACCGCCATCGACAAGCAGGGGGTGAAGGTGTTGGAACGGCTGTTCCTGACCCACGCCGAGCGAGGGGGCATGGTGATCCTCACCACCCATCAGGACATGACCCTGATGCAGGGACGGTTGAAGACCCTCTCTCTCACGCCCTTGCTGCAGGAGTAGTTCTGATGTTGCGCGCCGTAATGCACCTGATCCACCGCGAGTTGTTGATGGCCTTGCGCCAGCGCTCCGACATCCTCAACCCGCTCTGGTTTTTCCTCATCGTCATCACTTTGTTTCCGTTAGGGATCGGCCCCGAGCCCAAGCTGTTGGCCCGCATCGCCCCTGGCATCATCTGGGTGGCCGCCCTGCTGGCGGCCATGCTGTCGCTGGAGCGGCTGTTTCGCGACGATTTTGGCGATGGTGCGCTGGAGCAGATGATGCTGATGCCCCATCCGCTGGGTTTGCTGGCGCTGGCCAAAGTGATCGCTCACTGGTTGCTGACCGGCCTGCCGCTGCTGCTCATCTCCCCGCTGCTCGCCATTCTGCTGTCACTGGACATGAACACTTATCTGGCGGTGGTCGCCACCCTGGCGTTGGGGACGCCGGTGCTGAGCCTGCTCGGGGCGGTCGGCGTCGCCCTGACGGTCGGTTTGCGCAAGGGGGGCGTACTGCTCAGCCTGCTGATCCTGCCGCTTTATATTCCGGTACTGATTTTTGCCACCTCCGCCATCGATGCGGCGGGGATGGGGCTGCCCTATTCGGGGCAGCTGGCGATTCTGGGGGCCATGCTGGCCGGTGCGTTGACCCTGACCCCGCTGGCGGTCTCGGCGGCGCTGCGAGTCAGCGTGAATTGACGAAAGCGTCTGAAAAAGTGGCCATGGAAGGGCCGTTATAAAAAATATAATTGAGATAGATCAAGAGGATGGCTGCTTATTGCTTTCGGGGGATGTGATGTTTTCCGGCAGTGGGTATGGTAGGCCTCGCCACGATATTAATAACAGAAAGGTTTTGTGAGCTATGTGGAAATGGTTGCACCCTTACGCTAAACCCGAGCGCGCGTACCAGCTGGCAGGGACCCTGCTGCCCTGGTTTGCCGTGACAAGCCTGCTGGCATTCATCATCGGCACCCTCTGGGGGCTGGCCTTTGCACCTGCGGATTATCAGCAGGGCGACTCCTTCCGGATCATCTACATCCATGTTCCGGCCGCGATCCTCTCCATGGGGGCCTACTCCACCATGGCTGTGGCTGCTTTCATCGGTCTGGTGTGGCAGTTGCGGATGGCGGACATGACGGTGGCCGCGGTCGCGCCGGTCGGCGCCGTGTTCACCTTCATCGCACTGTTTACCGGCGCCGCCTGGGGCAAACCCATGTGGGGCACCTGGTGGGTGTGGGATGCACGACTCACCTCCGAGCTGATCCTGCTGTTCCTCTACCTCGGTGTCATCGCCCTCTACAACGCCTTCAGCGACAAGGTGCTGGCCGGTCGCGCCGCCGGCATCCTGGCGCTGGTGGGGGTGATCAACCTGCCCATCATCCACTACTCGGTGGAGTGGTGGAACACCCTGCACCAGGGCGCCAGCATCACCAAGTTTGACAAGCCTTCCATCTCCCCCGAAATGCTGTGGCCGCTGCTTATCATGATCCTGGCCTTTGCCGCCTTCCTCGGGGCTCTCTCCCTGATGCGTTTTCGAAACGAGCTCTTGATGCGGGAGTGGCACCGCCCCTGGGTCAAAGAGATAGCCGAGCAGGAGAAGTAAGCATGCACTTTGCCTCATTCAGTGACTTTCTGGCGATGGGCGGTTACGCCTTCTACGTCTGGCTCTCTTTCGGTCTGACCCTGCTCTGCCTGGTCGGCATCGTCATTTCCACCCGTATGAAAACCCGCGCCCTGCTTGGTGAACTGCGCAACAAGCAGGCGCGCGAGGCCCGCCGCAAGGCGGCCCAGCAGATGGAGAACACCCTATGAACCCGAGACGCAAGAAACGCCTCACCATCATCCTGGCGATCAGTGCCGGGCTTGCCGCGGTGATCGGCCTGGTGCTCTATGCCCTCAGCCAGAACATCGATCTCTTCTATACCCCTAGCGAGCTGGTGGAGGGCAAGGGGCCGGACAAGATCAAGCCGGAAGAGGGGCAGCGCCTGCGCATCGGCGGTCTGGTGGTACCGGGCTCGGTACAGCGGGATCCCCAGAGCCTCAAGGTGGCCTTCAAGCTGGTGGACAACGGCGGGCATCTGGTGACCGTCGAGTTTGACGGCATCCTGCCGGACCTGTTCCGCGAGGGGCAGGGCATCGTTGCCCAGGGCACCCTCAAGGATGCCACCACGGTCGCCGCCTTCGAGGTGTTGGCCAAGCACGATGAGAACTACATGCCGCCGGAAGTGGCCGATGCCACCAACGGCATGCACTTCAAGCCGGAATATACCGAGGCGCAGCTGAAGGGGAGCAAGCAATGATCCCGGCAGCATTCGCACCGTTTTCACCTTTTCAAGCCGGTTTACAGGTTCGTGCTGCGGCTCATTTGAAAGGAGTTCAGCCATGATCCCTGAATTGGGACAGTTTTCACTGATCCTGGCCTTCGCCACTGCCCTGCTGCTGGGCAGCTATCCGTTGCTCGGGGCCAAATGGGGGCGCCTTGGCATGATGTCGGCGGCCCGCCCGCTCGCCTATGCCCAGTTCCTGCTGCTGTTGCTGTCATTCCTGTGCCTGACCTGGGCCTTCATCGACAACGACTTTACCGTGCAGTACGTGGCCACCAACTCCAACAGCCTGCTGCCGCTGGCCTATCGCATCTCCGCGGTGTGGGGCGCCCACGAGGGTTCCTTGCTGCTGTGGGTGCTGACCCTGGGGGGCTGGACTGCGGCCGTCGCCATGTTCAGCCGTCGCCTGCCGCTCGACGCGGTGGCGCGGGTGCTCGGCGTGCTCGGCCTCATCTCGGTCGGTTTTACCGCCTTCGTGCTGTTTACCTCCGACCCCTTCATCCGCACCTTGCCCTACTTCCCGGTGGATGGGCGCGACCTCAACCCGCTGTTGCAGGATCCCGGTCTCATTTTCCACCCGCCGATGCTCTACATGGGCTATGTGGGCTTCTCGGTGGCCTTCGCCTTTGCCATCGCGTCCTTGATGACTGGCCGGCTCGATGCCACCTGGGCGCGCTGGTCGCGTCCCTGGACCATGGCGGCCTGGGTCTTCCTCACCCTGGGTATCGTGCTGGGCTCCTGGTGGGCTTATTACGAGCTCGGCTGGGGCGGCTGGTGGTTCTGGGATCCGGTAGAAAACGCCTCCTTCATGCCCTGGCTGGCGGGTACCGCCCTGCTGCACTCGCTGGCGGTGAGTGAAAAGCGCGCCACCTTCAAGGCCTGGACCGTGCTGCTGGCGCTCTCCGCCTTCTCTCTGAGCCTGCTGGGTACCTTCCTGGTGCGCTCCGGCGTGCTGGTGTCGGTGCATGCGTTTGCCTCCGACCCGACCCGTGGCCTGTTCATTCTGGGCTTCCTGCTGGCGGTAATCGGTTCATCCTTGCTGCTGTTTGCCTTCAAGGGCTCTCAGGTGAGAAGCCACGGCAAGCACGAGTTGTGGAGCCGTGAGACCCTGCTGCTGTGCAACAACATCATGTTGGTGGCGGGCTTGCTGACCGTGCTGCTCGGCACCCTGTTACCGCTGGTGCACAAGGAGCTGGGGCTGGGTAGCATCTCCATCGGTACTCCCTTCTTCAACCATATCTACAGCTGGCTGATCATTCCGTTCGCCCTGTTGCTGGGGGTCGGCCCGCTGTTTCGCTGGCGCCGCCAGGAGCTGGGCGAGCTCAAGGGCAAGGTGGTGCTGGCGCTGGTATTGAGCCTGGCCGCCGCCATTTTGCTGCCGCTGCTGCTGGCCGAGGAGTTCAAGCCCTGGGCTGCGCTCGGTATCGGGCTTGGCGCCTGGATCATCGTGACCAGCGTGCAGGAGACCTGGGTGCGTGCCACCCACAAGCACAGCTTCACCGTCGGCGTACGCCGCCTTGGCAACAGCCACTGGGCGATGATCCTGGGCCACGTGGGCCTTGCGGTGAGCATCATCGGCATCGCCTGTACCCAGAACTACAGCATCGAGAAGGATCTGCGGATGCAGGCCGGCGATCGGGTCCAGTTTGCCGACTACGAGTTCGTCTTCACCGGCATCAAGGAGAAGAACGGCCCCAACTACGACGGCTTCAAGGGCGTGCTGGAAGTGCACAAGGACGGCAAGCAGGTCGCCCTGCTCAAGCCGGAGAAACGCATGTACAAGGTGACCCGGATGCCGATGACCGAGGCGGCCATCGATGCCGGCTTCACCCGGGATCTCTACGCGGCGCTCGGCGAGCAGCTCGACAGCGGCGCCTGGGCGGTGCGGATCTACTACAAACCCTTCGTGCGCTGGATCTGGTTCGGCGGCGTCTTCATGGCCATCGGCGGCGTGCTGGCGATGCTGGACAAGCGCTACCGTTTCGGTCGCCGTGACGAGGAGGCCAAGGCATGAGCAAGAAGACCTGGTTGTTTCTGATCCCCTTCATCGTGTTTCTGCTGGGGGCCGTGTTTTTGTTCAAGGGGCTCTACTCCGATCCCACCAAGCTCGAGTCCGTGATGGTGGGCAAGGAAGTGCCCGTGTTCACCCTGCAGGACATCTACGACCTCAATAAGCAGCATGACAGGAGCATCCTCAAGGGGCGCCCCATGCTGCTCAACGTCTGGGCCACCTGGTGCCCGACCTGCTATGGGGAGCACACCTACCTCAAGCAGCTGGCGGGGCAGGGGATCTACATCGTCGGCATGAACTACAAGGATGAACGCGCCAAGGCCATCAACTGGCTGGCGGAGCTCGGCAATCCCTACCAGATCAATCTTTATGATCCCGACGGCATGCTGGGGCTGGATCTGGGGGTCTACGGCGCGCCGGAGACCTTCTTCATCGACAGTCAGGGCATCATTCGCTATCGCCACGTGGGGGACGTCAACCCCGAGGTGTGGGCCAGCACCCTCAAACCCATCTATGACGCCATGAAGTGAGGGAGAGCCTGATGAGAATGTTTATTGCGTCCCTGCTGCTGCTGGCAGGACTGGGCGGGGCGGGCCAGGCGCTGGCCGCCATCGATGTCTACACCTTCGACAGCGACGCCCAGGAACAGACCTTTCGCGAGCTGACCAAGGAGCTGCGCTGTCCCAAGTGTCAGAACCAGGATATCGCCGACTCCAACGCGGGCCTGGCCAAGGACTTGCGGGACAAGACCTACCAGATGGTGCGCGAGGGCAAGGACAAGCAGGAAGTGGTGGACTACATGGTCGCCCGCTACGGCAACTTCATCCTGTACAACCCGCCGCTGATGGCATCGACCCTGATCCTCTGGCTCGGCCCTCTGCTGGTGATCGTCATCGGTGTCGTCATGGTGGTGGTGCGCAGTCGCCGTCGTCCCGCGGCTGCCACGCCGGCGGATAGCGCCCTGAGCGCGGAGGAGCAGCGTCGTCTGGCTGCCCTGCTCAAAGAGGAAGAGAAACAATGACCGCATTTTGGATAGTGATCGCGGCCCTGCTGGCGCTGGTTAGTCTGGCGCTGGTGCTGCCGTTGTGGCGGGGTGAGGGCAAGCAGAGCATCAGCCGCTCGGCCCTCAACAAACAGCTCTATCGCCAGCGTCTGCTGGAGATCGGGGAAGAGCGCGAGCAAGGGGTGCTGGCGGAAGAGCAGGACTCCCTGATTGAGCTGCAACGCAGCCTGCTGGACGACATCCCCGACGTGGAGCAGACCGCCCGCGGCGGCAAGAGCATGATCTGGATCCCGGGTGTGCTGGTGCTGCTGGTGGTGAGCCTGGGGCTCTACTACAAGCTCGGCTCCTGGCAGGAGGTCAGCCGCTGGCAGGATGCCAACAGCCGGCTGGGCGAGCTCAGCAACCGCATCCTGGTGGAGCGGGACGCCGAGGTCACCGAGCAGGATCTGCTGGACTTCACCCTGGCCCTGCGCACCCGTCTGAAGGACGAGCCGAACGATTATCGCGGCTGGCTGCTGCTGGGTCGGCTGTCACTGGATGGCAATGATCCCGAGATGGCCCGCGAGGCGCTGGAGCGGGCCTACGGGCTAGCCCCGCAGAAGGCGATGGTGGCGGTGCCCTACGCCCAGGCGCTGATGATGACAGGGGATGACGCGCAGGCCGATCAGCTGCTGCGGGTAGCCATTGCCCAGGAGCCGGCCAATATCGAGGCGCGCTCCGTCTACGCCTTCATGGCGCTGCAAAAAGAGGACTTCAAGACCGCCCTGCAACGCTGGCGCGAGATGTTGCCGCTGATGGAGAAGGGCTCGACCCGTTACACCATGGTGGAGCGCTCCATCGACTATGCCGAGCAGCAGTTGAAGAAGCGCGGCATGGCCAGTGCCACTGTGCCGGCTGAGGCGAGCGGGCAGAACGCGGCCTCTGACCAGGTGCTGGAGGTGAAGGCCGGCGAGTTCCCGCTCAAGGTGACGTTGGCCGATGGCATTGCACTGCCGGAAGATGCCCATCTGTTCGTGTTTGCGGTGATCCCCAACGGACCGCCCATGCCCATCGCGGTCAAGCGTATCCCGGGGCCGCACTTCCCGCTGACCCTGTCGCTGGGTGACGGTGACGCCATGATGGAAGGCAACAAGCTGGCTGCCTACCCCGAGCTGCAGTTCAAGGCGCGCCTCTCCCGTGGCGGCAACGTCATGAACAAGGAAGGGGCGTTTGAAGGCGTCTCCGTTCCGGTCGCCACCGGTTCGATTCCTTCAGCGCCGATTGACATCCGCATCGATCACGCCCTCTAATACGCCTTTGGCCCGGCCCCTCGATGGGGCCGGGCTGCCTATAATTCAGATTAATCACAATAAAAAGCTAGGACTTCCATATGTATGTGCGTGTAGGGGCATTGATGGTGGCCTTGTTGCTGGGCGGCTGTGCTGGCGGCCCGCCCAAGCAGGGGCCTGAGAGCCTTGACCTCAAGGAGACGCCGAGCCGGCCCGGTGCAACCAGCACGGCCAGCGATGGTCGTGACCCGTTCCAGGGCGCCAACCGGGCCATGTGGGCCGTCAACTACGATGTGCTGGAGCCCTATGTGGCCCGTCCCGTGGTGCATGGCTACGCCCGCTATATCCCGCAGGGAATGAAGGACGGCATCGAAAACCTGGTGGAAAACTTCAACGAGCCGAGCAGCATGGTCAACCATCTCATCACCGGCGATTTGAAGGGGGCGGGCACCAACCTGGGTCGCTTCACCCTCAACACTACCGTGGGTCTGCTGGGTATCTTCGATGTGGCCAAGCATGCCGGTCTGGCGCGCAACAAGCTGGAGCTCAATACCGTGCTGGGCCGCGCCGATATCGGTGATGGCGCCTACCTGATGGTGCCGGTCTACGGCCCGACCACCACCCGCAAGCTGGTGGGGGATACCGTGGATACATTGTATTTCCCTTATGCCTTGCTGACTTTCCCGTTGAAGGTGGTGCATTGGGCGCTGGATGGGCTGGGTACCCGCTCCAAGCTGATCGATCAGGAGCGGATCATCGACAACGCGCTCGATCCTTACGCCCTGACCAAGGACTTCTATCTGCAGTACAACCAGAACAAGGTGACCGGCCGTCAGACCGAGCTCAAGCAAGAGCAGCAGGAGAAGCAAGACGACAGCAATCTGGACGACTATCTGGATGAAATCGACCAGTGATGCCAGCGCATCCTGCTCGAGTGATGTAACAAAGGCGCCTGCGGGCGCCTTTTTCGTCTCTACTGTTGCACAGGCATAAAAAAACGCCCCGCAAGAGCGGGGCGTTTTAGCTAGAACGGGAGCTATCAGGCAGCCAGGTTCTTGGCCACGAATTCCCAGTTGACCAGGGTCCAGAAGGTTTCCATGTACTTCGGACGCAGGTTGCGGAAATCGATGTAGTAGGCGTGTTCCCACAGGTCGACGGTCAGCAGCGGAGTGGTACCGGCTTCGGTCAGCGGGCAACCGGCGTTGGAGGTGTTGACGATGGCCAGGGAGCCGTCAGCCTTTTTCACCAGCCAGGTCCAGCTGGAACCGAAGTTGCCGATGGCGGACTTGGTGAACGCATCCTTGAACTCGACGAAGGAGCCGAAGGCCTTGGTGATGGCATCGGCTAGGGCGCCAGTGGGCTCGCCACCGCCGTTCGGGGAGAGGCAGTGCCAGTAGAAGGTGTGGTTCCAGATCTGGGCGGCGTTGTTGAAGATGCCGCCAGTGGAGGTCTTGATGATCTCTTCCAGAGACTTGCCTTCAAACTCGGTACCCGGCACCAGGTTGTTCAGGTTGACCACATAGGTGTTGTGGTGCTTGCCGTGGTGGTATTCCAGAGTTTCCTGGGAGATGTGCGGTTCCAGAGCATTGATTGCATAGGGCAGAGCGGGAAGTTCGAATGCCATTTTCTACTCTCCATTGGCTGGCCGTGCGAAGGCGACGGTTGCAAGACATTGCGTACTCTTTTCTATCTTGAAAAGAATTGTTCTTGAAATAAGGGGGCCAGATGGCCCAAAGCCCATCGATTGTACCAGCATCAAAGATGGGCTAACAACTCTTGATTCTCGCCATGATCCGGATCAAGCTGCGGCGTATTGATTCATCACTTCTTGCATCCGAGGTGGTTTGCCAGTTTGTGGTCTGCCCGGATTGCAGTAGAATGGCCGCCGAAATCGCTCTAGTGAGGCACCTATGGAAACTATTGAAAAGATCAAACAGCAGCTGGCTGAAAACCCCATCATTCTGTACATGAAGGGCTCCCCCAAGCTACCCAGCTGCGGTTTCTCTGCCCAGGCCTCCCAGGCCCTGATGTCCTGTGGCGAGCCGTTTGCTTACGTCGACATCCTGCAAAACCCGGATATCCGCGCCGAATTGCCGAAGTTTGCCAACTGGCCGACCTTCCCCCAGCTGTGGGTGGAAGGTGAGCTGGTCGGTGGCTGCGACATCATGATCGAGATGTTCCAGGCTGGCGAGCTGCAGACCCTGATCAAGGAAACTGCCGCCAAACACAAGCAGGATGACGCCGCCGCCGAATAAGGCAGCAGCTGCATCATGCAAAAAGGGGAGCCAGTGGCTCCCCTTTTTTATTTCACAGCTTTATTTCACTACAGGCATTAGGCGATGCGTTCGATGCGTGCCATGTAGAAGCCATCGAAGCCGGTGGCGGCCGGGCTGACGGTGTGGTCATCCCGCAGGCGGTAGTTTTCATTGGCGGCGAGGAACTTGTCCACCTGCTGACGGTTCTCTTCCGGCAGGATGGAGCAGGTTGCATAGACCAGCAGACCACCCACCTTCACCATCTGGCTGTAGCGCTGCAGGATCTCCGCCTGCAGGGCAACCAGTACCGACAGCCGCTCGGCGGTGTCGCGCCACTTGGCATCTGGATTGCGCTTGAGCACGCCGAGGCCGGAGCAGGGCACGTCCAGCAGCACGCGATCCGCACTCTCTTTGAGGCGCTTGACGGTCTTGCTGCTGGTGATCACCCGGGTCTCCACGTTGTGGGCCCCGGCGCGGCGGGCACGCTGTTTGAGGTTTTCGAGCTTCCACTCTTCCACATCCATCGCCAGCAGGCGGCCCTTGCCCTCCATCATGGCGGCCAGATGCAGGGTCTTGCCGCCGGCACCGGCGCAGGCATCGATGACGCGCATGCCAGGGCTCACTTCCAGCGCGGCCGCAACCTGCTGGGAGCCGGCATCCTGCTGCTCGAACCAGCCATCGGCAAAGGCCTTGGTACGAAACAGGGCGGCATCCGAGGTCACTTGCAGGGCCGAATCGACCCCTTCCACTGGAATGGTGGTGACCTGTTCTTTGGCCAGTGCGGCCTGCAGCTCTTCACGGGTGCACTTGAGGCTGTTGACCCGCAGGTAACGCTTGGGCATCCAGGCCAGCGCGGCACGCTCGGCAGGCCAGGCTTCGCCCAGTTGCTCGCTGCCAAGTTTTTCCAGCCAGGTCGGGCAACCATCCATCAGCACCGGGTTCTTCTTGGCTTCGGTCAGACGGCGACGAAACGCCTCTTCATTGAAGCGATCCAGTGTCGGATGGTTGGGTTGGGCTATCTTGTGAAAAGCGTGCCAGCTGTGCAGCAGTGGCCAGACGTTCTTCTCGGCCTGACGGACCTGGATGCCGGTCAGGGCGCAATAGAGGCTGAGGCGACGCAGCAGATCGCCGGTGACCAGGGCAATCCTTGCCTGTTCTTGCGGTTTGAGTTCGATGCCGGAGAAGTGACGGGCATAGGCGCGGTCCAGGGTGAGACCCTGGCCCAGCACATCGTCAACAATGGCAACGACCAGGTCCCCGAAACGGGGCAACAGTGGGGATTTGAGCATGAGATTAACCTTGGTCAGATAAAGACGAACCGTCGTCATGGTGACGCGGCTCAAAAACTGATAAATCCGCGCAATGATAGGGGCTAGACAGGGTTGGTGCAACACTCCCCATTCGGGGAATATCCGCTAGCTGGTGCTGGACTAAGCAGGGCGGCAGGCAAATGATGCCAGTTGCAGTTTGGGTGAGTGCATTTAAAAGGACTAAAAAGATGCAGTTGATGAAATTTTCTCCCTTGGCGCTGGTGGTGGCCAGCCTGATGAGCTCGAGTGGCCTCGCGGCCAAGGAGTGGGACACGGTGGCGGCGCGCGCCAGCGCCGCCGACGGCTATGAAGTGCGGGCCAACCAGTTTCGGGTCGCCAAGGTGCCCATCGATTATTTTGCCGGCCTGCAGGCCGGGGCCCGTTCGCTGACCCTGCCGTTGCCCGACGGGGGAGAGGTGACCTTCACCCTGCAGGCCTATGATCTGCTGCCGGCCGATCAGGCGGCCAAATTCCCCGAGATCCTGACCTTCAAGGGCCATAACCCGGCGGCACCGGTAGAGACGGGACGTTTTGACCTGGGGCCGCTGGGTTTTCACGCCATGTTCACCCATCAGGGCAAGACGGTATTCGTCGACCCGCTGCGCAATGCCGACGGTTATGCCGTCTATTACCAGCAGGATGCCTACAGCCGGCTGGAGGAGGACGCGGACAAGGTTATCGGCAGCGAGGCCAGCAGGGCGCTGGCGCACAAGGTGCAGGTGGATGGCAACGTGCGCAAGCGTTACGTCATCGCCATCTCGGCGGCGGGGGAATACACCCGGTTCCACGGTGGCTCCAAGGTGCTGGCCACTGCGGCCATCGCCACCCTGCTCAACCGGGTCAACGAGGTGTACCAGCGTGACGTGGGGGCCGAGTTTCAGCTGGCCAGCGGCAACGACAACATCATCTTTACCGATCCGGCCAGCGATCCCTTCACCAATGGTGATGCCGACGTCGACATCAACAGCGTGGTGCAGGCCAATGCCCAGACCCTGCCCAGTGCGCCGCTTGGACAGTTCGACATCGGCCATGTGGTCAATACCGGGGGCGGCGGGCTGGCCAATCTCGGTGCGCTCTGTACCGCCACCCGTTCGCAGGGCATGACCGGCTCAGCCACCCCGGTGGGGGATGCCTTCTTTATCGACTACGTGGCCCATGAGATTGGCCACCAGTTCGGCGCCGACCACACCTTCAACGGCACCACCAACAGTTGTGGCAGCGGCAATCGGGAGGGGACCCAAGCCTGGGAGCCGGGCAGCGGCACCTCCATCATGGCCTATGCCGGGATCTGCGGGGACGAGAACATCCAGCCCCACAGCGACCCCTATTTCCACAGCAAGTCCATCGAGCAGATGCGGGCGCACATGGCGACCGTGCCGGCCTGCGGCACCACCCTCAACCTCGTCAACAATGCGCCCCAGGCGGCGGCCGGGGCCAGCCGCATCATTCCGGCCAATACGCCGTTCGTGCTCAAGGGGGCCGGCGCCGATCTGGACGGGGATCCCCTGACCTACACCTGGGAGCAGATCGATCTGGGCACGGAGTCGAGCAGCCCGGCCACCATGGTGGACGACGGCAGCCGGCCGCTGTTCCGTTTCGTGTCGCCGACCGGCTCGCCGGAGCGGATCCTGCCGAGCCTGCCCTCCCTGCTTTCGGGCACGCTCGCCAAGGGCGAGGCCTGGCCCACCACCAACCGGGATCTCAACTTCCGGCTGACGGTGCGTGACGGCAAGGGCGGTGTCGCCAGCGACGACATGAAGGTCCAAGTGGTCAACACCGGCAGCGCTTTTCGGCTGACCGCCCCGCTTGGGGTGGCATTGACGCCGGGGGCAAGCCAGGCGGTCAGCTGGGATGTGGCCGGCACCACGCTGGCGCCGATCAGCTGCAGGAAGGTGGATCTGTTCATCACCCAGAACGAGGGGGCCAGCTGGAGCAATCTGGCGGTCAGCCAGCCCAACAGCGGCGCCGCCACCGTCACCCTGCCGGCGGATCTGGCCAGCGCCGCCCGCCTCAAGGTGGCCTGCAGCGACAACATCTTCTTTGCCATCAGTCCGGCCAAGCTGCCTGTCGCCCAAAGCGGCGGCAGCTCGGGCGGTGGCGGCGGTGGTGCCCTCGGTCTCTGGACTCTGGCGCTGGCCCTGCTGGGTTGGCAACGGAGGCGCGGATGAGGGCTGGCTGGCTGGTGCTGGTGTCTCTGCTTAGCGGCTGTCAGGCCGATGCCGATACGCTGGAGCAGGCGGTCAGCGCCAGTCTGGCCAAGCAGGATTACCGGTTGATCGTGCGGGCCGGGCGCGGCGAGGTGGCGCCCGGCATCGCGCCGGAGCAGCAGGCCTCGGCCAAGACCCGCTGTGGCGTGCGCTACCTCGATGGCCTGGGGGATGTCATCAAGCCCGGGCAGGAAGAGGCCCAGGCCAAGCTGGCGGCCTACGCGGCGGATTACAACCGGCGCATGCTGGCGCATTGTCCCGCGGCCTCTGGCAAGCAATAAGCCTGCGCGTAGCAAGAGCGTACGAAGGGCATACCAAGGGAGGGAGGCGTGAGCCTCCCTCTTTTTTTGCAGCCGCCATTTGCCGGTCACAAGGCTTGTACCCATGGCGTGCTCGTCGCACAATGCCAGCACGCATGGCCGCATGGGCGGCAAAGAGAGAAGGAAAATCAAGATGATGGATGTAGCCGATCTGCGCCGCGAATACACCCGGGGTGGGTTGCACCGGGCCGATCTGCCGGCCGAGCCCCTCGCCCTGTTCGAGAAGTGGCTGGCCCAGGCGTGCGAGGCCAAGCTGACCGATCCCACCGCCATGGTGGTGGGCACCGTCGATGCCGACGGCCAGCCCTGGCAGCGCACCGTGCTGCTCAAGCATTACGATGCCGAGGGCATGGTGTTCTACACCAACATGGGCAGCCGCAAGGCGCATCAGCTGGAGGGCAACCCCCGCATCAGCCTGTTGTTTCCCTGGCACACGCTGGATAGACAAGTGCATGTGACCGGCCGGGTGGAGAAGATGAGCACCTTCGAGGTGATGAAGTACTTCCACAGTCGCCCCAAGGACAGCCAGATCGCCGCCTGGGTTTCCCAGCAGTCGACCCGCATCTCGGCGCGCGGCGTGCTGGAGGCCAAATTCCTCGAGCTCAAGCAGAAATTTGCCAATGGCGAAGTGCCGCTGCCAAGCTTCTGGGGCGGCTTTCGAGTGCGGATCGACACGGTCGAATTCTGGCAGGGGGGTGAGCATCGCCTGCACGACCGTTTCTACTACACCCGCGAGGGGGAAGGCTGGCACATCGAGCGGCTGGCGCCCTGAGTGCCCGCTGCCGCTGACAAGGAGTCTGTATGCGTCTGTATGGCGATCTGAAGTCCGGCAACTGCTACAAGCCCTGGTTGCTGGCCCGCTGGCTTGAACTGCCCCTCGACTGGGTGCCGGTGGATGTGCTGGTGGGGGAGACCCATACCCCCGATTTTCTGGCCATCAACCCCAACGGCAAGATCCCGGTGCTGGAGCTGGCCCACGGCGATACCCTGGCGGAATCCAACGCCATCCTCTTCTATCTGGCGCAGGGCTCGCCCCTGTGGCCGACCGAGCCGCGTCAGCAGGCCGAGGTGCTCAAGTGGCTGTTCTTCGAGCAGTACAGCCATGAGCCCTATATCGCGGTAGCCCGTTTCATCGTGCATTATCTGGGGCGGCCGGAGTCTCAGGAGGCGCGCCTCGACGGGCTCAAAGCCGGCGGCGAAAAGGCGCTGGCGGTGCTGGAGCAGCAGCTCAAGCAGAGTCCCTACCTGTGCGGTGAGTCCCCGACCATCGCCGACATCGCGCTTTACGCATACACCCATGTGGCGGAGGAGGGGATCTTCTCGCTGCAGGGCTGGCCAGCTATTCGCGACTGGATCGCCCGCCTCGAGGCGCATCCCCGTCACCTGAGCCTGCCGGCAGCCTGTCAGGCCGGCTGATGGAGCTGCTGATCGAGCGTGCTCTGTGGCAGCCCCACTGGGCGCCGGTGCTGCAGGCCTGGCAACGGCAGGGCGGTCGCTGGCTGCTGCTGCAGAGCAAGGCCGATGAGCGTTTGCCGAGCGACACCGGCGGACTCTGGTCCTGTTGTCCGCCCGATGGCGTGCGTTCGGCCAGCGCGCTGCTGGCCGCCTGGCTGGATGGTGACTTGCCTGCCCAGCCCGCGAGGGATCCGAGCCGCCAGATCCTGATCAGCGGCTCTGCCTCCCTGCTGACCTTGGCCCGGGAGGAGGGACTGCTGACGCTGGGGCCACAGGGCGCCGATCTGACGCTGACGGCGTCAGACGATCTGGGCGCCGTACTCAACCGCCTGCTGGCCCGCCGCCTGACGATGCCAGTGCTGGCCGAGCCCGCCTCGCCGTCGGGGCCTGCCCTGCAACTGCGTCCCCTGCTGGCGCGCGATGAGGCCGATGTGGTGCGTTATTGCAGCGATGCGGCGCTCGCCCGCTACACCCTCAACATCCCCCATCCCTACCCGCCGGAGGCGGCTCGCGACTGGCTGGCCGGCTGCTGGCGCAAGGCGGCGCTCGGGCTGGGCTGGAGCTGGGCGCTGACCCTGCCAGCGGGGCAGGGCCATGCACCGCTGGTGGGGGTGATCTCGCTGCACTGGAACGGCGAGCTCGCCTGGTGGGTGGGTGTGCCCTGGCAAAATCGCGGGCTGGCGACCCGGGCCGCCCGGCTGGTCAAGGCCTTTGCGTTTGACCGGCTGCAACTGCCGGTGCTGACCGCCCGCCATATGCCAGGCAATCTGGCCTCCGGCCGGGTGATGGCCAAGCTTGGCATGCGCTATTGCGGTCGGCGTGAGCTGAGTGGTCAGCCGCCGTGCGAGGTGAGCTACTGGCAGCTGGAGCGAAGCCAGACGCTGGCGGTGCCGCTGACACGGCAGTTAGCCCCTCTGCTGGCCGACGAACGGGTGGTGGCGGCCATCCTGCAAGCAGGCGCCGAGGAGGGTGAGCCGAGGCGGCTGGCCCTCTTTCTGGCGCAGCCGGAGCCAGAGAGCGGACTGGCTGTCGACTCCCTGCCCGAGCGGGAGGGCGACGGGCCACTGGCGCTGGAGTATCACGATCAGGCTGTGCTGGCGCAGGCCGAGCCGGACCAGCTCTACTTGTACCGGGGGCTGCTGCTCAAGGACCATGAAGAGCAGGGGCTGGCCTATCTGCAGCAGCTGGCCAGCCTGCAGCGCCAGGGGCCGGCACCGCTCACGCTGGCGGAGCGGCGTCAGCGGCTCGGCTGGCTGGGCACCTTGGCCCGCCGGGCGAGCGGCGAGAACACACAGGGGAATGGCGTCAGCCGCCGTTATCACCAGCTCTGGCTGCTGGTGGAGTTGCCCGCCCTCATCGACGAGCTGGCCGGACGCTGGCATCGCGGGCCTGACCAGACGCTGAGCTGGCTGGAGCAGACGGATGCCGAGCTGTTTGCGGCCTATCGGGTGGCCATCACCACCCTGCAACCGAGCGATCTGCAAGCACTGCTGCGCCTGCTGGCCGTGCGGTTTCCTGAGTCCACCCTCCCATTTCTCGACAAAGGTGCTCAGGGCGGCGGTCAGTTTGTGGAATAATGCCCGCTCTGCTGTACGAGGAGTAACGCTGTATGCTGAGAACCGAGCGCCCCGGCGACATGCTGCCGGTCTATGACCTGGTGAGCGCCGCCTTTGGCCGTTCCGACGAGGCCGAACTGGTCAACCGCCTGCGCGAATGTGGCGCCGCCGTGGTGACCATGGTCGAGGAGGAGGAGTACGAGTTCATGGGGCACCTGATGCTGAGCCCGATCACCATTAACGGCATGGAAGGGCCCTGGCTCGGTCTTGCGCCCGTGGCGGTCCATCCCGATTGGCAAGGGCAGGGCATAGGGTCGGATCTGGTACGCGAGGGGCTGGACACGGCGCTGGAAATGGACTGGAAGGCGGTGGTGGTGCTGGGTGACCCGACCTATTACAGCCGCTTCGGTTTTCGCCCCGCCAGCGAGTTCGGCCTGCACTGCATCTACGAGGTGCCCGCCGACTGCTTCATGGCGATGGAACTGCAGGAAGGCGGTCTGACCGGGATGCAGGGCGAAGTGCTCTACCACCCGCTGTTTGACGAGCTACCTGACGAAGCGCCGCTCGAGGCATGAATGGTCATATCTGTGAAAAAGGCGCCCTCGGGCGCCTTTTTTATCTCTGTCCGTCAGCTCAGCTGAAGAACCAGTAACCGCGGTTGACCAGCCGGGTCAGCAGCTGCAGGAAGCCGGCCTGATCGGCAAGCTCCACCATGTCGGCCTGGGTAACCATGTCCTTGTCGCACAAGAGCGAAATGGCGGCCGCATCCTCGCTTGGCATGGTCCAGGCTTCGCCGTCGATGTAGCACTGCTGGCTCTCGCCGCTGAACCAGACGGTGCGTAGACCCGGCACCTTGATGGCGGGCTCGCCCTGTGTCAGCAGGTCGGCCACTTCCTCGGCGCTGTAGTCCGGCTCCACCGGATTGACGTCCAGATCGTGCTTGGCCTCGGAGATCATGGTGCCGAACCACTCCTTGAACAGGGTCTCGTCATCGAGGGCCTGCTGCATCAGCTCGCGCAGACGGTGCAGCTCGTGGGGCTGGATCTCGCCGTGACGGGCGCAAGGCTTGAGGTCGGCATCGCCGTAACGCTCGGTTCGCACCTCGTTGTCGATCAGGTGATCGGCAAAGGAGGAGATAAGCGCCTTGGCATCCGGCGCGCGGAAGCCTACCGAGAAGTTCAGAGAGGGCTCGATGGCGTAGCCCTCGTGGGGGAATCCAGGCGGGATGTAGAGGATATCGCCCGGCTCCATGATGACGTCGATGATCGCCTCGAACGGCTCGCAGTGCAGCAGGGCCGCGTGGGCGGCGAACTCGCTTCGCGGCGTTGCATCGCCGACGCGCCAGTGGCGCTTGCCCTGGCCCTGGGTGATGAAGACGTCGTAGTTGTCGATGTGGGGACCGACCCCGCCGTGAGGGGTGGAGAAGCTCACCATCACGTCGTCAAAACGCCAGCCGGGGATGAACTGGAACGGCAGTGCCAGCTCGTTGACCTCGGGAGCCCAGTGGTTGCAGGCCTGTACCAGCACGGTCCAGTTCTCTTCACCCAGGTGATCGTAGGATTCGAAGGGGCCGTGAGCTGCCTCCCACTTGTTGTTGAAGCGGGTGACGAGGCGCGATTCAATCACCTCTTCCATGGCCAGACCCGCCAGCTCGTCCGGGCTGATGGGATCCTGAAAGTCGGTGAAGCCGCCCTTGATGAGCAGTGGGCGCTTCTGCCAGTAGTGCTCGAGGAAGTGAGCGATATCCAGATTGAGTTGGTACATAGATCTTCTCGTCAAAGGGTTCGACAAAGGTCAAGAGAGGTCTTGCCGGAGGCGGTGGCTGGCCTCGGGCAAGACCTCTTGCAAAGGGTGTATAGGGTGCCACATAAAATAACCGGGGCCCTGTTGCAGATCATGCACAGGGCCCCGGTGGTGTCACTTATCCGCTTATTTCAGCAGATCGACCAGACGCTGGGCGTCGCCGATGTAGTTGGCCGGGGTCAGCTTCTTCAGCTCGACTTTCACGGCTTCCGGCAATTCCAGGGTGTCGATAAAGGTACGCATCCCTTCGGCATCGACGCGGCGGCCACGGGTCAGCTCCTTGAGCTTCTCGTAGGGCTTCTCGATGCCGTAACGGCGCATCACGGTCTGGATCGGCTCGGCCAGCACTTCCCAGTTGGCATCCAGATCGGCAGCCATGGCGGCGTCGTTGGCTTCCAGCTTGGAGATACCCTTGAGGGTCGCCTGATAGGCAATCAGGGAGTAACCCACCGCCACCCCCAGGTTGCGCAGCACGGTCGAGTCGGTGAGATCACGCTGCCAGCGGGAGATAGGCAGCTTGCTCGCCAGATGCTGGAACACGGCGTTGGCCAACCCTAGGTTGCCTTCGGAGTTCTCGAAGTCGATGGGGTTGACCTTGTGCGGCATGGTGGAGGAGCCGATTTCGCCGGCGATGGTGCGCTGCTTGAAGTGGCCCAGGGAGATGTAGCCCCACACGTCGCGGTCGAAGTCGATCAGGATGGTGTTGAAGCGGGCCATGGCGTCGAACAGCTCGGCGATGTAGTCGTGCGGCTCGATCTGGGTGGTGTAGGGGTTCCAGGAAAGGCCGAGGGAAGTGACGAACTCCTCGGAGAACTGGTGCCAGTCCACATCCGGGTAGGCGCTGATGTGGGCGTTGTAGTTGCCGACCGCGCCGTTGATCTTGCCGAGGATCTCCACCGCCATGATCTGCTTGTACTGGCGCTCCAGCCGGTAGGCGACGTTGGCCATCTCCTTGCCCATGGTGCTCGGGGTCGCCGGCTGACCGTGGGTACGGGACAGCAGCGGCATGTCACGGTACTCGTGAGCCAGACGCTTGAGCTCGGAAATCAGCTTCTCGCAATAAGGCTTGATGACCTCTTCGCGGGCGGTTTTCAGCATCAGGCCGTGGGAGTTGTTGTTGATGTCTTCCGAGGTGCAGGCGAAGTGGATGAACTCGCTGATGGCGGCCAACTCCGGGTTCACTTCGACTTTTTCTTTGAGGAAGTACTCCACCGCTTTCACATCATGGTTGGTGGTGCGCTCGATCTGTTTGATGCGGGCGGCATCCTGCTCGTTGAAGTTGCTGACGATGCCGTCGAGCAGGGCACTGGCGGCCGCGCTCAGGGCAGGGACTTCCGGGATCCCGGCGTGGCTGGCCAGTTTTTGCAACCAGCGCACCTCGACTTCGACGCGAAAACGCAGCAGGCCGAATTCGGAGAAGATAGGGCGCAGGGCATCGGCCTTGTCGCCATAACGACCGTCAATCGGGGAAACAGCAGTCAGCGCGGACAGCTCCATGGGGTGAACTCCTGATGATTGGTGTGGGGGATCCGTATCCACTCGCGCGTGGGCCCGGGTCGTCAGCAAGGGGATGTGCGGCTGCCCGCCTTGCTGTGATCCCTCGGCCCGCGCGCGAGCCGATGATTAGTAACGTTTGGCCAGCTCCACCATCTTCTTGCGAGCGAAGATGATCTGGGTGCGGCTGCCGCCGAGCTGACGCCACAGCACGCAGGCCCGGATGCCGGCCAGCAGCAGGGCGCGCACCTTGTGCTGCACCAACGGCTGCTGCAGGAACAGCGGGGTACCCGCCACCTGGATTCTGGGGCCGATCGGGCTGATAAGGTCGCTGTAGATGCTCGCCATGTTGGCCAGGATCTGCTCGTCGAGCAGATCGAAGTGCTGTTGCTGGCGGCCAATCTGGCTGATCCGCTCACCCAGCATGTTGAGGATGTCCTTGCGCTTGGCCAGCTTGCGCTCCAGCGCAATCAGGCTCACCACGTAGCGGGTCAGCTCGGCATTCTTCTGGCTGCCGTCGGCGCCCAGCTGCTCGACCAGCGCGCGGTAGCCGTCGCGAATGGCCAGATGGGTGTTGTTGAACACCTCGAGCGGCTGGCTCGGGTTGGTCACCAGAATGCTGGAGAGGCTCTCGCGCAGGGCCGCCTCGTCGCAGCTGCCATCACGGGCCACCTTCTGCACCAGATAGGCGGCCTGGCAGATGCCGGCAAAGGCCATGGTTCTGTCTTGGAATTTGTCGCTCATATCTTCACAGCCCTGTTCTGTTCATTCACTGGCCGATGCCATGATTCGGCCTGGAAGTTGCCAATCATGTATCGCTGCCTTGTGCTGTTTTGTCTTTGTCCCCTCTCCCTCAGGGAGAGGGTCAGGGTGAGGGGGGTTATCCCCTCATCCCCAACCCTTCTCCCGCGAGGGGAGAAGGGAGTGCAGCGCGGACGCTCGTGAGCGCCCAGCCCTTAGACCGGATGGCTGAAACGTTGTTCGATGATGCCGCCGCCCAGACACACTTCCCCGTCGTAGAAAACGGCGGATTGACCCGGGGTGACCGCAGCCTGCTTCTCGTCGAAGATGACCCGGATGGTCTCATCGTCGATGGGCTGGATCAGGCAGGGGATATCTTCCTGCCGATAGCGGGTCTTGACGGTGCAGCGGCGCGGCGCGCGAATGGGGGTGCGATCCACCCAGTGCAGCTGGCTCGCAATCAGGCCATCGGAGTAGAGACGGGGATGCTCGCCCTGCGCCACGACAAGCACGTTGCGCTCCACCTCTTTGTCGACCACGTACCAGGCCTCTTCGGTGGCATCTTTGCGACCACCGATGCCAAGTCCCTTGCGCTGGCCCAGGGTGTGGTACATCAGCCCCTGATGCTCGCCGATCACCTTGCCGTCCACGGTTTCGATGGGGCCGGGCTGGGCGGGCAGGAACTTGGCCAGGAAGTCCTTGAATTTGCGCTCACCGATAAAGCAGATACCGGTGGAGTCTTTCTTCTTGGCGGTGATGAGATCGAGCTGTTCGGCGATGCGGCGCACCTCCGGCTTCTCCAGATCCCCGACCGGGAACAGGCTTTGACCCACCTGAGCTTCGCTCAAGGTGTAGAGGAAGTAGCTCTGATCCTTGTTGGTATCGAGACCGCGCAGCAGGCGCGGGCGGCCGGTGCTGTCGTCACGGCGCACATAGTGGCCGGTGGCGATGTAGGTGGCCCCCAGCTCTTCGGCGGCAAACTCCAGGAACGCCTTGAACTTGATCTCCTTGTTGCACAGGATATCGGGGTTCGGCGTACGGCCGGCCTTGTACTCTTCGAGGAAGTGCTCGAACACATTGTCCCAGTACTCGGCGGCGAAGTTGATGGTGTGGAGTTTCATCCCCAGCTTGTCGCAGACGGCCTTGGCATCAGCCAAATCCTGGGCGGCAGAGCAGTACTCGTCCGTGTCGTCTTCTTCCCAGTTCTTCATGAACAAGCCTTCGACCTGATAGCCCTGCTGCTGGAGCAGGTAGGCCGAGACGGAAGAATCCACGCCGCCGGACATGCCGACGATCACCTTGATTTGGCTGTTGTCTGTCATTAGTCGAAGTTACCAGTTCGTTTAAACGGGGCGTATTCTACCAGAATTTCGCGCCCCCGGTCACATATCCATGCCGCCGTTCCCATCAGGAACCCGGCAGCAGGAAATCGTTTTTCTTGTCTCGGCCCGATCGCGTCAAAAAGAGCTTCCAACGGCTCTTAAATGAAAGCTTTGAGGGCCGACAGCGGCAGCCTGGTGCCGGCCAGATAGTCCTGAATGCACTGCCACACCAGGGGGCTGCGCAGGGCCGGTTTGCACTCGGCGATCTCCGCCAGGGTGAGCCAGTGGCAGGCCAGCACGTCGCCATCAGGATCCTCTGGATGGTGCTGACCCGGCGCCTTTTCAAGGTCGAAGATGACGGCAGTGCGCACAAAGGTGGCCTCGCTGTCCGCCGGCTTGTAGAGATAGACCCCGAGCCAGCCGGTGGGGGCTGCGGTGAGCCCGGTCTCCTCCTTCAGCTCGCGGCAGGCCGCCTGGATGAGATCTTCCCCCGGCTCCACATGGCCGGCAGGCTGGTTGAAGCGGCGCTGGCCCTTGATCTCCTCTTCCACCAGCAGGAAGCGGCCCTGCCAGTGTACCAGGGCGGCCACGGTGAGGCGGGTGGGCAGCGGTGGGTGATCGCTCATAGGGACTCCTTGTCTGGTTGGCTGTGCCCCGGCGGGGCGCTGGATTCAACTGCGCTGTTCAGGTGATGGCACGCTGGCCAAATGGCTTACTCGTGTTATTCCGCCGGCTTGCTGCGGGCCGGGCGACGGGCAGTGCCGCGTCCGCCGCTGCGATTGCCAGGGCGCGGCTCGGCCTCGCGGCTGCCCAGCCCTTGGCCGGGTGCCTGCTCTTGGCCCTGATGCTGGGGGCGGCGGGCCGCTCGTGGTGCACTGTGGCTGCCTGTTCCCTGTGGCTTGGCGGATGTGCGCGGCTTGCCGTGTGCTGCATATTGCCGTGGCGCCGCTGCCAGTTCGGGGGCGGGCAGGGTGCGGCTCTCCCCCGGTGCCAGCGCGTCGAGGGTCCACTCCCCGATGGCGTAGCGGATAAGGCGCAAGGTGGGGTGACCGATGTGGGCGGTCATCCGCCGCACCTGGCGGTTGCGCCCCTCGACAATCTTGATCTCCAGCCAGCAGGTGGGGATCTCTTTGCGCTCGCGAATGGGCGGGTTGCGTGGCCACACGGCCGGTTCATCCATGATGCGCGCCCCGGCGGGCAGGGTCATGCCGTCGTTGAGCTCCACGCCGGCGCGCAGGGCTGCCAGCTTCTCCTCGCTCGGCACTCCTTCCACCTGCACCCAGTAGGTCTTGGGGGTCTTCTCCCCCGGCTGGGTGAGGCGCGCCTGCAGCTTGCCGTCGTTGGTGAGCAGCAACAGCCCCTCGCTGTCGCGGTCTAGCCGGCCCGCGGCATAGATGCCGGGCTCTTTGATGTAATCCTTGAGGGTCTCTCGGCCCGCCTCGTCGGTGAACTGACAGAGCACCATGTAGGGCTTGTTCAACAGCAGCAGCTTGCGATCGGCCGGGGCGGGGGCCGGTTTGCGCTCACCCTCCTTGTCTCTCATGGCGTGTTGCGCCTCCCGGCGTTGGGATGGACGCGCCGTGGCGGCGGGTCCGCTGGCCGAACGTTCGGCGTCGGGACGGGCGGAGAGGGAGAGACGGGGGCGGGCTGATTTCATCGCATGCATACCAAAAACAGGGGAAGGGCGAGTGTACCACAGGGGGCTGTCGCGGGCATGAACGACGGGGACGGGAGGCTAGCCGCTCAGCCGAGCAGGCCGTCGATGACGATGGCTTGACGGGCGGGGGCGGAGCCTGCGTGCAGCAGCGCTGTGCCCACCTGATCGTCCATCAATGCGCGGGCCAGCCGGGTGAGTGGGCGCAACTGCTCGGGAGCCAGGCCGGCGGGCACCGCCAGCAAAATCAGGGTCTGCACCGGCCCGAGTGCGGAGCCCCACTCGATGGGCTCGCTGCTGCTGAGCAGCGAGAGCGCGGGTCGGCGGATGGCGGGGCAGATGACGTGGGGCATGGCGAGTCCGGGCCGGATAATGGTGGCGGCCAGTTGCTCGCGCGCGGCGATGGCCTGCTCCAGCATGGGCCTGTCGTTTATCAGCGCGGCGGGCAGCAGATCCACCAGCACCGCCAATGCCTGGCCCTTGTCGAGGGGCGCCGTGGCATGGCCAAGTTGAGCCAGGGTGAAGCAATAGTCGGGCAGCGCCTGACTGAGGCGCTGCTCGGCCAGGGCGGCGCTGCCGGGGCGCCCCAGTGGCTGGCCCAGCTCCACGCACCAGCAGGTGAAGGCCATGTGGGCGAGCTCGGCATCCAGCCCCTCTATCAGCAGCAGGCAGAGATCGCCGGGCTGGGTGGCCAGGGTGAGCAGGGAGAGCTGGTTGGTTGCCTCTACCGCCTGACGGCGGGTGACGTTGATGAACTGGATATGGGACTTGAACAGCCCGGCCAGCCGGCTCAACTGCTTGGCCTGGGTGATGGTGAGCCCCAGCCGGCAGTGAAAGGAGATCTCGCGGATCAGCATTCAGACGCCGGGGGCGGCGGCCTTGAGCACGGCCACCGCATCGAGCAGCACCGCCTCCAGCGCCACCTGGTGGATGGGACAGCCGAGGAAGCGATCTTTTTGCTCAATCTCGATATCGGAGGCGATCAGCACCAGATCGGCACCGGCGATGTCGCGGGCGGTGAGGATGTTCTCCAGCCCCATGGCGCCCTGGGTTTCGACCTTGATCTTGAGCCCCAGCTTGTCGGCGGCTTTTTGCAGCGCCTCGGCGGCCATGTAGGTGTGGGCGATGCCGGTGGGGCAGGCGGTGACGGCGAGGATCTTCATGGGCTCTCACGGCAAATTCGGGTGGGGCAACAAGATAGCGCCAAGGGGCGGCCTTGCCAAAGGGGCGGAGGCAAAAATGGGATCCCGACTGCGCTCTGTTGAAGGGATGGGCAAGGGATGAGCGCTTTTGCGGCCCCAAAAGGGACAAGTGGGGAAAAGAGGGGATAAAAAACGGCCCGCCAGAGGGCGGGCCGAATGCACACTACAAAGTGAAACCGTGCGACCGGGCAGTGACTGCCCGGTCTGCTTGGGCGGATGCCGGGGCTCAGGCGGACTGGGTCGCCAGGGTGGCGGCTTTCAGTTCGCGCTGGTTCAGACGGACTGGGTCGCCAGGGTGGCAGCTTTCAGCTCCCGCTTGATGCGGCGGATCTTGCGCTCTTCGGCAACCGCGACGCAGGCCATCAGCACCAGACAGGCGGCGGCAGCCATGTCCAGCGCCGCGAAGGTGCCGGTCCAGCCGGTCAGGCCGAAGATGGGGGTGCCGTCGGCAATCATGCCCAGACCCAGCTTGGCGAAGCTGTCACCGATGAGGTAGGCGAAGGTGCCCTTGACGCCATCGGCCACGCTGATGCCCTGCTTGGGCACGAAGCCCACGGCGGCCACGCCGATCAGCAGCTGCGGACCGAACACCAGGAAGCCCAGCAGGAACAGGGAGCCCAGGAACATGAACTGGGTGGTGGCATGCTGGTAGAGCCCCAGGGTGGCGATGATCAGCGCCAGCGCCACGCAGGCCACCAGACCACGGCGACCGTTGGCCAGATCCGAGAGGTAACCCCACATCAGGGTACCGACCAGGGCGCCCACTTCGAAGAAGGTAAAGCCCTGGATGGCGATTTCCTTGGAGAAACCGAGCTCCTGGTGGGCATAGACGGTGGACCACTGGTCGATACCGATACGCACCACGTAGAGGAAGATGTTGGCAAAGCAGAGCAGCCAGATCACCTTGTTCATCAGCACGTACTTGACGAAGATCTGCCACTTGGTCAGCTGCTGCTCCTCGGTGGCGATATCTTCTTCGCTAGCCACTTCGTCAAACAGCTCTTCCACCTTGCCGAGGCCATAGGCTTCCGGCGAGTCGCTACCAAAGCGCAGGCCGATGAAGCCGACGATCAGCGCGATGATGGAGGGGAAGATGAACATGCCGAGCACGTTGCCATCGAACAGGTAGTTGGCACCGAACAGCGCCACCCCGGCCGCACCGGCGCCGCCCACGTTGTGGGAGAGGTTCCACATGCCCAGATAGGTGCCGCGCTTGTTGCGGGGCGTCCACTTGGTGATGGTGGAGTAGCTGCAGGAGCCGCCGCAGCTCTGGAAGAAACCGCTGGCCGCATAGAAGAAGATCATCAGGTAGAGGCTGAAACCGGTACCGCCCATGCTGGCACTGAAGCCCAGCATGCAGAGGGAGGAGAGGATCAGCATCAGTGGCAGGAACTGCTTGGTGTTCTTGCCATCGGCATAGTAGGAGACGATGGTCTTGCCCACCCCGTAGGTGATGGAGAAGCCAAGGCCGATCATGCCGAGCTCGGTCATGGAGAGACCGTACTCCTGGATCATGTCGTTCTGCGCAATGTTGAAGTTCTTGCGGATCAGATACATGGTCAGGTAACCGATGAACACAACCAGATAGGATTGCATAAACGGTTTGAACCAGAGCTTGCGCCGGGCTTCGACCGGCAGGTTCAGGGTGGGGACCCGGACCTGTTCGAGCAGTTTAAACATCTTCGTTCATCCTCTGCGAGATAGACGCTGTTTCCGCCGCGTTCCTCCCTTTTTGATTGGTGTTGGAGGTCACGCCACGGAAAGAACAACAGGAAGCGGGCGCGGTGCGCGGCGAGCCCCTGTCGATTGAACCCATGCCCGTCCCTTGCGCCATGGCGCGGGTCGGGTAACCACATCAGGTAGCGTGACTTTAATGAGGCGCGCTGCAAATGGCGTGAGAGCCATCCCTAGGGGGGGTAGGAAAATTTCCTAGTTTGGCGGGTTCCGGCCGCGAAGCGTGAAGAGGATCACAAGCCGGCGTCGTACTGCAGAGGTGGACGGGCTCTCTCGAACCCGACAAAAGAGGAGGCCACCCGCAGGTGGCCTCGTCCGGTTTGGTCGCCACCCCGCGGGGGATGGCTTGGTTGGGCAGGGATCAGGCGGCCTTGGCCAGCGTCACCTCGTCACCCTTCTTGACCCGCAGTTTTTTCAGGGCAACCGCCACCACGCCGGTGACGATGGCGCCGCAGATCATGCAGAGCAGCGCCAGCAGCGGCTTGTTGACGGCGCCAAGCAGGGCCACGATGGGGCCACCGTGGGCGACGCTGTTGGTGATGCCAAACAGGAAGGCCATCACGGCGGCGGTCATGCTGCCCAGCACGTTGGCCGGGATGACGGCGAGCGGATCACGGGCGGCAAACGGAATGGCACCCTCGGAGATCCCCACCAGACCCATGGCACCGGCGGCTTTGCCCGCTTCAATTTCGGTGGCGTCGAAGATGCCGAGCTTGCGACCGAGCACGGTAGCCAGCGACATGCCAAGGGGGGCGGCCGGGATGGCGCAGGCCATAGCGCCCATGAACTGGGTCTGGCCGGAGGCGATCATGCCCACCGAGAACAGGAAGGCCACCTTGTTGACCGGGCCACCCATGTCAAAGCCGGCCATGCCGCCCAGCACGATCCCCAGCAGTACCAGGCTGCCACCGCTCATGGAGAGCAGCATGGCATTCAGACCCGTCATCATGTCGGCAATGGGGGCACCGATGATGAAGATGAAGACGGCAGCGATAAAGAGCGACCCGACGATGGGGGCGATCAGGATCGGCACCAATGGCTGCACCATCTTGTGGTAGTGGCGGGTCGCAATCCAGCGCACCAGATAACCGACCAGGAGGCCCGCGATGATGGCACCGATAAAGCCGGTACCGGCGTCGGCGCCGTAGAAGCTGCCGTTGTTGGCGATCCAGCCGCCGATAAAGCCCGGTGCCAGTGCCGGACGATCACCGATGGCGTAGGCGATGTAGCCCGCCAGAATGGGGATCATCAGGGTGAAGGCGGCCACGCCCACGTTGAGGATCTGGTTCCACATGCTCCCTGCCGGGATCTGCATGCCGCTCGGGGTCGGATCGCCGCCGATGGCCAGTGCCAGGGCGATCAGCAGACCCCCCGTGACCACAAACGGGATCATGTGGGAGACGCCGTTCATCAGATAACGGTAGAGATCCGAGCTGCCGCCTGAGCTCTTCTCCTCGCTCTTGCGCTCATCCTTGTCCGCCACGTAGGCGGGGGCCTTCAGCGCCTGCTCGATCAGCCCCTTGCCATCCTTGATGGGGGCCTTCACGCCGGTCTTGATGAGCGGCTTGCCGTTGAAGCGGGCCATGTCCACCTGCTTGTCACAGGCCACCACGATGGCGCTGGCACGGGCGATCTCGGCCGCAGTCGGGCTGTTCTTGACGCCGATGGAGCCGTTGGTCTCCACCTTCACCTCAAAGCCCAGCTCCTTGGCGGCGCGCTCCAGGGATTCCGCCGCCAGATAGGTGTGGGCAATGCCGGCGGGGCAGCCGGTGACGCCGATGATCAACCCCTTGTCGGCGGCCGGGGCGGCCACTTGCGGCGCTTTCTTCTCGAGCAGCAGCGCCAGCGCATCGGTAGGCGTCTTGGCTGCCAGCAGGGCATCGATAAAGCCCTCTTCAATCAGCTTGGCGGAGAGCTCGGCCAGCACCTCGATATGCTGATTGGCGCCACCGGCCGGGGAGGCAATCATGAAAAACAGCCGGGAGGGCTTGCCATCCTCGGCGCCGTACTCGATGCCGGCGCGGCTGATGCCGATGGCCACCGCCGGGGTGCTTACCGCCGCACTCTTGGCGTGGGGCAGGGCGACGCCCTCTTCAAAGCCGGTGTTGTCCAGCTCTTCCCGGGCCCACAGGTCCTTGATGAACTGCTGCTCGTCGCTGACCTTGCCTTGCGCCGCGAGCAGACGGGTCATCTCGGTGAAGACCTCCTCCTTGCGCGTGGCCTTTAAATCGAGCGCGATCAGCTGCTCGTTGATAAGGGTGGTGATCATGGCGTTCTCCCTGCTCCTGGCCGGAGCCTGTTGGCATCTTTTCCTGGGCTACCGCCCAGGACATGCAGACAAAAGTGACCCCACTATTATCCCGCCCGCTGAGCTGCGTACCTAGCGGACAAAACTGCGAAATACTGGATTTTTGTGCGATATGACCTTGAGTGTGATCCTGATCGCATAGCAGACCAGCTGACAAAATGGGTCTGGATTGAATCGAAGAATGATTTTTTGTCTTTAATAATCAGTATCTTGATGTTGGTTCTTTCAACGTGCTTTTATGATGGAGGGTGATGTTATCCGGCCAGGAATCGGTGCAAAACTGTAAATTTGTGAGGTGAAAAGAGCGGGCGGGGTGTGAGCTGTCGCACATAAATGGCGGTAACGGGGGGCTTGGTAAGGGGAGGCCGGAAAGGTAGAGGTGCAATGCGCTGCGCTTATTGCCCCCTACCTAACGGGTTGCATAGGAATACCGTGATCCAGCATCAGCGAGAGCCGCAGCATATCCTTGTGCTGGATGCCGTGCTCCATCAGGGGCTCGGAGTAGTGGATAAGGAAGTGATCCTTTACGACGCTATCTACGCGAAAGCCGTGGCGCTGGTAATAAGTGAGCTGGTGGTCGAAGCTGCCGGTGCCGAGTTCGACGCGGCATACCCCTTTCCCGGCCAGGCTGGTCAGTACGAAGCGCAGCAGGCTGGATCCGATGCCTTGCTGCTGGCGTTTGGGGGCTACGGCGATATTGAAGATCTCGGCCATTTGCTCCCCCACCAGACCCGCCACGCAGGCGCCCACTACCTCGTTGCCCGCCAGGGCGGCAAAGCCCCAGGCGCCGGGCAGATAGGCGGCAATGCGCTGCTCTGCGGGATCTGCCTCCAGCAGCAGTGCCAGCGGCAGTTGGTTGGGGTCCATCTCGACAAACGTCATCTTTTATCTCGCTGTGACGGTCCGGGGAGCGCCGTCCTCTGGGCCTCAATACTCCAGAAACTTCTCGCCGCAGCGCTCGCAAATCAGGTGCTTTACATGGGTGGCCTGGTAAGCCAGCGTTTCGCCAAACGCCCAGTTGGTGATGCTGCTGGAAGTAAAGGCTTGCCAGAAGGCTTTGCGGGGGTCCTTGGGCATGATGTCCTGAGTGTGATCGCGGGCGACCAGCACCACGATATGGCGGGTGCGCTCCCGGCATTTGTCACAGCGATGGATTTCGCTTGGTGGCTCGCTTTGGGGTTGGGCGGTGCACTCTGTTGTCATGATGATGACCTGTTATGGATGGCGCGCCCATCATAGTCTTCTTCAGTTGGCTCTCAATCCCCCATGCTGGGGGCGTGTGCTGGTTGCGAGCGGGATCACTTTTTGGGGTGCGTAACGGGCTTGGTTGCGATGGTTTTTTTTGCGATGCCCTCGGGGGAGGGAATACCCATGCTGGCCAATACCCGGGCGGCGTTCTCTTCACACGGCATCTCGTCGGGTTTGGACTCCACCAGCCGGATCAGGGCCTGCAATTGCTGCTTGCTGTGGGCAAGTCTTGCCTCCAGCGCTTCTATGTCGCTCACCTTGGCCTCGAGCGCCGCCAGTAGCGGGGCGTGTTGCCAAGAACTGATATCTGCGGGCACCAACTGCTTGATCTCGTCGAGGGAGAAGCCTGCCTGTTGCGCCTGGCCGATGATGGTCAGCAAGGGTACCGTCTCGGGCGGGTAGTCGCGATAGCCGTTGGTACGCCGCCGTACCTTGCTGAGCAGGCCTCTGGCTTCGTAGAAACGGATGGCCGAGGCCGCCATGCCGGTCTGTTTGGCCAGTTCACCGATCTTCATCTTGTCTCCTGGGCTGTGGGTTGGCGGGTCTGCCCGCCGAAAGGGGGGCTCAAGGGGAATTCTAGGGTTAAAGCCCGCTTGAATGTCAACGGTCCTATGGGCTGTGCGGGTGGATACCATTTCTCCCATCGCGATGGCATCCCGATAAAGGGGCTTGACCTTCAAGTCAGCTTCAAACTTATGGTGGGGTCCTCACTACCGAGGAGATCGCCATGAACCCATTTACTCCCCTGACCCTGCCCAATGGCAGCCAGCTTATCAACCGCCTCGCCAAGGCCGCCATGGAAGAGAACATGGCCGACCGTGACCATGCCCCCTCAGAGGCGCTGATCCAGCTCTATCGTACCTGGGCAGAGGGTGGCGCCGGCCTGCTCATCACCGGCAATGTAATGGTGGACGGCCACGCCATGACGGGGCCGGGGGGAGTGGTACTAGATTCCCACGATCTCTCCCCAGCGCTGGCCGGGCGTTTCAGTGCCTGGGCCGAGGCGGCCAAGAGCGGTGGCGCCCAGATCTGGATGCAGATCAACCACCCCGGTCGCCAGATGCCGGCGGCGCTGGGTCAGCCCACCCTGGCCCCTTCCGCCGTACCCATGGCGCTCGGCAGTTTCTCGAGGCAGTTCTCTCCGCCCAGAGCCATGAGCGAGGCCGACATTGCCGAGGTGAAGGCGCGCTTCATCAACACGGCGCTGCTGGCACAGCGTGTCGGTTTTGACGGGGTACAGATCCATGCCGCGCACGGCTATCTGCTGAGCCAGTTCCTCTCGCCACTTACCAACCAGCGCCGCGATCGTTGGGGCGGCAGCCTTGAGAATCGCGCCCGCTTGCTGCTGGAGATAGTTGAAGGGATCCGCCAGCAGGCGGGCAGCGGCTTCGCACTGTCGGCCAAGCTCAACTCCGCCGACTTTCAGCGTGGCGGCTTCAGCACCGAGGATGCAAAGGCGGTGGTGGAGATGCTCAACCCGATCGGGGTGGATCTGGTGGAGCTATCCGGCGGCAGTTACGAGGCGCCCGCCATGCACGGCCAGGCCCGCGATGGTCGGACTCTGGCGCGGGAGGCCTATTTTCTGGCGTTCGCTCGGGAGATCGTCTCTGTTGCCCATATGCCCGTGATGGTGACCGGGGGAATTCGCCGCTACCCGGTGGTGGAGCAGGTGCTTGGCAGCGGGGTGGCGGTCGCCGGCATGGCCACTGCGCTGGCCATCGCCCCGGATCTGCCTGCCAGATGGCACCGTGAACAGGCGGCAAGTGCCGAGCTCAGGCCCATCCCCTGGCGCAACAAGGTGCTGGCCTCGGTAGGTTACATGGCGATGGTGAAATACCAGTTGCGGCGGCTGGGGCGCGGGCAGCCGAGCCGCCCCAAGATCGCGCCCGCCCTGGCGCTGGCCTGCCAGCAGTGGCAGACCCTGCTTGGCAACGCCCGCTATAGACACTGGATCAAGGCGCAGGAAAAGTGAAGGGGGGGCTTGCCACCCAGCGAACTCAGGCCGATGCCCGCTTTTGCAGGCTGGGGATGATGAGATGGCGGGTGGGGGCGAGCTCGGGTTGCTGCAATCGGGTCAGCAGGCGCAGGGCCGCTTGGCGGCCGATGTCGCGGGCCGGCGAGCTGACGAAAGTGAGGGCGGGGAAGGTGAGCTCGGCCTCCGCCACATCGTCAAAGCCGAGCAGGGCCACCTGCTGGCCGACGTAGTTGTCCTTGCCTACGCTACGTCCGCTCGCCTCGACGCCGTAGATGGCGCCGAGGGCCACCTCCGGGTAGTGGCAGAGCACGGCGGTCACCTTGGGGTGCCGGTGCAGTAGCTGGGCGATGGTGTCGGCGGCGCTGCGCTGGGTGCGCTCGCACTCCAGTACCCACTCCGGTTTGAAGGGGAGGCCGTATTGCAGCAGGCTGGCACAGTAGCCGCCGATGCGCTCGGCGCGGGTGAGGGAATCGGCCCGCCCGCCAACGTAGGCGATATGGCGGTGGCCCTGCTCGATGAGATAGGTGGTAGCCTGCTGGGCGGCGTGGGTGTTGTCCGGGCCGATAAAGTCCACGTCGTCCCGATAGTAGGAGCGGGCGGCGCACACCAGCGGCAGCGCCGAGCCGAGCAGGTTTTCCAGCGGCTTGGCGGCGGCGCCGCGCACCGGGTTGAAGATGATGCCCGCCACCCCCTGGCGCGACAGGGACTGGATGCTCTGCTGCAACCGCTCCGGGCTGTGGCCGCACTGGGTCAGAAACAGCAGATAGCCCTGTTGCTCCAGTACCTCGCTCACCCCGGCGGTCACCTCGGTATAGAAGGGGTCGGTGATGTCGCGCAGGATCAGCCCCACCAGGTTGGATTGCTGGCTGCGCAGGTTGGCGGCGGCGCTGTTGGGTACGTAGTCGAGCTCTTTTATCGCCTGCTGGACTCGCTCGGCGGTGGCCGGCGAGATGCGCCCCTTGCCGCGCAGCACCATGGAGACAGTGGTGACCGAGACCCCGGCCAGCCGGGCCACATCGGTGATCTTGGGGTTGTTGGCGAGCAGCGGTTTGGGCGACATAGGCAGGCGGTGGCGATCAAGGCGAAGAGACGAGGTGCACAGCATACCCGCTTGGGTTGCCGAGTGAAACGTTACATCCCGCGCCCATGGATCTGCCTCACAAATTTGAGGAACAGTGTCCAGCAGGGCGGTTGAACTGTGATCCTGTCGGCACTTGTGAGTTGATAAAACGTTTTATCATTCAGCAAAACCAGATACGGCTCGCCGTCGCCATCCGTCAGGGAGGCTACCGGGCAGGCGTATCGAATGACCCTCACCTCACAAGGATCTGACACATGGCCAAGTCCCCCGCCAAATCCACCGTATGGGAGTTTCTGCAGAGCCTCGGCAAGACCTTCATGCTGCCGGTCGCCCTGCTGGCCTTCTCGGGCATTCTGCTCGGTGTCGGCAGCTCGCTCACCAGCGATGCGGTCAAGCAGAGCATGCCCTTCCTCGACAATACCGTGCTGCAACTGCTGTTCCTCTGGATGACCAAGGTGGGGCTGGTGGCTTTTATCTACCTGCCGGTGATGTTCGCGGTGGCCATTCCGCTGGGCCTGGCGCGGGAAGAGAAGGGAGTGGCGGCCTTTGCCGGTTTTGTCGGCTATGCGGCGCTCAACCTCTCCATCAACTTCTACCTCACGGTGGCCAACGTCATCGGTGACGGGGCGGCGGAGAAGGCCTACGGGGTGCAATCCATCCTCGGCATCAGCTCCATCGACACCGGCATTCTGGGGGCCATCATCGTCGGGGTGATCGTCGCCAAGTTGCACGCCCGTTTCTACACCTACCAGATGCCCGATGCGCTCGCCTTCTTCGGCGGTGCCCGCTTCGTGCCCATCATCACCGCCATCGTGCTGGGGGTGGTCGGTCTGGTGGTGCCCCTGGTCTGGCCCTGGTTTGCCGCCGGCATCAACGGCATCGGGACGCTCATCTCCCACGCCGGCCCCTTCGGTCCCTTCCTGTTCGGTACCGGCGAGCGGCTGCTGCTGCCGCTCGGCCTGCACCACATACTGGTGGCGCTGATCCGCTTTACCGAGGCGGGCGGCACATCGCTGGTGTGCGGCAACGAGGTGAGCGGCGCGCTCAACATCTTCTACGCCGAGCTCTCCTGCGCCGACACCACCCAGTTCTCGGTATCGGCCACCTCCTTCCTCTCTCAGGGCAAGATGCCGGCCTTCCTCGGCGGCCTGCCGGGAGCGGCGCTCGCCATGTATCACTGCGCCCGCCCGGAAAATCGCGGCAAGATCAAGGCGCTGCTGGTCTCCGGTGTGGTGGCCTGCGTCATCGGTGGCATCACGGAGCCGCTGGAGTTTCTGTTCCTGTTCGTGGCGCCGGTGCTCTACGTCATTCACGCCATCCTGACCGGTCTGGGCTTTATGACTATGGGGCTTTTGGGTGTCACCATCGGTAACACCGACGGCAACCTCATCGATTTTCTGGTGTTCGGCGTACTGCAAGGCACCGCCACCAAGTGGTATCTGGTGCCGGTCGCAGCCGCCATCTGGTTTGCCATCTACTACGGGGTGTTTCGCTTCGCCATCGTACGCTTCAACCTCAAAACCCCTGGCCGTGAAAAAGAGAGCCGCGAGATTGAGGCCAGCGAGGCTGCCCAGCCCGCGGGCAAGAAGGCAGGCAACAGCGGTTACAACGGCGAGGTGATCCTCAACGCCTTGGGCGGCGCCGACAACATCCTGGCGCTCGATAACTGCATCACTCGCCTGCGGATGTCGGTGCAGGACATGAGCCGGGTCGATGACAAGGTATTGAAGGCGAACGGCGCCATCGGGGTGATCAAGCTCGACGAGCACAACCTGCAGGTAGTGATCGGGCCCCAGGTCCATCTGGTGAAAAACCAGCTGCAGAGCCTGATGGGGGCCTGAGTCGGCCCTCTGTTACCCTACCTCGGGGGCGCCATGCCCCCTTGTTCATTGCTGTTTTACTGGTGAGAAAGAGATGCCCAATACCGAATCCTTTGATTTTGATCGCGTCGTCGATCGCCACGGCACCTACTGCACTCAGTGGGACTATGTGGCTGACCGATTCGGCCACGCTGACTTGCTCCCCTTTACCATCTCCGACATGGATGTCGAGACAGCGCCTTGTATTCGCGCGGCCCTGGCCAAGCGCCTTGAGCACGGCGTCTTTGGCTACAGCCGCTGGAATCACGACGACTTCAAGGGGGCGGTGAGCGACTGGTTTGCCCACCGTTACGGGGCGCAGCTTGATCCAGCAACCCTGGTCTACGGCCCTTCGGTCATCTACATCATCGCCCAGCTGGTGAGCCTTTGGTCTGCGCCGGGCGAAGGCGTGCTGGTGCATACCCCCACCTACGACGCCTTCGGCAATATGCTGGCTGCCAACGACAGGGTGCTGCTGCCTTGTCCGCTCAAAAAAATAGAGGGAGGTTACCAAGTCGACTGGGCCTGCTTCGAGCAACAGGCTGCTCGCCCCGATTGCCGGATTTTGCTGCTCTGTAGCCCCCACAATCCTACCGGTCGGGTCTGGACGCGGGATGAGCTGGACCGGATGGCCGCCATCTGCCAGCGCCACGGAGTAAAGGTCATCTCGGATGACATCCATATGGATGTGAGCTTTGCCCGCTACCTGCCGTGGAGCGAGGTGGCGCCGGACGAGAGCTGGGCGCTGGTGAGCTCGGGTTCCAAATCCTTCAATATTCCGGCCCTTGGCGGCGCCTACGCCTTTATTGCCAACGCCGAGGCGCGGGCCGGCTATCTGCAGCGGCTCAAGGCGGCCCATGGCCTCTCATCGCCGCCCATTCTCGGGGTGCTAGCCCATATCAGCGCCTATCGGGACGGCGGTGCCTGGCTCGATGCCCTGAAAAGCTATCTGCATAGCAACCTCACCCTGGTGGCGGCGCGGCTCAACGCCGCCTTCCCCGCCATCGACTATCGGGTGCCCGAGGGGACCTATCTCGCCTGGATTGATCTGCGCGGCCTTGGCATCGACACCACCGAACGGATGGATGCGCTGCAAACCTTGCTGGTGGAAAAATACCGGGTCGCCATCATGCGCGGCGACACTTATGGCCCGGAAGGCACAGGCTATCTTCGCCTCAACGTCGGCTGCCCTCGCTCGAAAGTAGATAAAGGCCTCGACGCCTTGATCAGCGCACTGCAAGAGCTGCTGGCCGGATAGCGCGCCGCCGCCCGAGGGCGGCTTGCTTATTGCGAGGTGGTGAGTTGTCGGTGCTTACCTTGAGTCAGAGAATGGCGCGGCTGCGAAACAGCACCTTGCCGCAGGCCAGGCAGGTGTGGCGCAGACGGTAATCGCCGACGCCGGTCAGCGGCTGAAATAGCACCTTGTGCGAACCGCAGGCACAGCAACTGGCGTTTTCACTATCGTTGGTGGCACATTCGGGATGGCGGGCAAGGTACTCGGGCAGGGTAGGCAGCTTGTCCCAGTCGGGCTGGGTCACCGCGCGGTTCTTGAGAATGATGCCGGCGGTTACCAGACCCGCCAGGGTGAGCAGTACGTCCGTCAATTCCATGTTTTGCAAGGCTCCGTCCAGGTGCGGTCGCCAGGCCGGCTGGCAGGCGAAGGCACAATATGGCTCCTATCTTATCGATTCTGAGGGGGAGGACGCTATCCCCGTTCGGGCGGCTGACGAAGGGGGGTTGCTGTTGCCTGATGCCGAGATAAAAGAAGGGGCCCAGGGCCCCTTTTGTCATATCTCTCTCAACTGCCGTTGTCAGGCCACCTGGCGTCCCGGCTGGGTGCGGGCCAGCAGCCCTTCCGGGTTATGGATGGCCTCCCGGGTCTTGACGTCGATGACATCGATATTAGCGAAGCGCTCCTTGTTCTTGATGGCCACATCGTGGGCAAAGATCACGCAGCGGGCGTTGGCCACGTCCTTGGCGCTGATGCGGTTGATGATGCCGTTGGCGCCCTGGGTTTCCACTTTGAGCTTGATGCCGGCCTTGGCGGCCGCTTTTTGCAGGCTCTTGGCGGCCAGGAAGGTGTGGGCCACGCCGGAGGGGCAGGCGGTGATGGCCAGCACTTCGGCTTCCCCTTCCGCCTCGATGATCTGGTACTCCTCCTGGCGCTCGTTGCTCTCTTCGGTGTCGCTGACCGGCTTTTTCAGCAGGTTGACGATAAGGGCCGTGGTCAGGGCGCCGAGCAGGGTGCCGAGGATATAGCCCATCTTGCCTTCCACCACCGGCAGCACGATCCAGCCGCCCCAGGGGGCGTGGTTGATGCTGTGCATCATGAAACCGGTGATGTTGCCGACGATGCCGCCTGCGACGATGGCCGGGATGACGCGCACCGGGTCGGCGGCGGCAAACGGAATGGCCCCCTCGCTGATGCCGATCATGCCCATGATGGCGGCCGCCTTGCCCGCTTCACGCTCCTCTTTCTTGTAACGCTTGGGCGAGAGCAGGGTGGCCAGCGCCATGCCGAGCGGCGGCACGCAGATGGCGATGCCGACCCCGCCCATCAGCCAGGGCTGGGTGTTGACCTGGGTCTGGGCGAACAGGGTGGCCACCTTGTTGATGGGGCCGCCCATGTCAAAGGCGGTCATGCCACCGAGGATGGCCCCCAGCATCACCTTGCCTGAGCCCGCCATGCCGGAGAGCCAGTGGTTCATCCCTTCCATCATGGCCGCGATGGGGGCGCCTATCACCCACATGACGATGCCGCACACCAGGAAGGTGCCGATGAGCGGATAGATGAAGATGGAGCCGAGCGAACTCATGGAATCCGGCAGCTTGATGCGTTTGAGCTGGTTGACGATGAGGCCGGCGATAAAGCCCACCAGGATGGCGCCGAGAAAACCGGTATGAAACTGCTGCACTGCAATTCAGGAGCCGATCATGCCGGGGGCCAGGCCCGGTTTGTCCGCCATGGAGTAGGCGATGTAGCCGCCCAGCACGGCGGTAAACAGGGTGAGCCCGGCGATGCCCATGTCGGCCATGTCCTTGAGCACGCCCGCCTCGGGCACGGCGCCCTTGCCGCTGATCATCACCGACAGCGACAGCAGCACGCCCCCCGCGACGATGAAGGGGATCATGTGGGAGGTGCCAAACAGCAGGTGCTGCTTGAGGGTGTTGAGCTGTGCCTTGATGCTGCGATCCTGGGGTTCCGCCGGCTGGGCAGGTTGCGCCTGAGGGGCGGCAGGGGCTACGGACGGCCCTGGTGCGGCCAGCAAGGCGAGTACCTCGGCGCGGCTGGTGGCCGCCTGCATGCTGGCGATGAAACCGGGTTCCAGCAGCTTGGTGGAGAGCTCGGCCAGCACCTCGATATGGTGGTTGGCGCCGCCCGCCGGGGAGGCAATCATGAAGAACAGCTTGGAGGGCTCGCCATCTTCGGCGCCGTAGTCGATGCCCTGGCGGCTGATGCCGACCACGATGGCGGGCTCTCGCACCGCCTCGCTCTTGGCGTGGGGCAGGGCGACCCCCTGCTCGAAGCCGGTATTGTCCAGCTCCTCCCGCGCCCAGAGGTCGCGGACAAACTGCTCCTGACTGGCTATCTTGCCGCTGGCCTTGAGCCTGGCGGCCAGTTCGACAAACAGCGCCTGCTTGTCGCGGGCCGCAAGATCGAGGCAGATCAATCCTTCATCTATCAGGGTGGTGAGCATGGTTCTCTCCTGGCTGGTGCCGTCCGAATGGAAATGGTCCTGTTGAAAACGGTGGTGCAACGGGTTGACCTGCCTATTGTTTCTCCCAAGTGCCGCGGCCGAAATCGGACATATGTGCCCTTTACTGGATTTTTGTGCCGACGGTGCTTGCCTGTGACCCTGCTCGCATTTTGTCCTGCCTGAATGAATGATCTCGTTTTTATAGAAATACATTTAAAAACAGTCGGTTATTTTTAATCTGCGTACGGCTGATGACCAATAAGTAGTGAGCCTGAATGCTGTCGGCAGGCGGTGGGATGGAGATTTGTGCGCTCGAGCAGGCGAGAAAATTGTGAGCCGGTCGGCAAAAGCGGTGGCCTGGCTTTGGGGGATGCTCATGGTGGCGGGGTGGCAGGAAACGCAAGAAGGGGGGATGAAAAATCAGTGCATAATCGGCCGATTGAAAAGGGTATGCAGACTTGCAGTGGAGTGGATGTAAATATTTGATAATTAATGGGATGCATTTTCTTGGTTGGAGTAATAAGAGGCGGTTTTGACCTACTTTTGACGGCCTGGTGGGAGACGTTTAATCATTTTTTAGATTGCTTTTTGCATATCCAATCGTTTATTTAGTTGGACAGTTTTGGCAAACCGGAAGTCAAACCTGATGAACCGACAGGCCAGCGCCCTTGATGCGGAGTGTGCCGTCAACCCGTTTTACTTGTCATGTTCACCCAGATGTAAGGAGACATCCCGATGGAAAAACTGGTCCAAGAGATCGACACCATGCGCGAAGAGTTCAAGCAACAGGAGCGCAAACAGGCCCACGACAAATGGCAGGCCAGGGTCGAAGAGCTGCAGCAGATCCGCGCTGAAGAGCCTCAGCCGGAGGCCGTGGAGGAGTGACCTCGTGGCCAGCCCGGCGCTGAGGCGCACGCGGCCCGGCAGAATGCAAAACCCCCGCCAGCACGGCGGGGGTTTTTTATTGCGGTTCGATGGCGTTGTGGCTCTGCCACTGGCGCAGGCGCTGCTTGAGCGAGCCGTCGCCGGGGGGGATGAAGTCATCCATCAGGTAGCAGCGGTTGTCGCCGCTCTTTTGAAAGTGGAGGCTGACCGTCTGCGGCTCTTTCTGGGTGTCGGAGAGGGCGAACAGATACTGCATCCTCACCGTTACCCCTTGCTCTTGTGCGTTGGCCAGGGTGAAGCTGACGGGTTCGCTCACCTCGCCATCCTGAGCGTTGATCCAGGGATCGGCATCGATGGCGCACACCTCGCCATCGGCGTTGCAGGCGGCCTCGCTGCTCAACACGGCGAAGAAGTCGGGGGTGAGCAGTGCCTTGAGCGGCGCCGGGTCGGCGTAATAGAAATCCTTGTGCTCGTTCCAGAACGCCTTGGCCAGCCTGAGCGCCACCCCCTTGTCACAGGCGGCATGCACCGGGCTGCCCAGCAGCGCCAGCAGTAAAACGGATAGTCCGCAGTAGCCTTTCATGATGTTCTTCCTGAACTGGTGCCGGGTGACTGTGGTGGCGCCGGCGAGGGTCAAGGCGCAGTGATAGCCAGACGGGCATGATAGCCAACCCGGCAGAGGACGACAGCAGGATCTGATGAATTTATGCCGCACATCAAGAAATTTGTCGGCAGAGAGCAGGGGGGCGCGGTGGCTGAGACCGCCAAAAAACAAGGGCCATCCTGGATGGCCCTTGCGGTCATGGGTCGATTTGAATCGGCTTAGCAGCGGTTGCCAGCGCGGGCGACCCGGCCCTCGGCCAGCAGCTGGTAGCGGCCGGTGGCGGCCGGGATGAAGGCGGACTGACCCTTCTCGAGGCGCAGGGTGTCGTCACCGCGCTTGAGGATCACGGCCTCGTCGATGGCAAACAGGATCTCGGCGCTGGCGGTGGTGAGCTGGTGCTCGCCCGCCGGGTAGACGCTGAAGGTGAAGTCCGGTACCGGCACCTCAAAGTGCTGCACCGCCCCTTCCATGCGGGGGGCAAGCAGGATCTGGTCGTCCGGCTTGGGTAAGCAGCGGGTGCAGGCCAACAGCTCGGCCACGTCTATGTACTTGGGGGTGAGCCCGGCGCGCAGCACGTTGTCGGAGTTGGCCATGATCTCGAGGCCAGTGCCGCGTACATAGGCGTGCGGGGTGCAGGCGTCCAGATACATGGCCTGACCGGGCTGCAGGGTCACCACGTTGAGCAAGAGCGGCGAGAACAGCCCCACATCCCCCGGGTACTGGGCGGCCAGACTGGTGATCAGCGCAAAGGTCTCTTCATCCTGATGGGCGGCGGCAAAGGCCAGCAGGCCCGTCAGTGCCTCTTCCTTGCGCGCCCCTTCCAGCACCAGCAGCTGGTGGAAGAAGTGCTGCAGACCCGCTTCATTCTGGCTGGCGGCGAGGGCGGCGACCAGCTCGGCAAGGGCGGGCAGCTTGACCCGCTCGAACAGCGCCAGGATGGCCGGGATGGCGCGAAAGCCGTTCATCGCCTGATAGGGGGTGAGGGCAAACACCAGCTCGGGCTTGTGGTTGGGATCCTTGTAATTGCGATTGGCTGCCTTGGGCGAGATGCCGGCGGCCTCTTCCTTGGCAAAGCCGGCTTCGGCCTGCGCCTTGCTCGGGTGCACCTGAATGGAGAGGGCCTTCTCGGCGCACAGCACCTTGAACAGGAACGGCAGGCTGCCGAAACGGGCCTGGGTGGCCTCGCCCAGCACGGCGGCGGGGGCGCGCTCTATCAGGGTCGAGAGCTTTTGCGCCTGCCCGGCCAGCACTACCTCGGAGCAGCCATTGGGGTGGGCACCCATCCACAGTTCGGCCTGGGGCTTGCCCGCCGGATTAGGGATGCCAAACAGGGTGGTGAGGGCGTCATGGCTGCCCCAGTCGTAGCCTTGAATCGGATTTTGCATTGACAAAAAAGAGGGCAGATCGCGACTGCTCATAAGGGATGCCTCATTTGGTGTGCAGAAAATCGGGTGCAGAAAAGGGTGGCATTGCTGCCGTGGACCGGACTATAACATGGGCGGTCGCGGGCACCGCAACCGCTTGCCTCTCTCTTGATCAGGATCAGCATGTCTCTTGTCTTCAGCCAGTTGCTCGATGGCGCCCTCCACGAGCAGGCCCCCTTCGACCAGATCTGGTTTGCCCAGGATCAGGGGGTGCCGCCCGGTTTCAGCTATCAGGTCAACTTTCCCCGCCTCGAGCTGGTGTTCAGCGGCGAGTACCGCAACCAGATCTGGGACAGGGAGCAGGGCTGCCAGGAGATCTGCATCGCCCCGGGGCAGGCGCTCTACATCCCCCCCAACGGCTGGAACAAGCCACTCTGGACCACCGATTGCTCGGTGCTGAGCCTGCTGTTCGGCAAGCGTCAGCTCGGCTTCAGTCTGGTGAGCAAGCGGCGGGAAGACCCCGATTTCTTTGACGTGCAAAAGCACAGCATCATGGCTCGGGCCGGCCATGTGAACGAACACATACTGGCGGCACTCAACGTGCTGACCGAGGATCCCGCTCGCTCCCCCACCGACAATCACCTGCTGCAGGCGCTGCTCACCAGCGTGCGCCAGCTGCTGGCCGAGTCCACCTTCGAGCGGCCGCGGGGGGCCGAGCTGTTTCACGGGATCTGCATCTATATCCAGGAGAACTTTCACCGCCCCATCAGCCGGGATTCGATCGCCCATCGCTTCAACGTCTCGGCCAGCCACCTGTCGCACCTGTTTCGCGAGCAGGGGCACATGCGCCTGGCCGATTACATCAGCTGGGTGCGCATCGATCGGGCCAAGTTCATGCTCAAGAAATACCGCTTTCGCCTCGAAGAGGTGGCCAGTCGCTGCGGTTACAGCGATGTGAACTATTTTTGCCGGGTGTTCAAGCAGAAGACCGGGCTGACCCCCTCCCAGTACCGGGCACTCAGCCAGCCGCAGGGGCAGGCCGAGGGGCTGGCGGGATAAGCAGGGATGCTGCTGGAGCCTGTCCGAGTCAGGCACCGGCGGGGCTGCTTCGGATCCGGAGCAGGCCGAAGGGACGCATTGTGATCCAGTGCGCGACTATGGTCTGACATGCGTGCTCGCCATTTGATTCTGCAAATGGATGGGCTTAAGATGGCCGCGCGCAACTTACAGATTGATAACAAACGGAAGTTAGGAGATGCCGATGGAAAGCAAAGTAGTTATCCCGACCCAGGGCCAGAAAATCACAGTCGATGCCAACGGCAAGCTGCAGGTTCCCAACCATCCGATCATTCCGTTTATCGAAGGGGATGGCATCGGTGTGGACGTGACCCCGGCCATGTTGAATGTGGTGAATGCCGCGGTCGAGAAAGCCTACAAAGGCGAGCGCAAGATCGCCTGGATGGAGATCTACACCGGCGAGAAGTCGACTCATGTCTATGGCGAAGGTGCCTGGCTGCCGGCCGAAACCCTGGATTTCATTCGTGAATACTGCGTGGCCATCAAGGGCCCGCTGACCACTCCGGTCGGTGGCGGTATTCGCTCCCTCAACGTGGCCCTGCGCCAGGAGCTGGATCTCTACATCTGCCTGCGCCCGGTCCGTTACTACGAGGGCACCCCGAGCCCGGTCAAGCGTCCTGATCTGACCGACATGGTGATCTTCCGCGAGAACGCCGAAGACATCTACGCCGGCATCGAGTGGAAAGCCGACAGCGACGAAGCCAAGAAGGTGATCGCCTTCCTGCAAAACGAGATGGGCGTGAAGAAGATCCGCTTCCCCGAGACCTGCGGCATCGGCATCAAGCCCATGTCCAAGGCCGGCACCGAGCGTCTGGTGCGTGCCGCCATCGAGTATGCCATCGACAACGATCGCGACTCCGTGACCCTGGTGCACAAGGGCAACATCATGAAGTTCACCGAAGGTGCCTTCAAGGATTGGGGCTACGCCCTGGCCCAGAAAGAGTACGATGCCCAGCTCATCGACGGCGGCCCCTGGTGCTCCTTCAAGAACCCGAAAACCGGCAAGACCATCGTGGTCAAGGACGTCATCGCCGACGCCTTCCTGCAACAGATCCTGCTGCGCCCGGCCGAGTATGACGTCATCGCCTGCATGAACTTGAACGGCGACTACATCTCCGACGCGCTGGCGGCCCAGGTGGGCGGCATCGGCATCGCACCGGGTGCCAACATCGGCGACGGCGTGGCCCTGTTCGAAGCAACCCACGGCACCGCGCCGAAATACGCCGGTCAGGACAAGGTCAACCCAGGCTCCCTCATCCTCTCCGCCGAGATGATGCTGCGCCACATGGGCTGGACCGAAGCGGCCGACCTCATCATCAAGGGGATGGAAGCGGCGATCCGCAACAAGACCGTCACCTATGACTTCGAGCGTCTGATGGAAGGGGCCACCCTGCGCTCCTGCTCCCAGTTCGCCCAGGACATGGTCGACCAGATGTAATTTGGTCCCTGAAATGCAAAACCGGCGCCATGAGCGCCGGTTTTTTTATGGGTGATGGGCGGGTGCCGATGGGGGGCACCCAATGGGTCAGGTGGTCTTTTCCACGTGCTGCTGGTAGATCTGCTGCCATTTGCTGAACTCGGCCTCGTCTCCCTGGGCCTGCCAGAACTCGCAGATGGAGCTGGCGAGTTCGGATGCCATGGCGTGATCCCCATCGCGGCGACTCATCAGATATTGTCCCAGCCAGCTTTGATATTGTTTCATTGCCCGATCTCCTTATCTCGTGTGTCTTGCTGACCGCCGCCAAGCTTTGTGCCGGACGGGGCCATCAGGCCACGGTTTTTCTGCATGCCCGTGATGGTTGTGATCGACGGATTGGGTCGCGATCTCGCCGGATCAGGGCGCCAACGTGGGTGCAGATGTCAAAAAACGGCCACTATCGTATCACAAAATAACCAGCTTGGGGGGATTGTCGGCAATTCAAGGTGTCCAGCTGTCTGGCCGTCTGATGTGTGGGATGGTGAGCAGGGGCGCCATCTTGCTGATCCCACACGAGAAAAACCCGCCAATCTGGCGGGTTTTATGGCTGAAAAAAGATCAGAGGCGGGCGCTGGCCAGGTACTTTTCCATCTCCTCGGCGGGCACCATACCACCGCCGGTGGCCCATACCAGGTGGGTGGCCCGGGCCATCTTGGCTGCATTCAGCCCTTGGCTGGCCTGCCACTCAAGGTTGGCCGCGACGCGCCACGGACCTGCCATGCCGGCCAGTGCCGAGGGTTCGAGCTTGATCTGCTCAGCGCGGGCCAAGAGTCCGAGCAGGTCATACATCTCCTGATCGCTCAGGGTGTAGAAACCTGCCAGCAGCCGCTCCATGGCGCGGCCGACAAAGCCGGAGGCGCGCCCCACCGCGAGGCCGTCGGCCGCGGTGAGGTTGTCAATGCCAAGGTCTTGCACCGCAATGGCATCGTGCAAGCCGGTGTGCACCCCGAGCAGCATGCAGGGGGAGTGGGTCGGTTCGGCGAACAGGCAGTGGACGTGGTCCCCGAACGCGAGCTTGAGGCCAAAGGCCACCCCGCCGGGGCCGCCACCGACGCCGCAAGGCAGGTAGACAAACAGCGGATGGTCGGCGTCCACCACAATCCCCATGTCATCAAACTGCTTTTTCACCCGCTCACCGGCCACCGCGTAGCCGAGGAACAGGGTGCGGGAGTTCTCGTCATCGATGAAGAAGCAGGCGGGATCGCGCTCAGCCTCCTTGCGGCCCTGTTCCACCGCCACCCCGTAATCCTCGGCGTATTCCACCACGATGGCGCCATGTTCGCGCAACTTGCGCTTCTTCCACTCCCGCGCATCGGCCGACATGTGGACGGTGACGCGAAAGCCGAGGCGGGCGCTCATGATGCCGATGGACATGCCAAGGTTGCCGGTAGAGCCCACCGCGATGCTGTACTGGCTGAAGAAGTGGCGGAGATCGTCTGTGAACAGCTTGCGATAATCGTCCTCTTCGCAGAGCAGACCGGCCTTGATGGCCAGCTGCTCGGCATGGGCCAGCACCTCGTAGATGCCGCCGCGGGCCTTGATAGAGCCGGAGATGGGCAGATGGCTGTCTTTTTTGAGCAGCAGCCGGCCGCTCACATCGACTCCGTAACGGGCATTCAGCGTGCGCTGCATGGCTGGAATGACGGCGATGTCGGATTCGAGAATGCCCTTGCTGGCGCGGGTCTCGGGGAAGGCTTCACACAGGTAGGGGGCGAAGCGGGCGAGTCGGGCGGAGGCATCCGCCACATCGCGGCCATCCAGTCCCACATGGGGCAGACCTTCCTTCAGGGTAGTGGCCTTGGGGTTGAACCAAGTCACCGGTTCCAGCACGATCAGGGATTGCAGCAGCGGAAACTGCTGGGTGAGTTGTGATACGTCGATGTTTTTCATGGTGTTCTCGGCCTCGTTACACGATACAGGAGAGCAGGAAAGTGCCGGCCAGCGCCATCAGGGAGGCGACGAAGGTGGCGGTAGTGTAGTACTTGAGCGTTTCGTTCAGGGTGGCGCCGCAATACTGCTTGACCAGCCAGAACAGGGAGTCGGTGACCATGGTGCAGCCAATGGCACCGGAGCCGATGGCGAGCGTCATGATCTCCGGGCTGATGTTCGGGTAGTGCACCATGATGGGGGAGACGATGGCGGTCGCCCCCATCATGGCGACGGTGGCTGAGCCCACGGCGGCGTGTAGCACGATGGCCACCAGCCAGGCCAGCAGGATGGGATGCATGTCGAGCTGGGAGAGGATGGTGGCCAGGCCGTCCCCCAGGCCGCTGGCCTTGAGTACCCCGTTGAAGGCGCCGCCGGCACCGATGATCAGCAGTATGTTGGCGATGGAGGAGAAGCACTGCTCGGTCTGGTCCAGCAGCCCTTCCATCTGCATGCGCCGGCGGATCCCCAGTACGTAATAGGCGGTGAAGGCGGCGATGAACATGGCGGTGATGGGGTTGCCGATAAACTCCAGCAGGGTATAGAGGTGGCTGGCGTGATCCATGTTGAGCTCGGCCACCGTCTTGACCAGCATCAGCAGGATGGGCAGCAGCACGGTGAAGAGAGAGGCGCCCAAGGTGGGTAGCTCGGCCTCGTTGCGGGCCTGGATGTCGGCAAAGGCGGCAGGCACCTCCTTGAACGGTACCCGCTTGCCCAGCAGCTTCAGAAACAGCGGGCCGCCTACCAGCGAGGCAAACAACCCGACCGCGAGGCCATAGACGATGACGGATCCCACATCGGCGCCCAGCTGATTGGTGACATAGAGGGCGGCGGGGTGGGGTGGCACTATGCAGTGCACGGCCATCAGGGCGGTACAGAGCGGAATGGCCAGGGTCAGCAGCGAGGTGTTGGTCTTGCGGGCGATGGAGAAGGCCAGCGGAATGAGCAGTACTACCCCCACCTCCACAAACAGGGTTATACCGCACACCAGCCCGACCAGCACCATGGTCACCTGGGGCGACAGCCAGCGGCATTGCTGCAGGGCGAGGCCGATGCGCTCGGCGGCGCCCGACACCTCCATCATCTTGCCGAGTATGGTGCCAAGGCCGATGACAGCGGCCAGAAAGCCCAGCGTGCCGCCTATGCCTTCCTCCATGGCATTGACCATCTTGAGCGGGTTCATCCCCATCAGGGTGCCCACATAGAAGCTCGCCAGCAACAGGGCGAGGAAGGGGTGGACCTTGCCCTTCACTATGGTGACGACGATCAGCAGTATGCTGGTCAGCAGGGTTCCGACGATCCACATTTCTGAATTCATGGCGTGCCTCTGTCATGGGAATGATGTTGGCGCTATTGAATGAAAATGCAGGTTCCCTGACAAATGATGAAATCGGCAGTTTGGGTGAGCTGGATTGATGCAAAGGTGCCACATTCATCACATTTATGTTGTGAAGGTGGTTTTGCATGGTGTGAGCTGATGCAAGAGAGCGCTTTTTCGGTATCATCGGCGCACGTGTGGAAGGGGGCAATGGGGGCGTCATGTACCAGCAGGATCATCAGGTGGCCAGAAGCCGCATCGCGGGAAACAAACTGCTCAACGGCTATCAGCTGGCCAGGCTGCACACCTTCGAAGCGGCAGCCAGACACGGCTCCTTTGCGCTGGCGGCCGATGAGCTGGCGCTCAGCCCGAGTGCGGTGAGCCACCGGATAAGCGCGCTGGAGGAGGATCTCGGCTTCAAGCTGTTCCAGCGCTTTCACCGCAAGGTGGCGCTGACGGCAGACGGGCAGCGGGTGTTCTGGGCGCTCAAGTCATCGCTGGAGTTCATCAACCAGGAGATCCTGGAGATCCGCCATCAGGAGCTGTCGGGCACCCTGACCGTCTACTCGCGCCCCTCCATCGCACAGTGCTGGCTGGTGCCTCGGCTGGCGGACTTCTCCCGCCTGCATCCCCAGATCGAGCTCAACATCATGACCGGCAACGAGAACATCAACCTGCACGGTTACGGCATCGATCTCACCCTCTATTTCGATGACAAGACGCCTACGCGGTTCGCCATCCATCCGCTGATGGACGAGTACATGGTGCCGGTGTGCAGCCCGGAGTATGCCGAACAGCACGGGCTGCTCGGCAACCCGGCCAACTTGGCGCACTGCCGCCTGCTCCATGATCGGCAAGCCTGGGGCCATGACTCCGACGGCGACGAGTGGTCCAGCTGGGCCGAGCAGTCCGGCGTGTCGCTTTCGGCATGCAGGGCCAGCATGGGGTTTGATCGCTCCGATCTCGCCATCATCGCCGCCATGAACCACGCCGGGATCGCCATGGGACGGCAGAACTTGGTGAGCAAGCGGCTGGCGCGGCGCGAGCTGGTGGCCCCCTTCCCGGACATGGCGGTGCGCTGCGCCCAGCGCTACTACATCGCCACCCTGCCCAATTGCCAGAACCCCAAGGCACAAGCCTTCATCGACTGGGCCTGCCAGCAGGCGCGGGACTGAGTCAGCCCTTGCGCAAACAGGCTAGCGAGGCTGTGCCAGGACATTTTCCACATAGAGATAGCCAATCCCCATCACCTGCTGGGCGCGGCTGAGCTGGCCAAAACGGATGTGGGTGGCGTTGACGGCGTCGCTGCAGTCAAACGGGTTGGCACCGGTCTGATGGATGATGGTCTGCAGCCACTCCTCGCCAAAACCGCAGCTGCGGCCATAGAGCCAGATACGGTTGATGTTGAGGATGTTGAGGAAGTTGTAGAGGCTCAGGCCAATGGCGCGGGCTCCTTCGTCCACCATGGCCCGGATCATGGGATCCCCCTGATGGTAACGTGCCAGCAGCTGGGCTGTGCCGACACGCCCCTCCGCCAGCGCAGCGGGATCCGCCCCCTGCTGCTTGAGAAAGACCCGGGCCCGCTTCTTGATGGCCGAGAGGGAGGCGACCGTCTCCAGGCAGCCGTAGCGGCCACAGGCACAGGCGCTGCCATCCGGGTTGATGATGGTGTGGCCGATCTGGCCGCTGCCAAACAGGGCTCCCCGGTAGATCTGGCCGTTGATGATGAAGGCTGAACCGATCCCGTAATCGACGTTGATGACGCAAAAATCGCCGACGTTTTCCGCCCCCTGCCATTTCTGGGCCAGCGCCAGCATGATGCAGTCGTTGTCCACCATCACCTCGCAGCCGAGGCGCTCCTCCAGCAGATATTTGAGCTCGACCGGCGCGTGCCAGGGGGCTTGCGGCATGGTCTGCGACACCCCGCTGGCCGGGTTGACCTGACCGTGTACCGCAATGGCCAGCCGGATCGCCAGCCCCTTGTGGCGGCGCTTGTGCTGGTAGTAGCAGGCCTCAATCAGACGCAGCAGCTCGTCCGGGGTTTGCGGCGCAATTTTCTGACCGGCGTAGTCATCGAGGGGGGTGATCAGGTTGTCCACCAGAATGCTCTCCAGACTGGTGGGGCTGATATTGAGGCAGAGGATTGCCCCCTGACCGCTGGCGATGCGGTAGCTGCCACCATTGATGCCGCGCTGGGAGAGGTTCTGGTCGCTGTGGCTGATGGCCCCTTCGGCGACCAGTTCGTCGAGGATCTTGCTGACCGCCGGAATGGAGAGCTCGCAATGGCGTGCCAGGGTGGACTTGCTCGCCTCCTTGAGCTGGTAGAGCAGGGCCAGCAGCACCTGCTTGTTGTGGTGGCGTACCTTCTGGTTGTTCAACCCTGTGCTCATCACTTCACTAAACTCCGCTTACTGTATTGCGTGATCTTTAGGCAATTAATGGTGGTTTAACCATTCTAATCTGGTCTCACTGAAATTTTTACTAACAAGTATTAAGTGAGGCGAGAGTGATGAGAGCTGATGTCAAGGTCTGGGTCGAAACCATCACCCTGCCGACCTACGAGGTGGGCGCCGAAGATCCCAACCCCATGTTTCTCGAGAAGCGGGTCTATCAGGGCTCCTCGGGGGCCGTCTATCCCTATGGGGTGATCGATACTCTTACCGGCCAGAAGCAGATGAAGCCCTATCGGGCGGTCTGGCTGGAGAACGACTTCATCAAGGTGATGCTGTTGCCGGAGCTGGGAGGTCGCATTCACCGTGCCTATGACAAGGTGATGAATCGCGACTTCGTCTATTACAACGAAGTGATTAAGCCGGCGCTGGTGGGGCTGGTGGGGCCCTGGATCTCCGGCGGCATCGAGTTCAACTGGCCGCAGCACCACAGACCCACCACCTTCATGCCGGTGGACTTCACCATCGCGGAGCAGGAGGGTGGCGCCAAAACCGTCTGGCTGGGTGAGGTGGAGCCGATGCGTGGTTTGCAGGTGATGGCGGGTTTCACCCTCTATCCCGACAGGGCGCTCATCGAAATCACCGGCAAGGTGTTCAACGGCAACGACACGCCGCGCCATTTCCTCTGGTGGTCCAACCCGGCAGTGAAAGGGGGCGATGCCCACCAGAGCGTCTTCCCGCCCGATGTCACCGCCGTCTACGACCACGGCAAGCGCGACGTCAGCGCCTTCCCTATCGCTCGCGGCACCTACTACAAGGTGGACTACTCCGCCGGGGTCGATATCTCCCGCTACCGCAACATTCCGGTGCCCACCTCCTACATGGCGGACAAGTCTGACTACGACTTTGTCGGTGCCTACTGTCATGACGAGCAGGGCGGCCTGTTGCACGTGGCGGATCACCACGTCTCGCCGGGCAAAAAGCAGTGGAGCTGGGGCAACTGTGACTTTGGTCTGGCCTGGGATCGCAACCTGACCGACGACAACGGCCCCTACATCGAGCTGATGACCGGGGTCTATACCGACAACCAGCCCGACTTCACCTGGCTGGATGCCGGTGAAGAGAAAGTGTTCGTGCAGAACTTCCTGCCCTACAACACCCTGGGCACCCTGCAAAACGCCAACACCCGCGCCGCCATCAAGCTGGAACGCAGCGATGACGGCCTCGTCTGCGGGGTCTATGCAGTAGCGCCACTTCTCGGGGGCAGCTTCGAGGTAAGCGACGAGGGGGGCGTGCTGTTTACGCAACCTCTGGATCTGCAGCCGGGTCAGGCCTGGCTGGAGCTGTTCGCCATTACCGGCGAGGGGCGTTTGCAGGCCCGTCTGCTGGATGAGCAGGGTCAGTGCGTGCTGAGCTATCTGGAGCATCAGCCCGCAGGCGAGGCTCTGCCGGATCCGGCCACCGCACCAGAGCCCGCCGTCAACCTCGACTCGGTCGACGAGCTCTACTTCATCGGCCAGCATCTGGAGCAGTATCTGCACGCCAGCCGCTCGCCCTTTGATTACTACCTGCGGGGGCTGGAGCTGGATGGCGGCGACTATCGCTGCAATCTGGCACTGGCGACCCTGGAGTACAACCGTGCCAATTACGAGCAGGCGCTGCTTTATGCCAGTCAGGCGCTAACCCGTGCCCATCGCCTCAACAAGAACCCCCAGTGTGGCAAGGCGAGCTTGCTGCGCGGCCATATCGAGGAGCGACTCGGCCAGTTCGATGCCGCCTTCGATGACTTTTACAAGGCGACCTGGAGCGGCAACTGTCGCGATGGCGGCTTCCTCGGGCTGGCCCGTATCGCCATGGTGAGCCGCGATGCCTTGCAGGCGCTGCAATTTGTCGAGCGCAGTCTCGCCGTCAACGGCACCCACTACGGCGCCATCGCCCTCAAGGGATTGGCCCTGCTGGAGTCTGGTGAGCCGGAGGCAGCCATCGCCTATATCGACGAGCAGCGAGTCCGCTATCCACTCCACTATCAGCTGGCCTTCCTGCGCTGGCTGGCAAGCGAGCAGACCGCCGATCGCGACGCGCTGGTACATCTCTGCAACGGGCGTGGCACCAACCTCTGCTTCCTCGTCAGCGAACTGCTGAGCTGGCGGCGCCCCGAATTGGCCAGCAAGCTGCTGGCAGCCCTGCCGATGGAGGAGACCCTGCCGCTGCTGTTCGAGGCGAGCTTGTTGGCTGCGGGGCCGGAGCAGGAGGCGCTGCTGCAACGGGCCGAGCAAGCGTTTGGCCGCAAGGTGCGCTTCCCCAACACCTTGGGCGAGGTGGCCATGCTGGCGCAGCTTTCCCACAGCTGGTTTGCCAGCTATCTGCTGGGCTGCTTTCACTACAGCAAGCGCAACTACGGGCAGGCGATTGCCCTGTGGCAGCGGGTGTGCGAGCAGGCACCGGACTTTGCCCCGGTCTGGCGCAACCTCGGTATCCACCAATTCAACAAGGCGGGTGATATGGCGGCGGCCGAGCAGTGCCTGCGCCGCGCCTTTGCCCTCAAGCCGGACGATGCACGGCTGCTGTTCGAGCTGGATCAACTGCACAAACGTTGCGCCATGGCCCCCGCAGAGCGGCTGGCCCTGCTGGAGGCGCACCGGGCGGTCGCCCTCAAGCGTGACGATCTGACCGCCGAGCTGCTCAGTCTCTATCACATCACCGGCCAGCTGGAGGCGGCGGCGGAGATCTTGCGGCTGCGCGAATTCCACCCCTGGGAGGGGGGCGAGGGCAAGGTGACTGGCCAGTACCTCATCAACCAGCAGCGCCGGGCGTTGGTGTTGATGACTGAGGGACGCCACGAGCAGGCTATTCCGTTGCTGCAACAGGCGTTGAACTATCCCCTCAATCTGGGGGAGGGGCGTCTGGTTGGGCAAACCGACAATGACATCCACTTCCTGCTGGCGCTCTGCCATCTGGCCTGTGACAACCAGAGTCTGGCGGCCCAGTGCCTGCAACAGGCTTGTCTGGGCCAAGGATCGCTCGGGGCCAGCCGCTACTACAACGATCAGCCGGTGGATTATCTCTTCTATCAGGGTATGGCGCTGGCTCGTCTTGGACGGGTTGCCGAGGCGCAGCGTCTGTTTGAAGGGATGGTCGGCTGGGCCGAGCAGGCAATGGGCGAGTCGGTCGAGGCGGACTTTTTCGCCGTCTCGCTGCCGGATCTCATCGTGCTGGATGACGACCCGCAGCACAAACACCGTCAGCACTGCCTGCTGGTCCGGGCCCTCGGCCAGTTGGGGCTGGATCAGCGTGCAGCGTGTGCCCAGACCCTGCGCGAGCTGCTGACCCTCAACCCGGCCCACGACAAGGGGCAGCTGTTTGCCCTGATCTGCCGTGAGCTGTCACTCAATCCATCACAGCCATAACAACAACGGGCGCCCCGCCACGGTACGGGGCGCCACTGCACCCTACAATCGACAAGATAATAAGGATGAGTCATGGAACACACTCAACATCGCTCGGATACGCACCGGCTCAACATGGGCTACGTCTGGATGATCTGCCTGGTGGCCGCCTGCGGTGGCCTGTTGTTTGGTTACGACTGGGTGGTCATCGGCGGGGCAAAGCCCTTCTATGAGGCCTATTTCTCCATCACCGATCCGGCCCAGTCCGGCTGGGCCATGAGCTCGGCGCTGGTGGGCTGCGTGCTGGGGGCCGCCATCTCCGGCTGGTCGGCGGATCGCTTCGGCCGCAAGAAGCCGCTGATCCTGGCCGCCATCCTGTTTACCATCTCGGCATGGGGCACCGCTGCGGCCAGCAACTTCGATCTGTTCGTGGTCTATCGCATCGTGGGGGGGATCGGCATCGGTCTGGCCTCCGCCCTCTCGCCCATGTACATCGCCGAGATAAGCCCAGCCGACAAGCGAGGCAAGTTCGTTGCCATCAACCAGCTCACCATCGTCATCGGCGTGCTGGCTGCCCAGCTGGTCAACCTGATGATCGCTGATCCGGTCGCGAGCAACGCCACCCAGGCCGATATTCTGGCGACCTGGAACGGCCAGTCCGGCTGGCGCTGGATGTTCGGGGCCGAACTGGTACCTGCGCTGGCGTTTCTGGTGCTGATGTTCTTCGTGCCGGAGTCACCGCGCTGGCTGGCCAAAGATGGCCAGTATGAGAAGGCGGCCCGCATGCTCGGCAAGATTGGTGGTGATGGCTATGCCAAGCAGACGCTGGCCGAGATCCGCCAGACCCTGGTGGGGGAGTCGGCGCACAAGGTATCGCTGGCGGAGCTGGGCAAGCCCTCGGTGCGCCCCATCCTCATCATCGGCATGGTGCTGGCGGTGTTCCAGCAGTGGTGCGGCATCAACGTCATCTTTAACTACGCGCAGGAGATCTTTGCCTCCGCCGGGTTTGACATCAACAGCACCCTCAAATCCATCGTCGCCACCGGCCTTATCAACCTGCTGTTTACCCTGATTGCATTGCCCATGGTGGACAAGCTCGGCCGCCGCAAGCTGATGCTGATTGGCTCGGCTGGTCTCACCATCATCTACGGCATGATGGCCGCGGCCTATGCCAGTGGCGTGTTGGGCTTGCCGGTGTTGCTGCTGGTGCTGGCGGCCATCGCCATCTATGCCCTGACGCTGGCACCGGTCACCTGGGTGCTGCTCTCCGAAATCTTTCCCAACCGGGTACGGGGGCTGGCGATGTCGGCCGGAACCCTGGCGCTCTGGATAGCCTGCTTCGTGCTGACCTACACCTTCCCGCTGCTCAATGCCGGGCTGGGGGCCGCGGGCAGCTTCCTGCTCTACGGTATCATCTGTTTCGCCGGTCTCATCTTTATCTATCGCAAGGTGCCCGAGACCAAAGGAGTGACGCTAGAGGCACTGGAAGCCCAACTGGCTCAGGGGAAGGTCGAACTGACGCCGACCAAGGCGAGCGCCTCGGCATGACGGTTTACACATTGAGCAACCCGCATCTTAGGATGCGGGTTTCAACACAAGGAGCCTGTGTGCTGGATCTTGAGGATGACAAAGGGCGCCCGTTGCTGCGCGATAGTGACCCTGATGCTCCTTACGATCCCGGGCAATGGCATCCCGGCGAAAGCGCCCTCTTTCCCATGGTGCCGCTGGCCAACCGGGTGGCAGGCAACCGTTTTGAGTTGTGGGGGAAGGAGTATGGCTTGCCAGAAAGCCCCGTTGATCCCGACTTCTTCCTGCATGGCGATGGCTGGTTGCTGCCATGGCAGCGGGTGGCGGGCTCAGTCAGTTCGGTGACGCTGCAACTTGCTAGCCAGTGCGGCCTTTTTCACTATCTGGCCGAGATTGACTATCGGCTGCAGGGTGTGAGTCTGTTGGCACGCATCAGTCTGACCCATCTGGGAGAGGCGCCTTGTCTCTACGGCGCGGGTTTTCACCCCTTCTTCTGGCGCGACGAGCAGACCAAGATTCGCTTTCTGGCGAGCGGCGCCTGGCAGGAGGGGCCGGAGCATCTGCCGACCGATTGGTCGAGCCGGCTGGCGCCCCACCTTGACTTTCGCCAGTGGCAGCGCCCGCAAGGGTGGTTCAACCACTGTTACGGTGGCTGGCATGGCACGGCTGAGCTGGTGCACCCCACCCGCCGTCAACGGTTGAAGGTGGTCAGCGATGCCTCCTTCCTGATGCTCTACCAGCCGGATGACGCGAGCGGTTTTGTTTGTCTTGAGCCCCAGAGCCACGCCGCCAATGCCCACCATATGGCCGGTCACCCCGGCCTGCGACTGCTGCAGCGCGGTGACACCATGAGCATCGCGATGACTATCACTCTGATGCCAGCGTTGATAGATAGTTGCGAGGCGTAACGGGATAAGCGGCGAGATTGTGCGGTTGGGTGTTTGCTGAAAACAGAGGAATAAAAAAGGGCCACCTCTTGCGAGGTGGCCCTTTCCAAACGTTTGGTGGAGCTGGGGGGATTTGAACCCCCGTCCAAAATTACTACATCCTTGGCACTACATGCTTAGTCACTCTTTACATTCGCCAACCCGCTGCGGAGAGACACGCCACGAATTGACTAGCTCGATTGGTTTTAATGCTTCCGCCCCGAGCAGGACTTCCACACGATCCTGTGAAGGATGACCTTCCGATTCCCTAGGACACAGGCAAGCTAGGGTAGAAGGGCTCAGCGCAGGTTATTAAGCTGCGAGTGCGTAGTTTTCGTCGTTTGCGACTATTTTTTTGCGGTTTATTAACGAGGCCTACCGCACCTCGGCATGCACCTTGGGTTTCGTGAATCTTGTCGAATCCAGAATCAGCCCCAAGTTGTTAAGAGCGATTGTACGCAAAAATCCTGTCATGGCAAGGCGTTGATGGCAATCGACCGGCCTTGGCCGGTCGATTGCTGGTTTATTGGGCGACGCCCGGCAGGCGGCGTACCATCAACCGCGGTGCTTGTTCTTCATGATGCGCGCTTTTTCCCGATCCCATTCGCGGGCCTTGGTGTCTTCGCGCTTGTCGTGCTCTTTCTTGCCCTTCACCAGGCCGATCTCGACCTTGACCCAGCACTGTTTCCAGTAGAGGGCGAGGGGAACGACGGTGTAGCCCTGGCGGGCGATCAGGCTCTCGAGCTTGTCGAGTTCACGACGGCTCAGCAGCAGTTTGCGAGTCCGGGTCGGGTCACATACCACATGGCTGGAGGCCGCTTGCAGTGGCAGGAAGCTGGAGCCGAACAGGTAGGCCTCACCATCGCGGAAGATGACATAGGCTTCGCTGATGTTGGCCTTGCCCGCCCGCAGAGATTTGACTTCCCACCCTTGCAGGGACAGACCCGCCTCGATCTTCTCTTCGATGAAGTATTCGTGGCGCGCGCTTCTGTTGAGTGCAATGGTGTTGGACCCGGCTTTGTTTTTACTGTTTTTTTTGCTCATGACGGGCGATTTCCGGCAATGACTGGGAGGAGGGCATTATACGTGGGCAAGGGCGGCTGTAAAACGCGCAGCGGGTCAACTGATGGCTTTATGAGCAGTTTGGCCGAGGTTTTACCTCCACAAGATGAAACATGATGATAAAATCGCGGCGATTGGATGAGGAAAAGCCATGCCCCGTATTACTCGCAGTGCCCTGGTGATGTTCAGCGCCGAACAGATGTTCAGGCTGGTCAATGATGTTCACGCTTATCCGGAGTTCCTGCCCGGTTGTGTCGGCAGCCGTGTCCACGAAACCGGCGATGACTATATGACGGCCTCGGTCGATGTTGCCAAGGCCGGGATTGCCAAGACCTTTACCACCCGCAATCTGCTCGATGCCAACCGGCAGATCAAGATGGAGCTGGTGGAGGGGCCCTTCAGCAAGCTGGCGGGCTGGTGGACCTTCACGCCGCTGGATGTGGATGCCTGCAAGGTGGAGTTTGATCTCGACTTCGAGTTCACCTCCAAACTCATCGAGCTGGCCTTCGGCCAGATCTTCCGCGATCTGGTGAGCTCCATGGTGCTCGCCTTCTCCAACCGCGCCAAGGTGGTGTACGGTGCCTGATCAACTCAACATCGAAGTGGTCTACGCCCTGCCCGAGCGGCAGACGGTGCTGCGGCTGCGGGTGCCTGCACAGACCTCGGTGCTGGCCGCTCTCGAGCAATCCGGCATAGTGCAAAAACACCCCGAGATCGATCTGGCGGTCAACAAGTTCGGCATCTACAGCCGACCGGTCAAGGGTTCCGAGCTGCTGCAAGATGGCGATCGCATCGAGATCTACCGTCCGCTCATCGCCGATCCCAAGGAGATGCGCAAGAAGCGCGCGGAAAAGGCCAAGGAAGAGGGGCGTGCCGATGTGGTCACGGGTGGTCGTCCCAATGCCAATCGCAAACAGTCTGACTGAATGCCTGCATTGGCATGCACCTCATATAAAAAAGGCGCCTTGGCGCCTTTTTTGATCCCGTCATCTACCCGCCAAGTCGAGGGGCTTCACTACAGCTGGAGCAGTCGCTCGTTCTCAACCACTTCGCAGCCGGCGGGCTGGCGGGAGAGGGCGATCATGGCGCGGGCCACCTGGCCGGCCTCGATGGCGCGCCAGCGGCGCAACCTGCCAACCAGCAGCGGCTTCAGCAACGGGTAGATGGCCTGGAAAAACTGCTCCGAGCGGCGCGGTGGCTGGCGGTCTCCCAGCAACATGGCGGGGCGCACGATGGCGAGTCGCGGCCAGGACTGGGCCAGCAATGCCTGCTCCATCTCCCCCTTGGTGCGCGGATAAAGGGCAGGGGAGTGCGGGTTGGCCCCCAGGCTCGAGACCACCACCAGTCGCTGGCAGCCGTGGCGGCGGGCCAGCTCGGCAAAGGCCAGCACATAGTCAAGATCGACCCGTCGAAAGGCCTCGGCCGAGCCGGCTTCCTTGCGGGTGGTGCCAAGGCAGCAGAAGGCGAGATCCACCGGTTCGGGCAGATTCACCTCGGCCAGCATATCGAAATTGACCGGTAGCCAGTGGTGGGCGGGTTGCGGCTGCCCGGGCTTGCGGCAGAGCAGGGTCAGTTGGTGCTCCGCTGGCAGTTGTCGCACCAGCTCGCGGCCGATGAGGCCGCTGGCTCCGGCGATCAGGATCCGGCTCATGCTGCTCTCCCTGTGTGATGAAATTGACGTCCGCATCCGTTGAGGGGCGGTTCTGCAAGCGGGTTGTCCGCGGCTGGCGGCGCTAAAGCAAAACCGGCGCGAGGCCGGTTTTGTTGATGGGATCAGAGCGGGGTATGGAAGGCCGCTGGCAGCGGGAAGTCGCCGGTGACCGTGGCCAATCTGTCGTTGGCAAAGGTCAGGGTGAGCTCCTTGCGCTCTTTCTCGCCGCGCCCCGGCTGGAATTCATAGAGGTAATACCAGGTGTTCGGGTCAAAGCCGTCGCGCAGCATGGCGGAGCCCAGCACGAACTCGACCTGCTCGCGGGTCATGCCCTGGCGCAGTTTGTCGACCTGTTTTTGTTCCACATAGTTGCCCTGAGGAATATCGATGCGATAGACCAGGCTGCAACCAGACAGGGTGAGGGCGGTCAGGGCCGCGGCAATCAGGTGTTTCATCCGCATATCGAGTTCAGATCATCCATTCAAGTCTTTTTAAGCTCGGCAAATCATACCGGCTCCCTCTACGGAAGTAAAAAGCCATTGATCCATCAGCCAATAAAAAGGGCCGCCATGCGACCCTTTCTGCCGATTGCGCCCTTACATGGCGGCGCGGAAGATGGCGACTATCTCGTCGTGGCTCGCCTGTTTCGGGTTGGTGAAGCCGCAGGCATCTTTCAGGGCGTTCTCGGCCAGCAGGTTGAAGTCATCGGCCTTGACGCCGAGCTGCTCCAGCCCAGCCGGGATCTTGACGTCGCGCGCCAGCTGCTGGATGGCGGCAATGGCGGCGGCGGCCCCTTGCTCGTCATTCATGGCGCTCACGTCGACCCCCATATGACGGGCTACATCCTTGAGCCGGCCGGCGCACACCTGGGCGTTGTAAGCCTGCACGTGGGGCAGCAGCACGGCGTTGCACACCCCGTGCGGCAGGTCGTAGAAGCCGCCCAGCTGGTGGGCCATGGCGTGCACGTAGCCCAGGCTTGCGTTGTTGAAGGCCATGCCGGCCAGGAACTGGGCGTAGGCCATCTGCTCGCGGGCGTGCAGATCGTCCCCCTGATTGACCGCGGTGCGCAGGTGCTTGGCGATGAGCTGGATGGCCATGATGGCGCTGGCATCGGTCACCGGGGTGGCGATGGTGGAGACATAAGCCTCGATGGCGTGGGTCAGCGCATCCATGCCGGTGGCGGCGGTGAGGCCGGCCGGCTTGGCCAGCATCAGCTCGGGGTCGTTGACCGACATCAGCGGGGTGACGTGCTTGTCGACGATGGCCATCTTCACGTGGCGGGCCTCGTCGGTGATGATGCAAAAGCGGGTCATCTCGGAGGCGGTGCCGGCGGTGGTGTTGATGGCGATGAGCGGCAGTTGCGGCTTGGCGGAGCGATCCACCCCTTCGTAATCCTTGATGCTGCCACCGTTAGCGGCCACCAGGGCGATGCCCTTGGCGCAGTCGTGGGGCGAGCCGCCGCCCAATGAGATGACGCAGTCGCAGCCATTGGCCTTGAGCATGGCCAGGCCCGCTTCCACGTTGGTCATGGTCGGGTTGGGTTTGGTCTCGTCGAAAACTGCGCTTTCAATGCCATGTTCTGCCAAGAGGGCGGCAACCTTGGTGACCACGCCGATCTGATTGAGGATCTTGTCGGTGACGATCAGCGCCTTGCGATGGCCATAACCCTTGATATCGGCTGCCGCCTCTTGCAGACAGCCTGCTCCCATCAGGTTGATTGCGGGAATGTAGAACTTGAATGTCGCCATGATGGACTCCGTTTTATTAGCCATTAAGTGGTATACGGGCGCCAACATAACATCGTCAGAGGGGATGAAAAGGGGTCAATGGTATCTGCTTTGCAACTTTATGGACTCGATCACGTACCGGAAACATGGGGCGCGACAGGGATTGACAAGGGCCCTTGCCCGTTCGCGGGAAGAAAAACGTTTTTCAATTAATTCATCAGGTTAGCAAACGTTTTGCGCCGAATTTGTCACTGTCAATGCAAGGAAGTGTGAGATGCTTCAAGGAATTGGAAAGCGCTTTCGACCATAGTTGGCGCCTCCCCGACGAGGGGAGTGAAGGCTTGAAAGTACCATAAAGAATCATCTTAACTTGCGCCCTGACCATGCTGGTGGGGAGCAACCAGGAGTCCACTATGTCTGATGTATTTCACTTGGGTTTGAAGAAAGCGGATCTGCAAGGCGCCACCCTGGCGATCGTCCCTGGTGATCCCGAGCGCGTGAAGCGCATCGCAGAGCTGTTGGATAACCCGGTGCACCTGGCCAGCCATCGTGAGTTCACTACCTGGCGCGGCGAGATGGACGGCAAGGCCGTGATCATCTGCTCCACCGGTATCGGCGGCCCGTCCACTTCCATCGCGGTGGAAGAGCTGGCTCAGCTGGGCATCCGTACCTTCCTGCGCATCGGCACCACCGGCGCCATCCAGCCGCACCTGAACGTGGGCGACGTGATCGTCACTACCGGTTCCGTGCGCCTCGACGGTGCCAGCCTGCACTTCGCGCCGATGGAGTTCCCGGCCGTGGCCGACTTCGACTGCACCACCGCGCTGGTCAACACCGCCAAAGAGCTGGGTTCCAAGCTGCACATCGGTGTGACTGCCTCCTCCGATACCTTCTACCCGGGTCAGGAGCGTTACGACACCGTATCCGGCCGCGTCGTGAGCCGTTTCCAGGGTTCCATGAAAGAGTGGCAGGCCATGGGCGTGCTGAACTACGAGATGGAATCTGCCACCCTGCTGACCATGTGCACCAGCCAGGGCCTGCGCGCCGGTATGGTGGCTGGCGTCATCGTCAACCGTACCCAGCAGGAAATCCCGAACGCCGAGACCATGGCGAAGACCGAATCTGATGCCATCAAGATCGTACTGGGCGCTGCCCGCAAGCTGATCTGATAGCCCTCTTTGTAACAAAGAGTACCGAGTGGGGGGTGGGGGCCGTTGCGAAAGCACGGCCCCTATCTTTATCCGCCGTTTACCGCTTTTCTTCTCCCGTCACCCCTTTCACTATTCCCGCCGCACTCGCGTCTATTGCCATCTACTGACGGCCTCTACTCATTGCCCCTAAAAATGGGGCTCGCAGCGGATCTGCATCGGCTCACCGCTCACAGGATGTGCAAAATCCAGCTCGCTGGCATGCAACATTAGCCGCAGCGCCTGCTCGCAGCCAGGCGACAGCAGGCCGCCATAGAGATCGCAGCCGAGAATGGGATGGCCCAGCTGCTGGCTGTGGATGCGCAGCTGATGGGTGCGGCCGGTTTCCGGCACCAGTCGCACCCGGGTCAGCGGCACTGTCTGTCCCTGCATCTGCTGCGCCAGCCGCTCAATCACTTGATAGCGGGAGCGGGCGGGTTTGCCGTTGATGGCGCAGATGCTCATCAGCGGAAACAGCGCCGGATCCTTGGCAATGGGGGCATCGATCACCCCTTCGTCTTCGGCCAGGTGGCCGCACAGCAGGGCGCTGTAGGCCTTGCTCACCGCCCGCTGGCTGAACTGGCGGCAGAGCAGGGCGTTGATGGCCTTGTTCCTGGCCACCAGCATGATGCCTGAGGTGCCAAAATCGAGGCGATGGACCAGGGCGCAGCCGGGGTAATCCTGCACCAGCCGATGGTGCACCGAGTCGAGGTTCTGCGGGTTCTTGCCCGACAGGCTCAGCAGGCCGCTTGGCTTGTTGATGAGCAGCAGGTGCTCATCCTCGAACAGGATCTCGATGGTGGCCGCACAGGGCGGGGCGATGAAGGTGTCGACGATGACGGACATGGGGCGCACGGTCTGAAAAGGGAGGGGGATCATACCCGAACCGGCGAAGCGCGGCGAATCGGTGTGAGTGCCACAGGCAAGTGATTGATCTGTTTGGCCAAGGCGTTTTGTGACTCCCTCCAGAGTTAATCCTGCCACAGCTTGCTAAGGTATGGCTCCCTGTCATGTTGTAAGGAGTCCGTCCATGGCGTTGCCCGTTATTCTCGATTGCGATCCCGGCCACGATGATGCCATCGCCCTCATCCTGGCGCTGGCCAGCCCCGAACTCAAGGTGCTGGCGGTCACCACCAGCGCCGGCAACCAGACGCCGGACAAGACCCTCAACAATGCCCTGCGTATCCTCACCCTGCTGGGGCGCGACGACATTCCGGTAGCGGCGGGGGCTCCCAAGCCGCTGGCCCGCGAGCTTATCATCGCCGACAACGTCCACGGCGAATCGGGCCTCGATGGCCCCAAACTGCCTGATCCGGCCTTTGCCCCCGTGGCCATGACAGCCCTTGAGCTGATGGCCAAGTGCCTGCGCGAGAGCCCAGAGCCCGTGACCCTGGTGCCGACCGGCCCGCTCACCAACATCGCCCTGCTGCTGGCGGCCCACCCCGAGCTCAAATCCAAGATCGCCCGCATCGTGCTGATGGGCGGCGCGGCGGGAGCCGGCAACTGGACCCCGGCGGCGGAGTTCAACATTTATGTGGACCCGGAAGCGGCCGATATGGTGTTCAAGTCGGGGCTCCCCATCACCATGTGCGGGCTGGACGTGACCCACCAGGCGCAGGTGATGGACGAGGATATCGAACGGGTTCGCGCCATCACCAATCCGGTGGCCCAGTGCGTGGCCGGGCTGCTCGACTTTTTCATGATCTACCACCGGGATCCCAAGTGGGGATTTGCTGGCGCGCCGCTGCACGACCCCTGTACCATTGCCTGGTTGCTGGCCCCCGCGCTGTTCCACGGGGTCGAGTGCCGGGTCGATATCGAGACCGGCGGCACCCATACTAGCGGCATGACGGTGGTGGATCGCTACGGTCTGACCGGCAAGCCGGCCAATGCGCTGGTGCTGCTGGGGCTGGATCGGGCTGGCTTTATCGATCTGCTGGTCACGCGGCTGCGGGCCTTTGACTGAACGCAGTTCCACTCTTGCAAGAAGGGGCGAAGCGATGTGGAAGACAGGGCTGGCACTGCTGGCCGGGTTGCAACTGACGGGGTGTGCCACGCCGTTCGAGTCGATGTGGCAGGGGCTGGCGACCTGCGAGCTGGATGATCTCTATCTCGACAGCGAGACCGGCAAGCCGGCGCACCCACAGCTCAACCACTACACCCCCTACAAGGTGGCGGACGGCTTCGCCTGGTACAAGACCCGCCAGGAGCTGCACGGCCTGCCCATCAGCGGTTTTCTTATTCCGGCCTCCACCTTCGAGGTGCACGCCCTGTTCGTGGATACCCCCATCGCCAATGCGCGCCGGCTTACCCACAACGCCTACGGCAGCGAGTTTTCCGACGAGCAGAAGCACGACGCCGGGCTGGCGCCCCTGCTGCTGCGCGATCCCAACAACCCCAAGCGCTCCATCATCGACTGCACCAAGGGGGAGACCCAGGATCCCTTGCCGGAGGAGCCTTTCCCCGAGTGAGTGCTCCGTCGGCCGGGCCACTGCCAGGCTGACAAGATAGAAGAAGGGCCAGCCTGGTCGGCTGGCCCTTCTTTATTTGACGGATTGGATCCTGTTTCAGGCTGGCTTGCTCAGCCTGCCCCAGTCACAGACGACCTCAGGGGTAACCCAATGTCTCCTTGATGGTCGGCAGCTGGGCCTCGATCCAGGCAGGATTGCTCGGATTGTCCCCCAGTCACAGACGATCAAGTCTGTGGCTTCAGGGATACCCCAGCGTCTCCTTGATGGCAGGCAATTGCGCCGCGATCCAGGCTGGATTGATGGGCCCCCAGTCACTGATGCGATAGTGCCCCTGCAGATGGCGAGCCCCCTCGGTCTGCTCGAAGCCGCAGCTGATGTCCAGCTCGGCCAGGGCGCTGAGCGTATCCTGCGCGGTGCGGCGCGGCATGCCGGTCGACTCCATGATGGCCGGTACCGTATCCGTGCCCTGGCTGATGAGCCAGGCCACGTAGAGCCGCCGATAGAAGCTGGTGCGCGTCTTGCTCGGCTCACTCATATCTCGTCCTCGAGACGATCGAAGTAGCGCCAGGTGGCGATGGCAGCCTTGCCCATCACCAGGGCCCAGATGCCGAACCAGAACCAGCGGAAGAAGCTCCAGGTGGAGGCGTCGGGTTCGGTGCTCTCAATCTTGGTGACGTTGGGGAACATGGAGAACATGTTGATGCGCCAGCCGTAGGAGGTGATGATGGCCAGCCGTTTTTCGAACTCCATCGACTTGGCCTTGGCCTGCACGTCGGCGGCGTTGAACTTGAAGTAGAAGGGCCAGCCCCACTCGGTATCCTCGTTGCGGAACACGCGGATCTTCTCGCCGGGACGCTCGGTATAGATGTAGTAAACGTCGGTGGTGGGGCCGTCGGCCGGGTTCTTCTGGCTGATGGGGCCATCCTTGTCGGTGCGTTTCACCTCCACCCCTGTGATGGTGGCGATGGTGTGTTCCGGCAGATAGAAATCGAGCCAGATGGCGGTGACGAGGGCGATGAGCCCGAGGCCGATGAAGGCCGGTTTCTTGAAGGACAGCTTCATGATGATCTCGCATGAGGGGGAGTGACGTGCCTCTACCATACCCATATTTGGTGAGGTAGCCCAGCCCCCAATGAAGCCTGATCATAAAAAATAGCGTTTAAAACAATAACAAGTCGTCAGCGTCATTAACAGAGAGGCCCCGCGTGCGGGGCCTCTCTGTCTGGTCAGCGGGTTGGCGTCACAGCTGGAACTGGGACAGCTGCTTGCGCTGCTGCTCGGCGAGCTGTGACAGTTCGTGACTGGCGGCGGCACTCTGGCTGATACCGGCCGCGTTCTGGTTCACGATCTCGTGGATGTTGGTGATGTTGCGGTTGATGTCAGCGGTGACGCAGGACTGCTCCTCGGCGGCGGTGGCCACCTGGGCGTTGGCGCCGTTGATCTGGTTGACCGCCTCCGTGATGCCGCCCAGCAGCTCCTGCACCTGGCCGGAGAGCTGCTGGTTGTGGGCCAGGATGGCCAGGGTATCCTGCACGCCGCTGTTGGCGGAGAGAGACTGGCTCTGCAGCTGCTCGATGATGGCCTGGATCTCCTTGGTGGAGTCCTGGGTGCGGGCCGCCAGCATGCGCACCTCGTCGGCCACCACCGCAAAGCCGCGACCGGTTTCGCCGGCGCGGGCGGCCTCGATGGCGGCGTTGAGGGCCAGCAGGTTGGTCTGCTCGGAAATCCCCTGGATGACCTCGATCACCTTGCCGATCTGCTCGGACTGGGACTTGAGGCTGGCCACCACGGAGGCGGCGCTCTCCAGGCTGTTGGCCATGCGGCTGTTGGCCTGGATGCTCTCGGCAAACAGCGCCAGCCCCTCTTCGACCCGCTGGTTGGCATCGCGCGCCAGCTCATCGGCCAGGGCGGCGTTGTGGTTGACGTTGTCGGCGGTGCTGGCCAGCTCGGTGACGGCGGAGGCGACCTGCTCGGTTTCGCTGCGCTGCTGCTGGGCGTTGGCTTCGGACTGGGTCATCACGGCGGCGAGCTCGGTGGCGGCGGAGGCCACGTTGCCGCTGATGCCGGTCAGGGTCTGGATGGTGTTGCCAAGCTGGGTCAGGGTCTGGTTGATGTCGGCGGCCAGCTGGCTCAGTTCGTTGTCGCCGTCGGCGGTGGCGCGCACGTTGAAGCGGCCCTGGGCCACGGCGCGCATCACCTGCTGCAGCTGACCGATGGGACGCACGATGCGGCCGGACAGCCACCAGCCACCAAACAGGGCAGCCAGCAGGGCCGCGCCCATCAGCAGCAGGGTGCGCAGCAGGGTGGCGTGGTAGTGGGCCTGCTCCTGGGCGATCTCATCCTGGATCAGCTGGTTGATGTGGGCGGACATGGCATCGATCTGCTTGATGAGATCTTCCCCCAGCTCGCGAAAGCGCAGGCGGGCCTGCTCGTAGGCGGCGGGATCGCCGCTGCCCTGGTGCTTGGCGGCCAGCAGCGGCAGCATGTTGTTGCGGGTGTGGCCGAGGTAGGCCTGCAGGGCGGCAGCCACCCGGCTGTTGTCCTGCTCGGCGCCGGTGATGACCAGTCTGGCCAGAATGGAGCCGATCTCCTGCTCGGCGGCGGTCAGGTCGCCGGGCAGCGTGGCAAAGCGTTCGGGGTCGTAGAGGCCATAGATGGCGGTGGTGCGCAGCCGGTAGGTGGCGTGGATCAGGGTGGCGATGTCGTCCTTGTGACGGGTCACGCTGACGGTGGTGTCGTTCATGTCGCCGATGGCGCTGTCGATGTCCTGCTTGCCGATCCCGATCATCAGGATCATCAGCAGGCTGGCGAGCAGGAGAGGAATGAGTACTTGCAGACGGATAGAGAGATTATTCAATGACATGAAAGATCCTGACCCAGAAGAGGAACAAGGCGGCATCTTACACAGGCGCGACAAACCTTGTCACAGGTTTTTATGGCTGAAATCATGCTGAACGAAAAGGTTTTTTCTTGTGTTAAATGAATGTGATAGGCAAGATCATCGGTCTGTTACCATGGAGGTGTAGTGTGTCCGACTGGATCGATCCCGCCATTCTGGCGCTGTTTATTCCCACGTTCTTTTTTGTCTCCGTGACCCCCGGCATGTGCATGACCCTGGCGATGACCCTCGGCATGAGTCTGGGGGTACGCCGCACCCTGCACATGATGTGGGGGGAGCTCATCGGGGTCGGCCTGGTGTCGGTGCTGTCGGTGATCGGGGTGGCGGCCGTCATGCTCAACTACCCGGCGCTGTTTGCCGCCTTCAAATACGTGGGCGGCGCCTATCTCATCTGGCTCGGCATCCAGATGTGGCAGGCCAAAGGCAAGCTGGCGATCCCGGCGGATCTGTCGGCGGCCCAGGAGACCCGTCCCCTGGCGCTGGCCATGCAGGGGTTCGTCACCGCCATCGCCAACCCCAAGGGGTGGGCCTTCATGGTCTCCCTGCTGCCCCCCTTCATCAATGCGGCCAAGCCGATGGCCCCGCAGATCAGCGCCCTGGTGGCCCTGATCCTGGTCATCGAGTTCTCCTGCCTGCTGCTCTATGCCAGCGGTGGCCGCACCTTGCGCCACTTCCTCGCCAAGAGTGGCAATGTCACCCTGATGAACCGGATCGCCGGCTCCCTGATGTTTGGCGTCGGGGTCTGGCTGGCGCTGGGTTGATTCGTTTGTCAGTCGACTTGAACCTGCCGAAAAGCCCCGCCCTGCGGGGCTTTTTCGTGATGCCTGCGGCTACAAGGAGCGACCATGGATGCGGTCGCCGGGACGGGATGGGGGAGGCTGGCCACATTTGCTTACATTTATCCGGTTTGCAAACGGTTGCAACATCGTCAGTCTCGAATGGCATTCGCTTGCAGCCCCAAGAGGGTGCGAGCGGTCCGTTTTTAACATTCTGAGCAAGGAGAATTAAGGATGATGAGGCTAACCAGCGTTGCATTGCTGCTGTTTGCCGGCGCGGCGGTCGCCGGCAAAGAGAGGAACCTCGATTTTTACAACATCGAGGAGCCGCAGCTTATCGAGTTGTTTGCCCGGCAGCAGGGCTCGCCGGGTCAGTCGATCAAGGATTTCTCCGGGCTCTTTCTGGGCAATCCCTACGTCGCCAACCGGTTGGTCGGCTCGAGCGATACCCAGGAGCAGCTGGTGGTGGATTTTGGCGGGCTCGATTGCTTCACCTATCTGGATTACGTCGAGTCACTGCGTCGCGCAACGAGTGTGCATCACTTCATCGAGAACGTGATGCACACTCGTTACGTGAACGGCGAGGTCAACTACCTGACCAGAAAGCACTTCTTTTCTGACTGGGTGCATGGTGACAACCGGGTGCGTGACGTGACCCATCTGGTGGGCGGGGCCGTGGTGACCACGGCCAAGCAGCTCAACCAGAAGGCGGACGGCGGCCACTACATTCCGGGACTAGGGGTGACGGCGCGGGACATCACCTACATTCCCTCCGCCAGCATCGACGAGAACACCCTGAGCCTGCTGGAAGAGGGCGACTACATCGGCATCTATACCGATCTTGCCGGGCTCGACGTGACCCACACCGGCATCTTCATCCGTGGCGAGAACGGCCCCGTGCTGCGCAATGCCTCCTCCCTCTCGAGCAACATGCAGGTGGTGGACTCCCCCTTCCTGGAGTATGTGCAGAACAAGCCGGGGATCCTGGTCTACCGGGCCGAGGCCGAGAGGGGGAGCTCCTAGGGCTGGTTTGGCTATGGTCGGCACGGGTGCGCCTGGTGCCTGATAGCCTCATAAAGAAAAGCCCCGGGGTAATGCCCGGGGCTTTTTCGTTGGCGGCGCATCCCTTCAATGGGTCAATGGGTCACTGGGGCTTGAAGCGGGCTACCCAGGGGTTGGCGGTCAGGCCATGCAGGATGACGCTCAGTATGATGGTGCAGAGCACGGTGGCGATGATGGGGCGCTGGCCGAGGAGGGCCGGCTCGTGCTGCAGCACCATCACCGCAAAGACGATGCTGGCCAGCCCCCGCGGGCCGAACCAGCCGATAAAGAGCTTGAGCTCGGGCTTGAGGCCGGTGCCGAGCAGGCTCAGCCAGACCGGCAGCATGCGCAGCAGGGTGAGGCTGGCGGCGGCATAGAGCCAGTATTGCCAGTGCAGCAGCTCCGTCAGCATGGGCATCAGGGTGGCGCCGAACACCATCCAGATCACCACCGAGAGCAGATCACCGTACCCCTCGCAGCTGTCCATATAGGCGTGCTTGTGCTCCCCCAGTTTGCGGCCGATCAGCAGGCCGCCGACGAAGGCGGCGATGAAGCCGCTGCCGCCCAGGGTCTGGGCCAGCGCGAAGCAGAGCAGGGCCAGCCCCGGCATGGTGAGCTGGCGCCAGAGCGGCAGCTGCCAGCCGTTGAGGTAGGAGGTCTTGAGCAGGCGCAGGGTGAGGCTGGTCAGCCCCCAGGCTACCAGCAGGCCAATGCCGATCTCCTCCAGCAGCAAGGTGAGAGCCAGCAGGCCGGTGCCAGTGTGCTCCTCGGTGGGGGCGATGAGGGCGAGCAGCAGGAGCAGCACGGGTACGCAGATGCCGTCGTTGAGGCCGCTCTCCTGGTTGAGCCCCTCCCGGATGGGGGCGGGCACCGCCGGGTTGCTCACCACCGCCTTGCCGAGCGCCGCATCGGTGGGGGCGAGTATGGTGGAGAGGATCGCCATCTCCAGCAGCGGCAAATCGGGGAAGAGCCAGTGACCGAACAGGGCGCCGGCCGCCAGGGTGAGCGGCAACCCGATCAGCAGCAGCCGGATGGGCAGGGCGCGGTTGGCCAGCAGCACCTGCCAGTTGGTGTTGGCCGCGTCGCTGAACAGCACGATGACCAGGGTCAGCTCCGCCAACAGCTTGATGCCGTCGCTGTCGATGGAGAGGGAGAGCAGCTCGATGCCGCCCGGCCCAAGCAGCCAGCCCATCAGCAGAAACAGCAGGGGGCCGTTGACGAGGCGCGATTCAAAGCGCCCGGCGATCAGGCTGTAGACCAGCAGAAAGGCGGCGATCACCGCCAGGTTCTGGTAAATCAGGGACGCATCCATGCAGCCTCCTGTGGCAGGGTCTCTGTGGTGGGGTCAGTCGGTCAGGCAGTCCGGGTCGAACACGTATTCGCCATCCAGCCAGCGCAGGATCTCGCCGACGCAGGATTGGTCGCGAAACGGCAGGTAGCGAGCCTTGAGATGGGCCACTTGCTCAGGGGTCAGCTGGGCCAGCCCTATGTCCTGAAACAGCGGCAGATCGGCCTGGATCATGGCAGAGATCTGCGGGCCGCAGGTGGCATTGAGGGAGGCGTGCAGCGCCTTGTCCGGATCGTACTGTTTGCCGAGCTTGTAGCTCATCGGCAGGGTGGCCAGCGGCAGTACCGACAGCGCCGCCTGCTTCATGGGGTTGACCGCGTGGCCCGAGGTCAGCTCGGCGAGTTCTGCCGGACGGTTCTCGAAGGCGCGCAGGTGCAGGAAGCTGCTGGCCTTGCTGCCGTCGTTGACCGGGTAGTTGTCCCACAGGAACGGCTTGCGATGCAGCCACTCGGCCACCTGCTTGAGGTGGGCTACCGGATAGTCGCTGGAGCAGACTTTGGGGCCGGTCCAGAAGATGTCGAAGCGCTTGTCCAGCCCCTGCCCCAGATCCTGCAGATAGTGGGGCGGCATGGCGCCGAACACCTTCTCCAGCACGGGGTCTGTGCTGTAGTAGCTGGGGCAGAAGAGCAAGCGGCCTGCGCGGGTGTGGGCCGCGATGTCGTGGGCGATGGTGAGCTGCCAGTGGGCGAGATCCGGGGTATCCCCCTTCATGTCGTCAAACAGCACGGCTAGGATGTCGGGTTTGAGCTCATCCTCGATGAGCCGCACCTTTTCCAGCAAGGCGGGCCGCTGGCGGGCATAGTCGTGGTGCGCGCCCATGGGGCTCAGGCCCACCCCGAAGGCGAGGCCGTTGTCGCGGCACTGGCGGGCGAGCTGGCGCAGCGCCTCGAGCTGGGCGGCAGGCCAGGGCTTGGCCCAGTGCTTGCGCAGGTAGCCATCTTCCTTGGGGGCATAGAGATAGAAGCCGTAACCGTGGCGGGGCAGCCACTGGGCATAGCGGGCGCGGGCTTCCCAGCTCCAGCCCTTGCCAAAGAAGCCCTCGATCACCCCCAGCTGGGGCGAAGGGGGTTGCAAGCCGGACAACAGGGTTTGGTAAGGCATAGGTAACTCCCTTCTCGCAGAGGACGAGGCAGACAACGACGATCAGACCGGATCTTCTTCCAGAAAGCGCACCCCGATCTTGCGGGGCTCACCCTCGTCCATTTCGGCCACGGTCCAGATCAGTCCCTGCCATTCGACGTGGTCGCCGACCACCAGATTATCGCCCAACTGGTGGGCAATGAAATGGCCAAGGGTCTGATCCGCCACCTCGCTCACATCCAGCCCATAGAGCGGGGCGAGATCCACCAGGTTGGCGGCCGCCTCCAGCAGGAAGTCGCCGAAGAAGCGCGGGCCCAGATCCTGCTCCGGCGCCTGGCTGAACAGCTGGCCGAGGGCGGGCAGGTCGCGCTCGTGGCCGATGACGCAGAGGATGTCATCGGATTGCAGACAGGTACTGCCCGAGGGGTGCAGCAGTTCCTGATCCCGGAACAGGGCGCAGATGCGGGTACCCTTGGGCATGCGCAGATCCCGCAGCGGCGAGCCGATGCACCACTTCTCGTCGCTCAGGCGATAGATGAAGGTCTCCCACTGGCTGTCGAGATCGATCTCGAGCCCGGAGCGGTTGATGGGCGAGGGAGGCGCCGGCACTTCGACCCGGGCGAGGCGGGAGGCCAGCGGCAGCGAGCTGCCCTGCAAGATGAGCGAGACCAGCACCACGAAGAAGGCGACATTGAAGTAGAGCTGGGCGTTGGGCAGCCCCGCCATCATGGGGAACACCGCCAGAATGATCGGCACCGCGCCGCGCAGGCCGACCCAGGAGATGAACCAGCGCTCGCGGGGGGCGAAGTTCTTGAATGGCAGCAGCCCGATCCAGACCGAGATGGGGCGGGCGAACAGGATCATCCACATGGCCAGCGCCAGCGCCGGCAGGGCGATGGGCAGCAGTTTGTGGGGGGAGGCAAGCAGCCCCAGCACCAGAAACATGCCGATCTGGCTGAGCCAGGTCAGGCCGTCCAGCACCGACAAGGTGGTGCTGCGACTGCGCAGGGAGAGGTTGCCGAGCAAGAGGCCGGTGAGATAGATGGCGAGGATGCCGCTACCCCCCACCGCCGTGGTGAGGGCGAAGATGAGCAGGCCACCGCTGACGGTGAGCAGCGGGTAGAGGCCGGGGGCCAGCTTGGCGCTGTTGATGAGCTTCCACAGCAGCCAGCCGCCGCCAAGGCCGATGCCGGCGCCCAGCCCGAACTGCTTGAGCAGCTGCAGCAGCAGAAAGCCGGCGTTGAGGTCTTGCTGGGCGCTGGCGAGCACCTCGATCAGGGTGACGGTGAGAAACACCGCCATGGGATCGTTGCTGCCCGATTCTATCTCCAGGGTGGCGCTGACCCGCTCGTTGAGGCTGCGCCCGCCGAGCAGGGAGAACACCGCCGCCGCATCGGTGGAGCCGACGATGGCGCCGATCAGCATCCCCTGCATCAGGTTGAGGTCAAACAGCCAGGCGGCGGCGAGGCCCGTGAGGCCAGTGGTGATGGCCACCCCGACCGTGGCCAGCGACAGCGCGGGCCAGAGCGCCACCCGAAACGAGGAGACCCGGGTGCGCATGCCGCCGTCGAGCAGGATGATGGCGAGCGCCAGGTTGCCCACCAGATAGGCAATGGAGTAGTCGGCGAAGTGGATGCCGCCGGGGCCATCTTCACCGGCCAGCATGCCGACGGCGAGGAAGATCACCAGGATGGGGATACCGAGACGGGAGGAGAGCGCGCTCAACAGGACACTGGCGCCCACCAACAAGGCCGCGACGAGGAAAAAACTGTTGATGGTGACGGCATCCAATGGCGAACTCCTTCTGTCAAAATGCAAATCAGGCACATTATATGCAGTTTGTTGGGCTCGGTGTGGCTTAATTGTGCATTTATTTGCAGTTTTTTACATTTTTGGTGTCATTGCTGCGAAGGGTTCTGGCCATCAAAAGGGGGGCGCCGGCGTCGCCAGCGCGATGAGCAACGTGACCATGTTCACAAAGTGGACAGATAGCGACAGGGGCACCCGTGGGTGCCCCTGTCTGGCGGACTCGAGTCAGTCGTCCTCGTCGTCCTTCACTTCCCGGATCTTGTCCTTGTAGCGGGGCAGCTCTTTCTCCAGTCGCTTCATGTCCTTGATGGCGTTGAGAAACAGGCCGAGCAGGAAGAGCAGTGGCAAGCCTATCCAGAGCCAGAGGTTCATGTGCTACTCCTTTCGTCGGTGGCCAGGGTGACATAGCGGGCCAGGATCTCGTCGAGGTTGGCCAGTATGGTCGCCTTGCCTTCAATATCCGCCTGTTGCAGGCAAAGTGCCAGCGCGGCCGGGTCGAGCCGCTGCTCACGGGACTCAGGCGCAAAGCTGATGTGCCAGGGCTCGTAGGCGACGCCGCTGCCGGCACCGGCCGGTTTGGCATAGGGCAGGAAGAAGCCGAAGTCGTTCATGCGATCTTCAAGCCACTCGCTCAGGTCGGCGAACCAGCCACCGGCTTCATACTCCCAGGGCTCCAGCGCCAGCCTGGTGCCGGCGGGCAGGCAGTCCGGATCGTAGATGTCGAGATCGGTGCCCCAGTGGTGGCGACTGGTGCCGGGCAGGGCGCTCCAGCGCAGGATGGCGTGGAGGCGCTCCTCGTCGCTCAGTTGCAGGGCGTCGATGGGCTGGCTGTGGGCATCGAGCAGCGGTCGTTCGCCGCGCCACTTGCCGTTCCAGATGGCGAGCTGGCGATCAAAACCGCGCCAGCTGGAGGCGGGCTGCAGGTTGAAACCGGCGTGGGCGGCGGCCACCTGCATGTCGTTGAAGGCCGCCGCGGTGGCGGCCGTCAGCCGGTGCGGGCCTTGCCCCACCAAAATGAGGTGACCTTCATCCAACCCCAGCAGTTGCTCCTGGGTCATGCCAGCAACCTCGCGAGCACCCCTTGGTACATGTCTGCCAGCAGATCCAGATCGTCCGCCTTCACGCACTCGTTCACCTTGTGGATGGTGGCGTTGACCGGGCCCAGCTCGATCACTTCGGCGCCGGTGGGGGCAATAAAGCGCCCGTCCGAGGTGCCGCCGGTGGTGAGCAGGGCCGGCTGCTGGCCGTTGACCGCCTCGATGGCGGAAACCGCCGCCGCCAGCAGCTTGCCGGTGTCGGTGAGGAAGGGCTGGCCGGAGAGGGTCCAGTCGATCTGGTAATCCAGACCATGCCTGTCCAGCAGGGCTTCGACCCGCTCGCGGATATCCTGGTCGGTCAGTTCGGTGCTGAAGCGGAAGTTGAACTGGACGTGCAATTCGCCGGGAATGACGTTGGAGGCACCGGTGCCCGCCGAGATGTTGGCGATCTGGAAGCTGGTGGGGGGGAAGTAGGCGTTGCCCTCATCCCACACGGTCGCGGCGAGCTCGGCCAGCGCTGGCGCGGCTTTGTGAATGGGGTTGTCCGCCAGATGGGGGTAGGCGACGTGGCCCTGCACCCCGCGCACCAGCAGATCGCCGGTGATGGAACCGCGGCGGCCGTTCTTCACCACGTCCCCCACCACGGCGGTGGAGGAGGGTTCGCCGACGATGCACCAGGTGATCTTCTCGTGGCGCGCTTCCAGGGTGTCGATCACCCGGGTGGTGCCGTTGATGAAGGGCCCCTCTTCATCGGAGGTGATCAGGAAGGCGATGGAACCGGAGTGATCAGGGTTGGCAGCCACGAAGCGCTCGACCGCCACCACCATGGCGGCCAGCGAGCCCTTCATGTCAGCGGCGCCACGGCCGTAGAGTACGCCATCCTGGATGGTCGGCTCGAACGGCGGGGTATGCCATTTGTCCAGCGGGCCGGCGGGCACCACGTCGGTGTGGCCGGCGAAGCAGAACAATCGCCCCTCGCTGCCGCGGCGGGCCCAGAGGTTGGTGGTGTCTTCGAACACCATGGGCTCGATGACGAAGCCGAGCTTGGCGAGGCGCTCCGCCATCAGGGTCTGGCACCCTTCATCCAGCGGGGTAACGGAGGGGCGGCGGATCAGATCCTTGGCCAGTGCGATGACATCCGACATCAGCGTTCCTTAGCAAAAAAGTTTAACGAGAGAAGAGGGATTGGTAGTGATCGGCCTTGAAGCCCAGGGTCAGCTCGCCGTCCCGGTCCAGCAGCGGGCGCTTGATCATGGCCGGGTGCTCCAGCAACAGGGCGCGCGCCTTGGCGGTGTCGAGCCCCTGCTTGGCCTCGTCCGGCAGGGCGCGAAAGGTGGTGCCGCGGCTGTTGAGCAGCGCCTCCCAGCCGAGCTGGCTCAGCCAGCGGTCGAGATCGTCCGGGTTCAGGCCGTCGGCACGGTGGTCGTGAAAGCGGTAGTCGATGCCGGCCTGCTCCAGCCACTTGCGGGCTTTCTTGATGGTGTCGCAGTTCTTGATGCCATAGAGGGTGGTGGCCATGGGGAGTCCTTGTCTGCGGGCATGGGCCCGGAAAGCCGAAACTTGAATCCTGAAACGGGAAATCAAGAAGAGGCCCGATTCTGGCATTGTGGCGATCTCAAGGCAACGCCGATGCGCATGGGGGAGGTGGGGCGAGGCGCTGGTCGGGCCTGGGGGGAGGGGAAAAGTACCCGGCGCAGGACGCGCCGGCGGGTATCAGAGTTCGCTCTGGGTGCGACACCAGAGGTGCAGTTCGGATTCGAACCAGTTGAGCATGGCGTTGTTGTCGTCGCGACGATGACGAATGAGGCTCACTTCGAAGGTGGGCAGGGCGAAGCGGGTTTCGTACTCCACCAGATCCAGCAGCGGCATCAGCGGGCGCAGCACCCGGGCGGGGGAGGTGAGCAGCAGAGGCGCGCACGGCAGGATGAAGGGGGCAGCCAGAAAGCTTTGTACGATCAAGGGGGTGTGCCGGGTCATGCCGTGGGCGGCCAGCAGATCATCGACGATGCCCCCTTCGCTGCCGCGGGGCGCGACCAGCAGGTGCTGGGCCTGGGCGAAGGATTCGATGCACAGCACCTGGCCCTGCAGCGGGTGGCTGCGGTGGGCGGCGCAGATCAGCTTGTCTTCGAACAGCGGGATGCGGCGAAAACGGCCGGGCACCTCGTCCTGCTTGCTGATCACCATGCTGATGACCCCTTCATCGAGCTGACTCTCGTAGTCCGCATTGAGCGGCACCATGTGGATGCGCAGGTTGGGCGCCTGTTGTTGCAGCCGCGCCAGCAGGCTCGGCATCATCACATACTCCACATAGGTGTGGGCCCCGATGCGAAGCACTCCCTCGAACTGGGCGGGGTCGAGCTGCTCGGGGGGGCTGAAGGTCTGCTCGATGTCGTGCAGGATCTCCCGCAGCGGCAGCAGCAAGGCCTCCGCCCGGGCGGTGGGTTCCATGCCCTGGGGGGTGCGGATCAACAGGGGATCGTCATAGAGCAGACGCAAGCGGGCCAGTGCCCGGCTGACGGCCGGCTGGCTCATAGCGAGCCGTTCGGCGGCCTTGGTGGTGTTGCGCTCCTCCAGCAGTGCCTTGAGCACCACCAGCAGGTTGAGGTCGACGCCTCGTAAATTCATTCTGTGCATAATGGAATACTAATAAATCATTTCCTTAAGCAGGGCCTTCACTTTAGTCTCATTTCCCGTCGATGGTCAGCATGAAGCTTGGATAAATCAGCGATTTATGCAAACCCATGTTGTCCTGTTACCTCTTTCGCGTAGTGCCGGAGGTGGCAAGATTCGACAGCCTGAACTCTTTACTCTGGTCATCCAGAGCGTTGCTTGCTTAGTACCCGCCGTCTCGGCGGGTTTTTTTTTGCCTGCGGTTCAGGAAAAGGGGGCCCAAAGAAGTACAAAACGCGCCGGCGGGCGCGTTATTGTGAGGGGTGGATGACTCAGGGCGCAACCGGCCACTGGTAGTCAAACACCTTGGCACGCTCCCAGGGGGCGTCCGGCAGACTGGAGGAGAGGCCGGTGTATTTGCCCACATCGTCCACCACGATGGCGGAGAGGATCGGCAACTGGTGCTCGGTGCAGTACATGCGGATGCGTTGCAGCAGCGTGCGCAGCTCATCCTGGCAATTCTCCAGCCCGGCCTGCCTGGCCAGCTTGGAGTAACGAATGGTGGTGCGTTCCTTTGCAGACTCGACGAGGATGTCCCATAGCTTGTAGTCGCAGGTCGTCATGCCTGCGTTGGCTCGGTCTGTCATAACTCTCTCCGGCGCGAAACGGTCGCTGTGTGTCGATGCGCATCTTGGCCAGTTCACTGGCCCCTGACGTTGATCCAAAGCAAAAAAGCCTGAGGTTATTCGCCAGAACGCGTGGCAAAGGGATTCTAAAGGTTTGCCTTTAGTTTAAATTGCTGTTTTTTGTTAAGTGTGTAGCATTTTGTTTCATTGGGGTGCGGTCAAGCCATCTTTCTTGACGGGGATCAATGGGAAAGCGCGGTCAGACCACTAGATTCCGCTCCTCGATAACTTTATCAGGAGTGAATGTTTGGAACTCGTCTTCGTCTTGCTCGTACTGCTGGCCGTGGTCTACGGCATCGTCAAGGATTACAACCCGCAGGCGGTGCTGGCGCTGGCCGGCATGGCCATCTTCACCGTCGCCTACTGGCTGGGACTGCACCCCATTCTGCCCGCCGACAAGAGCACCGGCTTCGCCCTGTTCGACCTGTTCGAGGTGTTCAAGGGGATCTTCTCCTACCGGGCGGCGGGCCTCGGCCTCACCATCATGGCGGTGGCCGGCTTTGCCACCTACATGTCCCATATCGGTGCCTCCCAGGCGCTGGTGCGGGTGGCGGTCAAACCGGTGGCGGGCATTCAGTCCAGCTACCTGATGCTCTCCATCTGCTATCTGGTGGCGGTGTTTGTCTCCCTGTTCGTCACCTCCGCCACCGGCCTTGGCCTGCTGTTGATGGTCACCATGTACCCGGTGATGCGCAATCTCGGCATCAGCCCGGCCTCCGCCTGCGGCGTCATCGCCACCTCCCAGGCGTTCGAAATCGGCCCGACCCAGACCAACGCCATCTTCTCCGCCGGCCAATCCGGCATGGATCCCACCAGCTATTTCGTCGACTACCAGATCTGGCTGGTGGCCCCCATGCTGCTGGTGACCATGGTGCTGCACTTCTTCTGGCAGCGGCACTGTGACCGCCAGGATGGCTGGGATCCGGCCCAGCATCGCGGCGAGCACGCCGAGCTGGACGAGCAGGGTATCGACGCGGTAGCGGCGCCCACCTGGTATGCCCTGCTGCCCATCATTCCCTTTGTGCTGATGATGACCTTCTCCAAGCTGCTGGTGACCACCATCAGCGTCAGCGTGGAGGTGGCCATGCTGCTGTCGGTCTTTATCGGCATGCTGTGCGAGCTGCTGCGCACCCGCTCGGTGCGCACCGCCTTCGCCGGGCTCTCCAGCTTCCTCGACGGCATGGGCAAGGTGTTCGGCCCTGTGGTGGCGCTCATCGTCTGTGCCGAGCTGTTTGCCGAATCCCTCAAGGCCATCGGCGCCATCGACACCCTGCTGCACTCGGCCAGCAATGCCGGCATCGGCAGCGGCCTGATGACCCTGGTGATGGTGGGTCTCATCATGGTGGCGGCGGTCATCATGGGCTCGGGCAATGCGGCATTCTTGAGCTTCTCCACCCTGGCCCCCGCGGTGGCGGCCAAGTTCGGCGTACCGGCGGTGACCATGCTGCTGCCGATGCAGCTCGCCTCCAGCATCGGTCGCACCGTCTCCCCCATCGCGGCGGTGCTGATCGCCTGTGCGGGCATCGCCAAGGTCTCCCCCTTCGTGGTGGTCAAGCGCACCTGCGTCCCCATGGCCGGCGCCCTGGTGACCGCGCTGACCCTCAACTATCTGCTGTTTATGTAACCGGGCGGCGGACGGCCCGGGTCGTCCGCCCCTTTCATTCGGCCGTCGGGCGGGAGGAGTGTCCTCCCGTCCCAGGAGATGACAATGACAGACTCTCGCAACGCTTTTTCTCTGGACGCCTACCTGGTGGATCTGGCCCCCCTCATCAATCTCGATTGCGGCACCCGCACCCCGGCCGGGGTGGCGAAAGTGGCCGACATCATGACCGAGAAATATGAGGCCATCGGCTGGCAGGTGACTCGCCACCAGTTTGCCGCCGAGTGCGGACCCTGCCTCGAGGCAACCAATGCACCGGGGGCGGATCACTACGATGTGATGCTGGTGGGCCACATGGACACCGTCTTCCCCGTGGGGACAGCCGCCAAGCGCCCATTGAAAATCGAAGGCAATCAGGCCTTTGGCCCCGGTGTGTCGGACATGAAGAGCGGCTTGCTCTCCACCTGGTATGCCTTGAAAGAGATGGACCCGGCCGTGTTGGCCAAGCTCAAGGTGCTGGTCTGCTGCAACTGCGACGAGGAGATTGGCTCCCCCTGGTCCAAAGAGTGGCTGGTGGAAAAAGCCAAACAGAGCGGCTGCGTGCTGGTGGCCGAGGCGGCCCGCCCCAACGGGGATCTCATCAGCGCCCGCAAGGGCAATGCCAAGTACCGCATTACCTTCCATGGCAAGGCCTCTCACGCTGGCTCGGCGCTGAGCGAGGGGATCTCCGCCATCACTGAGCTGGCCCACTGGGTGCTCGCCATCAACGAGCAGGTCAACCTCGATACCGGCACCACCATGAACGTGGGGGTAGTGCAGGGGGGCACCGGCGTCAACGTGGTGCCGGATTTTGCCGAGGCGATCGTCGACTTGCGCTTCTGGAGCAATGACGAAGCAGCCGCCGTGCACGAGCGGCTCACCTTCATGGCCAACAACCCCTTCCGCGCCGGTTGCCGGGTCGAGGTGGATCGCCAGAGCTTCAAGCCGGCGATGCGCCCGAGTGGCGACACCGAGGCGCTGATGGCGTTGGTGGCTGCGGCAGCGAAAGAGGAGGAGATCTCCTTCAACTGGCTGGAGGCCGGTGGCGGCTCGGATGCCAACTTCACCGCCGCCGCGGGTGTGCCGTCGCTCGATGGCTTCGGCCCCATGGGCGGCGGTTTCCACTCGGAGGCGGAGTTCCTGCTGCTGGATAGCATAGAATCGCGCATCCGCCTGCTGCAGCGGGTGCTGGGCAAGCTGGCCAAATAGGCCAGCGTCAAAGAAAAGCAAAACGGGAGGCCATCGCCTCCCGTTTTTTATCAGCCTTGCCAGTGCATAGAGATCGAACGGCGCTGCGTCGCTACCTCTCATCCTCCAGCAGATAGGCAAGCCGTTCCTGACGGGCAACCTGCCAGTGACCGAGCACCAGCGGCGCCGAAAAGCCGGGGCCGTCGGTCACCATGGTGTGGTACTCCCCCTGCTCGCCGCAGGCATCGAAGCCCCGGCTTGCCGCCAGCTGCTGCAACTCGGCCAGGGTGGCGGTATCGAGGGTGCGCCCCACCCACTCGGGGGCCAGCACATGGGTGTCGACGCAGGAGAGATGGGCGACGATGCCCCGGGTCAGCAGGTCTGCCAGCAGCGCCTCGCGGCTTTGCTGCCAGAGCGGGGTGTGAACGGCCAGATCGAGCGGGCGGCAGCGCTCGCGGATCCAGTTTGGCGCGCCGCCCACGCTGTCGATGTCGCCGGTGACCACCCCATCCAGGCGCCACTCCTCTTTCAATGCCGCCAGCGCCCGCTCATAACCGAGATCGAACGGCGCTTTTATGGTGATCAGCAGATGGGGCAGCCCGAGAGCCGCCGCCTGCCGACGCACCTGTGACAGGGGATGGGCCAGAAAGCGGGGTTCGGGCGGGGCAAAGGTGGCCAGTGCCACTACCTGATGACCCGCTTCGCGGGCATGGCAGAGGGCCTGCATGGCATCCTTGCCGCCGCTCCAGAGCACGATGACGCGAGACATGGGGGAGATTCCGCAAAGAAAAGAGGGGTCATGCTACCCAGAGTGCGGGCGGTTGGCAAAACGGGATGGGGCAGGGGGCAAAACAGCAGGCCCCCGGGTGGGGGCCTGCTGAACTGGCTAAGCGGTGCGTGTTGCTTAGAGCAGTATGCTGGTCAGCAGATAACCCAGGGTACAGGAGGTGGCGACCCCGATCAGACCCGGAATGATGAAGCTGTGGTTGATGATGAACTTGCCGATGCGGGTGGTGCCGGAGCGGTCGAAACCGATGCAGGCCAGATCGCTCGGGTAGGTCGGCAGCACGAAGTAGCCGTAGCTGGCCGGCAGGAAGGCGATCAGCAGTTTCGGCTCTACCCCCAGCGCCAGCCCCATGGGAGCGATGGCGGTAAGGGCAGCTGCCTGGCTGTTCACCAGCTTGGAGATGAGGAACAGCACCAGGGCATAGGTCCAGGGCTGGGCCTGCACCACGTGGGCCAGGGTTTCTTTCAGCAGCGGCATGTGGGCCTGGAAGAAGGTTTCGCTCATCCAAGCGACCCCGAATACCGAGAAGATCGCCACCATGCCGGCCTTGAACACGGCGCCGTTGGAGATGTCACCCGGTTTGACCTTGCAGCGCATCAGGATGATGGCGCCGGCGATCAGCATCATCATCTGGATCACCAGGTTCATGGAGAGCGGGCCAGTCTTGCCACCCATCTCGAACACCGGGCGCAGGGAGGCGTCGGCCCCCAGCACGACCACGGCGGCGATGGCGGCGAAGAAGATCCAGGTAGACCAGTAAGCCTCTTTCGGGAACTTGGTGTTGAGCAGGGTCTCACCGCCGCCGTAGACGAAGGCACGCTGCTCCGGATCCTTGATCTTGGCCTGGAACTCTTCGTCCTTGTCCAGATCCTTGCCGCGACGCAGGCTCCACAGGGCTGCGACTATGACCCCGGTGAGCGAGGAGGGGATGGCTACCATCAGAATGTCGAGCAGGCTGTAGGCCTGACCGATGCCGTGACCGGCCGCCAGAATGGAGACCATGGAGACCACGGCCACCGACACCGGCGAGGCGCAGATCGCCATCTGGGAGGCGACGGAAGCCACCGCCATCGGCCGTTCCGGGCGGATGTTCTTCTGCAGTGCGATGTCGGCGATGATGGGGAACATGGTGTAGACCACGTGGCCGGTACCGCACAGGAAGGTGAGGGTCCAGGTGGTGAGCGGCGCCAGCAGGGTGATGTACTGGGGGTGGCGGCGCAGCAGACGCTCGGCCACCTGCATCATCAGGTTGAGACCGCCGGCGGTCTGCAGGGTGGCGGCGCAGCCGATCACCGCCAGTATGGTTAGCATCACCTGCACCGGTGGTTCGCCCGGGGTGAGACCGAACACGAAGGTCAGCAGGAACAGACCGATGCCGCTGATGAGACCCAGCCCCATACCCCCAAACCGGGTACCCAGCAGCAAGCAGCCGAGTACCACCAAAAATTCCATCAAGATCATTCCATTACCTCGCGTTATTTAATCCATGTCTGTGCTGTGTTGGGCTCATGGACCGGGATTGTCTGTTTTTTATTTAGCCCTAAAGGGTTAGTGGTTATTGTGCCTGCCAAAAAAGGGCAAAAATTTGAGGTACTTCAATAACTCATCGCTTTTTGATTTAACGTCATAAAAACCACGTATTAACGTTTTTGTTATTTTGCGGGCAATAAGTGGCAGCGTATGGGGCTCAACGGCTGGCGCGGGGCGGGTGTGTCAGCAAGGGGGCGTGACGGAGGGCGGCAAGAGTGATTAATTGTGGTGCTGGCAAGGCCGTCCGGCCGCCGGACGGGCAACAAAAAGCCGACCCTGAGGTCGGCTTTTAAGGCAACGTCCTGTAATCAGAACTCGGCGGTGCGCGGGGTGCGCGGGAAGGGGATCACGTCGCGGACGTTGCCCATGCCGGTCACGTAAACCACCAGGCGCTCGAAGCCCAGACCGAAGCCGGAGTGCGGCACGGTACCGTAGCGGCGCAGGTCGCGATACCACCAGTAGTCTTCCTTGTTCAGACCCATCTCGGCCAGACGGGCATCCAGCACGTCCAGACGCTCTTCACGCTGGGAGCCGCCGATGATCTCGCCAATGCCCGGGGCCAGTACGTCCATGGCGGCGACGGTCTTGCCGTCGTCGTTGAGGCGCATGTAGAAGGCCTTGATGTCTTTCGGGTAGTTCTTCACTACCACCGGGGACTTGAAGTGCTCTTCGGCCAGGTAGCGCTCGTGCTCGGAGGAGAGGTCGATACCCCAGGAGACCGGGAACTCAAACTTCTTGCCGCAGTTTTTCAGCACTTCGATGGCATCGGTGTAGTCAATCTGGGCGAAGTCGGAGGCGACGAAGCGCTCCAGACGACCGATGGCGTCCTTGTCCACGTGCTGGGCGAAGAACTCCAGATCGTCGCGACGCTCGGCCAGCACGGCGTTGAAGACATACTTCAGCATGGCTTCGGCCAGGGCGGCGTTGTCTTCCAGATCGGCGAAGGCCACTTCTGGCTCAACCATCCAGAACTCCGCCAGGTGGCGGCTGGTGTTGGAGTTTTCGGCGCGGAAGGTCGGCCCGAAGGTGTAAACCTTGGACAGTGCGCAGGCGTAGGTTTCGACGTTGAGCTGGCCGGATACGGTCAGGAAGGTCTCTTTGCCGAAGAAGTCCTTGTCATAATCCACCTTGCCTTGCGGGGTGCGCGGCAGGTTTTCCATATCCAGGGTGGAGACGCGGAACATCTCGCCGGCGCCTTCGGTGTCGGAGGCGGTGATGAGCGGCGCGGCGATCCACAGATAGCCCTGTTCGTGGAAGAAGCGGTGGATGGCCTGGGAGAGGCAGTTGCGTACCCGGGTCACGGCGCCGACCACGTTGGTACGAGCGCGCAGGTGGCCCTGCTCGCGCAGGTATTCGATGCTGTGACGCTTGGCAGACATGGGGTAGGTGTCCGGATCTTCGACCCAGCCTACTACCTTGACGTCGGTGGCCTGCAGTTCGAACGCCTGGCCGCTGCCCTGAGACTCGACCACCAGGCCAGTCACTTCCACCGAGCAAGCCGTGGTCAGACGCAGCACTTCATTCTCGTAATTGGCCAGGGTATTGGGGACGACTGCCTGTACCGGATGGAAACAGGAGCCATCGGAGATGGCCAAAAATGAGATCCCCGCCTTGGAATCGCGGCGGGTCCGGATCCACCCTTTGACTGTCTGGGTGGTGCCGACCGCATACTTACCGGTCAGCACATCTACTACGGATGCGTGCGTCATCGAAATATTGTCTCCAGCTTGTTCTTGCAGCGCTATTTGCAACACTTGGGGTCTGGCCCGGGCAATCTTGGCCCATCATGGCAGACTAAGCCGTCAATCTTACCCGCGCAGGTTTGATAAACAAGCAAAAATGTCGGACTCTGGGGGGGATTTCGGCGCCTATCGGTGGATTGGCGGGCCAATGTAACGGGGGATGGACGTGAAAGAGCGGCGACGGGGGCCGGACCGGCTGACACGGGTGTTGCAGGGGCTGGTGATGCTCTGCTGGGGCGGCTTCATCGGCCTGCTCTCCCTCTACCACTTCGCCAGACCGCAGACGGCCTACGGTTTTCTGGTCTATGGCGGGGTCAGGGTACGCCAGAGCTGGGATCCCCTGCTCACCCCCTGGCTGCTGCACTGGCTCTGGGGTTGCTGCCTGCTGACCCTGGCGGTGCTGCTGGCAGAGCGCCGACGCTGCCGGCGGCAGGAGGACACGGGGCGGGTGCACCTGACCATCTTGCTGCTGATCCTGATCGCCACTCTGCTGTTCTACTACCTGGGCTAGCCCTCTTTTCTTCTCTCTGTCGCCTTCTGCTCGCTCCCCTCCATCGGCGCGGCGGGCCGTTTGCCGAGCTGACGCTCCACGCTGTCGAGCATCTGGTTGTAGGCGAGCGCCACCCGGCCAATCTCGTCCCCTTCATCTCCTTCCAGCCGGTGGCCGAAGTCGTGCAGGTCGGTGGCCTCCTCCATGGAGCGGGTCAACTGGTTGAGGGGGCGGACGATCCAGGTGCGGATGACCCAGAGGGTCAGCAACAGCCCCAGGCCGAAGATGACGGTGAGGCTCAGCGCCGAGGTGAGGATGTTCTGCTCGACCCGGGTAAACAGGGTGTCGAGGGAGTAGTCAAAGCGCACCGCCCCCAGCACGGTATTCTCCGGCACCAGGTGGCAGCTGGTGCAGTCGGTGCCGCGAAAATCCTTCTTGGCCAGCAGCGGGCGGGTCACCACCAGCTTGCTGTGCATGCCGTCGTGCACCACCTCCAGGCTGCCCTTGCCGGCCAGTGCCAGCTCATCGAACCTGTCCTTGGGCTGCTCGCTCTGGTGGCCAGCCCCGTACTGCTTGCTCACCGCCTCGCTGCGCACGATGCGGGCATCCTCCACGTGGGCGTGCTCGAGAAACTTGCTGCGCAGGGTGTCGCGGGCATCCATCTTGCCGGTCAGCATCAGCATGTTGAGGCCGTCGAAGTAGGCCTCGGTCTGCTCGCGGCTCTGCTCTTTGATGAGGGTCAGGATCAGGTCGCGTTCGCGCACCGCCTGGTAGGCGGCGGAGAACACCAGCACCATGGAGAAGATGAACAGCAGGAAGAAGTTGATTTTGGCAGCAATGGAGAGGCGCATGGGAACGGTACATCTGTTGGGTAAAACCCGCGCAGTCTACGCGTCTTGGCCGCCCGGGTCTGGTGTCTTGCTCACATTCTGATGAAAAAGAGTCAAAAGACCCTGCCTGGTCGGGCAGGGCCTGCCACGTCTGACTCAGAACTCGCCGCTGTGGATGGCGGCGGTGATGGCGTTGGTCAGCACGGTTAATTGTGCCGGGCTGATGACGAAGGGGGGCATCAGATAGACCAGCTTGCCAAACGGGCGGATCCAGGCTCCCAGTTCGACGAACTTGCGCTGGATGCGCGCCACGTCCACCCGCTCCCTCATCTCTACCACCCCGATGGCGCCAAGCACCCGCACATCCGCCACCGCCGGGTGCAGGGTCAGCTCCACCAGTTCGGTTTTGAGTTGATGCTCGATGGCCTGCACTCGCTCGGCCCAAGGTGATGCCAGCAGCAGATCGATGGAGGCGTTGGCCACCGCGCAGGCCAAGGGGTTGCCCATGAAGGTCGGCCCATGCATGAAGACGCCGGCTTTCCCATCACACACGGTGCGAGCCACATGCTCGGTCGTGAGCGTGGCCGACAGCGTCAGGTAGCCGCCGGTGAGCGCCTTGCCCAGACACATGATGTCGGGGCTGATGCCGGCCCAGTCACAGGCAAACAGCTGGCCGGTGCGGCCAAAGCCGGTGGCGATCTCGTCGGCAATCAGCAGCAGACCGAACTCGTCGCACAGGGCGCGTACCCACTGCAGGTAGCGGGGATGATAGAAGCGCATGCCGCCGGCGCCCTGCACGATAGGCTCGAGCACGATGGCGGCGATTTCCTCGTGGTGGTCCGCCACCAAGGTGGCGAGCTCCACCACACACTGCTCGTCCCACTCGGCGTGGAAGCGGCAGCTGGGCGCTTCGACAAAATGGTGCTCGGGCAGGAAGCCCTTGTAGAGCTCGTGCATGCCGCCATCCGGATCGCAGACGCTCATGGCGCCGAAGGTGTCACCGTGATAGCCGCCGCGCAGGGCGACAAATTTGGCCCTGGGCGTCCCCTTGGCGTGCCAGTACTGCTGCGCCATCTTGAGCGCCACTTCCACCGCCACCGAGCCCGAGTCCGCCAGAAACACCCGATCCAGCCCAGCCGGGGTGATCTCCACCAGCTTGCGACACAGATCAACGGCGGGGGCGTGGGTGAGGCCGCCAAACATCACGTGGGACATCTTGCCGAGCTGGGCTGTGGCGGCGGCATCGAGCTCCGGCACCTGATAGCCGTGCACGCAAGCCCACCAGGAGCTCATGCCATCCACCAGCTCGCGGCCGTCGCTGAGGGTGAGGGTCACTCCCTTGGCACTGGCCACTTCATAGCAGGGCAGGGGATGGGTGAGGGAGGTATAGGGGTGCCAGACGTGGTGCAGGTCGAATTCTTGATTGGTCATTTTATGTTCTGTTGTCAATTGGTTTGATCTGGTCGGTGTTGACAGTCTACGCGCGCTCTCTACACTAGCCAACAATTTCAGCCACTTGGCTGCGTGCAGCCCGACTCGGGTGCAGGCCGGGTGGCGGCTTCTGTGTTTGCCCATGCAAGCTGGCGGCGCAGGATCCCACTTATAACAATTGGAAGCCATGTATGAATGCTGTCACCGCGGGCGCTCACGCCCTTCGTCACGACTGGACCCTCGCCGAGGTTCAAGCCCTGTTTGCCCTGCCATTCAACGATCTGCTGTTCCAGGCCCAGACCGTGCACCGCGCCCATTTCGATCCGAACGAAGTACAGGTGAGCACCTTGCTCTCCATCAAGACCGGTGCCTGCCCGGAGGATTGCAAGTACTGTCCCCAGAGTGCCCGTTATCACACCGGCCTTGAGGCCGAGCGGCTGATGGAGGTGGAGAAAGTGCTGGAGCGGGCCCGCGAAGCCAAGGCCAACGGCTCGTCCCGCTTCTGCATGGGGGCGGCCTGGCGCAACCCCAAAGAGAAGGACATGCCCTATATCCTGCGGATGATCGAGGAGGTGCGTGGGCTCGGCATGGAGACCTGCATGACGCTCGGGATGCTCACCGCCGATCAGGCGTCACGCCTCGGCGCCGCGGGCCTTGACTACTACAACCACAACCTCGATACCTCGCCGGAGTTTTACGGCGACATCATCACCACCCGCACCTATCAGGACCGGCTCGATACCCTAGAGCATGTGCGCGGCGCCGGCATGAAGGTCTGCTCCGGCGGCATCGTCGGCATGGGTGAGCAGGCAAAAGATCGGGCAGGCCTCTTGATGGCGCTGGCCAACCTGCCGCGCCACCCGGAGAGCGTGCCCATCAACATGCTGGTCAAGGTGAAGGGCACGCCGCTGGAGAACCAGGAGAACCTCGATCCGTTCGAATTCATCCGCACCATCGCCGTAGCACGCATCATGATGCCGGCTTCCCACGTGCGCCTCTCCGCCGGACGGGAGAAGATGAACGAGCAGATGCAGGCCATGTGCTTTATGGCGGGAGCCAACTCCATCTTCTACGGCTGCAAACTGCTGACCACTCCCAACCCGGATGAGAACAGCGATATGCAGCTGTTCAAGCGGCTCGGCATTCGCCCCGCCCAGCGGGCCCAGAAGCCGGATGTGGTGCAAACATTGGAACTGGAAGCCGAGCTGCTGGCCGAAGTGAGCCGCCAGAGCGAGCCCGCCGAGCTGTTTTATGACGCCACCCGCCCCCGTGCCGGGGCCGCGCGGTCATGAACGGCCCTGCAGTAACGGGCCCTTTTGGGTTGAGCGCGGCGCTGGCCGAACGCGAGCAGGCAGGCCTGCTGCGCAGCCGCATCGCGACCGACGGGGCGAGTGGCGGACGGCTCAGGGTGGCGGGGCGCTATTACCTCAACTTTTCCGCCAACGACTATCTGGGGCTTGCCGGTCATCCCGCCATCAAGACCGCCTTCCAGGAGGGAATTGACCGCTATGGTGCAGGTGCCGGCGCCTCGCCGCTGGTGACTGGTTACAGCCGGGCCCACCAACAGCTGGAAGAGACGCTAGCCGACTGGTTGGGGGTGGAGGCGGTGCTGCTGTTCAACTGCGGTTTCTCGGCCAATCAGGCGGTGCTCAAAGCCCTGCTCGGCAAGGATCACCTGCTGTGGCAGGACAAACTCAACCACGCCTCCCTGCAGGAGATGGGCAGCCAGCTGCCCTGCAAGATGAAGCGCTTCGGTCACAACGACATGGCGGCCCTTGAGCGTCAACTCGAGCCAAGTCGAGGCTTGATCATCTCGGAGGGGGTGTTCAGCATGGACGGGGATCAGGGCCCCTGGCGCGAGCTCGCAGCCCTGGCTGCCCAAAGCGGCAACTGGCTGATGATCGACGATGCCCACGGCCTCGGCGTGCTGGGGCCACAAGGGCGCGGCACCCTGGCGGCGCAGGGGGTTGCTCCTGCCAGCGTGCACATCCAGATGGGCACCTTTGGCAAGGCGCTCGGGGTGGCCGGGGCCTTTGTGGGGGGCAGCCGCGAGCTGGTGGCGTATCTGGTGAACTTCGCCCGCCACTACGTCTACAGCACCCATATGCCCGCCGCCCAGGCTTGTGCGGTGCGCCAGAGCATCGCGCTGGTGCGCGCCGCCGACGAGGCCCGCGCCCAGCTTGGTCAGCTGATCACCCGTTTTCGGCAAGGGGCACAGGCGCTGGGTTGGCAACTCGGTGCCAGCGCTACCCCCATCCAGCCGTTGCTGGTGGGGGAGAGCGGTGCAGCCCTGCAACTGGCCGAGCAGCTGCGCGAATGCGGCGTCTGGGCCGGCGCCATCCGCCCGCCCACGGTGCCGGTCGGCACGGCGCGGCTGCGCATCACCTTGAGCGCGGCCCACCGTGAACAGGATGTGGATCGTCTGCTCGATGCCCTCGGCCCCTGCCCGGTGGACGACGAGAGAGGAGGCCCCCATGCTTCATGAGCGTTTTCAGGCGGTCGACAAGGCCCAGCTTGCCCGCCGTTTCGGCGCCGCCGCCCGTCACTACGACGCCCACGCCCGCTTCCAGCAGGAGGTGGGGCAGGCGCTGCTGGAGCGGATGCCGGACAGGCAGGTTGGCACAGATCTGACAGTGAGCGGGCTGGATCTCGGCTGTGGCACCGGCTTCTTCCTGCCGGCGTTGGCCGGGCGTTGCAACGAGCTGACCGGGCTGGATCTGGCCCCCGGCATGCTGGCGCAGGCCGCCCTTCGCGGCAGCGGCGCCCGTCTGCTGTGCGGCGATGCCGAGCAGCTCCCCTTTGCCGACGAGACGTTTGACTGGGTCTTCTCCAGCCTGGCGCTGCAGTGGTGCGAGCGACCGGCCCAGGCCTTTGCCGAGCTGCACCGGGTGCTCAAACCCGGCGGCCGGCTGCTGTTCTCCACCCTGCTGGTCGAGTCGCTCTGGCAATTGCGTGAGGCCTGGCGCACGGTTGACGAGTGTGATCATGTCAATCGCTTCCTCAGCCTGCCACAATTGCAGCATGCCATCGCCGCTGGCGGTTTTGCCGCCCCGGCGCTGGAGAGCCTGACCTGGTCGCTCGGCTACCCCGAGCTCAACGGCTTGCTGCGCGATCTCAAGGGGATCGGCGCCAGCCAGGTCAATGACGAGCGTCATACCGGACTGAGCAGTCGCCAGCGTCTGCTGCGCCTGAGCCAGGCCTATGAAGCCCATCGCCAACCGGACGGCCTGCTGGCCGCCAGTTATCAGGTGTGCCTCGGCCAGCTGATCCGCCGCTAACCGGCCTCATGGGCCGAGAGAATTGAGAAGCCGCTGCCCGCCATCGCGAGCCTGGGCCGCGGCCCCGTATTGAGGAGTCATCATGGTCAAATCCTTCTTCGTCACCGGCACCGATACCGATGTGGGCAAGACGCTGGTCGCCCGCACCCTGTTGCTGGAGTTCGCCGCGCACGGTCTGCGCTGCGCCGGTTACAAGCCCATCTCCGCCGGCTGTGCCCGCACCCCGGACGGGCTGCGCAATCTTGATGCCGTGCTGCTGCAGGAGGCGGCGAGCCTGCCGCTGCCCTACGATCTGGTCAATCCCTACGCCTACGAGCCGCCCATCGCGCCCCATATCGCCGCCAGCGAAGCGCGCGATGCCATTACCCTGAAGGGGTTGTCGGACGGGCTGCGTCAGATTGAACAGGCGGGGGCCGAGCTGGTGGTGGTGGAGGGGGCGGGGGGCTGGTTCCTGCCGCTCGATCGCAAGCATCTGCTGTCGGACTGGGTCAAGCAGGAGAACATGCCGGTCATCATGGTGGTGGGGGCCAAACTGGGCTGTCTCAACCATGCCCTGCTCACCTTCGCCGCCATTCGCAACAACAACCTGCCGGTGGCGGGCTGGGTCATCAACCGGCTGCACGGCTCCATGAGTCACTATCAGGAAAACCTGGACACCCTGCGGGGCTTGCTGCCGGCTCCGTTTTTGGGTGAAATACCCTTTGTAAACAATCCGCTCGAGGCTGATCTGCGCGGGCGACTCGACATTTCGCCCCTGCTCTGAATCCGACATTCAGCGAACATTCATAGAAACTGTCTATTATGCGTGACAGGTGTGGCCCGACCGGCAGCGAACTGGTGACGGGCCACGCGTCCATATCTCACAAGGAGTCAATATGAAGCGAATTATGCTATTCCTGGTGACCAACCTGGCCGTCATGCTGGTGCTGGGGGTGGTACTCAATATCCTGTTCTCGGTTCTGGGGATCAACAAGTCCAGCATTTCCGGTCTGTTGGTGTTCTGTGCCGTGTTCGGTTTTGGGGGTTCCTTTATCTCCTTGCTGATGTCCAAGTGGATGGCCAAGCGCAGCTATGGCGTCCAGGTCATCGAGCAACCCCGTAATGAGACCGAGCACTGGCTGGTCAGTACCGTGGCTCGTCAGGCCCGTGAAGCGGGCATCAAGATGCCGGAAGTGGGGATCTACGACTCCCCCGAGATGAACGCCTTCGCCACCGGCGCCCGCCGTGACGACTCGCTGGTCGCCGTGTCGTCCGGTCTGCTCTACAGCATGAGCCGTGACGAGGCGGAAGCCGTGCTGGCCCACGAGGTGAGCCACGTGGCCAACGGTGACATGGTGACCCTGACCCTGATCCAGGGGGTGGTGAACACCTTCGTGATGTTCTTCGCCCGCATCGTGGCCGGCGTCATCAGCAACTTCTTCAGCTCCAATAATGAGGAAGAGAGCAGCAGCACCGGCGGTTTTGCCTACATGATCACCGTGTTCGTGCTGGAGATGCTGTTCGGCGTGCTGGCTTCCATCATCGTCATGTGGTTCAGCCGTCAGCGTGAATTCCGCGCCGACGCCGGTGCCGCCAAGCTGGCTGGCCGCGACAAGATGATCGCCGCGCTCCAGCGCCTCTCCCGCGGTGCCGAGCCGCAGCTGGAAGGCTCCATGATGGCGTTCGGCATCAACGGCAAGCGCTCCATGAGCGAGCTGTTCATGAGCCACCCGCCCATCGAGCAGCGCATCGCCGCCCTGCGCGGTTAAGCGTACCGTACCAATGAAAACGGCTGCCCTTGGGCAGCCGTTTTGCTTTGTGCGCTTAGCTACAGCTTGAAGTGGGCCATCTCCTGGCGCAGCAACCGTGACAGCTGCTTGAGCTTGGCCGCCTCCTGCGAGACGTGGCGGGCTGCGTCCCCCGACTGCTCGGAGAGGGAGGTGATGTTGCCGACGGTGGAGACCACCTCGTTGGCGGCGGTGGACTGCTCGCGCAGGGTGTGGCTGATCTCCCCCATCAGGCCGGTCAGGTTGGCGGCGTGGTTCTGGATGCTGGCGATGGCCTCGCCGGTCTGGCTGGCCAGGCTCACCCCGCGGGAGACGTTGTTGACCGTGTTCTCCATGCTGCGGATGGAGGCATCCGCCCCGCTCTGGATCTTGCCGATCATGCCGGTGATCTGCTGGGTGGAGGCGGCCGAGCGGCTGGCGAGGTTGCGCACCTCGTCGGCCACCACCGCGAAGCCGCGGCCCTGCTCGCCGGCCCGGGCCGCCTCGATGGCGGCGTTGAGCGCCAGCAGGTTGGTCTGATCGGCGATGCCGCGGATCACCTCGATGATCTCCGAGATCTGCTGGGTGTGGCTGTTGAGATCCGCGATGCTGCTGGCGGCATTGGAGACGGTATCCGAGATGCTCTGGATGCTGTCGAGGGTCTGCTTGATGACCCCGGAGCCTTCCGCCAGGGTGTTGGCGGAGACCTTGCTCAGCTCGTCGGCGTGGGTGGCGTTGTCAGAGAGATGGCTGATGCTCACCACCAGCTCCTCGATGGCGGCCGCCATGGTCTGGGTGCTGGTCTGCTGGGAGGTGGCGAACTGGGCGGTCTGCTCCGCTATCTGGGCGATGCTGTCGGCCGAGCCGGAGAGCTCCTCGCTGGAGTGGGAGACCTGGGCGATGATCCCCTTGAGGGTGCCCTGCATGGTGGCGAGCAGGCCGATCAGGCTCTCCTTGGCACCGGCCGGCACCTTGATGGGCTGGGAGAAGTCCCCCTCGGCCAGGTGGTTGAGATCGCTTCTGAGCTGGTCGACCGAGGTGCCGACTAGGTCGAGCAGCGCCTTGTAGGTGCGCCAGAGGAAGAACATCAACACCAGGCCGAGCGCGATGAACAGATAGCGCAGCATGGCGGACTGGCTGGTGGCATCGTCCACCGCCTGCTGGGTGCGGTGTTCCATCAGGACGTAGAAGTCGTCGATGGGGGACATGATGCGCCCCTTGTTCTGGTGATAGGCCTTGTCATGCATCATGGCGATGGCCTTTTGCTGGTTGGCGGCCAGATCGCCGTCTGTCTGCTGCACCAGCTTGAAGGCGGCCACCTCGGTGTTGACCAGGGCATCCGAGTTGTTCTTGGCCTCGTTGAGCTTGGCCAGCTCCTCTTCGGTAAAGCCGGTCTCCTTCATCAGGTCGATGAGGCCACGACGAACCTGGCTGTCGGGCCGCGGGTTCTGGCCGTTGGCGGCGACGAAGTCCCAGTAGATGCGGTTGTAGCCCTGCGGCCGGTTCTGCTCCCCGTTGCGAATGGCCAGGATCCGCATGTACTGCTGTTCGTAGGCCGGATCCTTGGTGATCACGTAGGTGCGGCCGAGGCGGGTCAGATCGTCGGAGGATTGCCGCAGTTCATCGGCCAGCAGATAGGATTGATAGCGTTGCTGATAGCTCTGCTCGAGTTGCGTTCCTGACCAGCTGTAGGCAAAAAATACCAGCGACAGCAGGATCAGGGTGACGACGGAGAGCAGCAGGTTGAGCTGAAAGGCGGGTCTGTTCTGTTCCATGGTTTGAGCGTCCTTATTCTCACCGGATAACCCCCTTGGTCAGACGGCAAAGGCCGCTACGTCGGAGGGGTTTTGTTGTTGTTGCTGTGAGTATAGGAGCGGGGCTCGGCAAGGTTGCGGGGGTTTGGAGAAAAGGTGGAGGCGAGGGAAAACGTACCGAAACAGGGAGAAAACGGCCGGGAGCGGGCGCCCGGCCGGTGGGGTTATCGCTGCTCGATCACCTTATTTGATGACAAGGTCGGTGAGCGGCACGGCGCAGCAGGTGAGGATCTTGCCCTCGGCCCGTTCGGCGGCGGTGATGGCCGGGGCGTCAGGATGATCCACCTCACCCGCGAGCAGGGTCTGCTTGCAGCTGCCGCAGATGCCGGCGCGGCAGCTCCAGGGCAGATCCACCCCTTGCTTGTGGGCCTGATCCAGCACGGTGCCCTGATTGTTGCCGGCAAAACTCTGCTTGCCGATGCGCAGTTGCACCGCCTGGTGGGGGCGCGCCACCGAGAGGATGGCGCCGCCAAAGCTCTCCTGGCGGATCCGCTCGGCGGGCACGCCAAGGGCGGCCAGTCTGGCGGCCGCATCGGCCATAAAGCCGTGGGGGCCGCAGATAAACACCTCCCGTTCGGCGAGCTGCTTGACCTGCTTGAGGTGCTCATCGCCGAGCCGCCCCTTGAGCCCCTGCCAGTGCGTATCGGGTTGGCTCAGGATCAGGGTGAGGGTCATCCCCTGCTGGGCCAGGGCGTGCAATTCGGCGGCGGCGGGAATATCCGCCTCGCTGCGGCACAGGTGCATAAAGTGCATGTCGCCGAGCTCCCCGCGCAAGGCCAGAGTGCGGGCAATGGAGAGCATGGGTGTGACCCCGGAGCCTGCCGAGAGCAGCAGCAGGGTGCGCCCGGTGCCTAAGTGAAACTCGCCTGCCGGCGCTGCGGCCAGCAACCGGTCACCGGGTTGCAACTGCTGGTGCAGCCAGTGGGAGATGTGACCGCCCCCCACCTTCTTGACGCTGATGCTGTAACGCTCGGGCCGCTCTGGCGTGGAGCTCAGGGTATAGCGGCGCTGCAGACGCTCGCGCCGCAGACGCTCGCGCCGCAGACCCAGGCCAATGTCCAGGCTGATGGGCAGATGCTGGCCCGGCAGATAGTCTGGCAGGGGCTCGCCATCGGCCGCCTCGAACCAGAAGGTCTCCAGATCCCGCGCGAGCGGCTCGCGGGCCACGCACACCAGCTCCCGTTTTTTCGGGGCCGCGTTGGGGTAGACGGAGGCGCGGGCGCGCTCCAGCACCTCGATCTCGCTGCCCGCCTCAATCCAGCCCTCGTTGAGGGCCACCAGGTTCTGGCCGAAGTAGACCTCGCCATCCTCGCCGCGCCGATAACGGGTCAGAGTAGCCAGCGGCTCCTTGAGGGCATTGAAGCGATCCGTGCCCGGCTCCACCGTGGTCATGATGCAGCGGCTGCAGGGCTTGGCGACTCGAAACTCCACCTCGCCGATGCGGATCCGTTTCCAGCCGTCCTCCTCGAAGGGGAGGGTGCCGCTCGCCACCAGGTTGGTGCGAAACTGGCTCATCTGGTGCAGCGCGTCGGATCTCAGGTTGAGATCCTCCAAAGAGGCCTGGCTTATCAGCAGCAGCGGATAGCCGTCGGCAAAGCTGACCCGGGTGCCGGTCTTCTCCCGAAAACGGGCAGACTCTTCACCGAGCCAGAGCAGCTGAACCGGCTCCCCCGCCACCTGGCTCAGCCACTGATCGGCCTGGGGCTGGGTCTGCAGGGCGCTGAAGCTGTCACTCCAGACCCCGGTAGCCCGAGGGGTGCGGGAAAACTCCCGCTCTTGCAGGATGAGGGGGTCAAGGCCGGGATAGCGCAGTTGCAGACCGCCCTCGATGGGGGTGGCCACCACCTGCTGCAACTGGGGATGGGTGCGGGCGGTGATGAAGCTGCCGTCCGGCTTGACCACCATGTAGCGGCGATCCCCCTGCAGCCCCTCTTCGGTGACCAGGGCGCGGGTCAGTGGCATGCCTGCCGTCGACTTGATGGGATAGAGATGAATGCTGGCGAGCTTGGGCATGGCCGGGTCCTTGTGCTGTGGTGGTTCCAGTGCAGGAGACAAGATAACGGGAGCTGTTCCGTGCAGCAATCGTTGCAGGTGGGCGGCCTGATGCGCCTGGCTCACGGGGCCAGAGAACGGCGAAGCGTTGCTTGCGGGGCGCGAGCCCAAGCGGTGACTCCTGCAGACGGGCAAGATGTTACACGGGTCACGTTGTGCACTCCATACCTCATAAAGTGCAACATTTTTTGATCCTGATCCGTCATTCGGTACACAAATCAGTCCATCATCGAGTCAGCTTCCAGTTTCTAACGCTTTCGCTTCTTCCCCCTCCGGCCACCGTCTGCCCAGGCAAAACGGTATCAAGCGCATTCGGATGGGGCCTGTCACACAAAAAGAAGAAAGCAATGTATGAGCAAACAACTGGATATGACCCCACAGCCGGATCTCTCCCAGAAAACGGGAACAGGCCCGGTCCGTACTCGGCTACCCGTTTGGCGGCCGGCCCTGCCACCTTGCAACCATGCCTGCCCGGCTGGCGAGAACATCCAGGCCTGGCTTGCCCTGGCCGAAGCGGGCCGCTTTGAGGCGGCCTGGCAACGACTGATCGAAGAAAATCCCCTGCCTGCGGTCCACGGGCGGGTCTGTTATCACCCCTGCGAAACGGCCTGCAACCGCGCTCAGGTGGATGATGCCGTCTCCATTCACGCCATCGAGCGTTTTCTCGGCGACGAGGCGCTGGCCCGTGGCTGGCAGCCTGCGCCCCCCGCGCCCGCCAGCGGCAAGAGGGTGCTGGTGATCGGTGCTGGCCCCTCCGGCCTCTCTTGTGCCTGGCACCTCAACCGGCTCGGCCATCAGGTAGAGATCCGCGAGGCGGGCCCGCTCGCCGGCGGCATGCTGCGCTTTGGCATTCCCGCCTACCGCCTGCCCCGCGAGATGCTGGACAGGGAGGTGGCCCGCATCGTCGCTGCCGGGGTGACGCTGACTCTCAACCACAAGGTGGAAGACGTGCTCAAGGCGCGTGACGAGGGGGGCTTTGACGCCGTCTTCATGGCCATCGGCGCCCATCTGGCCAAGCGGGTCGACATTCCGGCCCGCGAGGCGGGCAAGATCCTCGATGCGGTGAGCTTCCTGGAGCAGGCGAGCCTGGCGGAGGAGAAAGGCTTGCCGCCACCCAAACTGGGACGACGGGTGGCCATCTACGGTGGCGGCAACACCGCCATGGACGCGGCCCGCACCGCCCGCCGCCTCGGTGTCGAGGAGGCGATGATCATCTACCGCCGCGACCGGGATCATATGCCGGCCCACGCCTTCGAAGCCGACGAGGCCGAGGAGGAGGGGATCAAGATCAACTGGCTGCGCACCATCCGTCAGCTCGACAGCACCAGTATTGAAGTGGAGGTGATGGCGCTGGATGCCGAGGGTAAGCCGGTGCCCACCGGCCAGTTTGAAACCCTCGAAGCGGACTCCCTCATTCTGGCGCTCGGTCAGGAGGTGGACTTGAGCGTGCTGGAGAGCATCCCCGGCGTGCGGGTCAACAAGGAGGGGGTGGTGCAGGTTGGCGAGAACCTGATGACGGACGTGCCGGGTCTGTTTGCCGGCGGTGACATGGTGCCCTCCGAGCGTACCGTCACCATCGCCACCGGCCACGGCAAGAAGGCTGCACGCCATATGGATGCCTGGCTGCGCGGTCGCCTCTACCACAAACCGCTCTCCTACCCGCTGGTGGGGCCCGAGCAGTTGCAGCTCTGGTTCCAGACCCATGCTCCCGCCAGCAGCCAGCCGGTCAAACCACCTTCGGCGCGGGACGACTTTGGCGAGATCATCGGTGGACTGGACGAGACGGCGGCCCGCTACGAGGCGGCGCGCTGCTACTCCTGCGGCAACTGCTTCGAGTGTGACGGCTGTTATGGCAGCTGCCCCGAGCAGGCCATCGCCAAGCTGGGGCCGGGTCTGGGGTATCAGGTGGATGCCGAACTCTGCACCGGTTGCGGTGCCTGTCATGACCAGTGTCCCTGTCACGCCATCGAGCTGCGCCAACCGGAGGAGTCCCAATGAAACATGAATTGAGCATGGTCGACGGCAACGAAGCCGCGGCCCGGGTGGCGTATCAGCTGAGCGAAGTGTGTGCCATCTACCCCATCACCCCGAGCTCGACCATGGCCGAACTGGCCGACGCCTGGGCGGCGGAGGGGCAGACCAACCTGTGGGGCAACATCCCCACGGTGGTGGAGATGCAGAGCGAAGGGGGCGCGGCCGGCACGGTGCACGGCGCCCTGCAGGCGGGGGCGCTGGCCACCACCTTCACCGCCAGCCAGGGGCTGATGCTGATGCTGCCCAACATGTACAAGATCGCAGGCGAATTGACCTCGGCAGTGTTCCATGTGGCGGCCCGATCCTTGGCGGCGCAGGGGCTGTCGATTTTTGGCGACCATCAGGACGTGATGGCGGCGCGCAGCACCGGTTTTGCCATGCTCGCCTCCGGCTCGGTGCAGGAGGCGCAGGACCTGGCCCTGGTCGCCCACAGTGTCACCCTGCAGTGCCGGGTGCCCTTTATCCACTTCTTCGACGGCTTTCGCACCTCCCACGAGGTGAACAAGATCACTGCGCTGCACAAAGATGAAATTCGGGCGCTGATCGACAACGACTGGGTGCGCGCCCACCGCGCGCGGGCCCTCAACCCGGATCATCCGGTGATGCGCGGCACCGCCCAGAACCCGGATACCTATTTCCAGTCCCGCGAGAGCGTCAACCCCTTCTACGAGGCGGTGCCGGCGCGGGTGCAGCAGTGCATGGAGAGCCTCGGCGAGCTGACCGGCCGCCACTACCGGCTGGTGGAGTATCACGGCGCCCCGGATGCCACCGACGTCATCGTGCTGATGGGCTCGGGGGCGGCCACCGCCCGTACCACCGTGGATTGGCTCAACCGGCAGGATCGCAAGACCGGGGTGCTGGTCATTCGTCTCTATCGCCCCTTCCCGGTACAGGCGCTGCTCGATGCGCTGCCTGCCAGCGTGCGCCGCATGGCGGTGCTGGATCGCACCAAGGAGCCGGGCGCTGGCGGCGAACCGCTGCTGCTGGATGTGCAGAGCGCCCTCATCGACGGCTTGCAGCGCGGTCTGATCAAACGGCTGCCCTGGCTCAGTGGCGGTCGCTATGGCCTCTCTTCCAAGGAGTTCACCCCCGCCATGTGTGCGGCCGTGTTCGAGGAGCTGGCCTGTGACGCGCCGCGCCCGCGCTTTACCGTGGGGATAGTGGATGACGTGTCTGGCCTCAGTCTGGCCTGGCACCCCATCGGCGATCTGGAGCCTGCCAGTCGGGTGCGGGCGCTCTTCTTCGGCCTCGGCGCCGACGGCACCGTGGGTGCCAACAAGAACAGCATCAAGATCATCGGCGAGCTGGAGGGGTTCCACGCTCAGGGCTACTTCGTCTACGACTCCAAGAAGTCGGGTTCGCGCACCGTCTCCCACCTGCGCTTTGGTCCCGAGCCCATCGACGCGCCCTGGCTTATCGAGCAGGCGAGCTTTATCGGTTGCCACCAGTGGGGCTTTGTCGAATCTGTGGATCTGCTGGAGTTCGCCGCCGAAGGGGCGACCCTGCTGCTCAATGCCCCCCATGAGCCCGACCGGGTCTGGGCCGAGCTACCCGAGCGGCTGCGCGCCCGCATCCGCGTCCTCAATATCCAGCTCTATTGCATCGACGGCGATCGGGTGGCCGAGCGCAACGGCATGGGCAATCGCATCAACACCATCATGCAGACCTGCTTCTTCGCCCTGGCCGGCATCTTGCCGCGGGACGAGGCGATCGCGCTGATCAAGGAGAGCATCGAGAAGAGCTATGCCCGCAAGGGGCCCGAGGTGGTGGCGCGCAACTTCGCGGCGGTGGACGACACCCTGGCCCATCTACACCGGGTGGCGATCCCGGCCGGTGAGGAGCAGATCAGCGATTATCCGCTGCCGCTGGCACCGGGGGGCAGCGAGTTTGTCCAGCGCGTCACCGGCGAGATGCTGGCGGGGCGCGGCGATCGCATCCCGGTCTCCATGCTGCCGGTGGACGGCACTTACCCCACCGCCACCAGCCGCTTCGAGAAGCGGGATATCGCCCGCGAGATCCCGATTTGGCATTCGGATATCTGCATCCAGTGCGGCAACTGCGTCTTTGTCTGCCCCCACGCGGCGCTGCGGGCCAAGTTCTACCATCAGGACTGGCTGGCGACCGCCCCCGAGGCGGCGCAGTCGGTGCCCGTCACCGCCAAGGGCTTCCCCGACAGCCGCTACACCCTGCAGCTCTACCCGGAAGATTGCACCGGCTGCGGCCAGTGCGTGCAGGCCTGTCCGGTGCGGGCTGGAGCGGATGAGAGCCATGAAGGCGAGCGGGCCATCGCCATGATGGACAAGGCGCCACATCTGGCTGGCCAGAAGCAGGCGCTGCGCTGGTTCGAGAGCCTGCCGTGGCCTGCTCGCGAGCGGGTGGATTTCTCCACCGTGCGCGGCACCCAGTTCCTCGAACCCCTGTTCGAGTTCTCCGGCGCCTGCGCCGGCTGTGGCGAGACCCCTTACCTCAAGCTGCTGACCCAGCTGTTTGGCGATCGCATGCTGGTGGCCAACGCCACCGGTTGTTCCTCCATCTACGGCGGCAACCTGCCGACCACCCCGTGGGCCAAGAATGGCGAAGGGAAGGGGCCGGCCTGGTCCAACTCGCTGTTCGAGGATAACGCCGAGTTTGGCTTTGGTTTTCGTCTCACCGCCGATCAGCATCACGGTCAGGCGGTGGCAGCCTTGCAGGCGATGAAGGGGGAGATCGGGGTCGAGCTGGTGGAGACACTTGTCAGCGCCCCGCAGCGGCTGGAGTCAGAGATCCGTGCCCAGCGCACCCGGGTGGCGCAAGTGCGGGAGCGGCTGGAAGAGGTGAAATCCGGCAAGGCTCGCGAGCTGCTCTCCTTGATTGATCAGCTGGTGCGCCGCTCCGTCTGGATCATCGGCGGCGATGGCTGGGCCTATGACATCGGCTCGGCGGGGCTCGATCACGTGCTCGCCTCCGGCCGCGACGTGAACGTGCTGGTGATGGATACCGAGGTCTACTCCAACACCGGCGGCCAGATGTCGAAATCGACCCCGCTCGGTGCCGTCGCCAAGTTCGCGGCGGGAGGCAAGACGCTGGCCAAGAAGGATGTGGCGCTGCAGGCCATCTCCTACGGCAACGTCTATGTTGCCCGCATCGCCTTTGGTGCCAATCCGCAGCAGGCGCTGCAAGCCTTGCGTGAGGCGGAGGCCTATCCGGGCCCGTCGCTCATCATCGCCTACAGCCACTGCATTGCCCACGGCATCGATATGGAGTTTGGCCTGACCCAGCAAAAACGCGCTGTGGCCTCCGGTCACTGGCCGCTGATGCGCTACAACCCGGTATTGCGCAGTGCGGGGCAGAACCCCTTCAGCCTCGACAGCCTGCGCCCCTCCATTCCGCTTGCCGAATACCGGCAGGAGGAGACCCGTTATCGGGTGCTGGCACAGAGCCATCCACAGGAGGCTGAACGGCTGATGCAGGTGGCGCAACAAGTGGCGTGGCAGAAGTGGGCCACCTACGAGGAGATGGCCACCCGCGAAGCCAGTCATTTCCATCCGCCGGTGTGAGGATTGGGTTAACTCTGCATAAAACGAAGCGGGCCACTGGCCCGCTTTTTTATGACTGGATTGACTGGGTTCGCTCAGGGGCTGGTGGTACGCAGTACCTTGAGGTGCAGGGTGCGCTCCTGGTGGGCCGCTATCTCCTGCTCGGTGAAGCGCATGGGCTGCCACTGCTGACGGGCGAACTGCTCGGTCTGATCGGTGAAGTGCGGGCTTTCGGGGTCATGGGACTGGCCGTAGCTCAGGAAGCGCTCCGCCTTGGGGCCGGCAGCATCAAACTGCAGGGCCAGCACAAAGCTGGAACCGTAGTTGGCGCGATACCGCAGCTCGGGCTGGCCGTCACCGTCGTCATCCAGGCTGCGCAGCGTGGTGCCTGCCACGGCCTTGCCGGTCACTATGTTGGCGAGATCCGAGCTGCTGCGCGAAGGCAGATTGGTCTGCACCATGTTGAACATGCCCTCGAACGAGTTGCCTCCCGGCAGCGCGATGGGGGTCAGCCCGGCTGCCTTTTGCACGAACTGCAGTGCACCGAGTTCGGCATCGGGCGCGATACCGGCCGCCTGCAACCGCTGCTGGGCCTGGGCCAGCGCCAGCAGGGCGGGATCCTGGTCCGGCGCGCCGCTCCAGGGGGCCAGCCCGCTCGGCGTGGTGGCGCCTTGGGCTGGATCGAAGGGGATGGCGAACAGGGCATCCTTGATGTCTCTGTGGCCGCTGGTGCGAAACGCCGTCAACCATTCCCGCATCAGGTGGGCGCCGCGGCTCTCCAGCTGATATTCGCCATCCCAGTTGGCGAGTGCATTGCAGCTCGGGGTCAAATCCAGCGGGCCGCTGGTCAGCTGGATCAGCGGATGTGCCTGGCAACGGGCCAGCAGGGGATCTCTGAGCTCACGGGCAAACAGGGAGCCGTTGTGGGTCAGTACCCGTTGCAGCGACTGCAGGGTGAAACGCCGATCGCTCCCGGTCAGTCCCATGGTGTCGGGGGTGCTGATGAGCTGGGCGTTGTAGCGGGTTCGCGGGCTGCGCACCGTCTGCTCCGGCCCGTAGAGGATGGAGTAACCCTCGAGCGGGGCCGCCAGGTTGGTTAGCCAGTGGCTGCTGTTGGCGTTGTAGAGGTAGTCGCTGCGAGTCTGGCGGGGGGCCTGGCTCAGGGGGACAAGGCCGGCAACGCGGGTCTGGCCGCTGTCGACCCACTCGAAATCGGGGTCGTTGCCCGGCAACAGCACGCTGCCCTCGCCATCCAGCCAGATGGGGGCCAGTTGTGGCGTCTGGGAAGCTGCTCGCCACCAGGCTTCTGCCTTGGTGCCGAGGCGGGGCACCTGGGTGGCATCCACATAACTGGCCTGGCCCGTCTTGTCGATCAGCAGTGTATTGACCCAGGGCACCCCCTGATGCTCGGCCAGCGCATCGAAGAAGGCCGGGGTGCTCTGGGCCCTGGCCATGGCCAGCCACTGTTCCAGCATCTTGTAGTTGCCGGCGTTGGCATCGCGGAAGCTGATGGCGCTGCTGCTGGTCCAGCCCAGGCTGGGCGAGAGGGAGGCGAGGTTGACCATGGGGCCGAAGTGGCTGGCATAGACGGTCTGTACATAAGGTTGCAGGCTGCCATCGGCCTGGCGTACCTGTACGGTGATCGCTTTCTGGCTCATCTCCCGCCACTGGTCGCCGTAGCGGTAACGCAGCGGATTGGCGGGGTCCAGGGTGAGCTGATAGAGGGTGAAGCGTTTGGACTGGGAGACGGTGTGGGTCCAGCCCAGTTGCTCGTTGAAGCCGATCAGGATGGCGGGAAAGCCCATCATGGTGGCACCGGTCACGTTGAGCTCCCCCGGGATCTGCAGGTGCTGTTCATAGAATCTGAGTTCGCCATCCCAGGGGAAGTGGGGGTTGCCGAGCAGCAGGCTGTTGGCGTTGCTGCTGCGATCTGCCCCCAGCGCCCAGCCGTTGCTGCCGATCCCCTCCGAGGTCAGCAATGCGGCGGGATCCTGCTCGGGCACAGGCAGGGCGGTGCGCGCCCGTGCGCCGCTGCCGGGGGGCTGGGCACTGGCCATGGCGCCGATGAAGCTGCGGCCGCTGGCCAGCTGGGCGAGATCCAGGTGATAGGCCAGCAGCTGGGTCGGGGTGATGGGTTCGACCCACTCGGCCCCGCGACAGGGAGAGGGGTAGTCCGCCGGGCCGGCTCGACCGCTGAGGGAGTGGTTGAACCCCGCCACGTAACCTTCGATGAGATGACGGGCACCCGGCGCCAGCCTGCCATACAGGGCGGCAGCCTGGGCTGGCAGGTCGAGCGAACGATAGCCCACGTCGGAGAGCAGGTTGCGCTGCTGCTCCCCCGCCCCCAGCCAGCGGGATTTTTCTCCCCGCAGCTTCATGATCTGCTCGCTCAGGGTACAGAGGTTCTCTTCGGCATGGGCATAGCCGGCGCCAAAGCCCAGGCTGGCGTAGTCGTTCGCCTTGATGTGGGGAACACCCTGCTCCGTATAGGTGAGGGTGACGTCGTAGTGGCGAGCGGGATCCGGCTCGCTGCTGTTCTCTTGGCAGCCGGCCAGTACGAGGCAGCCGAGCAGGGTAAGGGGGAAGGGCGTTCTCATCTTGGTTCCTTCTGTGGTCCTGACTTGTTATGGTTCTGTTGCTTTTCAGCCGCAGGTGACGGTATTTAAGAACAGCACCGGTTTGCTGTCGCCCCGCTGGATGGAACCGGTCGAGAGTTGAAAAACACAATAAAAACAAGGATAAGCAGGTACGGTTCGATGGAGCCGCACCTGCAGGAGGACGCATATGCAGTGGGAAGAAGTGGCCGCCGTGCTCAGTCTGAGCCTGACCGGCATGTTGCTGCTGGCCACGCTCGGCTGGCTGCGCCGCATGCGGCGGGATGCCGCTGCCGGTTATCTGTTGGCCCTGCTCAGCCTGAGCGGCTTGCAGGCGCTGGAATATCTCTATCACCAGCAACAGTGGTTCCACCATTGGCCCCACCTGCTCAAACTGGCGGATCCCCTGGTGGTGATGCTGCCGTTTTGTCTGTATGGCTATATCAGGGCTCTGCAGGGGGAGGCGGTACTCGGTGGCTTGCGTGACCGGCTGGTGCACGGTTTGCCCATGCTGCTGGTTGCAGCTCTGGCGCTGCCCTACTGGTTGTTGCCGGGGGCCGACAAGGTGAGCTGGATCCTGCTTGGCAAGCAGGGGGATGCGCTGTGGCCCGGGGTGACCCTCTATGGCAACCGCTATCTGGCCTGCATCGCCCTGCTGGGGCTGGCTTACTGGTGGCAGCAGCAGCGTCTTGGGGTGGTCAGCCGCAAGCCGGCGCTGCGGGCCTGGGTGGCTCAGTTGCAGGGGCTGCAACTGCTGGTGGCCTTGCTGTTGCTCGGCCGCATCGCCTTGAGCTGGCTCGGCTGGCCGCTCTCTACCGTCTATCTGCAGGCGCCCGTTACCGCCTATCTGCTGCTGCAGGTGCTGGCCCATGCCCGCTTGCCCCAGCAGGGCGGCGCGCCGGAGGGAGGCGTGCGCGAGCGAGCCACTGACACCGCTTCTGAGCCGGTGCGAGATGATGGTCTGCGCCCCCTGTTCGAGGAGCTGGAACGCCAGCTCGGGCGTGGTGCCTACCGGGATCCCGCGCTCTCCCTTGGCAAGCTGGCCGAGGAGTGCGGTCTGAGCCTTCATCAGGCATCCAGTGCCATCAACGCCTGTTCAGGGGGCAACTTCTACGACTGGCTCAACCGCCATCGGGTGGAGGAGGCCAAGCGGCTGCTGCAGGCGAGTGACGAGACGGTGGCCAATGTCTGCTACCGGGCCGGTTTCAACAGCAAGTCCACCTTCAACAGTGCCTTTCGCCGTCATACCGGCCAGACCCCCAGCGAGTTTCGACGCCAGGGGGCGCAAGCAGTGGTCGCCTCCTGATGAGCGGGCAACAAAAAGCCCGGCGTCGGGCCGGGCTGGCAGGATAAGTTGCTTATCCAGGTATTCGTCGAGGCGTCTATTGTGGATGTTGTTTGAGGATGTCGTAGATCTCCTCTTTCAGTTTAAGTTTCTGTTTTTTCAGATCCTTCACCTCGGAGCTGTAGTCGCTGGCGTGATGCTTTTCCAACTTTCTAATCTCCACATCCAGGTCGTTGTGCAAGTCAAACTTCTTTTGGAAATGGACATCACTGCTCTTCAGTTGCGAGATGAGCTCTCTGTACTCTGGGAACATGTAATGCGGCCTCCTTGGTTTCGTTTGATTGTGCCTGCAAGACCAAACTACCGCGTCCCCCGCGAGATAAATGTGATCCGGCTCCAATTCGGGACCAATGATTTGCTGTATTCGACGGGCGATTTTTAACTGTTTGAATCACAAGCTGATAAGGCTTTTATCGGTAAGCAGAGAGTCTGAAAAGTGCCGGATGGATCACAATTGTGACGGCCGGATGACAGCTTGTGGCCGCCAGGCGGGCAGCAAAAAGGGGCGCAGGGCCCCTTCTTGGTAACAGGTGCGGCGTTTACTCTTTTTTCTTTTTCTTCTCGGGCAGCGGCTTGCCGTCGCGGGCGATCACCTTGCCCACCTCGAAGCCGATCTGCGCCGCCAGTTCTTCCAGATCCGCGGCCTTGGCTTCGTTGCCGATGGCGTACTGATAGTTGGCGATGGTGATCTTCTCGGCCACCGGAGTACCCGGGACGATGGGCTCGCGCCAGCCCTGACCCACATGGGCCACCAGGGTGCCGTTCATGATGAGCTCGCCGACGATCTCCTGGGTGGGGATGCCCTTGCCGTAGGTGAGGCCCTGCGGGTGCTTCTTGCCGACCAGCGGTTCGGTGCTGGCGGGCATCAGCTTGGTGCGGATCAGCCACTTGGGCGACTTAGTCTTGCCCACCGCCTTGCCGGTCTGGTACTCGTTGATCTTGATGGTCTTGATCATCTGGGCCATGAAGTCCTTGGTCAGCGCTTTTTGCGCTTCGCTGGTTTCATCGATGACGATGGGGGCCACGTACCAGGTCTGGGCCGCCTGTGCCTTGGGGGCGGCGGGGGCGGTTTGCGCCATGGCGAGCGGGCTGAGCAGGATGGCCGCCAACAAGAGTCCTATCTTCTTCATTGTGATTCCGCTTATGTTTCAACAAGAATTTTGTTTTGCCAGCGACGACTGCGCCAGCGCCAGAACATGGCCAGACCGCGCACCCACTCGTCGCAGGCGAGCGCCAACCAGATACCGACCAGTCCATAACCCTGCATGATACCAAGGAAATAGGCCAGTGGAACGGCAATCCCCCACATGGAGACGAGCGCCATGTAGAGCGGGAAACGGGCATCCCCGGTGGCGCGTAGGGCGTTGATCACCACCAGATTGAAGGTACGACCGGGTTCCAGAATGAGGCTTATCAAGAACAGCTGCGCCACCTGGGTGATGATGTCGGCGTCATCGGTGAACAGGCTGATGATGGTGCGGCCGTTGAGGGCCGCCAGCAAGGCGATGAAGGCGGTGACGATGAGCCCCAGCTTCAGGCTTTTGAGCAACTGGCGGTAGGCCTGCTCGAAGCGGCGAGCCCCTGCCAGGTGGCCGATGATGATCTCGTTGCCAAGGCCGATGGAGAGGCCGAACAGCAGGATGAACAGGCAGATCTGGAAGAAGTAGGACTGGGTCGCCAGCGCCTTGTCGCCGAGCAGGCCGACGAAGGCGGTCACCACCATGAACTGCAGCATCCAGGAGAGGTTCTCGCCGGCGGCCGGCAGGCCGATGTGCAGCACCTTGCCCAGCATCAGCCGGCTGGGTTTGACGATCTCCGGCAGGCGCAGCCGGATGCCGGTCTTGCGTGCCACCAGCCACACCAGCAACACCACCCCGACGATGCGACCCGCCACCGTGCTGATGGCGACCCCGGCCACCCCGAGCTGGGGCAGGCCGAACCAGCCGTAGAGCAGCAGCAGGTTGCCGACGAAGGTGATGAGGTTGACGATGAGGGTCACGTACATCGCCTGACGGGTGTGGCCGTGGGCGCGCAGGGTGGCGGCCAGGCAGAGCGCCGCCGCTTCCGGCAGCAGGCACAGGCCGATGATCTGCAGGTAGAGAGTGGCATCGCTCATCAGGTTGGCGGGCAGGTTCATCAGCGCCAGCATGGTACTGGCCCCGGCGATGACGCCGACGGCGGCCACCAGCCCCACCAGCAGGTTGAAACCGATGGCGGTGTGGATGACGACGCGCGCCTTCTCCTTGTCACCGGCCCCCAGATACTGGGTGATCACCACGCTGGTGCCGATGCTGACGAAGCTGAACAAGGTGATGGCGAGATCGAACACCTGGTTGCCGACTGCGAGCGCCGCTACCCCCTGATAGGAGACATGACCCACCATGAAGGTGTTGAGGGCCCCGGTCAGAAAGTGCAGGGCGAGATCGATAAACAGTGGCCAGGTCAGGGAGAAGAGGGTACCCGGACCTGCGTGGGATTGAGTTTGCATGGGGTGTCCAAATACTGGGGATGGCCCTCGTCAGCGCCATCTGGACGGGCATTTAACACCAAGCGGGGGCGAGGCGCAATCGTGGCGGTGACCAAGAGGGGGAAGAGAGCGCGGGCCCTGCCGCCATGGGCAGGGCCCGCACTGGATCAGGCCGGGGTGGCGCCCGCCTCCTGTTCGCTGGGCAGGGTGAGGCGCGCCGAATCGGGCAGGGCGTCATCCTGGGGCCAGCGCGAGAGAATGGCTTCGGTGGTGCTCTCCACCACCTCGTCATCCTTGAACACCGGCTCGCGGTAGCAGCGGGTCATGCGCAGCGCCTGATACATGTCGGGGCAGAGGATGATCCCCTCGTCACCGACCCGGATCCCGGCTTGCTTGAGCCACAGGCTCATCTGGCCGTGGCGGCCGGCCATCACCATGTGGATGCCGCGCCGTTTCAGATCCTTGTGCAGCTCCCCCAGCATGCTCATCACGCTGATGTCCTGATGGGTGAAGCAGGCCACCGCATCCACCACCAGGCATTTGGGGCTGTGGGGATCCTGCACCAGCAGCGCCAGCACCCGCCGCTTGAAGTAGGGGGCGTTGAAGTAGGTGAGCGGTGAGTTGAAGCGATAGACCAGGATGCCGGGAATGGCCTTGGCCTGCTCGTTGTCCCCCAGGGTGCGCACCACGCCCTCATCGTCCATGCCGAGCAGCTGGTCGGTGGGCCGCATCACGTTGCGCAGGAACTGGAACAGCCCCAGCAGCACCGCGAGGGTGATGCCCGGAATGACCCCCATGGCCAGCACGCTGATGAAGGTGATGAGCGCCAGCCAGAAGGCGGAGCGATCGGAATGGCGCAGAGCCCACAGGCCGCGAAAGTCGGTGAGGGACAAAGACGCCATCACCAGCACCACGCCGAGGGCGGCGGTGGGGATGTATTGCAGCGGCGCCGTCAGATAGAAGGTGACCAGGGCGATGACGGCGGCGGCGATGATGGAGACCAGCTGGCTCTTGCCGCCGTTGGCGTCGTTGACCGCGGTGCGCGAGTCCGCGCCGCTGATGGCAAAGCCCTGGGAGGCTGCCGCCGCCAGGTTGGCCATGCCGAGGGCCCGAAACTCCTTGTCCGCATCTATCTCGTAGCCGTTCTTGGCGGCGAAGCTGCGGGCGGTCAGCATCATGGAGACGAAGCTCACCATGGCCAGGTTGAGCGCCGGCAGCACCAGTTCCCGCATCAGGCCGGGGGGAAACTCCGGCATCTGGAAGGCGGGCAGGCCGGAGCCGATGGCGCCCAGGGTGGCGATGCCGAACTGGCCGAGATCGAGCGCCCACACCAGTCCCGCCGTCACCACCATGGCCACCATGGAGGAGGGCCAGGCCGGCTTGAAGCGCTTGGCCAGCAGCAGGGTGAGCAGGGCGGTCAGGCTCATGGCCAGGGTGGGCAGATGGGTCTGGGTGATGTAGCTGGCACCGCCGGCGATCCGCTCGATGAGGTAGCGCTCGCTGAAGGTGAAGCCGAAGATCTTGGAGAGCTGGCCCACCATGATGGTGATGGCCACCCCGTTGAGCAACCCCATCAGGATCGGGCGGGAGAGAAAGTCCGCCAGCACCCCCAGCTTGAAGCGGCTGGCGATGAGGCACCAGAAGCCGGTCATGGCGGTCATGGTCATCACCAGCTGCCAGTGGCGGGTGGCATCCCCGGCGGCGAGCGGGGTCACCACGGCGGCGATCACCGCGCAGGTGGCGGCGTCCGGGCCGACGATGAGCTGGCGGGAGGTACCGAACAGGGCGTACACCAGCATGGGCAGGATGCAGGAGTAGAGGCCGACCAGCGGCCCCACCCCGGCCAGCTCCGCATAGGCGATGGCCACGGGCAGGGCCACGGCGGCCACCGACAATCCAGCGCGCATATCCGGCATCAGCCAGGCCCGCTGGTATTGCAGCAGGGCGGCGAGGCCCGGTAGCCAGCGTTCGAGTGAGAAGAAGTCGCGCATTATTTAACCCATTGAGTTACAAACAGCTTTTCCTTAGTGTGCCCAAGGTTATCGAAACATTGCAATCAGGTTATGGCCAGTTCACCACCAGGTCAGGCCAGAGTTGTTGCCACCCCTTGGCCTTGACCCGCTCGGTAAAGACCCGGCGCTCCTGGCGGCAGCGCGGGTTGGGATCCACCTGCAGGGACCAGTTGGGGGCAAAGCCGTAAGGGGCCAGCCACTCGAATGAATCGTCTGCCAGCAGCCGGACCCCGATGCAGGTGGGCACCTCCACCCAGTGGCTGAGGGCCGAGAGCGAGCTGGTGAACGGGGGCACCAGCTGGCGCACATGCATGCGGGCCTGATTGCGCACCTCCCACTGCTGGCCCGGCATCCTGGCAGCGAGCCAGGCTTCGTGATCGGCCTCCTGCAATCCAGTGGGATCAGCACTGTCCAGATAGATGAGATCGATGTCGTTGAGGGCGGTTGGCACCGCTTTGCGGTGCAGGTGATCCCAGATGAGGTTGCGGATAAAACCGGCCCCCAGCGCCCAGTCGGGCAGTGCCAGTTCACGAGCTGCCCGCAGGCAATCCATGCGCTGATCATCGGCCCGCAGCAGGGCTTCGGTCTGTGCCTGCAGGTCGGCTTCCAGTGCGCCTTGGCGAGCGTGCGAGGCTGGCGTGCTGTGACGCGTCTGGGTGTCAGCCGGCATTGCGGCGCAGCCAGACGTCGATGTAGCTGCAGCTCGGCACTATGGTGAGCCCTTCTGCCTGGGTCCAGCTGTAGAAGGTGCGAGCCAGCTGATCGGCGATCCCCTGTACCCTGAGCTCGGGCGGGACGAAGGTGCTGTAGGCGTCGATGGTCTTGGCGTCGAGCCGCCGGTAACGCAGCCTGGACTCCTTGCCATCCACCACACAGATGAATTGCTGCTGGTTGGCCTGATGAATGATCTCGCTCATGCTTGCTCCTCGGTACGGGGGATGGGGTTATCTGACCATGTTGGCGCCCCTTTGCCAACTGTTCGGGGTCGCTTACACTGCGAGCCCGGCCGGGTATATACCCGCTAGCCAAGGTATAGAACAGTTCACGAAGGATGGATCCCATTATGGCTTTTGCCACGCTGGAAGAGTTGATCGGCAATACCCCCCTGCTGGCGCTGCGTCGCATCAATCCCCACCCCGGTGTCACCCTGCTGGTGAAGCTGGAGGGCAACAACCCGGCCGGCTCGGTCAAGGACAGGCCGGCGCTGAACCTCATCAAGTGCGCGGAGGCGAGCGGTCACTTAGCGCCAGGGGCCCGCCTCATCGAGGCCACCTCCGGCAACACCGGCATCGCGCTGGCCATGGTGGCGGCGGCGCGAGGCTACCGGATGCGACTCATCATGCCACATACCATGAGCCAGGAGCGGCGCGATGCCATGCAGGCCTACGGCGCCGAGCTGGTGCTGGTGGAGGGGGGCATGGAGGCCGCGCGCGACCTCGCCCTGGCGATGCAGGCACGGGGCGAGGGGCTGGTACTCGATCAGTTCAACAATCCGGCCAACCCGGATGCCCATTACCTCTCCACCGGTCCCGAGATCTGGCGCCAGAGCGAGGGGGCGGTCACTCACTTCGTCTCCGCCATGGGCACCACGGGCACCATCATGGGGGTCTCCCGCTACCTCAAGGAGCAGAACCCGGCGGTGCAGGTGATCGGTCTGCAACCGGCCGAGGGGAGCCAGATCCCGGGGATCCGGCGCTGGCCCGCGGCCTATCTGCCGGCCATTTTCGAGCCTGCCCGGGTCGATCGGGTGCTGGACGTGACCCAGCAGGAGGCGCTCGTCATGATGCGCCGGCTGGCGCGGGAGGAGGGGATCTGCTGCGGGGTCAGCTCGGGGGGCGCCGTGGCCGGCGCGCTGCGGGTGGCGGCAGAGATCAAGCAGGGGGTGGTGGTGGCCATCATCTGCGATCGAGGGGATCGCTACCTCTCTACCGGTGTGTTCAGCGACGAGCAGGTGTAAGAGCACTGCGCCAGCGCGATGATTAACGTGATATGTATCAACAGCTTACTGATACATTTCGTGATGTACCGCTTGTAACAATCAACCCTGCTGGCAGGGTTGATTCCATTTGCCTCCTGTTTGACACTCGGCGCCCTTGGTTGACCGATGCAAACAGGAGCGTCCCATGATCTTGCCTTCCTCTCTTCGTCTTTCTCTGTTTGGCCTGTGTCTGGCCACGGCGGGTTGTACCGTCGAACCCTATGCCTATCAGTGCGGCGACAAGCAGTGCTCGGTGATTGATCATCAGGGGCAGAAACACGAGCGGCCGCTGGACGAGGTAAAACCTGTCTGGGAGCGCAAGCAGGAGCGGGAGGAGGCTGTGCGCCGCAACAAGGAGTCCATCTGGCGCGAAAAGACGCCCGAGGAGCGCGGCAACTACGGCGCCGGCGCCACCATCAGCTGGTAACAGGAGGCCCCGCGATGCGGGGCCTCTGTCTGATCACTCCCAGGCCAGCTCGAGCAGGCCGAGTAGCTGGGTGCGGTCGGCATCCTTGCGGTTGTAGAGCAGGGCGCCGTCGTTGATGGCGAGATCGCGGATCTCGGGCAGCAGCGCCTTGTCGGTGACGCCGGCCTCGCGCAAGGTGCGCGGCAGTTTGACCGCCTGCCACAGGGTATCGCGCAGCGCCTGCAGCGCCTCGATGGCGGCCTGGGCCCGTGTGGCGGCCGGGGTCGCGGCAAAGCGCTCGGCCCCCACCAGCGGCAGCAGCAGGCGGGCCAGCTCGGGATCGATGCCCGGCCGGTTGTAGTCGAGCACGGTGGGCAGGAAGAGGTTCATGCACAGGCCGTGGGGCAGGTGGCAGCGGGCCCCCAGGCTGTGGCCGAGGGCGTGCACCAGCCCCACCATGGAGTTGGAGAAGGCCATGCCCGCCAGGGTGGAACCTTCCGCCAGCTGCAGTCGCAGCCGTTTGTCCTGCGGGTTGTTCAGTATCTGGGGCAGGGCACTGGCGATCTTCTCCACCGCCATCAGGGCCAGGGCGTCGCTGACCGGGTTCTTGGCATTGCCGATGAAGGCCTCGATGGCGTGGGTCATGGCATCCATGGCGGTGGCGGCGGTGATGTTGAGCGGCAGCCCCTGGGTGAGGCGCGGATCCAGCACCGCCAGCTGGGGCAGCAGGAAGGGGGAGGTAAAGGGCACCTTGCGCCCGCTCGCCTCGTCCTTGATCACCGCCACCAGGGTTACCTCCGAGCCGGTGCCCGCCGTGGTGGGCACCACCGCCAGCGGTTGCAGCGGCCGGGTCAGGCAGCCGGCGCCGGCGTAATCGAGCAGCCGCGTCCCCCCCATGGAGGCGAGAATGTTGACCGCCTTGGCGGTGTCGATGACGGAGCCGCCGCCCAGCGCCACCAGGCTGTCACAGCCAAGCTCCCGGTGCCGGGCCGCAATCCGCTCCACCACGGCGGTGGAGGAGTCGGCCGGGATCTCGTCCCAGATGGCGGCCACCGGCAGCTCCCCTTCGGCCAGCACCCCGGCCAGCAGGGTGGCGAGGCCAGTGCCACTGACCCCCTTGTCGGTGAGCAGCAGCGGCCTGCGCGCCCCCAATCCCGCCAGTTCGCCGGCCAGTTGCTCCAGCGCCTGCTCGCCCGCCATCAGTTTGACCGGGCAGAAAAAATCGTAATAGCGACTCATGGTGCTCATCCTCTCGTTCAGCCGGTCAACAGACCCAGGTAGATGTGGCAGGCCCGGCTCAGCTTGTGGCGTGGGCTCGGATAGTGGCGCAGCAGTGGCCGCGCGATGAAGGCGGGCAGGATCAGCGCCTGCAGCTGTTCCAGCGCCCGTACCAGGTGCATGGCGACGGTGAGATCCCCTTCCACCAGCAGGCGGTTCTCGCTGAACGCCTGATTGACCCCGAGCCGAAAGCTGAGGGCGCGAAAGGCGATGGCGGGATGCTTGAAGCGCACCCGCAGCGGATGCAGCCCGCCGGTGTCGGGTGCGGGGCCGCTCTGCCAGCGGCCGGCCGCCTTGTGGATGGTCAGGCCGTGGGCCATGCCGCTCACCTCCAGCCGGATGGTGAGCCCGTCCGGCAGGGGGGCTAGCTCCTGGCGCACCGCCTCGTCGATACGGGCGGCGCGGCACAGGGTGCGGCCGATGATCCAGAGCAGGCCGCTGATCCACAGGCGGCGACCCAGCGCCACCAGGGAATCAAGGTGTCGGTTGTGCATAAGCGTGAACTCCCGAGATGGCGGACCAGAACAGGGCGAAGGCGCTGGCTTGCCAGTGGCCGTCCCGTCCCAGTTCAGGTTGGTCGACAAACAGCGAGGCGCAGGCCAGGAACTGGCCCTGGCACACCTCCAGCATCAGAGCCGGTGGAGCTTGCATCAATTCGCCGCTGGCCTGGCCCTGGGCCAGCAGGCGGGGTAGAAAACGCAGGGTGTCGCTCAGGATCTGGCTGCGCAGCGGGCGAGCCAGCAGGGGGGAGTGAAAGAAGCCCAGCACGAACTTGAGCTCGTGGGGGTGGGCCTGCATCCAGGCCATCGCCTGGCTCCAGTAGTGGTGTGCCTGCTCCTGGAGGGGCAGGGCGGCGTCAGCCTCGGTGATGGCGGCGCCAAGGCGCAGCTTGATGTCCTGATAGAGGCTCTGGATCAGCACCTCCTTGCTGGGAAAGTGGTGAAACAGGGTGCCGTTGGCCACCCCGGCTGCCTTGGCGATGCGGGCGGTGGCGGCACCCTGCAAGCCATCTTCGGCGCACAGGGCAAGGGCGGCATCCAGGATCTGGCGGCGCTTGTCGGTCACGGGTGTGTTCATGCTGGTCTCGTCAGCGCAAAAACAGGGCCATCATCAGCCGCTGGTGCCAGCGCCGATAGGGAGGGTGCACCATGGTGCCGGTGCTGAAGCGTCCCCGGCTCAGCACGGTCTTGGCCTTGGAGAAGGTGAGAAACCCCTCGTGGCCGTGGTAGTGGCCCATGCCGGAGGCACCGATGCCGCCAAAGGGCACGTCGTCGGCTGCCACCTGGAACAGGCTGTCGTTGATGGCCATGCCGCCGGAGTGGGTCTCCCGGATCACCTTGTGCTGCAGGGCGGGATCCAGGCTCATCAGGTAGAAGGCGAGCGGACGGGGCCGCGCGGCTATGTAGGCGAGCGCCTCGTCCAGCGAGTCATAGGGCACGATCGGCAGCAGCGGGCCGAAGATCTCCTGCTGCATCAGCTGGCAGTGGTTCGGCACCTCGGTCAGCAGATGGGGCAGCAGGCGGTGGGCGCCATCGTCCCGGGCCGGGCTGCCACAGGGGTGTATCTGGGCGCCTGCCCGCTCGGCTTCGGCCAGCCAGCTGGTGAGCCGTTCATACTGGCGGCCATTGATGATGGAGCCGTAATCCGTACTGGCCAGCCCCTGGGGATAGAGGCGGGCGAAGTGATCGCGATAGGCCTCGACAAAGGCCTGCTCCTGACCACGCGGCAGCAGCACATAGTCGGGGGCGACACAGATCTGGCCGGCGTTGAGGCTCTTGCCGAAGATCATCCGCTCCACCGCCAGCGCCAGCGGCATGTCGGGGGCGATGAGGCAGGGGCTCTTGCCGCCGAGCTCCAGGGTGAGCGGGGTGAGCTGGGGGGCCGCCGCGGCCATCACCAGCCTGCCAACGGCGGTGGAGCCGGTAAACAGCAGGTGATCGAAGGGGAGGGCACTGAAGGCGGCCGCCACCTGGGCGTCACCTTCAATCACCATCACCTCGCGCTCGTCGAAGACGCCGTCCAGCAGTTCGCGCAGTACCCGGTTGGTGTGCGGGGTGAATTCGGAGAGCTTCAGCATGGCGCGGTTGCCGGCGGCGATGGCGCTGATGAGGGGGCCGAGGCTCAGCATCACCGGGAAGTTCCAGGGCACTATGATGCCGACCACCCCGAGCGGCTGATAGAACACCTCCACCCGGGCCGGCGCCAGCAGCAGGCCGGTGTGGCGGCGGTGCGGGCGCATCCAGCGCTTGATCCGTTTCTGGGTGTAGTTGATCTGCATGACGCAGGGGAGGATGTCGGCAATCATGCTGTCGTAGTCGCTGCGCTGGCCATAGTCTTTGGCTAGGGCATCGCACAGCGGTTGCTTGTGGGCGATCAGGGCGCGCTTGAGCTGGCTGAGGTGGGCTCTACGCTCGCTCAAACTCGGCATGGGATGTTGCTGACAGGCGTCTCTGAGTCTGGCCAGTCTGGCCGGCAGCGACAACTTGTCGGTGGCCTCCTGCAACTGCATTGCTTCCATGGCATACCCCGCTGGTTAGGGACCGACTGATTGGTCGGTCTAAATCTAGCGTCTTGTTAACTGGCTGTAAAGTTTTGCCCGTTGGCTTAGGATGGGGCGCGGATGACTCACCCGGCGACTGTGCTGGCCTCCACACTTTCGTGGATTTGGGGTTGGTGAATTATCCAATAAGGGGTAGTTTTTGGCTATCAACCGACAAGGAGAGAGTGTTATGACCAGGGAACTGAACAGCTTGTTGGCCCGCCTGGAAGATGTGGTCGAGCGGATGCCGGATTGCTTCAACACCTATGAATTTGCCCAGAAGCTGGCGTTGCAGCATCAGCGCGAGTTTTTTGCCGCGGGTCACTCCCTGGCCGAACAGGAGGGGCGCCTGCTGCGGGTGCTGCACGAGAAGATTGCCGAGGCCCTGGCCGGCAGCGACAAGGTGATCGAAGGGGCGCTGTTGCCCTGCGTGACCCCCTGGGGCGAACGGGCCACCTCGCCGCGCTGGCATCGCAAGCACTGAGCCATCCGTTGAATCAACAACAACAGGGCCCGTCGCGGGCCCTGTTGTTTTGTGGTGGTCACTGGGTGAGGCGGCGCGCCTGCCAGTAGCGGCTGTTCCAGTAGACGTTGTCGAGGCGCGAGCGGATCACCCCCTTGCTGGTGGAGGCGTGGATGAACTCCCCGCCGCCGGTGTAGACACCGACGTGGTATTGCTGCCAGCCGGTCTTGAAGAAGACCAGATCGCCGTGCTGCAGCCGGTAGCGATCGACCGGCCGGCCCAGATTGGCCTGGGATTCAGTGGTTCTGGGCAGGTTGAAACCCATCACCTGCTGGTAGGCGAGCTGGGTGAAGGCGGAGCAGTCGAGGCCGGCCCGATCCGAACCGCCCATGCGATAGGGCACGCCGCGCCACTGCTGATAGAAGCCTTCAAAGGCGCTGCTCTGCTGGCGTGGCGGGGCAGGCTCGGGTGTGCTGGAACAGGCGGCCAGCAACAGGGCCAGCAGGGGTAGCAGCCATTTGCAATCCATGGGGGCTCCTTCGAGACGACAACGTCTCCATCATAAACGGGGTTCGGGGCTCGAACATAGCCTTGCTTGCAAGAAACAGCCTCCGGCTACCTCAAAAGAGGCGCAACAGCAGAGGGTCATAATATTGTTTGTATTCATTTGAATAATATTTGGCGATTATCTTGAATGAGTATTTCAATATTAAAGTAGTTATTCCAATCAGCCCTGTCATGAAATGATAATTAACCTTGTTGACGCCGCCCCGTGATCTGTGTCACGTTCTGTCTCAGGGTTAATTCGTTATGATGGCGCCATCAAATAAATGGCAAGGGACCCCGCCATTTTCACCGCCAATATGATGGCAGCACCACAAGATATCTCTGGGTATATTCCCGCAACTGGTTCACATAATAATATTCGGCCAATGACTGGCGTCGGCTGACAATATCACCAGACAGAGGAGGGCCATCCCATGATATCCGGTCCATAGCAGTGAGTGTTCCCTCGCACCAGAGGGCCTGCGGCATCAGGCTGTCGCATCATCGTTCAGGCCGATGGGCGCTACCGCCAAGCCAACGGGCACAGTGCGAGATGCAAGGCGCAGTCAGGCGACCTTGAGGGAAGATTGCCATCAGCGCGCGACTCCCGTGTAATAGCCTCGGCGGATGCCGAATCATCCACCTTAGATCGCATCGCGATCCTTGTTCTGTCAACAATAAATGCATTCGCCGCCACGCTGTTAATTCACGGCGAGAATAATGAATGTCATGACAGGCAAGCAGAATAACGCCCCGAAATATAACCGTGAATGATATGGTTATGCCGTATTCGTTCATTGTTTAAATAGCTTGGCGTGATTCGACAAGGAGATAACAATGAAAAACAAAAAACCACGCAAATTCATCACGCAAGCCCCCACTCTTAGTCTGCTCGCGCTGGCCTTGTTGGCAGGCAGCGTGCAAGCCGAAGATATTGGCGAACGTACTGACCAGGGCACCGCCATGCTGGCCAGCCTGCAATCCGAACAGGGTCTGATTTATCTCAATGCCGATGTCTGGCTGAAGGGGCAGGGGGCGACGCCGCCCATGACCCGGGATCAGCTGCGCGAGCGGGTGCTGGCACGGGGCGAGCGTCTGTTCATCGATTTCAGCGCCGTCACCGACAAGATCGAGCGACAGCAAGCCAGAAAAGCCATGGAGCAGCTGGCCGGTATCTCTTTTGATGCAGACTGGGTGCTGGTGTCCGGCTACAAGGGGGAGCTGCTGTTCACCCCGCTGGGAGGCGTCGATGACCCGGCCTTCTATCAGGTGATGGAGCGGGTCGAGAGCCTGGAAGGGCAGGGCAAGCGCCACAAGCGCTCTCTGACCCAGCCCCCTGCCGCCGAGGCTGGCTTGCCCCACGTAGCCTTCTACCTCAACGTCAACCGCAAGATCAGCGATGCCGAGTGCACCTTCCCGCGCTCGCGCACCTGGAGCCGGGGCAATCGGTTGTTCTGCGATTCACCGAACATCTCGCTGGTCTACCGGGTCAACCTGGAGCGCTCCCTGCAATTTGGCAACACCGGCTCCGCTACGCCGGATGCCAAGATTGTGCGGATCTCGCTGGACGAAGAGTCGGCCGGTGCCGGCATCCAGCTCAACGAGGATCTGAGCTGGAGCGAGAACATCGCGGACTACCTGCTGCTGGATGGCTGGGCCCGCGACTATGCCACCGATGCCATCGCCCAGGATTATCGCTTCAGCATCGAGGCGTCCAACACCAAGGCGGCGGTGCTCAAGAGCCTGCCGACCAACCTCAACAGCAAGTACGAGCATCGCGAGATCTCGGGTTTCGAGGTGGGGGTCACCGGCGGGGTCGAGGTGAACAAGGATGGGCCCAAGGCCAAGCTGGAGGCGTCGGCCAAGTTCAGCCAGCAGCGCCAGCTCGCCTACAACACCCAGGATTACCGGGTTGAACGCTCGGCGCCGAGCGCCCAGAAGGTGAGTTTCAGCTGGGTGCGCGATCAATACGCGACCGCGGAGTCCCTGCTCTCTTCCAAGACGGCCACCGTCTGGGGCATGGGCTACGACGTGGATCACAACCGCATCCAGCCGCTCAGCTACAAGGGGTTTGTGCCGAATCTGGACGTCATCTACAAGGCGGCACCGGACGAGACGGGCAGCACCGAGTTCAAGATCGACTCCTCGGTCAACATCCGCCCCATCTACACCGGCATCTACAAGCACTATTACGTGGTGGGGGCCCATGTCTCCTTCCAGGGCTTTGAAGATACCGACAAGCGTAGACGGGTGACGGCGTCCACCAGCTTCAAGGTGGACTGGAACCACCCGGTGTTTACCGGCGGTCGCCCGGTCAACCTGCAGCTGGGGGGCTTTGACAACCGCTGCCTGAGCGCGGATGCCAACCATGGTCTGAGCGCGGTAACCTGTGACGAGACCTCGGCCGCCCAGTCTTTCATCTATGACCAGTACGGCCGCTATGTCAGCGCGCAGGATACCCGCCGCTGCCTGGACGGCAACAACCTCGGCCAGTTGCAGAGCTGCAGCCTGAGCCTGGGTCAGCGCTGGGAGTGGAAAGCGGACAGCGATGCGCTCAGCAACCTGAGTGCCCATCAGCTGCTGGGTCATGACAAGCAGAGCGGGTCGCTGGGGCTCTACGACGAGAACGGCAATCCGCAGAATGTGAGCGTACGGACCCTGACCTCCTACACCCGCATCTTCGGGCCACCGGCCAGTCACTGACAGAGCAGGGCCTTGCGGCCAAGACAACAACGCCGGCAAGTGCCGGCGTTTTTTATGGGTGGCGGATCAGGCCTTGTTCTCGATAAGCGGGGCGAGCAGCTCGGCCAGCTTGTAGAAGGTCTGCACCCGGGTGGTGCTGGGGCGCCACACCAGCCCTATCTCGCGGTAGGGGTGCTCTCCCGGCAGCGGAATGGCCACCAGATCCGTGTTGTCGAGGATGCCGGCATCGATGGCCATCTGCGGCAGGAAGGTGGTGCCGAGCCCGGCGCCGACCATCTGCACCAGGGTGTGCAGGCTGGTGGCGGCAAACGGGTTGATCTTGCTCTTGTCCCGCAGCCGGCAGGCGCTCACCGCGTGTTCGGTGAGGCAGTGCTCCCGCTCCAGCAGGAAGATGCTCTGGTTGGGCAGCTCCTTGTAGTCGAACGGGGTGTGCAGGCTGGCCGCCATGCTGGCGGGCATCACCATGTGGAAGGGATCCTGGCCGACCGTCTTGCAGTGAAAGCCGCCGATCTCCACCGGCAGCGCCAGGATCAGCAGGTCGAGCTGACCCTGCTCCAGCTGCTTGAGCAGGTTGGTGGTGGTGTCTTCACGCAGCAACAATTCCAGCTCAGGATAGGTCTTGCCGCATACCTGCAGCAGCTTGCTGAGCAGGAAGGGGGCGATGGTGGGAATGCAGCCCAGGCGTACCGTGCCGTGCATGACGCCCCCCTGATGCTGGCCGAGTTCCATCAGATCCCGCGCATCGGAGAGCAAATTGCGAGCTCGCTCGACGATTTCCATGCCGACCGGGGTCATAATGAAGCTCTTGTGGTCCCGTTCCACCAGTTGCAGGTTCATCATGTCCTCCAGCGTCTGGATCCCGGTACTCAGGGTCGACTGGCTGACATGACAGGCCTTGGCGGCGCGGTTGAAGTTCTTGTGCTCGTCGAGAGCAACCAGATATTGCAGCTGTTTCAGGCTGGGCCAACGTTGCATAGGAAAACCCGATTAATGCTATCTATTTAATTTGATTTAACTAATCTACCATCGGGGCTATAGTTTGTCGCTTTAATTAGACGGACTTGGCTCTAGGTAGCCTGATCCTGACAGGATTGTTCACTTCACATAAAGAGGAATTGAATATGGTATTGGTAGGCCGTCCCGCACCCGATTTCACCGCTGCTGCCGTTCTGGGCAATGGCCAGATCGTTGACTCCTTCAACCTGGCATCCCACATCAAGGGCAAGGCAGCCGTCCTGTTCTTCTATCCGCTCGATTTCACCTTCGTCTGCCCGTCCGAGCTGATTGCCTTCGATCACCGTCTGGAAGAGTTCAACAAGCGTGGCGTGGAAGTGATCGGTGTCTCCATCGACTCCGAGTTCTCCCACAACGCCTGGCGCAACACCAAGATCGAAGACGGCGGCATCGGCCCGGTCAAGTACCCGCTGGTTGCCGACATCAAGCACGAGATCTGCAAAGCCTATGACGTCGAGCACCCGGAAGCCGGTGTTGCATTCCGTGGCTCCTTCCTGATCGACAAGAACGGTGTCGTTCGTCACCAGGTTGTCAACGATCTGCCGCTGGGCCGCAACATCGACGAGATGCTGCGCATGGTCGACGCCCTGCAGTTCCACGAAGAGCACGGCGAAGTGTGCCCGGCTCAGTGGGAGAAAGGCAAAAAAGGCATGACCGCTTCTCCGGACGGCGTTGCCAAGTACCTGTCCGAGAACGCAGCTTCCCTGTAATCGGGTCAGCAAACCAGATAGTGAAAAACCGATGCCCAGGCATCGGTTTTTTTATGGCCGTTATTCGGCCTCTCGTTTCGCAACGGTGTCCAGCAACCCTTGTCCAGAAACCCATGCTCAGCAGGATTGTGGTTACCGGCTATGTGCCGATAAACGGCAGGCATAAAAAAGCGCGCCCTTTGGCGCGCTTTTGTCATGGATGTCCGGACTACTCGTCAAAGATGCCGAAGTGATCCTTGGCAAAGTTGACCCGCTGCTCCACGTTCATCTTCACCTGGCCCAGCTTCTCGATGGTCTTGAGGTTGGGCACCAGACCGCAGCCGTTGGCGATCTGGATGGCAAGACCGGGACGGGCGTTGAGCTCCAGCAGCATGGGGCCACGGAACTTGTCCAGCACCATGTCGGTCCCGATATAGCCCAGGCCCGACATCTCGTAGCAGGAGGCCGCCAGGGTCAGCAGGGTGTCCCAGTGGGGCACCTTGAGCTCATAGAGATCGAGGCCGGTGTCCGGGTGGTGGCGCAGCGGATTGCCGAACTGCACCGCCCGCAGCGCACGGCCGGTGCGCAGGCACAGACCCACCCCCACGGCGCCTTGGTGCAGGTTCGCCTTGCCGTCGGATGCAGCGGTGGAGAGGCGCATCATGGCCATCACCGGGAAGCCCTTGAAGATGATCACTCGGGCATCGGGGACCCCTTCGAACGAGTAGCCGTCGAACACGTCATCGAAGTTGATGAGGCCTTCCACCAGCGCCACGTCGGGCTTGCCGCCGAGCGAATAGAGCCCGGCCAGGATGTTGGAGACATGGCGCTCCAGATCCTGCCCGTTGGAGGCGCTGCCGTTGGGCTTGTAGAACAGGCCCTCTTCCTGGCGCAGGATCACCAGGATCCCCTTGCCGCCGGAGCCGCGTGCCGGCTTGATGCAGAAGCCTGGCCAATCCTTCACCAGCTCGGTGATGCGGCTCACGTCGTGCTGGGCACGAATGGTACCGATCAGTTCCGGTACCGTGACACCGGCATCCAGCGCGATGCGCTTGGTCTGCAGCTTGTCATCCACCAGCGGATAGAGGCTGCGCGGATTGTAGCGGCTGATGTAGGAGTGGTTGCGCTTGTTCATGCCGAGGATGCCTGATTGGGACAGGCTCCACGGGGTGGTGTACTTTTCCCAGAACCACATCTGTTACTTGTCCTTACCCGGAGTGGCACCCGATTTGATCTCGTCCACCAGCGGCTTGAAGCGCTTGAGTTCGCTCAGCTTGTAGCCGGTGTAGTTACCCATCAACAGCACGGTCGCCATCAGCACCAGCTGCAGGCCGAGGAAGTTGAAGGTGAGGTGACGGATCAGTTCGTTATCCATGGCCAGATAGGCGATGACGGCCACCAGCAGGGAGCCGCCACCCTGGCGGAACACCTCTTTCGGGCCCTCTTCTTCCCACAGGATGGACATCCGCTCGATGGTCCAGGAGAGGATGATCATCGGGAAGAAGGTGATCTTCATGCCGTCGGTCAGCCCCAGCTTGAAGGCAAACGCGGAGAAGATGCCGATCATCGAGATAACCATGATGATGATGGCCGATATTCGGGCGACCAGCAGCAGGTTGAGCCGCGACAGGTAGGAGCGGATCACCAGACCGGTGCCGACGATCAGCAGGAAACCGATGAGACCGGTGACCAGGGAGGTCTGGATGAAGGCGACCGCGATCAGCACCGGCATGAAGGTGCCCGAGGTCTTGATCCCCACCAGTACCCGCAGGAACACCACCATCAGCACGCCGATCGGGATCAGCAGCAAGCCCTTGAACAGGGTCTGCTCTTCCAGCGGCAGGCTGTGGATGGAGAAGTTCATCATCTCCGATTTTTCAAACTTCTGGGCCAGCGCCACGCTGACCGGCTGTTCCTGCTCGATCATCGAGAAGCTGACGCGGGAGTTGTGACCACCGGTCACGTCCAGCAGGGCGCCGGAGTTGTACTCCCACAGCAGCAGGTTGGCAGGGCGGCCCTGTTCACCGGTTTGCGGGTTGAACAGCTTGTAGTCGGTCGGGCTGTTGAACACTTGCAGGTAATCCACCAGCTCCTGACGACGGCGACCATCTTCCAGGCTCAGCGCGTGGACGACACGGGTCGGTACGTCGGCGTTGTTGAGCAGCTCGGCGATCAGGTTGGCGCGGCTCTTGTGCTTCTTCAGCAGCTCGGCGTTCTGCTCCTGCTTCTCGATCTCCTTGATGATCTCGCGGGTCAGGGTATAGCCGTCGGCGGAGCGCTCCTGGGCACGTTCCAGGATCTGCTTCATGGCAGTGGCGTAGGGCTCGCTCTCGATCTGCTTCTCGATGGCCGGCGGCAGCGGGTTGGCAGCCGGTTTGGCATGGGCATCGGCCATCATGTCGACGCGGTAGTAGAGCTCCTGACGGCCGGAGGCACTGCGAATGGACCACTCGGCGCGGGCATCGCCATCCTTCTCGACGAAGGAGAGGCCGTAGCCCGGGCTGGCGGCGTTCTCATTCATCAGAGTGAAACCGGGCTGGGTGCCCGGAATGGCCAGGGAGGCGATCACCGGCTCGCCGGTGGCCTCGAACTCCAGCTTGGCTTCGATGGACCAGATCTGGCGTTTTTCACCCGGCGTGAGCGGTACGTCCAGCGCGATGTGGTGATAGAACGTCATCCCCAGGCCGACAATGTACAGCAGGGCTACCAGCAAATAGAACGGCTTACGGGAAACCATGGATTATTTCACATCCTTGAGCTTGGGTTTGGGTTGGATATATTCGCGGGCCACATCAACCACGGCGATGTCTTTCAAAAATTCGCGACCCAGCAGCACGGGGAAGGCCATGTCGCTGCGGTCCTTCAGGGTAAATTCTGCCTTCTCGGTCATGTCGCCGATGCGTACCGCGAGGCGCACCACCGGACGGCGGTCGAGATCGTCGGCGGAGGCCTGACGCACCCGCACGTGGCGCACCAGCGGCGCTTCAATCTGGATCTTGTCGTCCATCTCCTGATGGCTCAGGAAGAAGCGCACCCAGTTCTTGCCGTTGCGCTCGAAGATGGTGATGTCCTGGGCGCTGATGGAGGAGGTGGTGGCACCGGTATCGACCCGCGCCTGGAAGGCGTCGTTGGCCGCGTCGACCCAGATCCACTCCGCCTCGCCGACCAGCAGCTTGCCGTCGACCGTGTGACCCTGGCTCGGGGCCTGGCACTTCTCGGTCGGGATCGCCATGGGCTTGGGTGGCTCGGGCGGCAGGGATTCGAGCTTGCTGCCGACTTTGTTCACGGACTCTTTCATGTTGTTGACATCAGTGTTGAGCTGAACCAGCAGGTGCTGTTGCTGCACATACTGCTTCTGTTGCTGTTCCATGGATGTTTGCAGGCGCTGCTCGCTCAGATTGATCTCGTTGCGAAGCTCGGCCAGCGTCAAGGTAGGTACCGGGGGCGCTTTCTCCATACTGACACACCCGCCGAGACTGAGCAGGGAGAGCAGGGTCATTCCTTTTAATTTGCTTTTCATGTCATTCATTTAACTGTGCTTCCTGGAATTGGGTCAGTGTAACTTCCACAGCCGCCATCGGCTAGTCTTTGGCCTTTCTGGCAATCAGTACGGCACGTTTGGGTGCCGGGTGTCCTTCTACCGTGAGTGCGGGATTGGTTGGATCCAGATAATCACTCAGGGATTCATTAATCATCCAGTCGGTACGACGCTGTTCGTCGGTGCTGGTCATATTCTCGTCGACAATCCGCACATCGGTAAATCCGCAGCGCTCGACCCACAGCTTGAGGGCCGCGCTGGAGGGGATGAACCAGACGTTGCGCATCTTGCCGTAGCGATCGGTGGGCACCAGCACGTCGTTGACGCCGCCGTCGATCACCAGCGTCTCCAGCACCAGCTCGCCATCGTCTTTCAGCTGGTTGCGCAGCTGCTCGATGTGCTCGATGGGGGACTTGCGGTGATAGAGCACTCCCATGGAGAAGACGGTGTCGAACGCCCGCAGCTCCGGCAGCTCCTGAATGCCGAGCGGCAGCAGGTGGGCACGCTGGTCGGTGCCGGCGAAGTGGCGGATGGCCTCGAACTGGCAGAGGAACAGCGGGCTCGGGTCGATGCCGACCGCCAGCTTGGCCCCTTCACCTACCATGCGCCAGAGGTGGTAGCCACTGCCGCAGCCCACGTCCAGCACGTAGCGACCGGCAAGCGGGCTGATGTGGGGCAGTACCCGATCCCACTTCCAGTCGGAGCGCCATTCGGTATCGATGTGGATGCCGTGCACCGTGAACGGCCCCTTGCGCCAGGGCATGAAGTGGCGCAGCAGGCTCTCCACCTTCTTGCGCTCCCCTTCGCCGAGGCTCTCGGCCGAGCCGATTTCGACCCGGCTGTGCAGCTCGATGTGGCCGGGGGCCACCTGCGGCAGCTTGTTGAGGGCGCGGTTCCAGCGCGGCAGATCGCCGTGCTGGTTGTCGTGCTGCCAGGCGTGCAACTGGGCGGGCAGGGTATGCAGCCAGTGGCTCAGCCGATTCTTGGCGATCAGCTGGTAGAAGTTGGCAAAGTCGATCATGGCTGGGCGTCGCTGGATTTGATGGCAATCATGGAGCCGAAGTTGAAGCACTGGAACCAGAGATCCTGATGGGCGAAGCCGGCCTCCCGCAGGCGGGCCTGATGCACCGGCAGGCTGTCGGTGCGCATCACGTTCTCAAGGGCGGTGCGCTTCTGGCTGATCTCCAGCTCGCTGTAACCGTTGGCGCGCTTGAAGTCGAGGTGCAGGTCGATGAGCAGCTCGTTGACCGGTGCATCTTCGAAACGGAACTTTTCGCTCAGGATCAGGATCCCGCCCGGGCGCAGCCCATCAAAGATGCGCTGGATCAGGGCGGCCCGCTTTTCGGGCTCGACGAACTGCAGGGTGAAGTTGAGCACCACCACGGAGGCGTTCTCGATGGCGATGTCGCAGATGTCCGCCTCCACCAGCTCCACCGGCACCTCGGATTTGAAGCCTGAGAGGTGGGCGCGGGCGCGCTCGATCATGGGGTGGGAGAGATCCACCGCCGTGATGTGGCAGCCGGGCTGGGTGACGTGGCGACGCATCGCCTGGGTGGCGGCGCCGAGCGAGCAGCCGAGGTCGTAGAGCCGGCTCTGTGGCTGGGCGTAACGGGCGGCCATCATGCCGATGGCGGAGATGATGTTGCTGTAACCCGGCACCGAGCGCTGGATCATGTCGGGGAAGACATCGACGACCTGTTCGTCAAAGCAAAAATCCCCCAATCGAGCGATAGGGGCGGCAAAAATCTGATCTTTGGTATGCATGCTGGCGCAACCTGACAGCCGGTGCGCGAACCGACTGTTTTGTTCAATTGAATCGTTGGGTGACACCGATCCGGGCCGGGTCGTCACCGGTTCACGAACGGGGTGGCGGGCCTTGAGATCCATCGGGCCGGTTCCGTTCGCAATGGACCATCATCCTGGTCCTTTCTGAGGGCGGCACCATCTGCGGCAACGAGTTGCAGCGCACTGGCGTCAGGGCCCTGTTTATGGCGCCGGACACCTGCCTGCATCGGATTGTGCTGGGCTGGCGGTCCGGGTCCTTACTTGGGGCGCTAGTGTAGAGGAAAGGTCGGCGTTTGTCTTGACGCCAAGCCCCGTCCAGCCACAAAAAAACGGCTTTTTTTCACGGTGGGGAAGACGGGGTGAGGCGGCTGACTAAAAGGGCAGCACGCCCTGGTGCGCGCGATCGTTTTCCCCCGGCCAGGGGGCCATCTCTTCCCCCAGCAGGCGGGCAACCTGACGGGCCAGCTCGGGGGATTGGGCGTTGTCAGCCGTATGTATAAAGAGGTAGAGATCTTTGCCCTCTGCCAGCCACTGGCGCCAGTGGGGCAACCAGCCTGGCAGGAAGGGGTGGTTGGCGGCCGGATCCGGCAGGCCGATAAAGCGCACCACGGGAGCATTGGCGGTGGCCAGCAGGTGCACCGGCAGCCTCGGCTTCTTGCCCTGGGCATCGATCATGGCCGCCGTGGTGGCCGGCGCCGAGAACAGCGGCCGGCTGTCGAGCATGATGCGGTTGATGCCTCTCTCCATCAGCAGCCGGTTCAACTGCCGCTCCGCCTCGCCCTTGGCGAAGAAATCGGGGTGGCGCACCTCGAGGGCATAGCGAAACGCCGGCGGCAGCCGTTCGAAAAAGGCCGCCAGACGGGGCAACCCCTGTGGGCCGAAGCGGGCGGGCAGCTGCAGCTTGAGCAGCCCCAGCTTGTCATGCAAGGGCTCCAACAGGCGGATGAAGTCGCTCACTTGCTTGTCGGCACTTACCAGATCGCTCTGGTGGCTGATGGTTTGCGGAAACTTGAAGCTGAAGCGAAAGTGGGCAGGCACCGCATCGGCCCAGCGCTGTACCGTGTCCGGTGTCGGCGAGGCGTAGAAGGTGGTATTGCCTTCCACCGTGTTGAATACCCGAGCATAGTGGGCGAGGTGCTCGGCGGGCTTGGCGCCCACGCCCAGCAAGTGACCTGGCCAGGCCGGGTGAGACCATTGTGGCAGGCCCAAAAAGAGGCTCATGAGGGATCCTGTCTGCGGGTTTATCTCGTTTTATCCTCCTTTTTTGCCCCGGGATGTAAAAAACAGGGCAAAGGAGGCTGCTGGCCATTTTACCCAAATGGGGGTTTTCCTCTATAATGCCAGCCCTTTTGTTTGCCAATTTGTTGTGACTCACGCCGCTGTACGCATATTGTGACGACGGCAGCGGCCATGATGCGGCCAAACAACAATCGCTTGCCGATGCCCTCCGCCCGACACCCCGGCCGCTTGCCAGCCGCCTCTGGTCGAGCCGATATCGGCGGCAGGTGTCCGATCCCGGCGGTCGGACGGTACGAGACAGATTTCAAACCGGGCAAGAACAGGATCTGGCCAGCTGTGAGACAGACGGTGCTTGCCAGTCGTGCCCGGCGACCCAGGTTAACCGTCTCTCTACAAATTCGAAGGAAGAAGTCCATGCGCTCTATCTATTGCGGACAGGTCAATGAGGCCCATGCAGGGCAGACTATTACATTGTGCGGTTGGGTCCATCGTCGTCGCGATCTGGGCGGCCTCATCTTTATCGACATGCGCGACCGGGAAGGGATCGTGCAGGTGTTCTTCGATCCGGACAAACCGGACGCCTTTGCCCTGGCCTCCGAACTGCGCGGCGAATTCTGCATTCAGGTCTCCGGCGTGGTGCGCACCCGTCCCGACTCCCAGCGCAACAGCGACATGGCCACCGGTGCCATCGAGGTGTTTGCCCACGAGCTGACCATCATCAACCGTGCCGAGCCGCTGCCGCTGGACTTCAACCAGGTCAACAGCGAAGAGGTGAGCCTCAAGTATCGCTACCTGGACCTGCGTCGCCCCGAGATGGCCAAGTACCTGAAGACCCGCGCCAAGGCCAGTGCCTTCGTGCGCCGCTTCATGGACGAGCACGGCTTCCTCGACATCGAGACCCCGATGCTGACCAAGGCCACCCCGGAAGGGGCTCGTGACTACCTGGTGCCGAGCCGCGTGCACAAGGGCAAGTTCTACGCCCTGCCGCAATCCCCGCAGCTGTTCAAGCAGTTGCTGATGATGTCCGGCTTCGATCGCTACTACCAGATCGTCAAGTGCTTCCGCGACGAAGACCTGCGTGCCGACCGCCAGCCGGAATTCACCCAGATCGACGTGGAGACCTCCTTCATGACCGCACCCCAGGTGCGTGAAATCATGGAAGAGATGATCCGCAAACTGTGGCTGCACATCCTGAACGTGGATCTGGGCGACTTCCCGATCATGACCTTCGACGAAGCCATGCGTCGCTACGGCTCCGACAAGCCGGACCTGCGTCTGCCGATGGAGCTGGTCGATGTGGCAGACCTCTTGACCGCGGTCGAGTTCGCCGTGTTCGCCGGCCCCGCCAACGATCCGAAAGGCCGCGTGGCAGCCCTGAAAGTACCGGGTGGCGCCGAGCTGTCTCGCAAGCAGATCGACGAGTACACCAAGTTTGTCGGCATCTACGGTGCCAAGGGCCTGGCCTGGATGAAGGTCAATGAAGTCGCCAACGGCATCGAAGGGGTACAGTCCCCGGTGGCCAAGTTCCTCTCCGACGCCATCGTGCGCGAGATCCTGGCCCGCACCGGCGCTGCCGACGGCGACATCATCTTCTTCGGCGCCGACTCCAAGAAAGTGGTGTGCGATGCCATGGGCGCCCTGCGTCTGAAAGTGGGCCGCGATCTGGGTCTGCTGGAGAACAGTTGGAAGCCGCTGTGGGTCATCGACTTCCCGATGTTCGAAGAGGATGGCGAAGGCGGTCTGGCGGCCATGCACCACCCGTTCACCGCGCCGAGCGGCCTGAGCCCGGAGCAGCTGAAAGCCAACCCGGTAGGCGCTTACGCCAACGCCTACGACATGGTGATCAACGGCTACGAAGTGGGTGGCGGTTCTGTCCGTATCCACAACAGCGAGATGCAGGCCACTGTGTTCGACATCCTGGGGATTACCCCGGCCGAGCAGCGTCTGAAGTTCGGCTTCCTGCTGGACGCCCTGAAGTACGGTACCCCGCCGCACGCCGGCCTGGCCTTCGGCCTGGACCGTCTGAGCATGCTGCTGACCGGTACTGAAAACATCCGGGACGTGATTGCCTTCCCGAAAACCACGGCGGCCGCCTGTCTGATGACGGACGCCCCCAGCTTTGCCAACGCCGCCCAACTGGGCGAGCTGGCGATTGCGACCACCGTCAAGGGTGATGAATAAGCCGTTACCGGCAGCAAAGGCCGCAGCAATGCGGCCTTTCCCTTGCATTAGTCATGACCAGTGTTACTGAAATTCAAAAATAACGGAGAGTCCCTATGGCAGGTCACAGTAAATGGGCCAACATCAAACACCGCAAGGCGGCGCAAGACGCCAAGCGCGGCAAGATCTTCACCAAGCTGATCCGCGAAATCACCACCTCCGCGCGTCTGGGTGATGCCGATCCTGCCAACAACCCGCGCCTGCGTGCGGCGGTGGCGGCTGCCCTGACCGGCAACATGACCCGCGACACAATCAACCGTGCCATCCAGCGTGGCGCCGGCGGTGGCGATGGCGAACAGCTCGAGACCATCGTGTACGAAGGTTACGGCCCGGCCGGCTCTGCCGTCATGGTGGAGTGCCTGACCGACAACCGCAACCGTACCGTTGCCGAAGTGCGTCACGCCTTCAGCAAATGCGGTGGCAACCTGGGCACCGATGGCTCCGTTGCCTATCTGTTCAGCAAGAAAGGGCTGCTGACCTTCGTGGGTGTCGATGAAGATGCCCTGATGGATGCCGCCCTAGAAGCCGGTGCCGACGACGTGGTGACCGAAGAGGATGGCTCCATCGAGGTGTATACCACCCCGAACGATTTCGGCACCGTGCTCGATGGTCTGGAAGCCGCCGGCTTCAAGCCCCAGAGCGCCGAAGTGACCATGATCCCGTCCACCGAAGCCGAGCTGGATGCCGAGACTGCGCCCAAGCTGATGCGCCTCATCGACATGCTGGAAGATCTGGACGACGTGCAGGAGGTGTACCACAACGGCTCCATCTCCGACGAAGTCGCCGCGACCCTGTAACCCGGTTCGTGAACACTCAGGTGGCGACGCTCTGTTCGCCTCCGCTGAAACGGCAGCCTCGGCTGCCGTTTTTCTTGTGATGACCTGACGCCTGAAGGCCGTGCCGGCCATGGCATTGCCCGCCTTAATTTTCCCTTAAGTTTGGCTTTTTAAGCTGCCTGCCGTGTCCGGGCCTCGCTGCCCCTTGCCGCCGTCACCTCGGGAGGAGGGATCGGCAAGTGAGACTGCAACAAGAGGTGCCCTGTGTGGCCCCTGTCCTGCCTGGTTTGTCGGAGTATCGTTATGCGCATCACCCTGAGTGTGATGAAGGTGAATCTGTTGCTGGTGCTGTTGTTTGCACTGGTATTCAACTGGCCCATTTTCCTGCACTTTTACACCATTCTCACCAAGCTGGAACACGTCAAGACGGGCTTCGCCCTCTCGATCCCCTTCGTGCTGCTGGCCGCGCTCAATGCGGTGTTCCTGCCTTTTACCTTTCGCTATCTGCTCAAGCCCTTCTTCGTGCTGCTGATCCTGATGGGATCCGTGGTCAGCTACGCCATGCTCAAGTACGGCGTCATCTTCGACGTGAGCATGGTGCAGAACATCGTCGAGACCAACACGGGGGAGGCGGCCTCCTACTTCAATGCCTCCATCCTGCTCTGGTTCGTGCTGACCGGCCTGCTGCCGGCGCTGGCCCTGCTGTGGGTGAAGATAGAGTATCCCCGTCCCTGGTATAAGGGACTGGGCCTGCGGCTCGGCTCCATCGCCCTGTCCCTGCTGTTTCTGGTGGGGGTGGCGGCGCTCTATTACCAGGATTACGCCTCGGTCGGGCGCAACAACAAGTCCCTCGGCAAGGAGATAGTGCCCGCCAACTACGTGCACGGCCTCTATCGCTACGCCACCGACATCCTGTTTGCCACTCCGATCCCGTATCAGCCGTTGGGCACCGATGCCAGGGTGGTGGGGCAGGGCGGCAAGCCGACCCTGATGTTCCTGGTGGTGGGGGAGACGGCGCGCAGCCAGAACTACTCCCTCAACGGTTACGGCAAGGCCACCAACAGCTTCACCGCGCGGGAATCGGGCATGGTCTCGTTTCGCAACGTGCGCTCCTGCGGTACCGCCACCGCGGTCTCGGTGCCCTGCATGTTCTCCAATCTGACGCGGCGCGGCTATGACGACACCCTGGCCCAGTCCCGTGACGGCATGCTGGATGTGCTGCAGCACGCCGGCGTCTCCGTGCTGTGGAAGGAGAACGACGGCGGTTGCAAGGGGGTGTGCAAGAACGTGCCCACCATCGAGATCGAGGCAAAGGATTTTCCCCAGTACTGCCAGAAGGGTTCCTGCTACGACGAGGTGATGCTGGAGGGGCTGGATCGGCAGATCGCGCAGATGAAGGGCAACAAGCTGGTGGCCTTCCACCTGATGGGCAGCCACGGTCCGACCTACTATCGCCGCTATCCCGCCAGTGAGCGGACCTTCGTGCCGGACTGCCCGCGCAGCGACATCGAAAACTGCACCAATGAAGAGCTGGTCAACACCTATGACAACACCATCCGTTACACCGACAAGGTGGTGGCCCGTCTCATCGACAAGCTCAAGACGCTGGGGCAGGATTACAACGTGGGGCTGGTCTATCTGTCGGATCACGGCGAATCCCTCGGGGCCATGGGGCTCTACCTGCACGGCACCCCCTACAAGTTCGCCCCGGACGATCAGACCCGGGTGCCGCTGATGACCTGGTTCTCCCCCCAGTTGCAGGCGGATCGGCGGCTGAACATGGATTGCCTGCAGCAGGAGGCGGCCAGCAAGCGCTTCTCCCACGACAATCTGTTCCACTCGATGCTGGGGATCATGGATGTGCAGACCCAGGTGTATGACGGTGCGCTGGATCTGTTCAAGCCTTGTCGGGCGGGGTGAATCACGCCGCTATGCGGTTAATCGAACCTACGTGTGAAGAGTTCATCAATAAAAACGGCAGCCACTGGCTGCCGTTGTTGTTTCGCAAGGCCTCGGCCCTACTTCTGCTCCATGATGATCTGCAGCAGATCCCCTTCCAGCAGGGCCCGCTTCACCAGGGCGAAACCGCCGACGGTGGGCTGATTCTGGAAGCGTGCCTTCACGATGGGCAGGCCACGATGGAAGCTTGGCAGCGACTGGTGCTCCACGCAGCGGCGAATGGCCGGGAACAGGATCTCTTCGGCGGCGGTGATTTCGCCCGCGATCAGCACCTTCTGCGGGTTGAACAGGTTGACCGTGATGGCCACCGCCCGTCCCAGATGCTCACCCACGTTCTCGATCACGCTGCGGGCCAGCTCGTCACCGGCCATGGCCGCCTTGCACACCTCCTGGATGGTGATGTGCTTCTCCTGCAGCGAGCTCAGGTGGCCGCGGCTGATGAGCTCCTTCACCTTGTCGACGATGGCCTCGTTGGAGGCGATCGTCTCCAGGCAGCCGAAGTTGCCGCAGTGGCAGCGCTTGCCGAGCGGCTCGACCTGGATGTGGCCGATCTCGCCGACGTTGCGGTTTTGGCCGAGGAACACCTTACCCTTGGTGATGATGCCAGAACCCGCCCCCTGATGGACGCTCACCAGGATGGAGTCCATGCAGTCGCGGGACTCGCCGAAGAAGTGTTCGGCCAGTGCCAGCGAGCGGGTGTCGTTGCCCACGTAGCAGGGCAGGTTGAAGTGGTTTTCCAACAGCTTGGCCAGCGCCAGATTGCGGATCTGGTACTTGGGGGTGTAGATGACCATGCCCGATTCCGGATTAACCAGACCCGGCATGGTCAGCGCGATGCTGATGAGGTTGCGGCTGCGATCCTGCTGGGAGTCGATGAAGGCACCGATCTCCCGCAGCAGCATGTCGACCACCGGCTGTTGCTCGATCTCGGTCACCTGGGTGATGTGCTGATCGAGCTCCTTGCCGTCGAGGTCATACAGGGCGAGCTGCAGGTAGCCGCGGCCGAGCTTGGCGGACACAAACTGGAAGCGATGCTTGATGGTGGTCAGGGAGATGGCGCGCCGTCCGCCGGTGGAGGCTTGCGGCGAGGTCTCCTTGATCAGGCCATGCTCGATCAGTTGCCGGGTTATCTTGGTCACGCTGGCCGGGGCCAGCTGACTCAACTCGGCAATTTTGACCCGCGAGATGGGCCCCTGCAGGTCGATGAGCCGATACACGGCTGCACTGTTGACCTGCTTGATAAGATCTACGTTTGCTATTTGTCCGCCAGTCATAGTGTCACTGTGTTGTGTAGTGTCCGTTAACCACGGTCCCGCAGACCGTGAAGGCCTGATCAAAGACAGTCAGGTTGGCTATTTTTCCGACCTGGATACTACCGAGACGTGAGTCCCATCCAATGGCGCGAGCAGGGTAAAGGGTGGCCATTCTCAGTGCTTCATCGAGCGGTAATCCGACCTGTTTGACCAGATTCTCCACCCCCTCAATCATGGTGAGGGCAGAGCCGCCGAGTGTACCATTCTCGTCGACGCACTGACCATCGCGGAAATAGACGGTTGCGCCACAAAAATCAAACTTCTCAAAGCCTTCCGGTGCCCCTGCCGGTGCGGTCGCGTCGGTGACCAGCACCAGTCGCTCTCCCAGCATCTTGTGTGCAAGGCGCACGTTGGCCCAGTGCACGTGATGACCGTCGACGATGACGCCGGCGTAGACATCCTTGCGATCGTAGATGGCACCGACCACGCCTGGCTCGCGACCGTTCACGGTCGGAGTCATGGCGTTGTAGAGGTGGGTGGCAAAGCGGATGCCGTTGTCGAACCCGGCCATCGCCTGGTCATAGTTGGCGGCGGTATGGCCCGCGGAGACCAGAATGCCGGCCTCCACTAGCCGGCGGATGTGCTCCGGCTTGTTGCGCTCCGGCGCCAGGGTGATCTTGGCGATGGCATCCGCGTTGGCGCAGAAGAAGTCGATCATCTCGTCGGCGGGCTGGCGGATCTGCTCGGCCGGGTGGATCCCCTTGCGCTTGAGGTTGGTGTAGGGCCCTTCCAGATGGACGCCCAGTACCTCGTTGGGGTGCGCAGCCATGTAGTCGCGGGTGACGGCGACGGCCTGCTTCATGTCTGCGTCTGGACTGGTGATCAGGGTCGGCAGGAAGCTGGTGGTACCGGATTTGAGGTTGGCGGCCTGCATGGTCGCCAGGGTCTGGGTGGTGATGTGGCCGTTGAACATGACGCCGCCACAGCCGTTGAGCTGGACGTCGATGAAACCGGCGCAGAGGTTGGCACCCTTGAGATCAATGCGTTCGATGCCTGCCGGCAGTTCGGCCAGGCGGGAGATGGCGACAATCTTGTCGCCCTCGATGACCACCCCGTAACCGGTCAGCACGCAGCTGCCGGTGTAGAGGGTGCAGTTGGTCAATGCGTACATGGTGACTCCTTACAGACGGCCGATGTTGGCGGCTTCGAGCTGCTGGAAGTAACGCACGGTCTTGACCTTGAGCTCCATGGTGGAGGGCTCGTCACACACCATCATTCCCTTCGGATGCAGCTGCAGGGTGGAGATGGTCCACATGTGGTTGACGCTGCCTTCCACCGCGGCCTGCAGGGCCTGGGCCTTGCCGTGACCGGTCACCAGGATCATGATCTCCTCGGCATCCATCAGGGTGCCGACACCCACGGTCAGCGCCAGCTTGGGCACCTGCTCCATGTCGCCGCCAAAGAAGCGGGAGTTGGCGATGCGGGTGTCTTCGGTCAGGGTCTTGACCCGGGTGCGGGAGGAGAGGGATGAGGCCGGTTCGTTGAACGCGATGTGGCCGTCGTTGCCGACACCGCCCATGAACAGATGGATCTTGCCGTAGGACTTGATTTTGTCTTCATAGCGCTTGCACTCGGCCACCAGATCCGGCGCGTTGCCGTTGAGGATGTTGATGTTCTCGGGGCGAATGTCGATGTGGCTGAAGAAGTTGTTGTGCATGAAGCTGTGGTAGCTCTCCGGGTGATCTTCCGGCAGGCCGACGTACTCGTCCATGTTGAAGGTAACCACGTTCTGGAAGCTCACTTCACCGGCTTTATGCAGTTCAATCAGGCGCTTGTAAGTGTTGAGCGGGGTGCCGCCAGTGGGCAGGCCCAGTACGAAGGGGCGCTCGGCAGTGGGTTTGAACCCATTGATACGGTCAACGATGTAACGGGCAGACCACAGGCCCACTTGGCTGGCAGATTTCAACGGGATCAGGCGCATTGTAGATACCTCTGTACGGGTTGCTGCCGGGATGTCGGCGGCAAATAGACTGGGACGGATTCAAGTTGTTTTATAGCGTAAATAAAGATTGCGAACTAAGCCACATCTATCCGCCACCTTTATCTCGTTTGGGTGATAATGATCACGATTATAGGTTTATTAATTTGCGCAGCGAAATAAAAGCCCTAGACTGCCAATCAAGCCTTGATGGCTTATGCGTCAAACGTGATAAGCACTTAATTTCTAGAAAAACATTAACTAAGGAGAGGAACCGTGAACATTCTCGGTTATTTGCAAAAGATCGGCCGTGCCCTGATGGTGCCGGTAGCGGTATTGCCTGCCGCCGCGATCCTGATGGGGGTTGGCTACTGGATTGACCCGAATGGTTGGGGTGGTGACAGCGCGCTGGCCGCCTTCCTGATCAAGGCGGGTTCAGCACTGATCGACAACATGTCCACGCTGTTTGCGGTCGGTGTTGCCTATGGTATGTCCAAAGACAAAGACGGTTCTGCCGCGCTGGCCGGTCTGGTCGGTTTCCTGGTGGTGACCACGCTGCTGAGCCCTGGTTCTGTGGCGATGATTAAAGGCATCCCTGTAGAGCAGGTTCCGGCAGCCTTTGCCAAGATCAACAACCAGTTCGTCGGTATCCTGTGTGGTGTCATCGCCGCCGAGCTCTACAACCGTTTCAGCAGCGTGGAACTGCACAAGGCGCTGGCCTTCTTCTCCGGCCGCCGTTTGGTGCCGATCGTAACCTCCGTGGTGATGATCGTCGTCTCCTTCATCCTGATGGCCGTTTGGCCGGTCATTTACGGTGGTCTGGTGAGCTTTGGTGAATCCATTGTCAGCCTGGGCTCCACCGGCGCCGGTATCTACGCCTTCTTCAACCGCCTGCTGATCCCGATTGGTCTGCACCACGCCCTGAACTCCGTGTTCTGGTTCAACGTGGCCGGTATCAACGACATCCCGAACTTCCTGGGTGGTCAGGCTACCATCGATGCTGCTCTGGCTGCAGGCAAGAGCCTGGATCAGGTGAAAGGCGTGGTAGGCATGTACCAAGCTGGCTTCTTCCCGATCATGATGTTCGGTCTGCCGGGTGCCGCACTGGCCATCTACCACTCCGCCAAGAAAGAGAACAAGGACAAAGTTGCATCCATCATGATCGCAGCTGCCTTTGCCTCCTTCTTCACCGGGGTGACCGAGCCGCTCGAGTTCTCCTTCATGTTCGTGGCACCGGTACTGTACGTCATTCACGCTTTCCTGACCGGTGTTTCCGTGTTCATCGCAGCCTCCATGCACTGGATGGCCGGCTTTGGCTTCAGTGCCGGTCTGGTGGATATGGTGCTCTCCAGCCGCAACCCGCTGGCGACCAACTGGTACATGCTGATCCCGCAAGGTCTGGTGTTCTTCGGTCTCTACTACGTGGTATTCCGCGCTGTTATTGCCAAACTGGGTCTGAAAACTCCGGGTCGTGAAGATGATGAAGCTGCTGCTCCGGCTGCTGCCCAGACCACCGACCGTACCGAACTGGCACGCCAGTATCTGGAAGTGCTGGGCGGTCAGGAGAACCTGGTGACCATCGATGCCTGCATCACCCGTCTGCGTCTGACCCTGAAAGACCGCAGCATCGTTGACGAGCGCAAGCTCAAAGCCCTGGGCGCGGCAGGTGTGGTCAAGCTCGGTGAGCAGAACCTGCAGGTGATTCTGGGCCCATTGGCCGAAATCATCGCCGGTGAGATGAAGGCCCTGCGTTAATCGGGCGCCAAGCTCGCCTCAAGTCTAAGTCCATTGTTGACATAACTAAGGGCCCCGCCTCGGGGCCCCATATAAAAAAAGCCAAGAAAATCCAACCTTTACTTCAAATGAGAGCAGCAGTTATGAACTTGAAACATTCTCTGTTAGCCATTGCCATGTCTACCGTTTTTGTCAGCCAGGTACAGGCAGCCGATGCCGCCAAGCAAGCCGTGGTCGACGCCCTCGCCAGCAACCTCGTCGTCAAGTACGAAGTCGTCACCAACGACGGTGCCGGCGCCGGCCTCGACTGCCAGGCGCTGGGCTCCGAGTGGGCGAGCTGTGGCGTTGCCAAGCTGCACCTGACCAATACCGGTGCTGACGTCACCTCCAAAGACTGGAGTATCTATGTCTCCTCCATCCGTCGCATCCAGCGGGTGGACAACGACCAGTTCACCATCACCCACCTGACCGGCGACCTTTATCGTTTGACGCCAACCGAGAAGTTCCAGGGCTTTGCCAAGGATGCCACGGTCGAAGTGCCGCTGGTGGTGGAGTACTGGGTACTGTTCGAATCTGACATCATGCCGAACTGGTATGTCGCCAGCGAAGGGGCCGAGCCGAAAGTGCTGGCCAGCATGAGCAACATCGACGATGCCACCACCTACGAGAAGCTGATGCCGGCCGATGGCTGGAAGCGTACCAAGGATGACAACAACATCCTGATGAACAGCGAAACCCGTTTCGCCGCCAACCAGACCAGCACCTTGCTGCCGGCTGGCAAGGTCGACAACCAGATCCTGCCGACCCCGATGAAGCAGGTGGTCAAGGCCGGCCCGCAGGTCGACTTCTCCACCATCAAGCTCAATGCCCTGGACCTGCCGAGCGATCGCGCCGAAGCCCTGAAGGCTCAACTGACCAAGCTGGGTGTTACCCTCTCCGACACCGGCTACCCAGTGACCATCAAGCTCGGCAGCAAGCTCAAGCAGGCCGAAGGCTACGACATGACCATCGGCCAGAAAGGCACTGTGGTGCAGGGTCACGACATCGAAGGCGCCTTCTGGGGGGCCCAGTCCCTGATCTCCCTCCTGGGTGTCAACGACAAGCTGGTCAGCCAGATGCACGTTGAGGATGCGCCGCGCTTTGAATACCGTGGCATGCAGACCGACGTGGCACGTCACTTCAGAAGCCCTGAGACTCTGAAGAAGCTGGTTGACCAGATGTCCGCCATGAAGCTCAACGTGCTGCACCTGGGGCTGACCAACGATGAAGGCTGGCGTCTGGAGATCCCGGGCCTGCCAGAGCTGACCGACGTCGGCAGCCAGCGTTGCCACGACGAGTCCGAAACCAAGTGCCTGATGCCGCAGCTGGGCTCCGGCCCGACCAGCGACAACCAGGGTTCCGGTTTCTACAGCAAGGCCGACTACATCGACCTGGTACGCTATGCCAAGGCCCGTGGCGTGACCGTGATCCCCGAGATCAACATGCCGGCGCACGCCCGTGCCGCCGTGGTCTCCATGGAAGCGCGTTACAAGCGCCTGATGGCTGAAGGTAAAGAGACCGAAGCCAACCAGTTCCGTCTGACCGACCCGGCCGATACCTCCAACGTCACCTCGGTGCAGTTCTACGACAAGATGTCCTTCATCAACCCCTGCCAGCCGGGCGCCGCCACCTTCGTGGCCAAGGTGATGGACGAAGTGGCCCAGATGCACCAGGCCGCCGGTCAGCCGCTGACCGCCTGGCACTACGGTGGTGACGAGGCGAAGAACATCATGCAGGGCGGTGGTTACCAGGATCCGGCCGTCACCAAGAAAGAAGAGCTGGTCGCCTGGAAGGGCAACGTCGACTCCAGCAAGCAGGACAAGCCGTTCGGCAAGTCCCCGATGTGCCAGAAGATGATCGACGATGGCAAGATCAAGGACGTGGCCGAGCTGCCGGTCTACTTCGCCAAGGAAGTGAGCGAAATGGTCAAGGGCCACGGCTTCTCCACTCTGCAGGCGTGGGAAGATGGTCTGAAGTACGCCAAGGATGCCAGCGTGTTCGCCACCGACAAGACCCGGGTCAACTTCTGGGAAACCCTCTACTGGGGTGGCTTCAACGAAGCGATGAAGTGGGCGCACAAGGGCTATGACGTGGTGCTCTCCAACCCGGATTACCTCTACTTCGACTTCCCGAACGAGGTACACCCGGCCGAGCGCGGCTACTACTGGGCCACCCGCTTCAACGACACCCGCAAGGTGTTCGCCTTCGCCCCGGAAAACCTGCCGCAGAACGCCGAGACCTCGGTTGACCGCGACGGCAACGCCTTCGTGGCCAAGGGTGACCAGGATCCGGTCAAGTTCAAGGGGATCTCCGGTCAGCAGTGGAGTGAAACCGTGCGTACCGACGCGCAATACGAGTACATGGTCTACCCGCGCATCTTCTCCATGGCCGAGCGTGCCTGGCACAAGGGCGGCTTCGAGCTGGACTACGTGAAGAACCGCGAGTTCTCCGGCACCACCAAGTTCGTCAACAAGGCCACCCTGAACAAGGAGTGGAACCAGTTCGCCAACGTGTTGGGTCAGCGCGTGCTGCCGAAACTGGACCAGGCCGGGGTGGAATACCGCCTCTCCGTACCGGGCGCCAAGGTGGTGAACGGCGTGCTGGAAGCGAACGTGGATCTGCCGGGTCTGCCCATCCAGTACAGCCTGGATGGCAAGAGCTGGAGCGCCTACGACGCTGCCGCCAAGCCGACCGTGGATGGCAAGGTCTACCTGCGTACCACCAGCTTCGATGGCAAGCGCACCAGCCGCGTCACCGAGCTGAACTGATAGTCGTCAATCCATAATGCAAGGTGGGTCGCAAGACCCGCCTTTCCCAAGGGCGATGGCCATCGGGCTTGGGAAAGGTTGACTGTGCGTGTGAGCCTTTGTTGTGTGTGTGTGTATTGTCTGTTTTTGTTTTTCATCACCTTGAACCCCGCCTCGTGCGGGGTCTTTTTTTTCGCCAGTCAGTCAAACCGGCCACCAGTGCAGGGCGTTTTGCGGCGCCAGTACCCCGAAACGGGCAAATTCAGGTTGAGACAGGGCGCGTAATGAGGGATCATATCCGGCTTGACGGCGGGGGTATGAGGGTGCCAGCCGGCACAACTTCCGCCAGTGACGCATTTTTGAGGTGAGCCATGAGTCAGGCGAACAGCCCAACTAACTTTATTCGTCAGATCATTGATGAAGATCTGGCCAGCGGTAAGCACAGCAGCGTGCATACCCGTTTTCCGCCCGAGCCGAACGGTTATCTCCATATCGGTCACGCCAAGTCCATCTGCCTGAACTTCGGCATCGCCCGCGACTACCAGGGCCAGTGCAACCTGCGCTTTGACGACACCAACCCGGTGAAGGAAGATATCGAGTACGTTGAGTCCATTAAGCAGGACGTGCAGTGGCTCGGCTTCCAGTGGAACGGCGAGATCTGCTACTCCTCCGACTATTTCGACAAGCTGCACGGCTATGCCATCGAGCTCATCGAGAAGGGCCTGGCCTACGTGGACGAGCTCTCTGCCGAGCAGATGCGCGAATACCGTGGCACCCTGACTGCGCCGGGCAAGAACAGCCCGTTCCGCGATCGTTCGGTGGCCGAGAACCTGGCCCTGTTCGAGAAGATGAAGAACGGCGAGTTTGCCGAAGGCTCCGCCTGCCTGCGCGCCAAGATCGACATGGCATCCCCCTTCATGGTGATGCGCGATCCCGTCATCTATCGCATCAAGTTTGCCCACCACCACCAGACCGGTGACAAGTGGTGCATCTACCCGATGTATGACTTCACTCACTGCATCTCGGACGCCCTGGAAGGGATCACCCACTCCATCTGTACGCTGGAGTTCCAGGACAACCGTCGCCTGTACGACTGGGTGCTGGACAACATCACCATCGACTGCCACCCCCGTCAGTACGAGTTCTCCCGACTGAACCTCGAATACACCGTCATGTCCAAGCGTAAGCTGAACCTGCTGGTGACCGAGAAGCACGTGGACGGTTGGGACGATCCGCGCATGCTGACCGTCTCCGGTCTGCGTCGCCGTGGCTACACTCCAGCCTCCATCCGCGAGTTCTGCAAGCGCATCGGCGTGACCAAGCAGGACAACATCGTCGAGATGAGCATGCTGGAAGCCTGCATCCGCGAAGATCTCAACGAGAATGCCCCGCGCGCCATGGCTGTGCTGCACCCGGTCAAGGTGGTGATCGAGAACCTGGCCGCCGACGAAGTGCTGACTGCCCCGGCCCACCCGAACAACGCCGAGATGGGTACCCGTACGCTTCCCTTCACCCGCGAGATCCTCATCGATGAAGCGGACTTCAAAGAAGAAGCCAACAAGCAGTTCAAGCGACTGGTGCTGGGCAAGGAAGTGCGCCTGCGCAATGCCTACGTCATCAAGGCCGAGCGGGTCGAGAAAGATGCCGATGGCAAGGTCACCTGCATCTACTGCTCTTACGATCCCGAGACCCTGGGCAAGGATCCGGCCGATGGTCGCAAGGTGAAAGGGGTGATCCACTGGGTCAGCGCCACTCACTCCCTGCCGGCCGAAGTGCGCCTCTACGACCGTCTGTTCAAGGTGCCGAACCCGGGCGCCGAAGAGGACTTCGAAGCGGCTCTGAATCCGGACTCCCTGGTGATCATCGAGGGTGCCCGTGTCGAGGCTTCCCTGAAGAACGCCAAGCCGGAACAGGCTTACCAGTTCGAGCGTGAAGGTTACTTCTGCGCCGACAACAAGCTCTCCAGCCCGGAGCATCTGGTGTTCAACCGCACCGTGGCCCTGCGCGACGTGTGGGGCAAGGCCGAGGCCTGATAACAGAAGAGGGCAGGGGAGGCCCTGCCCTCTCTTGATCTGGGAACCTGTTTACGATCTGTGATGAGAGGTTGTCAGCAAGGTGAAGCGGCACAGGAACCGGCGCGTATAGAGATACGTGAGGGGTTTGAGCAGCAGATGAGCCTTGATCACGACCTCGGAGCAAGATCGTAAATGGGTTCTAAATGACGGACACAAAAAAGCCAGCATCACGCTGGCTTTTTTTATTGTCTCTGTCTGGCGGGTCAATCTTCGTGCTTGCACTCGCCGGCGGCGCAGTGGCCGTACAGATAGAGGCTGTGATTGGTCAGCCGGATGTTGTGCTGCTGAGCGATATCGCGCTGGCGCTGCTCGATCACCTCGTCGGAGAACTCGATCACCTTGCCGCAGTCGAGGCAGACCAGGTGGTCGTGGTGTTCCTGGGTGGCCAGTTCGAACACCGACTTGCCCCCTTCGAAGTGGTGACGGGTAACAATACCGGCATCATCAAACTGGTTGAGAACGCGATATACGGTAGCGAGACCAATCTCTTCACCCTGGTCGATCAGTCGTTTGTACAGATCTTCCGCACTGGTGTGCTGGCAGTCCGGCTGTTGCAGGATTTCCAGGATTTTGACACGGGGCAAGGTGATCTTGAGCCCGGCCTTTTTTAACGCTTGGTTGTTGTCTGCCATATTCTATTTATTCGCATTCTCGAAGGTGTGGTTATTCTGATTGACTGCCGCTGGAATGGCAACCACGAACTCGCTTGGCCTGTCATTATAGGTCGTAGCTCACCTAAAAATAAACCCAGTAATTCAAGGGCTTTAGCGCAGATGGCACCATCCGGTGGAATTGGACGGATTCTCGTGACGGCTTGCTCGTTTGGTGAATGTTGATAAAATGTAACCTTCTTCACTGTCTGGTCGGATGAGATCCATGGATTGGCTTTTTGACAATGCGGCCTGGGTGCGCCGCGCCCTCAACGCCTGGCCCCCCTTTTGGGGCGCCGGCATCAAGATAGAGACATTGAGCGATGATTTTCGCTTCTGCCGGGTCACCCTCAAGTCCCGCTGGTGGAACAAGAACGCCAACCGTACCCAGTTTGGCGGCAGCATGTTTGCGATGACCGATCCCATCTATCCACTGATGCTGATGGGCTATTTCAAGAACCGCTATTACGTCTGGGACAAGGCGGGCAGCATCAACTACATCAAGCCGGGCAAGGGCAAGCTGGTGGCCGAATTCAACCTGACCGACGGCAAGCTGGCTGCCATCGTGGCGGCGACCGATGGGGGAGACAAGCATTTCCCCGAGTTCGAGGTGACGGTGCAGGATCAAAGCGGTGAGCTGGTGGCCCAGGTCAAGCGCACCCTCTATGTGCGGGCCAAACCGGAACACCGAAGTGGCGAAAGAGGCTGAGTCAGAAACAACAAGGGCCCCGCGGGGGCCCTTGTTGTCAGAGAGGCTGGCGAGCCTGGATCACTCCAGCTCGGCCAGGCACATCTCTTCGTGCAGCTGCTTGCACCAGCCCTTGACACGCTCGGCGGTCAGCTCCGGCTGGCGATCTTCGTCGATGCCCAGACCCACGAAGTGCTTGTCGTCCACCAGTGCCTTGGAGGCTTCGAATTCGTAGCCGGCGGTTGGCCAGTTGCCGATGACGATGGCGCCTTTGGCTTCGACGATGTCACGCAGGGTGCCCATGGCGTCGAGGAAGTACTCGGCATAGTCTTCCTGATCGCCGCAACCGAAAATGGCGACCAGCTTGTTGGTGAAGTCGATCTCTTCCAGCTCGGGGAAGAAGTCGTCCCAGTCGGCCTGGGCTTCGCCATAGTACCAAGTCGGGATACCGAACATCAGCAGATCGAAGCTGTCGATGTCGGCCTTGCTGCTCTTGGCAATGTCACGGACTTCAATCAGTTGTTTGCCCAGTTCTTTCTGGATCATCTTGGCGACAGCTTCGGTATTACCGGTATCGCTGCCGAAAAACAGACCTACACTAGCCATAGTGTTTAGTTACCCGTATCTGGTGTTAATGCTTAACGGTCAGATTGTGATGCCTGCAGCATGTGCAGACTCAATCTGTTGCTTCAGGATAGATTGGATCAGCTCGGCTCGGCTGACGTTCTGTTGTAACGCAAGTTGGTTCAGGCGTTCCAGCAACTCGGCCTCCACCTTTAACTCTACCCGCTTCAAACCGTTCTCCCGATCGCGCTTGAGCTGGTTGCGCTTGTTGATCTTGAGCTGGGTCTCACGGGGGAGTGGGTTGGTCTTTGGCCTGCCGGGGCGCTTCTCATTTGCGAACAGATCCAGTGTTGTTCGATCAGTTTGCTGTTTGGCCATACATCACAGATGAAAATAAGTTAGCCGATGCCTGAGCCTTCCCAGCCCAGTTCGATCAGCCCCTTGGCGACAAAACCTGCACAACCCAGGAAGAGTACCAACCAGACGATGAGTCGGCCAAAACGGGGCACGTTGCCGCGTTTGAGCACGTCCTGAATGGCCAGGCCAATCAATACGAAAATGGCCACAAAGAATAACTTCAGGCCCAGACTCTCAATCAGGTCGATATGTTCACTTAGCATGGATTGCGCACACTCCTTATGACGGGCGCACTATATCACAAAGGATTTGAAACTGTTAACCGCCTGTCGACAGGAAATCCACAACCAGTTTGTTGAACAAAACCGGCTTTTCCGCGTGCAGCCAGTGACCGGTACCGGCGATGACCCGGGCCTTGGCGGCGGGGAATTGCGCCATCACCGTCTCGGTATGCTCGGGCTGCATGTAGTCGGAATCCCCCCCCTTGATGAAGAGCGCTGGGCCCTCGAAACGGCTCTGTGCATCGGGCCAGCCCATGATGTTGGCGTAGTTGCGCTCAAGGGCCGGGACGTTGAAGCGCCAGCCCCAGCCGTGCCCGGTTTTGGCAAACGACTTGAGCAGGAACTGGCGCACGCCGGCGATCTCGATGTGCTGCGCCAGGATGGCTTCCGCCTCGCTGCGGCTTTGCGGAGCCTGTTCGAGGGTGGCGTTGAGGCCGGCAAACACATTCTGGTGGCGGGCGTGGGGGTAGGCGACCGGCGCGATATCGGCCACCACCAGCTTGGCAACGCGCGTTGGCGCGAGCTTGGCCAGCTGCATGCCCACCTTGCCCCCCATGGAGTGACCCACGATGGCCACCTGCTCAAGCCCGAGCCGATCCAGCAGGGCGAGCAGATCGGCGGCCTGGGCCGGGTAGCTCATCTCGTCGGAGTGAAAGGAGGCGCCGTGGTTGCGCAGATCGACGCTGATGACCCGGTATTGTTCGCTCAGCGGGCGCGCCAGCAGGCCGAGGTTGTCGAGGCTGCCGAACAGCCCGTGGATCAGCACGACGGGTTGGCCCTGGCCCTGCTCCTTGAAGTTCAATAATGGGTTTTGTTGCAAAATGACACCTTGTCGGTCGTGAGTGCGTTGCACGTTGTGATTTAACACACTGGAAAGAAAAGGATTTCACTCATTGCGGAGCAAAAAAGTGTGGTTTTTTTTCTAAAAAAGTCTGCCAGATCGGCTATCAGTGCGACGGATCACACACTTGGCCCGCTATTATGCCGTATTCTCGATGAGATTCATGCACATCTGTCCGCCCCTTGCTTGGGCTGCCGGGTTTGCCTATGTATAATCGCCGCATCCGAATTTCGACGAGTCCAGCGCATCCCTATGAAAACCATCGAGCTTGATGACGATCTCTACTTCTATATCGCCAGCCAGACCCGGCACATCGGCGAGAGTGCCTCCGATATCCTGCGCCGCCTGCTGGAACAGCCCGCCAACCAGGCTGCGCCTGTGGCCGAGCCGGTGACGACGGCCCAGCCGCACGCCGTGGCCGATGCCATGGGGCTGGAGGCGCTGCTCGACTCCGGCGAGCTGCAAAAAGAAGAGAAGTCCATCAACCGCTTCATGCAGGTGCTCAGTACCCTCTACCGGGATGACCCGGTCGGGTTTACCCAGGCCACCGAAATCAAGGGGCGCAAGCGCGTCTATTTCTCGCGGGATCCCGATGCCCTGCGCGCCAGCGGCAGCACCACCAAGCCCAAGCCGGTGCCACAAACCCCGTTCTGGGTGATCACCAACACCAACACCAGTCGCAAGCAGAACATGGTGGCCCAGCTGATGACCAGCATGGGGTATGGTGACGAGGTGATCGCCCGGGTGTGCGGCGCAATTTAACGGTTCATCAGACTCAGGCCTTGCCGGGCAAGGCCGCCATCAAGCAAGGACAACGCCATGGCACAGCATTCCCACGCCGGTCAGCCGGCCCGTTTGAGCGACCTGACCAACATCCCCCGTCTGGTCAGCGCCTACTACCTCAACAAGCCCGACATGAGCCGCCCCGAGCAGCGGGTTGCCTTCGGCACCTCCGGTCACCGCGGCAGCGCCCTGCACAACGCCTTCACCGAATCCCACATCCTGGCGGTGACCCAGGCGCTGGTGGAGTATCGTCAGCAGGCCGGCATCACGGGTCCGCTGTTTGTCGGCATGGATACCCACGCACTGTCTGAATCCGCCTTTGCCAGCGCGGTGGAAGTGCTGGCGGCCAACGGCGTCGAGACCCGCATTCAGGCCGGCCTCGGCTTCACCCCGACCCCGGTCATCTCTCACGCCATTCTGCGCCACAATGCCAGCAAGCCTGCCGCGCGCGCCGACGGCGTGGTGATCACCCCGTCCCACAACCCGCCGGAAGACGGTGGCTTCAAATACAACCCGCCCCACGGCGGTCCCGCCGAAGGGGAGATCACCAAGTGGGTGGAGGATCGCGCCAACGCGATTCTGGAAGCGGGTCTGGCCGGGGTGAAGCGCATGCCGTTCGCCGAGGCGCTCAAGAGCCCGTTCGTGGCCCTGCACGACTATGTCACTCCCTATGTGGATGACCTGAAAAACGTGCTGGACATGGAGGCCATCAAGCAGGCCGGCATCAAGATCGGTGTCGATCCGCTGGGCGGCTCCGGCGTCGCCTACTGGGACGTCATCGCCAAGACCTATGGTCTGAACATCGAAGTGGTGAACTACAAGGTCGACCCGACCTTCTCCTTCATGACCCTGGACAAAGACGGCAAGATCCGGATGGACTGCTCCAGCCCGTTCGCCATGGCCAGCCTGATTGCCCTCAAGGACAAGTTCGACATCGCCCTTGGCAACGACCCTGACTACGACCGTCACGGCATCGTCACCAAGTCGGGCCTGATGAACCCGAACCACTATCTGGCGGTGGCGATCCAGTATCTGTTTACCCATCGCACCGGCTGGTCTGCCGATGCAGCCGTTGGCAAGACGCTGGTCTCCTCTTCCATGATCGACCGGGTGGCCGGCGAGATTGGCCGCACCCTCAAAGAGGTGCCGGTCGGCTTTAAGTGGTTCGTGGATGGCCTCTACAGCGGCGAGTTCGGCTTTGGCGGCGAGGAGAGCGCGGGCGCCTCCTTCCTGCGCAAAGACGGTACCGTCTGGACCACCGACAAGGATGGTTTCATCCTGGCGCTGCTGGCAGCGGAAATTCTGGCTGTGACCGGCAAGGATCCGCAGGCCCACTACGACGCACTGGAAGCCAAGTTCGGTCGCTCCAGCTATCGTCGCATCGATGCCCCGGCCAACAGCGCCCAGAAGGCGGTGCTCTCCAAGCTGGATCCGGCGCTGGTGGAAGCCTCCACCCTGGCCGGCGAGCCCATCATCGCCAAGCTGACCAAGGCGCCGGGCAACGATGCCGCCATCGGCGGCCTCAAGGTGGTGACCGAGAACGGCTGGTTCGCGGCGCGCCCCTCCGGTACCGAGTCCATCTACAAGATCTACATGGAGAGCTTCAAGGGCGAGGCGCACCTGGACCTCATCCAGCAGGAAGCCCAGCAGATCGTCTCCGCCGCCCTGGCCAAGGCCGGGGTCTGAGTTCGACTCAAGCACCCGCGGAATGTGAAAGAGGAGCCTTGATGGCTCCTCTTTTTTATTGCGCTTGAGCTGGATGTCACGGCCTGCTGCACTGGCCGGTGCTCGCCCGGCGGGCCTGCCAGCGTTTGAAGAAGGGGCGAGCAGGCAGCTTCATCAGGAACAGGGAGAGCAGGATCACCCCGATGCCGAGCCATTGGCGAGCATCCAGCGTTTCCCCCACCATCAGCACACCGCAGGAGACTGCCACCATGGGGTTGGTGAGGGCCAGCATGCCCATCACCTCCGGGCCGTGGCGCTTGAGTCCCCACAGCCAGGCCCAGTAGGCCAGCGCCGTGTTGAGCAGGATCAGCCAGAGCAGGCCGGTAGCGCTTGCCGGCTGCGGCATTGGCATGGGGCCGGCCAGCCACCAGGCGAGCGGGATCAGCATCAGGCCGCCCAGCAGCAGCTGCCAGGCGGTCAGCGCCAGCAGATCGCTGACCGGCCAGCGCTGCATCCAGCGGCTGGACTGGCCGATGAGCAGGGTGGCCAGCAGGGCGCAGGTGACGCCGACAGGGTCCAGATTGGCGGAAGGGTTGAGCAGCAACAAGACCCCGCCCAGCCCCATCAGGCCCAGCAGCAGCCATTTCAGGGTCGGCCTGACGCCATCTTGCAACCAGGCCAGCAACATCAAGACCAGCGGCAGAGTGGCCCCCAGGGTGCCCGCCACGGCTCCGGGCAGCCGGAAGGCGGCCACGAACAGCAGGGCAAAAAACGCAGCGATGTTACAAAACGCCAGCAGGCACTGCTTTCCCCAGGGCAGGGGCGGCAGGCGCGGGCGTACCAGCAACAGGAGCAACCCGGCCGGCAACGCCCGCCACACAGCCACCCAGTAGGGGGAGTAGTCGGTCAGAGAGAGGCTGACGACGGCATAGGTGCTGCCCCAGAGCAAAGGGGCCAGCAGGGCGATCAGCATGGGCATGAACTTGTCTCTTTATAAAGTATCTTTAAGTAAAGATAAATTAGCCTCAAATTGGTTTACCATCAAGTATCTCGATGAAAAGATAAGTGGCCGAAGATGGAATCAGATCATGTAGACCTGCTGCTGGCCCAGTGGGCCCGGCAGCGACCGGATCTCGACTGCTCTCCCATGGGCGTGCTGGGACGGGTGGCGCGAATGGCGGCGATCGCCGGACGGGAGGTGAGCGAGGAGCTCAAGGAGTGCGGCCTGCTCGGCAGCGATTTCGACATTCTGGCGACCCTGCGCCGGGCCGGTGAACCGCTCACCCCGACCGTGCTCTATCAATCCGCCATGTTGAGCTCGGGGGCCATGACCGCCCGCCTGGACAAACTGGCAGAGCGAGGCTTGGTGGAACGTCAGGCCGCCCCGAGCGATCGGCGCAGCCTGCTGGTCTGCCTGACCGACGCGGGACGGGAATTGGTTGACCGGGCGGTGGAGCGGCACGTGGCCAACGAGCGGCGCCTGCTGGCGCCATTGACCCTGGCCGAGCAGGAGCAGCTGGCCGTCCTGCTCAAGCGCTGGCTGCTGGAAAACGAGTGAACCCCGTAGCCTGGTGAGCGGTTGTCATGCGTCCGCAGACAGAATGGCCCGCATCTGGGCCAGTACCGCGTTCACCTTGGTGGCGGGCGGATGGGTGCGGCCCAGTACGCGCAATCCCCACACCATGGTCATCAGCAAGGCGGCGGTGGCGTCGACGTCGCGCCCGGCGGCCAGCTCCCCTGCCGCCTGCGCCTGGCGCAAGGCTGCGCTGACCCGCAGCTCGACCTCGGCGAGGTGGCTGCTGGCGGTCTCCTGAATGAACGGGTGGTGGCGGCCGATCTCCAGCAAGGTGTTGACCAGCAGGCAGCCACGGTGCGCCTCGCTGGCAATGGCATCCCGGGCCACTGCATCGAGCAGGGCCTGCACGCCCGCCAGCGGGGAGGCAGCCGAGTTCAGGATCTGCTCGATCTGCGCCAGGCTCTGCGCCGAATAGCGCTGCAGCACCTCCATGAACAACCCCTCCTTTGAGCTGAAGGCGCCATACAGGCTGCTGGGCTTGAGCCCCATCCGTTCGACCAGCGCGGCAATGCCGGTGTTGCTGAAGCCGGTATCCCAGAAGGCGTTGAGGGCGATTTCCAGTACCTGTTCTCTGTCAAATGATGCGGGTCTTGCCATCTCGAGTCCTGCCTTGTGAAACTCCATTTTGGAGTGATCGCTAAAAAACAACTTGACCATGGGGTGTGGTCCGCTTGATATTGTAGCGACCACTACAAAAAGGATGGTCATGATGCACACACTCGAGCAAAAAATCAAAGCGTACGATGAGCAGAAGCAGCGCCAGGTACCGGCCCCGGTACTGGCCCTGATGGAGGAGGCGACCCGCAGCCTGCAGGCAAGCGGGTTGGAGCAGGGGGCGCTCGGGCGCGGAGAGCGGATGCCCGATTTCGCCCTGCCGGATCAGCACGGGGTGGTGCGCCCGCTCTCCCACTATCTGGCGGAGGGCCCGGTGCTGCTCAACATCTATCGCGGTGGCTGGTGTCCCTACTGCAACATGGAGATGCAGGCGCTCAACGCCGTGTTGCCGGCGCTGCGCGAGCGCGGCGTGAACCTCATCGGCATGACGCCGGAAACCCCCAGTTCGGCGCAGGATACCCTCACCGCCAACGGGCTGGCGATCACCGTGCTGAGCGACGAGGGCAACCGGGTCTCGGCAGAGTTGGGACTGGTGTTCGAGCTGCCGGAGGCGCTCAGGCCCATCTATGCCGGCTTTGGCATTGACATCCCGGCGAGCAACGGCGACGAGAGCTTCACTCTGCCGGTGCCGGCCAGCTACATCATCGGTCAGGACCGCACCGTGCTCTACCACTTCATCAACGCCGATTACACCCGTCGGGTCGAGCCGGCCGCCCTGCTTGCCGAGCTGGATCGTCTGGCGAAGGTGGGGGCACTGTAAACGCACACTGCGCCCAAAGGCGCAGTGTGGATGGTTGACGAGGCGGCCCTGAGGGCCGCCTTTTTTATCCGACCGACTTAGTAACCGCCGCGGGCATCTTTCACCGCCAGTCCCAGCTTCCACACCGCCATGGCGTAGTGGGTGCTGTGGTTGTAGCGGGTGATGGTGTAGAAGTTGGGCAGGCCGTACCAGTACTGATAGCCGGTGCCCACATCCAGGCGCAGCAGGCTCGCCTCGCTGTGGTTGCCAAGGGTGCTGGTGGGGGTCAGCCCGGCGCGGCGCAGGGAAGCGACCGGGTAGCGGGTCTGGAAGCCGTGCTCGTAGCCGGGCAGTTGGCCCTGACCGCGCACCGCCACCGGTTGCCCTTTCTCCCAGCCGTGGGCCTTGAAGTAGTTGGCCACGCTGCCGATGGCATCCACCGGATCCCACAGGTTGGTGTGGCCGTTGCCGTTGAAGTCCACCGCGTAGCGCTGGAAGCTGGAGGGCATGAACTGGCCGTAGCCCATGGCGCCGGCGTAGGAGCCCTTGGGTGCGGTAGGATCCATCCCCTCGTCGCGGGTCATCACCAGGAAGGATTCCAGCTCGCTGGTGAAGAACTCGGCCCGGCGCGGGTAGTCGAACGCCAGGGTCGCCAGCGCATCCAGGATGCGGGTCTTGCCCATCACCCGGCCCCAGCGGGTCTCCACGCCTATGATACCGACGATGATCTCCGGCGGCACCCCATACACCTGCTGGGCACGGTTGAGCTCGTTCTCGTACTCACGCCAGAAGCTGACGCCGTTCTGTACGTTGTCCGGGGTGATGAACTTGGCGCGGTAGCGATTCCAGGCACCGGTCGGGCCGGTGGGCGGCGTGGTGGTGGGGGCCTGGGCATCCATCAGGCGGATGATCCAGTCATAGCGCTCGGCCTGGGCCAGCACCCGGTGCAGCTCGGCGCCGTCGAAGCCGTGTTTTTGCACCATCCGCTGCACGAAGTTGTCCACGTTGGCGCGATTGGCGAAGTCCCCCTTGCTGACACCCGGCTGGCTCACCTGCCCGTAGAAGGGTTTGCTCGGCGGCGTCTGGTTGATGAAGGCGCTGTTGGGCTGGGGCTTGACCACGGGCTTGGCAGCCGGCGTGCTGCTGCAGCCATAGAGCATGGGAAACAGGGAGAGGGTGAGCACGGAGACAAGGCGACGCATAAGGTTCTCATGAGCCTGAAAAAGAGTGTCGCCATGGTAAAACATTGTCGTCCATGCGCAAGTGTTCCGTAGCGGGCTCTTCCTGCCGTCCTGCCTCAACGCAGGGTGTGGTAACCGCTCCAGAGTCGGGTGAGGGTGGTGATGGCGCAGAGCAGGGCAAAGCCGTAGGCGAGCGGGGCGAAGGCGGCGGGCCACAGGCACATCAGCACGAACAGGGCGATGGTCTCGCTCCCCTCGGTGAGGCCGCCCAGATAGTAGAGGGACTTGTGGTGGTAGACCGGATTGTCGATGCCCCGCTTGCCGGCCATGATGGCAAACGCCAGAAAGCTCGAGCCGGTGCCCATGAAGGCAAACAGCAGGGTGGCGGCGGGCAGCGCATTGGCGGGGGCGGCGAGGGCAAAGCCCAGTACCACGGCGGCGTAGAAGATGAAATCGAGCGTGATATCGAGAAAGCCGCCGCAGTCAGTGATGCCGGTTTCCCGCGCCACGGCGCCATCGAGCCCGTCCAGCAGCCGGTTGAGCAGGATGGCCGCCAGCGCCCATTGATAGCAGCCAAAGGCCAGCAGCGGCAACGCCAGCATGCCGATGGCAAAGCCGGTGAGGCTTACCTGGTTGGCGCTGATCCCAACGCGGCAGAGCGGTCTGGCGAGCCGGGTGAGGGGGCTGCGGATAACGGGGATCAGGTGGCGGTCAAACAAGGTGAACTCCTCGGTCAAAAACAGGATTCGGTGAGCTGGAGTATGGTGCCCGGCGCGTCGTCTTCGTCGTGGGTCACCAGCATGGCGGGGATGGCCAGTGCCTTGATCTGCGCGAACACCAGTTCGCGAAAGGCGGCCCGCAGCTGCTTGTCGAGGCGGGAGAAGGGCTCGTCCAACAACAATGCCTCGGGCTCGGCCAGCAGCGCCCGCAGCAGGCTGACGCGGGCCTTCTGGCCGCCGGAGAGCTGTTGCGGCAGCTTGTCAGCCTGATCCGCCAGCGCGACCTGTGCCAGCGCGGCCACCGCCTTTTCCAGCCGCGCCCTGTGCCCCTTCACGCTGGCCGGCATGCCAAACATCAGGTTCTCCGCCACCGTCAGGTGGTCGAACAGCAGATCATCCTGAAACAGCATGCCGATGCGCCGGGCCTGGGGCGGCAGCTGGGTGAGCCGGCGTGCGCCGAGGGTCACGTCCCCCTCCAGCCGGATGGGGCCGCTTGCGGGCAGCACCCCCGCCAGCGCCGCCAACAGCGAGCTCTTGCCACAGCCACTGGGGCCCATCAGGGTCAATACCTCGCCCGGCGCCACCTGCAGGGCGGGCAGCGAGAGCAGCAGGTTCTCCTCCAGATAGAGGCGAAGAGGCGTGGTGCTCAGCATGGGGCTGTTGTCATGGTTGTTGTTCATCGTTAGCCGCCCCCTTTGAGCGCCGGGTTGAGTCGCGCCGGCAGCCAGAGCGCCAGCAGATAGATGACGAGCGGCAGCAGCAGTTGCAGCAGGCCGTAGAGGCCCGCCAGCCGCCGGTTGAGGCCGCTGCCGATGGCCACCGCCTCGGTGGTGATGGTGACCACCCGCCCTGCGCCAAACAGCAGGGTCGGCAGGTATTGGGCCAGACTCACAGCGGCTCCGACGCCGAAGGCAAACAACAGCGGACGGGCCAGCAGCGGCCCTTTCACCTGCCACCAGGCTCGCCACGGGGTCGCCCCCAGCAGCAGGGCACTCTGGGTGATCCGCGGGTCGAACTGGCGATAGGGGCCGTGCAGACACAAATAAACGTAGGGAAGGACAAACAGCAGCTGGCTCCAGAGTACCCAGCGCCAGCCGATGCTATTGCCCCCCCACCCGAGGCTGAACCAGTCCACCCCGAGCCGAATGCCAAACAGCAGGCTGGCCTGGGGCAGCAAGAGCGGCAGGCAGATGAGCCAGAGCGGCCAGGGGCGGCGGCCGGCCTGCGCCTCCAGGCTCAGCACCGCCATCACCAGCGCTATCGCCCCGCTCGCCAGCGCCAGCAGGATGCTGGTGGTCAGCAGCGGCGACAGGGTCGGCAGCAGGTCGAGCCAATAGCGGCCGCTCCACTGGCTTGGCCAGAGGGCGGGAAAGGGCCAGCGCCGGGTCAGCGACCAGAGCAGCAGGGCGGCCAGCACCGCCAGATTGAGGACGATCAGCGTCACCACGCTGCCGGTGGCAAGGGTGCGGCCAAGAGTGCTTGGGTTTGCTCGCCTGCCATCGAGCCAGCCGGGTTTGCCAAGGGTTCGATGGGCCAGCTCCAGCAACCGCAGCAGGGCCAGCAGCAGCCCGGTGATGGCGAGCAGCAGCAGGGCGCCGCTGGCGGTGGCGCCGCGCCAGACCAGATCCGGGTCCTGATACCAGAGCCACAGGCGCACAGCCAGCGGAGCGGGGGCATCGGGTCCGAGCAACTGGGCCAGATCCACCACCGCCACCCCGTAGGCAGCCACCGCATAGAGGGGCAGACGCAAGGCGGGCCACAGCGCCGGCAGCAGCAGGCGCCACCAGATCTGGGGGGCGCTGAAGCCAAGGTTGGCCCCCAACCACTGCTGGCGCGCCACCCTGGCGGGGTCTTGCGCGCCGAGCGCCATCAGCAGCAGGAAGGGGGTCTCCTTGAGGGTCAAGGCGAGAATGAGCCCGAGCCCGGCGGGATCGCGCAGGGTCTGCCAGTCGGGGGGCAGCTCGAACCCGGTGAGGGTCGGCGAGAGCAGACGCAGCAACCAGCCGGAGGGGGCGAGCAGAAAGGCAAAGCCGATGGCAAAGGCGACGTGAGGCAGCGCCAGCAAGGGCGAGAGCAGCCGGCGCAGCCAGCCGACGGCCCGGCTGTCGCTGTGGGCCAGCAGCAGGGCGGTCAGCAGCAGGCTGGCCAGGGTCGAGGCGGCGCCAATCCACAGGCTCAGCAGCGCCGAGTGCCAGAGGCCCGGTTGGGTCAGCAGCAATTGCAGGTGGGGTCGGGTCAATCCCTCAGCCAGCAGTTGCCAGCCCCCCGCCAGCAGCGGCAGGCCAAAAACCAGAGCGCACCCTGCCGTGAACAGGGGGCGCCAATCAAGCGAAGAGTGGCCGAACCGGCTCATCAGTGGCCGTAACGCTCGGCCCAGGCCGCTTCGAGCCTGAGCTGCCAGCTGGGGTGAGGTTCGGCCACCGCCTTGAAGCGCAGCGCCGGTACCGGCTGCTGGGTGGCGGGCAGGGCATCGGCCCGCAGCACGCTGGGATCGCCCCAGAAGGCGGGTTCGGCCTTGCGCGCCTGGGCGGCGGGGCTCAGCAGGAAGTTGGCCACCACCTTGGCGCCGGCGCGGGCGTTGGCGTTGAAGGGGATGGCGAGGAAGTGGCTGTTGGTGAGCGCCCCTTTCGCCATGGCTACCGCCACAACGCTGGGGGGCAGGGTGCCGTTTTGCACCGCGCTCTGCGCCTCTTGCGGGTTGAAGCTGATGGCCATCGCCAGCTCGCCGTCATCGAGCTGCTGGCGGGTCTCGGCGGCGCTGGTGGGGAACAGCTTGCCCTTGCGCCAGAGCGTCGGGTGCAGCTCATCCAGCCAGGCCCAGAGCGGGGCGGTAACCCTGGCAAAATCGCTCTCGGTCGCCTCCCGATAGAGGGGGGCGGGGTCCGGGGTCAGCTCCAGCAAGATCTGCTTGAGGAAGCTGGATCCGTGGAACTGGGGCGGCTTGGGATAGGTGAAGCGGCCGGGGTGGGCCTTGGCCCAGGCGAGCAGGGCCGCCGCCGAGGTGGGCAGCTGTTTGACCTCTTCGCCGTTGACCATCAGGTTGAGCTGGCCGATACCCCAGGGGGCTTCCAGCCCCTCCACCGGCACGGTGAAGTCCTCACTCACCGGCAGGGCGCCGTCGACCAGCGCCATGTTGGGCAGCTCACGGGTAAAGGGGGCGCCGAGCAGCCCCTGCTCCTTGAGCGCCTTGAAGTTCTCGCCGTTGACCCAGAGCAGGTCGATGGGGCCGCCACTGTGCTTGCCGGCCTGCTTGTTGGCCAGCAGTTGGCTGACGCTCTGGGCGATGTCGTCCACCTTCACCTGCACCAGCTTGACCTGGTATTCGCGCGCCAGCTCCTGGCCGGCCCACACCAGATAGGCGTTGATCTCCGGGCTGCCGCCCCAGGCGTTGAAGTAGACGGTCTGCCCCTTGGCCTCCTCGAGAGTTTGCTGCCACTGCGGGTTGTCGCCGGCGTTGGCCTGAGTAAAGAGAAGGCTGCCTGCCAGCAGGGGCAGGGTGCGCAGCAGCTGTTTGAACGAGGGCAATGAGTGTCGCATCTGGGTTACCTGGAGTTGGGTCAGGCGCCGCGGCGCCAGCGGTGATAACGGGTCAACAACGCCAGCAGGGTGGCGGGCTGACGGGCCCGTCGCCACTCGCCCGCCAGATACTTGTTCCCCTCCATCAGGGTGGGGTAGGCGTGGATGGTGGCGAGGATCTTGCCAAGGCCGAGGCGGTGGCGCATGGCGAGCACGAACTCTGCGATCCGCTCGCCGGCGTGAGTGCCCACTATTGTGGCCCCCAGGATCTGATCCTTGCCGGGTACGGTGAGCACCTCGATAAAGCCCTGACGCTCGCCGTCGGCGATGGCCCTGTCCAGCTCGGCCAGCTCGAAGCGGGTCAGCTCGAAGGGGATGCCCTGCGCCCTGGCCTCTTTCTGATTGAGGCCGACCCGGGCGATTTCTGGGGTGGTGTAGATGGCGGCCGGCATGACCCGATAGTCGGCCCGAAAGCGCTTGAACGGACTGAACAGGGCATTGACCGCGGCATACCAGCCCTGATGGGCGGCGGCATGGGTGAGCTGGTAAGGGCCCGCTACGTCCCCCACCGCCAGAATGCTGGGGTAGTTGGTGGTGAGGAAGCCATCGACCGCCACCGTGCCGCGCGGCGCCAGCTCCACCCCCAGCGCTTCGAGCCCGAAGCCGCTGACGTTGGCGACCCGGCCCAGCGCCAGCAGCAGTTGATCCCCTTCCACCACCTGCATTTCTTCGCCTCGGCGCAGTTGCAGCCGGATGGAGAGCTCCCCCTCGGCCGCAGGCAGATAGTCGGCTCGTTCGGCGCGCCAGCCGGTGAGCACCCGCACGCCATCGCGGGCCAGCTGCTCTGCCAGCAGCTCGGCCACTTCCCGCTCTTCGCGGGGCAGCAGCTGATCCGAGATCTCCACCAAGGTAACGGGAATGCCGAGCAGGGCAAAACTCTGGGCCAGCTCGCAGCCGATGGGGCCGCCGCCCAACACCAGCAGCTGGCGCGGCGCAGTGCGCAGTTGCCAGAGGGTGTCGGAGGTGAGCCAAGGCACCTGCTCAAGGCCCGGCAGCGTGGGCACCAGCGGCCGGGCGCCGGTGGCGAGCACGATATGGCGGCTGGCAAGGCGTTGGCCGTTCACCTCCACCTCCCAGGGGGAGACCAGCCGCGCCTCCCCTTCGATGCACTCCACTCCGAGTCCTTCATAGCGCTCTACCGAATCGTGGGGTTCGACCTCCTTGATGACGCGGGCGACCCGCTCCATCACGGCGGCGAAATCGGCGCTGGTTTGGCTTGGGCCAAAGCCCAGCTCACTGGCCCGGCGCTGCTCGGCGGCAAAGCGGGCGCTTCGGATCAGCGCCTTGGAGGGGACGCAGCCGCTGTTGAGGCAATCGCCGCCCATCTTGTGCTTCTCGATGAGCGCCACCTTGGCTTTCACCGCCGCGGCGATATAGCTGGTCACGAGGCCGCCTGCCCCGGCGCCAATCACCAGCAGGTTGTAGTCATAGCGGGTTGGCTTGCGGTAGGGGGCGTGCAACCGATGCAGGGCGAGGCGCCGCTGCAGACCTTTGAGCAGCACCGGCATCAGCCCGAGCAGGGTCAGCGCCACCATCAGACCGGGGGAGAGGATATTGCCGGTGCTGGTGAGGTTGGCGAGCTCGCTGCCCGCCAGCACGTAGACGAAGGTGCCGGGCAGCATGCCGAGCTGGCTCACCCAGTAGTAGGTGCTGACTCTGATGGGAGTGAGCCCCATCAGCAGGTTGACCAGAAAGAAGGGGAAGATGGGGATGAGGCGCAGGCTCAGCAGATAAAGCGCTCCTTCCTTCTTCATGCCAGTCTGCAAGCTGGCTAGCTTGTCGCCAAAGCGCCGCTCGACCCAGTCGCGCAGCAAAAAGCGGGCGCTGAGAAAGGCCAGGGTCGCGCCAATGCTGCTGGCAAAGGAGACCAGCAGCAGCCCCCAGGCAACGCCGAACACGGCGCTGCCAGCCAGGGTGAGCAGGCTGGCGCCGGGCAGGGAGAGAGCGGTGCTCACCACATAGACGGCGACAAACAGCAGGGCGGCGCTGACGAAATGGCGGTCGACCAAGGCGGCCAGCTCGGCCTGACGGGCCTGCAGCTGGGGCAGGCTCAGGTAGTGGCCAAGGTCGAAGGCGAAAAAGGCGCCGATGAGGCAGCCCATCACCAGCACCAGCAGCAGACGGGAGCCGCTCATCAGGCGTCCTTGTTATCCGGTTGCGGACGCACTGGCTGCACCGGCAGTTGGCAGAAGCCCTGCGGGGCGATATCGAGGGCGGCGTTGAACTTGGCCGACATATTCTGGAAGGCGATGAGGCCGGTCAGTTCCACCATGGCGTCGTCGTCAAACCAGGGCTTGAGGCGGGCGGCCTGCTCATCGCTGACTCCATCCAGCCCCGTCATTGCCTCGGTGTAGTCGAGCACGGCCCGCTCCCGCTCATCGAACAAGGGGCTTTCGCGCCAGTTGGCGAGCGCCTCCACCTTCTCGCTGGAGCCCGCCCGCTTGATGAGGGTCATGGCGTTGATGTCGACACAGAAGCGGCACCAGTTGAGCTGGGAAACCCGCACCGTCACCAGAGAGCGCAGCACGGGGTCGATGGGGGAGCGCTTGCGGTTGATGACGCCATAGAGGGTGGCGACGGCGGCAAACAGGCGCGGCGAGCGGCCCCAGCACTTGCCCGGAATGAGCACCTGGCCGTAGTTGCGCTGTTGCAGCCAGAAAAAGGGGCGGATGAACCAGGCATATTCCCGATCGGGCTTGACCTCGACGCGCATGGATGACCTTCTTATTGCTTCAAATTGGGTTTGTAGGCCTGACCCAGCCGCTCGTTGAGGCGGATCAGAAACTCTTCTATGCGGGCCCGGTTGGTGCCCAGGTCGCTCTGCCCCTGACGGGAGGCGGAGCGCATGTCGATGCGGGTCTCCTTGGGCCCGGCAAAGACTCGCAGCGCCACGTCATCCTGAAAACCGAACCAGCCGGTGGTGACCACCGCCTCGAGCCCTTCCGGGCTTGGTCGCACCTGCCAGCCGAGCTGCTCCATCAAGGCGTGTGCCTCGGTGATCACCTCGACCGGGGAGGAGCTGGTAAAGAGAGGACCGGGTTTACCCTCAAATGCTTTCAAGGGGGCCGGATTAATCGGCAGATCCTGCGCCGTTCTGAGCTCGCTGGCCCAGTGCAACTGGGGCGGGTTGTTGGGATCCGTGCTCACATCGTTGACCAGCGGCGTGCGCAGTGCCTGCACCACGAAGGCCAGGGGCAACAGCAGTGGCGCGGCGCCCCAGCCATTAGCACAGCGGCTGCGAGACCAGGGCAGGCGAGCCAGCAAGACGAGGGAGACGAGGGCCCCGAGCAGGCTGATGGCGAACCCCAGCCACCAGGGCCAGAGGTGAACACGGCTGCCGAGGGCGCCGGCGAGCGGCAGCAACCAGGCCAGAAGCGGCCACCACAAATATCTGGGCATAACGGGGATCCACTGGTTATGATGGACAAGTGCCCAGAAGGATAAACTTAATTGACTGATAACGTTAGTAAATTTATCTCAATCTTGCTGCTTTTCCCAAGCGTTCCGCTGTGGGCGGACAGTGCCGTGCTGGCAGCGGGGGACATGTGGCGCGCCGAAGCCGTCTACGAGACCCTGCCAGGGGTCAGTCGGGTGGAGCCGGGCTACGTCAGCCAGCTGGCGGCGACGGGGTCGAGCTGGCGGGAAGTGCCGCCGCGGCGCCAGGCGGTGCGTATCGACTATGACCCGGTCAAAGTGGGTTATGGCGATCTGCTCAACGTGTTCTGGCAACTGGTGGATGGGCGCGATGGCGAGGGCCAGTATTGCAATCGGGGCCTGGCATTTGCGCCAGCCCTGCTGCCGAAGGATGACTATCAGTGGCGCTTGGCCCAGGTGAGCCTGACACGCTGGCAGGCCCTGCACGGGCGGCCGAGCCGGGTTGCGCTCTGGCCGCAGAGCCGGTTCACCCCGGCGCCCGAGATGGAGGACTGGGCGGCGCGCCACCCCTGGCGTTTTGGCTTCTATGCCCGCCGCTGCGGCGGCTGGCCGGTGGAGCTGACCCCAGAACCCTGAACCGGGCCCTGAACTCAGTTGCGGTAGAGCACCTTGATAAGGTGAAAGCCGAACTTGGTGCGCACCGGGCCGAGCACGGTCAGCAGTTCGCCCTTGAACACGGCATCGTCAAACGCCTTGACCATGTCGCCTTTCGAAAACTCCCCCAGATCGCCGAAGCGCTTGCTGGAGGCGCAGGTGGAGAAGCGCTTGGCCATCTGGCCGAAGTCGGCTCCCTTGGCAATCTTCTCCTTGATCTCCAGACACTCTTTCTCGGTCTTGACCAGGATGTGCTGGGCACAGGCTTTTCTCATCGGGACGCTCCTCGGCGGTGGGCAAATCGGGGGCGCAAAGAGTACTCCAATTCCTGTCGCGCGTCAGCCGTCATGGCAAATTCAGCTGCGGGCACGGGCAGCAAGCCGGGTTCTGGGCCGTGCCTGCCAGAGGATCTCCAGCCCGAGCAGGGCATGCAGGCTCCAGATGGCCAGCGGATTGAGCCAGTTGCCCCCCAGTTGCAGGGTCGCCAGGGCGCTGCCCGCCAGCAGCAAGGTGATGCCCGGCAGGCGCCAGTGGGTCGGCAGCGGTGCCAGCATGGCCATGCCCAGCAGGATGGCGAGCCCGAACGGCAGGTTCAGCGCGGTGAAGGCCAGCGCCTGCTGGCCGTTCATGCCGGTCAGCAGGGCCAGCAGGGCGCTGCAACAGGCGAGAAAGGTGATGAATTCGAGTCTATCGGCGATGTAGTCCGCCATCTGTTCGCTGCGTGCGTGCATGCGGTGTCTCCTCTGGTGGGATGCGAGCCTTGGTGCAATAAGCCCAGTGTGGGCGAGAAGTGAGCAGGGGGGCAGCGGGATAAATCGATTGGGTTGAACGAGGCTTTGATTGGGCGATGGCAACTGTTTGATCCTGCAAGATAAAATGCACTACCTCTGCGGGAGTGGGGCAAGGCGGGCGGCCCAGTGGCAGCCAGAATGCAGCTGGCGGGCCCGCTGAGAGAGGGAATTGCCGCTATCTTGACCAGTTGCCGACAGTTGATGTCGCGCCCATCGGCCAACAAGGGATGGCGCGATACCGGGCCGGATGGGCTGGCAGGGGCCATATGGCATGGCCGTGCTGGTCATGGATTGCCCTTTTTGGCCCGCAGTGGCATAAGTCTGCGGGGGAAAGTGTGAAAAATGCGCAGCCTACGCGGGCAAAGGCTTCAATAATATGGCGAAATTCGCTGTCACCCCGCTCTGATGTCGGGCCGGGGATATGCTAGGATGAGGCGCGTTTGCGATCGAGTGAGCCTCATATTCGTTCTGAATATCGCATTATTTTAATCATGTTCTTCGGGGAAATTGACGTTTGACAGGATGCAATCCGCCCCTGCCTGCAGGGATCTCACCGCCCGCACGGGCCTTTCGTCGTGGGCTTCGCGCGCTGGGACTGAGCCTCTGTCTGCTGCTGTTCGTCACGCCTGCCATGGCGGCCAAACTCACCTATCAGATCAAGGGACTGAAGGGGGAGAACAAGGACAACGTCGAGGCCTACCTCAATGCCCTGCCGGTCTATCAGGAGCGCCAGTACCGTCCGGCCCGCGCCAAGATCACCGAGAGCGTGCAAAAGGCGCTGCAGGTCTATGGCTACTACCAGCCCAAGATCACCCTGAGCCGCGACAAGAAGGCGCCCGCCAAAGTGATCATCGAGGTGGAGCCGGGCAAGCCGGTCATTATCTCCCGTCTCGACATCCTGCTGGAAGGGGATGCCAGCAGCGACGAGCTCTACAGCGAGCTGTTGGACAAGCTGCCCCTGAAAGAGGGGGATCCCCTCAACCACGGCAAATACGAATCCATCAAGGCGGATCTGGGCAGTCTGGGGCTGGCCCGCGGCTACTTCGACGCCAAGATCAGCAAGAGCCAGGTCAAGGTGTTCCCGGATCAGGGCACTGCCGAGATCTACATCCTGTTTCGCTCCGGCCCGCGCTACCACTTCGGCGAGATCCACTACGACGCCACGCCGGAGGCGCTGCGCCTCATCCGCCCGCTCATCAACATCAAGAGCGGTGACCCCTATCTGGCGATCCGGCTGGCGGAGATGTCGCAGGATGTCTCCTCCACCAAGCTGTTCAAGCAGGTGGACATCAAGCCGCTCATCAGCCAGGCCGAGGGCAACCGGGTGCCGGTGCAGGTGACTCTTTCCAACCGGGTCGATCACGAGATTGAAACGGGTATCGGCTATGCCACCGACGTGGGGCCGCGCATGAGCGCCACCTGGGAGAAGCCCTGGGTCAACCGCTACGGCCACCGGCTCAACGCCACCGCCAAGGTCTCCCAGCCCGAGGCCGAGCTCAGCTTCGACTACCAGATCCCGGTGGGCAATCCGCTGCGGGACTACTACTCGTTGCAGGCCGGTTATCAATACAAGGACAACAACGATACCCGCTCCGACCTGACCACCCTCAGCGTGCACCGCTGGAAGCGGCGGCCGGAGAGCTGGGACCGGGACGTGTTCATCCGGCTGGAGAACGAGATCTATACCCAGGGCGCCGACGAGGGCAACAGCTTGCTGCTGATCCCCGGCGTCTCCTGGTCGCGGCTGCGGGTGCGCGGTGGTCTGGTGCCCGACTGGGGCGATCGCCAGCAGCTCACCCTGGAGTTTTCCGACCCCTACTGGGGCTCCGACATCAGCTTCGTGCGGGTGTGGGGGCGCAGCAAGTGGCTGCGCACCCTGGGGGAGGATCACCGCTTCCTGCTGCGGGCTGAACAGGGCGCCATCATAGGGGACAGCTTCTCGCTGGTGCCGCCTTCGCTGCGCTTCTTTACCGGTGGTGATCAGACGGTGCGCGGCTACGGCTACGAAACCATCTCGCCGCGCGGCAGCGACGGCAAGCTGCTGGGGGGTCGCTACGTGAGCGTCGCCAGCGCCGAGTACAACTACCGCTTCAGCGACAAGTGGCTGGGGGCCCTGTTCGTCGACAGCGGTACCGCCACGGTCGACTACAGCGAGGCCTGGAAGATAGGCACCGGGGTCGGCGTGCGCTGGGTGACCCCCATCGGTCAGGTCCGGCTCGACCTGGCGGTGGGCATTTCCGAGGAGGAGAAGCCGCTGCGACTCCACTTCGCGCTGGGGCCTGAACTATGATCCGGCCGCGCTCCACTCCTCTTCTCTTCTGTTCTCCTGACCGGCCGCTGCGGCTGCATCTTTCGCGGGGGTCTGCACTGTGAACTGGGTAAAACGCATCTTTCTCTGGCCGCTGCGGCTGCGTCTTTCGCGGGGGTCTGCACTGTGATCTGGGCAAAACGTATTTTTCTCTGGCCGCTGCGGCTGCGTCTTTCGCGGGGGTCTGCACTGTGATCTGGGTAAAACGTATTTTTCTCTGGCTGATGGGGCTCATCTTCCTGCTGCTCATCGGCGTCAGCCTGCTGGGCTTCACCCATCAGGGCAACAAGTGGCTGTGGCAGCAGGCGAGAGCCGCCTTGCCTTCCCTCAAGGGGGAGCTGGTGGCGGGCCAGCTCGGCTATGGCTGGACCCTGGAAGGGGTCGGCTGGCAGGACGAGCTGGTGGACGTCACGGTGGATCGCGCCGTGCTGGACTGGGATCTGGGCAAGCTGCTGCAGGGCAAGCTCTGGATCAAATCCCTGAACGTCACCCACCCGGTGGTCAAGGTCGCCGACTCCGAGCCGACCCCGGAAGAGCCGTCAGAGCCCTTCGTCTGGCACCCGCTGCCCCTGAAAATTCAGGTTGACAGCCTCCAGGTGGCGGATCTCGATGTGACGGTGCCCGGGGTGGGGGTGAGCCTCAAGTCCCTCGATATCGGCGCCACCCTCAGCCGCAAGGGGCTGATCGTGCAGGGGCCGGTGCTGGATGGCCTCAAGGTGACCCTGGCCGAGACGCAGGCCACCGAGGCTGCCAAACCAGCTGCCGCCAAGGCAAGCTCCCAAGACAAGGCTGCGGCCAAGTCGCCTGTCATCGCCAAGGCGAAGCCGGCGGATGAGAGCAAGGCGCAAAAGACAACCAAGGCGACCCCCATCGAGCTGCCCGCCATCCGGCTGCCGTTCCCCATCCAGCTGGAAGGATTGCAGGTCACGGCGTTTCGCTATCAGCAGGGTGAATTGGTGGAAGGGCTCGACAAGCTGCTGCTGTCGGCCAGTGCCGAGGGGAGCGACATCGCGCTGCGCGAGCTCTCCCTGCGCCATGCCATGGCGGATCTGGCGCTCAAGGGCAAGATCCAGCTCAAAGACGATTATCCGCTCGCCCTGACCCTGGATGCCAAGGCCCGCAAGGGGCTGCTGGATGGCGAACTGCAGGGGCAGCAGGCCAGCCTGACTCTCGGCGGTTCGGTGGGCAAGCTGGCATTGGCGCTGCAGGCCAAGGGGCCGGTTGCGGCCAACCTCAAGGGGTCCTTGGCGGCCCTCGATCCCGACTTGCCCTTTGATGCGGGGCTGGAGTGGAAGAGCCTGGGCTGGCCGCTGCACAAGCCCGCCAAAGATGAGCCCAGCTACCGGCTGGACAAGGGCAGTTTGAGTGCCAAGGGCAAGCTCTCCGGCTACCAGTTTGCCTTGAATACCGCCGGCAAGGGCACGGATGTGCCCCCCTTCAAGCTGGCGCTGACGGGCAAGGGGGATCTGACGCAGCTGAACCAGATCAACCTGCTGCTCAACGCCCTCAAGGGGGAGCTCAAGCTGGACGGCAAGCTCGCCTGGGACAAGGGGGTACGCTGGCAGGGCACCACGGAATTCAAGGGGATCAACCCGGCCGAGCTGGTGCCCGAGCTCAAAGGGGCGCTGGCGGGCAAGATTGCCAGCCGTTTCGAGCTCGATGAGGCGGGTCACTGGCAACTGCAACTGCCCGAGCTGAAGGTGGATGGCAAGCTCAACCAGTATCCGCTGGCCATCAAGGGCAGCGCGAGCGGCAACGACCAGCTGGAGTGGACCATCCCGGCGCTGGTGCTGCAAAGCGGCCCCAACCAGCTGCAGGCCAAGGGCAGCCTGAGCCAGCAGGCGTGGAAGCTGGATGCGGATCTCAATGCCCCCAACCTGGCGGGGCTCTACCCCGGGCTCAAGGGAGACATCAAGGGGCAGGTGCGCCTGACCGGCAATCAGCAGGCACCACGGGTCACCACAGAGCTGGCTGCCAGCCGCCTCTATTATGCCGGCACCGATCTGAAGGGGATCGCCATCAAGGGCAATGCCCTGGTCGGTGACAAGCCGGCAGGGGAAGTGGCCCTGACGGTGGCCAGCCTGGTACAGGGGGCGACCAGCCTCAGCCAGCTGGCGCTCAACCTGAGCGGCGATCTCAACCAGCACGCCCTGTCGCTCACCATGAAGGGCGACCCGGTGGCGGCCAACCTCAAGCTGAGCGGCGGTCTGCGCGGGGAGCGCTGGCGCGGTGCCCTCAGCGAGCTCAAATTGAAGACGCCGCTGCGGCGCTGGGAGCTGAGCGCGCCCTGGGCCCTCGACCTCGACCTGCCGCGTCAGCGGCTGACCATGGGGGATCTCTGCCTCGGCTCCCAAGGGGCCAGCCTCTGCGTCAAGGGCAGCCAGGTATCGGCTCAGCAGGGCAGCCTGGAGTTTGCCCTCAACCAGTTTGACCTCAAGCGCCTGCGGCCCTGGCTGCCGGACAACTTCCGCTGGCAGGCGGTGCTCTCCGCCGACGGACGGGCCAGCTGGCGCGGCAATCAGCCGACCCTGCACGCCACCGTGCGCACCACGCCGGGCACCTTCGTAGCCGACGAGCTCAAGACCGACTATCAGCGTCTCGAGCTCGGGGTGGACTTCGAGCGCCAGCAGGCGGCGATCCGGCTCGATTTTGCCTCCGAGCAGATCGGCAACATCGACACCAAGCTCTATATCCGGGATCCGTCCGGTCGCGGCAATCTCTCCGGCCAGCTCAAGTTTGACGACCTCAAGCTGACCACCTTCGCCCCGCTCATCCCCGAGGTGCGCTCCCTGCAGGGAGTCATCTCGGCCGATGCCCGTTTCGACGGTACCCTGGCCTCGCCGCTGCTGTTTGGCCAGCTCAACCTGCTGGATGGGGAAGTGCAGACCCACTCCGACATGGTGACCCTGTCCAAGCTGGTGACCCGCCTCAAGATTGAAGGCAACCGGGCCGAGCTCGATGGCACCATGCTGGTGGGCAAGGGGCCGCTGGCACTGGGGGGCTGGCTGAGCTGGGCGCAACTGCCGGTCACAGGCAGCCTCACCATCCAGGGCAAGGAGCTGGAAGCCCAGTATCCGGGCATGGGCCGGGTGCGGGTCTCCCCGGACATCGCCATCTCGCTGGGGGAGGAGACCCGGATCACCGGTCAGGTCGACATCCCCTGGGCGCGGATCCTGGTCAAGAGCCTGCCCGAGAGCGCGGTGGCGGTGTCGGACGATGTGACCGTGGTCTACGACGATCTGCCGCCGGTGCCCAAGGCGGCGCCGCTGCCGATGGCGATCAAGCTGGCCATCCGGCTGGGTGACGACGTGCGGCTGGAGGCGATGGGGCTCAAGACCAAGGTGGGGGGCGGCATCAACATCCGCCAGGATCCCTCGCGGCCGCTGGCGGGCAACGGTCAGCTGGTGCTCAACGATGGGCGCTTCAAGGCCTATGGCCAGAACCTCATCATCAAGGATGGCCGCATCCTCTTCTCCGGCCCCCTCGATCAGCCGTTCCTCAACATAGAGGCGTATCGGGATCCCGATACCATAGAAGACAAGGTGACGGTGGGGGTGCGGGTGACCGGGCCGGCCAGCAAGCCCAAGATCACCGTCTACTCGGAGCCGCAGCTGGCCCAGTCCGAGCAGCTCTCCTACTTGCTGCGCGGCAAGGGGCTGCAGACCAGCGGCGAGGATGGCGGCTTCAACGGCCTGTTGGTGGCGGGCGCGGTCAGCCAGGCCAACGGTGTGGTCTCCAGTCTGGGGGAATCCCTCGGCATGAGCGACGTGGCCCTCGATACTGCCGGCAGTGGTGACAACACCCAGGTGACCTTGTCGGCCTATCTGCTGCCGGGGCTGCAGTTCCAGTACGGGGTCGGGGTGTTCAGCCCCATCGCCGAGTTCAAGCTGCGCTACGAGCTGATGCCCAGGCTCTACCTGCAGGCCATGAGCGGGGTGGCCCAGGCGGTGGATATCTTCTATCGCTTCACCCTGTAGCGGGCAGGAAGAGAGAAGAACGGGAGGCACAAGCCTCCCGTTTTTATTGGCGGCGTTGATGCTGATGAACAGAGGGGGGGCTGAAAAGCGAAAACCCGGCGCGAGGCCGGGTTTTCTTGAATGATGGTGGAGGGAGAAGGATTCGAACCTTCGAAGGCAGAGCCGTCAGATTTACAGTCTGATCCCTTTGGCCGCTCGGGAACCCCTCCACGGGGTATTGCCAATTTTTATCCACGGCGGGTGCCGTGACTGCACTTGAAATGGTGGAGGGAGAAGGATTCGAACCTTCGAAGGCAGAGCCGTCAGATTTACAGTCTGATCCCTTTGGCCACTCGGGAACCCCTCCACAAGTGCGAGGCGCATACTAACAGATCTGCCGGGGTTGTGAACCCCTTGGCGGGATTTTTCCTGCTTAAAGGATCGGATTTGCGGCCGATAAAGGATGAAACCACCGTTTCCAAGAGTTATCTCATGCTACCCAGCGCCATTCGTGAGCAGTGGCTGGTGGACGAGGCCCAGCTGGGGCAACGTCTCAACCAGGATCTCCAGCACGGAGACAGGGCTGACTTTCGCCTGCATCTGGCCCTGCTGACCGATGCGGTGGAAGAGCAGCCCTGGTTCGACCCCAGGCAGCCAGCAAAGGCTGAGAGCCGGGTCTGGCGCAGCCGCTTTGAGCTGCCGCCAGCCACGCCCTTGCAGGGCAGTGCAAATGATGAAGAGGCCGCTTTGCTCAACGAGCGGCTGCAACAGGGAGGCTCCATGGTGGATGTGCGGCTCTGGCTGGCGCTGCGCTCACCGCCGCTGCTCGGCGCCCCGCCTGCGCTGGAGCCTGCCGTGTATGACAACCTCTCGCCGCTTGGACGGGAGCGCTGGCAGGGCAAGCTGGCGGATCAGCCCAGACGCGACGATCCCCTGCTGATACTGCCGATCCTCGATACGCTCAAGGCGGGAGTGGATGCCAGGCTGCACTGGCTCAGTGGTTGCTGAAGGCGGCAAGCGCCGGCATTCGGGCAGCAAAAAGGCGGGGAGATCCCGCCTTTGTCGTTGTTGGCTGTGCCGTGGTGCAGTTTAGGCGTCGGCTTCATCCTCTTGCGGCACTTCCTTGCCAGCCGCTGCGGCGCGACGGGCGATGGGTTTTTCGGTGTGGCGGTTGAGCTGGCGTTCCAGCTTTTGCCCCAGTTCGGTGATGGCGGCGTACAAGTCCTCATGTTCTGCCTGGGCAAACAGCTTGCCGTTGGGGATGCCAGCAGTGGCTTCAACGATGAACATCAGACGCTCTTTGGAGACAATCACATGGGGTGTGATAAGAGGCACCTGAAGACGCTCGAGCTTGTCAAAACGGGATTCAATGCGCTCGCGGATAGCCGGGGTGATGTCGATGATTTTGCTGGTAATTTCGATTTTCATATTGGCCCCCTTCGGGTCGTCTTGCTTGTGTCTTCACCTTCAGATTACTCATGGCTGAACATTAAAATGTGATCTGCGTCACGAACTGTGGCCTTGCTTCCGAGGGGAGGAATAAATTGTGATCTTTTCCCGTTCTGTACCAAAAAGCGCTTGAGCTCCACGAAACTGGCAGGCAGTATGGAGAAACTTGGATCGTTTCTGTCCCTTCGTGGCAGCGCCGCATGTCGACCTCATGTCCGGTTTTCACCGCTTAGTCTCGCATCTTTTGCACTTTCTCCCCGCACCGCCCTTGCCGACGTGCGCGCTGTGAATGTGGGCGCCGCCAAGTCGTCAGGGACTTGAACGTGGTTGTTGTGGTGTTGGAGTAGTACATGAAACAGCAGGCCACTCAGATGATGTGGTTTTATGATCGGCAACACGCCCAGTGGAGTCTGTCCGATCATGCCTCCTACCAGCTCTGGCAAGGAGAGGGGGCTCACCCCTGGTTCGGGCAATTGGCGGCAGATGACGAGGCCGGCTTTGCCGACTTTCTCGCCAGACTTTACCACTCACAGCAACCGGCCCAGTTCATCGGTCACCTCTGCGAGGAGGGCGGCGAGGTGCGCCATGTGCTCTGGAGCGGCCAGTACGTGCCGGCCCAGCAGATGTGCTGCGGCTGGATTGCGCCGCTCGACACCACCCGCAGTACCCAGCTGCCTGCCGACCTCTCCCAGCAACTGCCGCTGCTGCAAGACTCCTTGTTGACCCAGCTGGCGCAGGCGCTCTCTGCCCGGACCGGGCTCGATTTCTTCAATACCCTGGTCAATCAGCTCGCCCACATCCTGGTGGCGGACGCGGTCTGGCTGGCGGAGCGTACCGGCAGCGGACGACTCAAGGTGCTGGCCTGCCATGGCATCGACCTCAAGGAGTACGAACTCGACGGTATGCCCTGCCAGCAGGTCTATCTGGCGGGGGAGGCCTGCGTCATTCCCCTGGCGAACGAGCGGCCCTGCTGTACCGGTTTCAAAGGGGGGCAAGGCTACTACGGTCTGCCGCTGTGTGATCGCAACGGCCAGATCCTGGGCCACCTGGCGCTGCTTTTCTCCGATCAGAGCGCGATCCCCAATTTGGGCTCGGTGCTGACCACCTTCTCCATGCGCATGGTGGCGGAGCTGGAGCGGCTGCAGAGCGATGCCCAGCTGCGCCTGTCTGCCGTGGCGTTTGAAACCCATGAAGGGATCATCATCACCGACCCCGATTTCAAGATTTTGCGGGTCAACCACGCCTTCAGCCAGATCACCGGCTTTGACAGCCAGCGGGTGATCGGCCTGCATCTGGGCAACGATCTCTGGTGCGGGCTGGGGGGACTTGGCTACGAGCTCGGCACCCTGAGCCGCTGGCAGGGGGAGACCCAACGACTGCACGCAGACGGCTACCCCTATCCGCAGTGGGAAATAGTCACTCCGGTGCAGGATGACAGGGGGGAGATCAGCCACTTCGTCATCTGCTTCGAGGATATCTCCGAGCGCAAGGAGGCCGAGCGACGCATCCAGGATCTCGCCTATTACGACGAGCTGACCGGCCTGCCCAACCGCCGCCAGCTGCACGAAACCCTGGCCCACGCCTTTGGTGAGGCGAGTCGCGACTATCTGATCGGCGCCCTGCTGTTCATCGATCTGGATCACTTCAAGACCATCAACGACTCCCTCGGCCACGCCACCGGCGACTGGCTGCTCAAGGAGGTCGCCAGCCGGCTCAAGCGGCTGGTACGCCAGGGGGATTGTCTGGCACGGCTCGGCGGCGACGAGTTCGTGCTGCTGCTACCCTCGCTCTCGGCGAGCCCGCCCCAGGCGGAGATGCAGGCCGACCTCATCGCCGAGCGGCTCATCAGCGAGATTGCGGCTCCCTACAACCATGCTGGCCAGGTGCTGCACATCGGCGCCAGCGTCGGCATCACCCTCTTCCCCGGCCGGGAGCAGGGGGTGGACGATCTGCTCAAGCAGGCGGACACCGCCATGTATCAGGCCAAGTCGGCCGGTCGCAAGACCCGGCGCTTCTTCGATGCCTCCATGCAGCTGCAGGCGGATCGCCGGCTGCTCATCCACAACGAGCTGCGCAGCGCCCTTAACCAGCAGGAGCTGACCCTCTACTACCAGCCCCAGCACATGGTGGAGGGGGGGGACATCATCGGCGTCGAGGCGCTGATCCGCTGGCAGCCGCCAGGCCGGGCTCTGGTGTCGCCCGCCGAGTTCATCCCCATCGCCGAGGAGACGGACCTTATCGTCGACATCGGCAACTGGGTATTGTACGAGGCCTGCGCCCAGTACGTGCGCTGGGAGGAGAACGGCATTCACATCCCGCAGCTGTCGGTCAACGTCAGTGCCAAGCAGTTTCACGCCACCGATTTCGTCGACCGGATCCACGATGTGCTGGCCTCCACCGGTATGGATCCCGCCAGCCTGAATCTGGAGATCACCGAGTCTGTGGTGCTGGGGCATGCGGAAGACACCATCAGCAAGATGAGCGAGCTCAAGGCACTCGGCATCAGCTTTGCCATCGATGACTTCGGCGCCGGTTACTCCTCCCTGAGCTACCTCAAGCGGTTGCCGGCGGACGAGCTCAAGATCGATCGCTCCTTCATCCAGGATATCCCGCGCGATGGCGACAACATGGCCATCGTCGAGGCGGTGATCGCCATGGCGCGCCACATGGGCTTCAACGTGACGGCGGAAGGGGTGGAATCGCGCCAGCAGCTGGAGTTTCTGCAGGCCCAGGGCTGCCACTTCTACCAGGGCTACCTGGCTTCCAAGCCGCTGCCGGTGCCCTATCTGGAGCGCTACGTGCAGCGCCTTGCCCGCAGCGAAAGCCCGCTGGCCGGGGGTAAAAATAGTCTCGCCGGCGAGCTGTAGCCCCTCGGGTTAACGGGTAGAATGAGGGAATATGACACCACCGCCAACGGGCGGTGGCATTGCCTCTCAATGGAGACGTCTCTCGTGAAAGCCGTGCAGGGAATCATTTTATCGGCGCTGTGCGTGCCGGGGCTGCTGACGCAGGTTGCGGCGCAGACTCTGGAACAATCTCTCTATCGCCAGGCTTATGACGCGGTGCGGGCCGACGATCAGGCCCGTTTTCAGCAAATTCGCGCCCGTTTGACCCATTATCCGCTGCTGCCCTATCTCGATTACTACCAGCTGGCCTTTCGGCCCGGGGCGGCGGAGTATGACGACGTGACCCGCTTCATCCGCGAGCACGGTGACACCCCCCAATCCAACCGGCTGGAGCGCAGCTACCTCACCTATCTGGCCCAGAGCCAGCAGTGGTCCCAGTTCCTGCGCTTCTATCCGGCCAAGCCGAACTCCACCGATCTGCTCTGCATGCACTATCAGGCGCGCTACTACACCGGCCAGCAGAGCCAGGCACTGCAGGAGGCGGGCAAGCTCTGGCTGAGCGGCCAGTCCCGCCCCGATGCCTGCGATCCCCTGTTCCAGCTCTGGCAACAGGCTGGTTTGCGCACCCAGGAGAAGATCTGGACCCGCATGACCTTGGCCTTCGAGGCGGAGAACCCGAACCTTATCCGCCACCTCGGCGCTCAGCTTGGCAGCGGCATGAAGGCGTACGGGGATCAGATGATTACCCTGTTCGAGCAGCCCGCCAAGGCGATGAACACGGCCTATTTCACTACCGCCGCGCCCTCCAAAAAGTTGCTGTTGCTGGGGCTGGCCCGCTATGCCAACCAGCAGCCGGAAGCTGTGCTGGGACAGCTCGGCTATCTGCGCTCGCGTTTTGCGCTGAGCACCGCCGAACTCAAGCCGGTGGAACGGGCGGTGGCCAGACGGCTGCTGCTGGATCGCTCAACCGCCCAGCGCAACTGGCTGGATGCGACCGTGGTGCGCCAGGCCGACCCGGATCTGCTGGAGCTGCGGGCCCGGCTCGCCATCTGGGAGCAGGACTGGAAAGGGCTCTCCGGCTGGGTCAAGCGGATGCCCATGGCCCTGCAGAAGGAGGATCGCTGGCGCTACTGGCTGGCGCGCTCGCTGGAGGTACAGGGTCAGCAGAAACCGGCGCGGGATCTCTATCTGGAGACCGCCAATCTGCGTGGCTTCTATGGCTTCATGGCAGCGCAGCGCAGCGGCGTGCCCTATCGGATGAAGAATCAGAGCGTGGCGAAGAAGGTGCCGGACTGGCGCACCGCCAGCAGCCGCTGGCCCTTCCTGCTGCGGGTGCGTGAGTTGCTCGACATGAACGAGATCACGGTGGCGCGGGCGGAGTGGATCCACAACATGGACCGCAATCCGGTGGCCCAGCGCCTCGAGTTCGGCCACATCGCCCTCAACCAGGGCTGGCATGAACTGGCCATTCTGGCCAGCATCCGGGCCGAGGCCTGGGATGCCCTCGATTTGCGCTTCCCGCTGCCGCTCAAGCACACCTTCTCCCAGATGGCGCAGGAGCGGACCATGAACACCAGCCTGCTCTACGCCATTTCCCGTCAGGAGAGTGCGCTCTACCCGCTGGCACAGTCGCCGGTCGGGGCGAGGGGACTGATGCAGCTGATGCCGACCACCGCCAAGGAGACGGCCAGCAAGCTGGGGGTGCCCTATCGCAACGAACAGCAGTTGTTTGATCCTGCCATGAACATCCGCCTTGGCAGCGCCTATCTCAAGCGGCTGCTGGATGTGTACGACGGCAACCGGATCCTGGCGGCGGCGGCCTACAATGCCGGCCCCGGCCGGGTCAAACGCTGGCGCGATCAGAGTGCGGACAAGCCGATGGATGTCTGGGTCGAGAGCATCCCCTACAAGGAGACGCGCAACTATGTGCAGAACGTGCTGTCGTTCGATCTCATCTATCAGCACAAGCTGCAGCAGCCGCTGCGCTTCATGTCCGAGCGCGAGCTGAGTCACGCTTATTGAGACGGCTGCCGCCCTGGCGGCAGCCGGATTCCCATTCCCTCCCCAAAATGGTTATTATCCCATAAGGTTTTGTTACAAAAGGAAACCTGCCAGGTGATCGGGCGCCATCTCTTGGTCTGGCAGGTTCGTTATAATCGCCCGTTCAACACAGACAGGCTCCCCCAACAAAGGAATTGATAGTGGCAACGATTAAAGACGTTTCCCGGTTGGCTAATGTGTCCATTTCAACTGTGTCGCGAGTCATCAACAACACGGCGCAGGTGGCACCAGAAAAGCGTGAGGCCGTCATGGCGGCCATGAAGGAACTCAATTTTCGTCCCAACAGCTTTGCCCAGGCGCTGGTCAGCAAGCGCTCCAACTGCATCGGTGTGCTGGTGGGGGATCTGTGTGGTGGCCCCTTCTTCGCCCAGATGATGCGCGGCATCGAGAGCGTGGTGGACAAGGCGGACAAGTTCACCATCGTCATGTCCGGCAATCACGACGAGGTACGCGAGCGTCACGCCATTCAGGCGCTGCTGCAGCGCCAGTGCGATGCGCTGATCCTGCACAGCAAGGCGCTGCCCGACGAGGAGCTGAGCGAGCTGGTGGCGGGCAGCACCCCGGTGGTCTTCATCAACCGCCAGGTGCCGGGTGCCGAAGATCGCTGCGTCTGGCTGGACAACCAGGCCGGCATCACCACCGCCTGCCAGCACCTGCTGGATGCGGGCCATCGCAAGATTGCCTTCGTCACCTCGGACGATGAAGAGTTCGTCGATGGCCAGCAGCGGATGGCGGGGTATCATCACGCCCTGCAGCGGGCCGGCATCGCTCTTGATCCTGCCCTCATCGGCCGCGCCTTTGCCGACGAGAACGGCGGTTACGTGGCGATGGGCGAGCTGCTGGATCGGGGGGTTGAGTTTACCGCCGTGCTCGGTTTCAACGACGCCATGGTGGCGGGGGCCATCTCCTGTCTGCTGGAGCGGGGATACAAGATCCCGCAGCAGATCTCGGTGGTGGGCTTCGATGACATTCCCTATGCCCGCTACATCTATCCCAAGCTCACCACGGTGCGCTACCCCATCGAGGAGATGGGCGGCCGGGCTGCCGAGCTGGCGCTGAGCCTGCTGGATCACAAGCCGGCCGAGGGGCTGGAGCTCAAGTTCGAGGCCGAGCTGGTCAGACGGGAATCCGTCGCCTGAGTAGCCGACATTGGCCCTGAATGGGCCAATGTTGCTTCCCTATTTTGCGGAAAAATTGAAAGCGTTTTCAGAAATCCTTTTCAACTGTGATCCGCTTCAAAGCTTTTTGGACTGCCTGCCACTAGCATAGGCCCCACGAATTAGGAGCCTGTGCTCCCGATTTTCCCGCTGTGGGAGGTAACTGGTTAATCCAGCTATTTCCTTCGTTACTTTCGACGGTCATCATGGATGGCCGTTTTTTTTTGCCAGGATTTTGTCATGACAACAGAGAGTGAATACCAGACGGGGATCGTGGGCGCTGGCTGGCTGGGGTTGCCGCTGGCCCGGGCGCTGCAGGCCGAGGGCCGCGAGGTGGCGGTGACGGTCAGCTCGGCCCAGAAAGCCGCGCAGCTGAACGCGGAGGGGTTGCAGGCCTGGCCACTGCACCTGGGCACCGAGCTGACCGCCCTGCCGTTTCGCTGCCGCGAGCTGGTGATCTGCGTGCCGCCGAGCAAGGTCGAGGATTACCCGGCCGCCATCGGGCGGGTGGCCAAACTGGCGCAGGCCGCCGGCGTGCAGCGGCTGCTGTTCGTGAGTGCCACCTCGGTCTGGGCGCCGGGGCAGGGGGAGGATGAACAACCCATGCCTGCCCACGAGCGCGGGATGCGAATGCTGGCCGCCGAGCAGGCGGCGATGGGGGCCGGCATTCCCTGTGCCATGGTGCTGCGCCCGGCCGGGCTGTACGGGCCACAGCGCCATCCCGGCCGCTTCCTGGCGGGCAAGACCCTGGAGGGGGGCGGCCAGGCGGTGAACCTGGTGCACCTGGATGACGTGGTAGCCGCCTGTCAGCTGTTGCTGGCGCACGGAAAGGATGGCGATGCCTACAACCTGAGTGCGCCGGTGCACCCGCGCCGGGAGCAGTTCTACCCCTTTGCCGCGCGCCAGCTGGGCCTGCCGGCCCCGGTCTTCATCGAGCCGGCCGGCCAGTTTGTCCCCGTAGAGGGGCTGCGCATCTGCGAGCAGCTCGGTTTTGTCTATCGCTGGCCCGATCCGGCGCACTGGTTTGCCGAGCTGGCGGCCCAGGGTCACTGAGCATTCCGCACTGTGCTATAGAGTGGGGCACAGGTGGCTCCAATGGTGCGGCGCGGCGGGCAATTGAGGTTTGCCAAGGGGGGGCTCGCCCCCTATCATGCCGCCATCCATACAGAGAGAGCGGTAAAGATGGTAGATACAAGACGTCACCCCGATGGGGAACTGTTGCTGAGAACCCTGGCAATGCCAGCCGATACCAACCCCAATGGCGATATCTTCGGGGGCTGGATCATGTCCCAGATGGATATAGGTGGGGGCATCATGGCCAAGGAGCTGGCAAAAGGACGTATTTGTACCGTATCCGTCGAGGGCATGACCTTTCACAGCCCGGTCAAGGTGGGCGACGTGGTGTGTTGCTACGGGCGCTGCCTGAAGATCGGTCGCAGCTCCATGCGGCTGAAGCTGGAGGTGTGGGTCAAGCCGGTGCTGCGTGAAAACGAGGCCCAGCGCTACTGCGTGACCGAAGGGATCTTCACCTATGTCGCCATCGACGAACAGGGAAAATCCCGTCCGGTACCGGTCTGATCCGGCTCAGATAAGCCGGGCGTTGATGATGGATATTTCCTGCTCAAACCCGGTTTTTTGCCGTATCATGCGTTCCAGCATCTCTTCCGAGCCGACGCACTGCTGGGTGTCGAACAGGCAGAGATCGCACTGGGGATCCCGTCTGATCTGATAGACGGTGGAAAGCTCCACTTGATGACAATTTCCTTGTTGATCATAAAATGTCACGCGGTACTGGTGCTGTCTCGCCATCGTTGAATTCCTTCTGGATGAGCCGGGCCGGACACGAGCTATCAGCCTAGTCGGCAGCGATGACATTTGTGATGGTCAGGACACAATGCAGAGGCAGGTGGTTGTTAGCCAATGAAAAATAGTTATCGCATTCTGGGTACGTCGCTGCTGACGTTGGGACTGGTCGGCTGTTTCGAGGTGCCGGATCAGGATCACCTGGTCACGGCGCAGGGCATCATTCCCGGCGCCAACTGCCAGAAGCCGCCGCTGGTGGCGCTGGCCTCCACCGCCTTGCCACGCGAGTTCGGTATTACCGTCTGGAATCTCTACAAGGGTCAGCGTAAAAACTGGCGCGAGGGGCTGGACGAGTATGCCAAATCCCAGGATCTGGTACTGCTGCAGGAGTCGGCGACCCGCCCCGACATGCTGGAATGGCTGAAGGCCGGAGATTTCCAGTGGCAGCAATTGCAAGCCTTTACTCAGGGCGGCGTCTCCTTCGGCGTGATGACGGTCGCCAAGACGCCACAGGCGTTCGTGTGCGGCGTGCGCTCCCCCGAGCCGCTGCTGCGCATCCCCAAATCCGGTCTGGTCAGCCTCTACCCCTTGCAGGGGGATCCTGACGGCGTGCTGGTGGTGAACCTGCATGCGGTGAATTTCGAGCTGGGAATGGCGACCTTTCGCGAGCAGCTCAACGATCTGACCGCCCTGATCCATCGCCATCAGGGCCCGGTCATTCTGGCCGGGGATTTCAACACCTGGAGCGACAAGCGCGAATTCTGGCTGAACAAGCTGGTGGGCGAACTGGGGCTGCAGGAGGCGATCCCGGTGCCGGATCTGCGCCGGACCGCCTTCGGCCGACCGCTCGATCACCTCTACTATCGCAACCTGGACCTAGTGGAAGTGAGCAGCCCGGCGACCAATGCCTCGGATCACAACCCCATCATGGCCCGCTTTGCGGCTCAGGCCATCACTCCCTGAATCCTTACAGGCCACCAGGGTAGCCTGTGCCAGATAAAAAAATACCCCGCATTTGGCGGGGTATTTTTTATGAAGCGATGAACGATCAGCTGTTGTTCTTCACGAACAGGGTCAGCTCCTGACCCGGCTTGAGGTAATCGCTCTTGCCCAGCTGATTCCAGCGCATCACATCCATCACGGCAACCTGAAAACGGGCGGCGATGGAGGAGAGGGAGTCGCCGCGGCGCACCTGATAGACCATGGACTTGTTGCTGCTCTTGCCCTGCTTGGGCCAGACCACCAGCTTCATGCCCGGCTTCAAGGCCGACTTGGCGTTGAGACCGTTCCACTTGGCCAGCTCGTCATGGGTGACCCCGTGCGCCTGGCTGATGCTCCACAGATTGTCACCGGCACGCACCTTGTACTGGATCTTGCCGGCACTGCGGCTGGCGAGCTGCTGTGGCTTGCTCTGGGCGCTCTGACTGACCACCGGCTTGCTGCCGCTGGTCGGGATCATCAGGGTCTGGCCACGACGCAGGTGGTTGCCACTCAGGTTGTTGGCCAGCTTGAGCTGCTGCACGCTCACCCCATGATTCTGGGCGATGCGGGAGAGGGTGTCGCCGCTGGTGACCTGATAGGAGCGGGTGCGGATGCGCTCGCTCTGGGGCAGATCGGCCAGGGCCAGCTCCAGGGTATCGGCATACTCGACCGGTACCAGCAGGCGATAGGGCCCCTTGGGTGAGGTCGACCAGCGAGTCAGGGCCGGATTGACCTCTTTCAGCTGAGCCGGACGCAGGCCTGCCAGCTGGGCTGCCACGTTCAGATCGATCTGGCCGCCGGTGTTGACCACCCGCAGCTGAGGCTTGTTGGCCAGTACCGGCAGGGTGACATTGTACTTGTCCGCATTGCGGATCATGTCGGCCATGGCCAGGATCTTGGGCACATACATCCGGGTTTCGCGGGGCAGATCGAGTGACCAGTAGTCGGTCGGTCGGCCTGCCTTCTGATTGCGGGTGATGGCGTTGCGCACCCGTCCTTCACCGGCATTGTAAGCCGCCAGCGTCTGCAGCCAGTCGCCGTCGAAGAAACGGTTTAGGTACTCCAGATAATCCAGCGCGGCATTGGTGGAGGCCAGTACATCGCGGCGGCCGTCGTACCAGTTGTCGTGGCGCAGGCCGAAGTTCTTGCCGGTCGCAGGAACGAACTGCCACAGACCCACCGCATTGCTGCGGGAACGGGCGTGGGGATCGAACATGCTCTCGATCATGGGGATGGTAATAAGCTCCATTGGCAGCTCACGCCGTTCGATTTCCTCTACCATCAGATACAGGTAGGGCTCAGCCCGGCTGGCAATGGTCGCCAGATGCTTATCATTGCGCAACAACCAATCACGCTGCTGGCGGACACGGTCGTTCTCCTGCGGATCAAACTGCATATCATCGCTGATACGCACCCACAGGTTATCGGTGTCATCCAGTTCGTCGATCTGTTCGTCTCCGAACAGGAAGCGCGCCGAATGCTTTTTATACGCTTTTTTGTTGACTTGGGGGGACTTGATCGGCTCGATTGCCGTTAGCGCCCGGTCATCCTGATGGCTCAGGTTTTGGCAGCCGCTGAGAAACAGCGCCGCCAATAAGGCCGTTCGTACCTTCATCTCGCTCAGGTCATCTTTAGGAAAAACAGCTCGCATCATAAGGGGCAATGGCCCCCTGATCAAGGTTTGTTCAAAAAACGTCCTTCCAGGATCGCAGCACGGTGAAGGTATCCTCTGGATTTTCCAAGCATTTTAAGGCGTGTTTCTCAGCAGAAAATTTCACGGAATCCTGTTCGCATCGCAGAAAAACGTTGAACTCCCGCTCATCCCCCAGCCGTGATGGCAGACTCGGCAGACCCTGCTGGCGCAGCTTGCTGATCAGCCCGATCCGCTGCTGGATCGCCTGGTTGTCCGGCTCGACCGCGTAGGCGAAACGCAGGTTGGAGAGGGTGTACTCATGGGCACAATAAATGAGGGTGTCGTCGGGCAGGGCGGCGAGCCGCTGCAGTGAGGCGTGCATCTGGGCCGGGGTGCCTTCGAACAGGCGGCCACAACCGGCACTGAAGAGGGTATCGCCACAAAACAGCATGCCATGGCCGTAATAGGCGATGTGGCCATGGGTATGGCCGGGCACATGGATCACCTCAAGACTCAGCCCATGCCAGTTGATCTGATCCCCGTCATCGAGCCATTGGCCGTGATGAGCGGGCATGGGGTCAAGTTTGGGGCCATAGAGTCTGGCGTGGGGAAAGTGGCCGAGCAGGGCGGTGACGCCTCCCACATGATCGTGGTGGTGATGGGTCAGCAGAATCGCGTCGAGCTGCAGGTCCAGCGCGGCCAGTCGTTCCAGCACGGGTTCGGCATCGCCCGGGTCGACGACCAGGCAGTGATTTTCGTGTCGGATCAACCAGATGTAGTTGTCGTTAAAGGCAGGAACTGTGATCACTGGATACATGAGTCTGCTTCTCTTTATGGAGGGTATCTTATATAACTGGATGGCGTTCGAACCCCAAGTTGAGCCCTATTATGCAGGTGGCACGTACCGAACAACAAATCGAGATCCCGACCAGCTGGTCGGCACTGCCCATGGGGGACTGGGTAGCGGCCGAGATCCAGGAGCGGCTCGACAGCTGGTGCCCACATCTGTTTGGTTATCATCTGCTTAAAGTCGGGGCGCTGAGCGCCGAACTCTCCTGCGGCTGCTCTTCCATTCGCCATCAGATAGGGGTTGCCCCCAGCGGCAGATTGCTGGATCTCAAGGGCGATCCACTGGCCTTGCCGGTGCGCACCGGCAGCGTGGATGCCTGCCTGCTGGCCCACTGTCTCGACTTTTCGCCAGACCCCCACCAGGTTCTGCGCGAGGCGGAGCGGGTACTGACCGACGATGGCTGGCTCATCGTCAGCGGCTACAATCCGCTCAGCCTGGTCGGCATCGGCCACTGCCTGCCTTTCCTGCGTCAACATCTGCCCTGGTCGGCCCGCATGTTCACTCCGGCGCGGGTCACCGACTGGCTGCAGCTGCTCGGGTGTGAAGTGATGTTTGACGAGCGCTTTGGCTACTCGTTCATGGGCAAGCAGAGCCGGATCGGCTGGTGGCGGGAGAGTGTGGGGCGGGATTATTGCAGGCCGTTTGCGTCCGTCTACGTGATAGCGGCGCGCAAACGGCGCTTCCCCCTGACGCCGGTGCGCCGCCGCTGGCGCTTGCCCGAGTCGATAGCGACGCCGGGCATGGCGCGTCAGGGTTGGTAGCCAGTCTCGGGCGCCCTGGCTGGCGAGCGGTCCTGACGGGTGAGGCAGCCTTGGATCAGGGCTGGTAGCCGGTATCCTCGGCCAGCTGCTTGCCGCTGGCGGCCTCGCGGGCCAGCTCGTCGCAACGTTCGTTTTCCGGGTGACCTGAGTGCCCCTTGACCCAGAGCCATTCGATCTGATGACGCGCCACTTCCGCATCCAGCGCCTGCCAGAGATCGACGTTCTTGACCGGCTGACGGCTGGCTGTCACCCATCCTTTCTTCTTCCAGCCGATGATCCACTGGGTGATCCCCTGGCGCACATACTGGCTGTCGGTGGTGAGTCTGACCTGGCAGGGCTCGTTCAGGGTACGCAGCCCCATGATGGCGGCCATCAGCTCCATCCGGTTGTTGGTGGTGAGGCGAAAACCGGCGGCGAGCTCCTTGCGGTGCTTGCCATAGACCATGACGGCACCATAGCCGCCAGGGCCCGGGTTGCCGAGACAGGAACCATCCGTATACAAATCGATCTTTTTTAGCATGAGTCTTGGGGTAAACTAGCGGGTAAAGCCGAAGTTTGACATAGATTGGATCATGAACACACCCCAACTGAATCGCCAGATCATTCTGGATACTGAAACCACAGGTATGAACACCGCCGGTGGCCCCGTCTATCTGGGACACCGCATCATCGAGATCGGCTGTGTGGAGGTGATCAACCGCAAGCTGACCGGTAACCACTTCCACGTCTACATCAAGCCGGATCGGCTGGTGGACCCCGAGGCCATTCAGGTTCACGGCATCACCGACGAGTTCCTGCGTGACAAGCCGTCGTTCAGCCAGATCGCCGACGAGTTCATCGAGTTCATCCGCGGTGCCGAGCTGATTGCCCACAACGCGCCGTTTGACGTGAGCTTCATGGACTATGAGTTCGGCAAGCTCGGCCTCAATTTCAAGACTGCCGACATCTGCGGCATCACGGATACCCTGGCGATGGCGCGGGACCTGTTCCCGGGCAAGCGCAACAACCTCGACGTGCTGTGCGATCGCTACGGCATCGACAACTCGCACCGTACCCTGCACGGGGCTTTGCTCGATGCGGAGATCCTGGCGGACGTCTACCTGCTGATGACGGGTGGCCAGACCAAGTTGAATCTGGCTACCGAGAGCAGTGAAAATGAGAGCAATCAGGACACCAGCATCCGCCGGTTGGAGAGCAATCGCCCACCGCTCAAGGTGATCCGTGCCAGTGCCGAGATTGAGGCGGTGCACGAAGCGCGGCTGGATCTGGTGCAGAAAAAAGGAGGAGCCTGCCTGTGGCGGCAATGAGCAAGCTATGGAGCGGCCTGCTGTTATTGGCCTCGCTGACGGCCTCGGCCAACGAGGTGTTTGCCCCCTCCGACATTCCCCTGCTCGACAATCGCTTTCGCATCGATTACGGGGTGAAAGAGATCACCTTCATCGTGACGCGCAAGCCGGGCACCCCCTCGGTGATCCTGGTGCGTCCGGACGGCAGCAAGCTCTATGTGGGCAAGGTGACGCCCCCCGATGTGGGCTGGCTGGCGCTCAAGGATCAGGATCTCATCACCATCCGTGATCCCATGCCAGGCCCCTGGCAGGCCATCGGCGAGGTGGACCCGGACAACCGGGTGCGCCTGCTGTCAAACATCAGGCTGGAAACCGATCAACTGCCGACCCAGCTCTATCAGGGGGAAAGGGTCAAGCTCAAGTCCTGGCTGCTGATCGACGATGCACCACCCAAGGCCGGTTATTACCTGACCGACCTTGGCATGACGGTGCGATTGCAGCGTTTCAACGACGCCAAGCAGGAGGGAGAGCCCATCGTTGACGAAGTGCTCGGCCACTATCGTGACGATGGCAAGGGGCTCGACGAGGTGCCGGGTGACGGCATCATGACCGCCGAGGCGGTGCTGGATGTGGCTGCGGGAAAATACCGGGCCATGTATAGCACGGGCAATCAGGTGTTCTCCCGCGCTCGCTATCAGGATGTGCTGATCTACCCGTTGCCGGTCAGCTATACCCTGGCGCCTCCCTCGCAGGAGTTTGGCGCCAAGCTCTCCTTCCTGATAGATGCCGATGAGCTGGATCCGGCCTCCGTGGTCATTGAGGGCAAGGCGACCAATACGGTGGGAGCCAGCATGGCGTTCAATGCGGTGGCGACTGAACCCCGGGTGGAAGTGGATCTCTCTGCCATCAAGGAGGTTGGCCAGTATGAGGTGAACGCCACCCTGTTTGGCACGACCCGGCTGGGCCGCGAGATCCAGGTCACGCTACCGGTGAAATCGTTCAATATCTTCCCGGTGCTGGCGGCTGAGCCATCGGCGGCCTCTGCGGCTTCTGAAACCTCGGCTGCAGTGCCTAACCAGGTGAAATTCGAGGAAAAACAGAGCAGCGGCTGGCTGATCTGGTTGCTGGGTGGGGTCGGCATCCTGCTGGTCTTGCTGGGCGGGGTTGGTTTCATCTTGCTGCAAAAGCGGCGAGCACTGAAAAAAGCGATGGCGGCGCAGAAAGCCGAGAGTGAAAGCGCCAAGCCGGAAGCCAAACTGGATCTGAACCTGCCCGAACAATAACCGGGCAACCGCATGAAAAAGCCGCCCATCAAGGCGGCTTTGTTATTCATGGGCAGACGGGTTAGCTGCAACCCTTCAGCATCAATGTTCCCCGACGTAGATGTCCTTGTGTTGATCGCGGATCTCGAGGAATTTGTCGAGGTTGGCCAGCATCAGTTCTACCAACTGGGGATCGAAGTGCTGACCTTTCTCCTCCTGGATCAGTGCCAGTACCTTGTCCAGCGGCCAGGCCTTCTTGTAGCAGCGATCCGAGCCGAGCGCATCAAACACGTCGGCCAGCGCCACCACCCGCCCTTCCAACGGAATGGCATCACCTTTGAGGCCACGGGGATAGCCGCTGCCATTCCACTTTTCATGGTGGTTGCCGGCGATGGTGGCGCCAATCTGGAACAGCGCCAGATCGCTGCCGGAGAGCATATCTTGCCCCAGCTGGGCGTGGGTCTTCATGATCTCCCACTCCTCGGGGGTCAGCTTGCCCGGTTTGTGGAGGATGGCGTCGGGGATGCCCACCTTGCCGATGTCGTGCAGCGGGGAGGCGCGCTTGATGAGCTCGCTCTGCTCCTCGCTCATGCCGAGCAGCTGGCAGAACAGTTCGGTGTAGAGGGCGACCCGTTTCACGTGCAGGCCGGACTCCTTGGAGCGGGTCTCCACCAGTTCGCCGATCCGATAGATGATCTCGCGCTGGTTGTCGGCGATGACCTCGTTGAGCCGGATGTTCTCCAGTGCCACTATGATGTTTTCGGTAAACAGGCTGAGCAGCCCCATGTCCATCTGGCTGAGCTGGCGAGTGGTCTCGATATGAAACAGCAGGTGATGACGGGGGTTCTGGCAGTAGAGCACCATCTGGTTGCCATCATAGACGTTGGCACGATTGGCCATGGCCTGGCGCAGAATGGAGGGTGCATCTGCCAGTCGCAGTGACGGGTGGCCCGGCAGCAGGGGCTCCAGAATTTGATCCCGTACTTCGTAGGCGAACTGCTTCACGTCGTAGATTTGCGACTCTTCCAGACTGAGCAGGGCCCCGAGCTGTTCCTGAGCCCCTTCGACAAACTGGCGCAGGGCCCGTTTCTCGAAGATCCCCTTGGAGGCCTCAATGACTTTTTCCAGCCCCTGGCGATTGCTCTCCAGCGTGCGGATGTCGCGGTATGAACGCAGGCTGGCCCGCAGCAGGGTGCGCAGCTTCTGGGAGGTGAGCTCGGTCTTGTCCTTGTAGTCGTTGATGTCGTAGTTGGTGACCACGTCATCTTCCGGGGCCTGACCGGGTTGGCCGGTACGCAGCACGATGCGCACCATCTTGTTTTGCAGATCCTCGCGCACGAATTTGACCACATCGAGACCGGCGTGATCGACCTCCATGACCACGTCCAGCAGCAGCAGTGCTACGTCCGGGGTCTTGGCGAGCAACTCCCTGGCCTGGGCGGCTGAATAAGCATGCAAAAATTCAATGGGTCTATTATCGAATTCAAACTTGCTCAGGGTGATCTTGGTGATGCGATGAACCTCGGGTTCATCGTCCACAATCATCACCTTCCATCCAGCCTGCTGGTCATCGAGAAGGGGCAGATCGTCATCGTCAATAATCAGGATTTGGTCATCCATCATGCAATCCTGTTTGGGATCCTGTGCTTACATTAACTGCTTCACTAAGGATAGGAAACTTATTGAGAAATAAAATTTGATCTGTGAAATCTCTTTGTCGTCATCCTGCTTCAGCCCCATAAAAAAACGCCTCCACATGGGAGGCGTTTGACTATTAGCGTGTCTGTCAGGCGGCTCTGTGATAGGCCGATGGCTCGAACAGTGTCTTGTTGGCCACCAGATCGATGGGATCAAAATCATCAACGTTGATGGTGCGCAAGCGGCTCTCTTCGGCGCGGCGCAGCAGGTCCGCTTCGGTCTGGTTGAGAACTCCCTGCGCCAGGCCGATCTCTGCCACCTTGTCCAGTTGCATAAACGGACGCTTGATGCCGTCAGCCTTGCATACTTTCTCAAACAGCGGCTCGGCAGAGAGCACGTCGTCCAGCGCCTGCTCCAGCAGGCCGAAGGGGTTGCCCTCTTCGCGGGTGAGATATTGCCCCTGGGCCAGACGGCTGCGGGTTTCACTCGGGGTTTGCAGCATGCGGGCGACCTGGCTGTCCAGCTTGTCGCTCGGGCGTTTCAGGTCGCGACCCAGCGGCAGCACGATGATGCGCAGAGCAAGACCAATCCAGCGATTCGGGAAGTTGCGCAGCAATTCGTCGATGGCTTCCTGCGCCTTGAACAGGGCATCTTGCAGTGCCCAGTGCAGCAGCGGCAGGTCGGCGTGCTGACGACCCTCGTCCTGATAGCGCTTGAGGGCGCTGGAGGCCAGATAGAGCTGGCTCAGTACGTCGCCAAGACGGGCGGAGACCCGCTCCTTGCGCTTGAGTTCGCCACCCAGGGTGCCCATTGCCATGTCTGACAGGAAGGCCAGGTTGGCAGAGAGGCGGGAGAGCTGCTGGTAGTAGCCCTTGGTCTGATCCTTGAACGGCGCGGCGGCGAAGCGGGCACCGGTTAAACCTAACCAGAAGCTGCGTACCAGATTGCTGATGGCAAAGCCGACGTGGCTGAACATCGCCTTGTCAAAGTCCTTGAGGGCCTGTTCCTGATCCGGGTGGCTGGCGGCCAGCATCTCCGGCAGCACGTACGGGTGGCAGCGGATGGCGCCCTGACCGTAGATGATCATGCTGCGGGTCAGGATGTTGGCTCCTTCCACCGTGACGGCGATGGGGGCACCCTGATAGCCGCGGGCCAGATAGTTGTTGGGGCCCATGCAGATGGCCTTGCCGCCGTGGATGTCCATGGCATCGATGATGCACTTCTGGGCGCGGTCGGTGAGGTGATATTTGACGATGGCGGAGATGACCGAGGGTTTCTCGCCCAGGTCGATGCCGGTCACGGTCAGGTTGGCGGCGGCCCCCATGATGTAGGCGTTGCCACCGAGACGGGCCAGCGGCTCTTCAATCCCTTCCATTTTGCCGATGGGCAGCTTGAACTGGCGACGGATACGGCTGTAGGCGCCGGTCGCCAGGGCCAGCATCTTGACGCCGCCGGTGCTGTTGGAGGGCAGGGTGATGCCGCGCCCGACTGACAGACACTCCACCAGCATGCGCCAGCCCTGACCGGCCATGGCCGGGCCGCCGATGATGAAGTCGAGCGGGACGAACACGTCCTTGCCGCGGGTCGGGCCGTTCTGGAACGGCACGTTGAGCGGGAAGTGGCGGCGGCCGATGTCGACTCCCTTGATGTGGGTCGGAATGAGGGCGCAGGTGATGCCAAGCTCTTCTTCGTCACCCAGCAAGTGATCCGGGTCGCGCAGTTTGAAGGCCAGACCGAGAACGGTGGCAATCGGGGCGAGAGTGATGTAGCGCTTGTTCCAGGTGAGGCGCATGCCGAGCACCTCTTCTCCTTCCCATTCACCCTTGGCGATGATGCCGAAGTCGGGGATGGAGCCGGCGTCGGAACCCGCTTCCGGGCTGGTCAGGGCGAAGCAGGGGATCTCCTTGCCAACCGCCAGGCGGGGCAGGTAGTAATCCTTCTGCTCGTCGGTGCCATAGTGTTGCAGCAGCTCACCCGGGCCCAGCGAGTTGGGTACGCCGACGGTGGAGGCCAGCACGGCGCTGGCGCCGCACAGCTTTTGCAGCACGCAGGATTGGGCATAGGCGGAGAATTCCAGCCCGCCGTATTTCTTCTTGATGATCATGGCGAAGAACTTGTGGTCCTTCAGGTATTGCCACACTTCGGGAGAGAGGTCGGCTCGCTCGTGGGTCACTTCCCAGTCGTTGACCATGCGGCACACTTCTTCAACCGGACCGTCCATAAACGCCTGCTCTTCGGCAGACAGCGTGCTGACCGGAATGGCGTGCAGCTTCTTCCAGTTTGGGTTGCCGGCAAACAGGTCTGCTTCCCACCAGGTAGTGCCCGCTTCAATGGCCTCTTTCTCGGTGCGGGACATCTCCGGCATGATGGATTTGTAGAGTTTGAACAGCGGCTTGGTCAGCTGGTTGCGACGAAAATCTACCAGGTTGAGGGGGATGGCGATCACGGCAAACAGCGCCCAGACCAGCAGGGGAACGTGGCCATAGAGGGTGCCGACAATCAGGGCTGCCGCGGTGGCAAGCGTGGAGGTGAACAGAGACGCCCGGCGATAAGCCATGGCGCCGATCACCAGGATCACTCCGAGCAGAGTGAGGGTCGTCGTCATTTTTCGCTCCTTGCATGAGTTGCCGAAGTTGGGTGAATATGGTTGAACTGATCCAGAGGTCTGACCTGTTGGATATGGTCCCTGTTGTAATTCATACGCACAAACTTATCAAGCTGTTTACAAGCCTGTTACCTTGGCTCTGTGATCGGCATAACGTCCTGCAGAGGGGCGCGTGACGGGCAGGGGGCGACTCCGGGATTGGCTTGTGCGACAATGGCGCGGCCCATATTTTGGAAGAGACATCATGTACCAAGAACTGATCCGCAATGAATTGACCGAAGCTGCCAGCGTGCTCCAGGCGTTCCTGGCAGATGAGCAAAATCTCAAGGACATCGAAGCGGCCGCCAAGCTGCTCGCTGACTCCTTCAAGCAGGAAGGCAAGGTACTCTCCTGTGGCAACGGTGGCTCCCACTGCGACGCCATGCACTTTGCCGAAGAGCTGACCGGCCGTTATCGCGACAACCGCCCCGGTTATGCCGGTATCGCCATCTCCGATCCCAGCCACCTCTCCTGCGTATCCAACGACTTTGGCTATGACTACGTCTTCTCTCGCTACGTAGAGGCAGTCGGCCGTCGCGGTGACGTGCTGCTCGGCATCTCCACCAGCGGCAACTCCGGCAATATCCTGAAAGCCATTGAAGCTGCCCATGCCAAAGGCATGAAGGTGATTGCGCTGACCGGCAAGGACGGTGGCAAGATGGCCGGTCTGGCCGATGTCGAGATCCGGGTGCCGCACTTTGGTTACGCCGACCGCATTCAGGAAGTGCACATCAAGGTGATCCACATCCTGATCCAGCTGGTCGAAAAAGAGATGGCCAAGTAAGGCAGGGATCTCGAGCCGGGATAGTCGTGCCTTGTCTGGCCGTGTCCCGGCGGGATCTTGCGCAAGCGGCCGGTGTCAGCGCAGGCTGAACCGGCCGATTGGCAATGAGATGGTCAAGTAAGCAAGGAGCCCGCAGCCTATGTGCGAACTGCTCGGCATGAGTGCCAATGTGCCGACCGATATCTGCTTCAGCTTCACCGGCCTGATGCTGCGCGGCGGCAAGACCGGGCCTCACAAGGATGGCTGGGGCATCACTTTTTACGAAGGGAAAGGCTTTCGTACCTTCAAGGATCCCGAGCCCAGCGCCCAGTCGCCGATTGCCAGGCTGGTGCAGGCGCTGCCCATCAAGAGCCGCGCCGTGGTCAGCCATATTCGGCAGGCCAACCGCGGCTGCGTCTCGCTGGAGAATACCCACCCCTTTACCCGCGAGCTGTGGGGCCGTTACTGGACCTTTGCCCACAATGGCCAGTTGACGGGTTACAAAGGGTTGGCCACCGGCCGCCATCGACCGGTGGGCGACACCGACAGCGAACACGCCTTCTGCTGGCTGCTCGATCGGCTGGAACAGAAATATCCCCGACGCCCTGCCAACTTTCCCGCCATGTTTCGCTACCTGGCGACCCTGTGCGACGAGCTGCGCGGCCTGGGGGTATTCAACATGTTGCTGTCGGATGGGGAATTCGTGATGACCTACTGCAGCAACAACCTCTACTGGCTGACCCGGCGAGCTCCGTTCGGGGAGGCCCGTCTGCTAGATGAAGATGTCGCTATCGACTTTCAGAGCGAGACGACACCGGACGATGTGGTAACCCTGATTGCGACCCGGCCGCTGACCGGTAATGAAGACTGGGTAAAAATGGCGCCAGGCGAGTTCAGTCTGTTTCGACTGGGTGAGCGGGTTGGTGCCAATCAGCTGTGATAATCAACTGATCCAGAGATAAAAAAATACCAGGGTAGAATCCTACCCTGGTTCTTCGCAGCAGCCATACAGGCAAAAGGGATGAGAGAGGTGTTGCTGAGTCGCATCATTCTCACGGTCGCCATTGTTATTTAATTGTTAATTTAATGGCAACATTTATGTTGCAACTTGGCCATCTATTGTCTGGTTAGGCGATCCTGATCACGCTTTTCTCATGTACATCCCGTTTGAGTTCGATTTTCTGACGGCGATGAGACGTGACTGAGTCGTGCCGGGCATCTATAGTATGGTCTGTTTGAATACCATCAGGAGGATGACGGAATGGAGTGGCTGGATCAGAAGGTGTTGCGACAGCTGGCGGAAGATATCGGCCAGGAGATGATGCCGGTGGTGATCTCGGTCTTCATCGAAGAGGTGGGGGAACAGCTTGCCCAGCTGCGCCCACTCTATGAACAACAGGACTGGCCCGCATTGGCCCGGCTTGCCCACAGCATGAAGTCCTCCTGTGGCAGCTATGGCGCCCAGCTCAGCTACCAGCAGGTGGTGGCGCTGGAACAAGCCTGCAAACATGAAGATGGCGAGCAAGTCGCCCGTTTGCTGGCCGAGCTGGAGAAATCCCTGCCCCAGGTGCTCTCCCACCTCGCCAACTATCACTGAGTCCCTGCAGCCGGCGCATCGGCGCCGGACTTGCCATCCTCTACCCGTCCGCTAGCGTTGATTGACCAGTTGCTGGATAACCCTGTCCAGTGCCAGCTTCAATTTCAGGCGATCGTGCCGATGGGGGAGGGCGGCCTCACCCAGCTCGGCCAGGATCAATCGGCCAGCCAGCTCTGCCGGGTATTCCCCCGCCGGGGCCAGAATGGCATCGACCCGACCCGCGCCAACCCGTGACTCCAGCCAGCGCCATTGATTGTGCAGGCTGAGCTGGCTGGCAGGGCCGTTTTCGGCGACCAGATTGCAGATGAACACCAGCATGGCATCGCTCTCGTTGATGGCCTGGGCCACCTCAGCCAGCAGCAGGGGCGGCATGATGGAAGTAAGAAAGCTGCCGGGGCCGAGGATGATCATGTCGGCCTGTGCCAATGCCTGCACCGCCTCGCGGGTGGCCGGTACCTCCGGGCTCAGGCTGAGGGAGAGCGGTGGGGTGTCGAGCTGATCGATGGAGACTTCCCCCAGGATCTGGTTGCCACAGGCCGTGTGGGCGCACAGGTCGGTGGGAAATTCAGACATGGGTAACAATTGTGACTCTATTTTCAGCATGTCGCTGATGAGCTTGATAGCATCAAGAGGGCGCACGCAGAGGTTGTCGAGCGCCAGCAGCATCAGATTGCCGAGGTTGTGGCCTGCCAGTTCGCCGCGACCGGCGAACCGATATTCGAACAGCAGGCTGCCGATACTGGGATCGGTCACCAGTTGATTAAGGCAGTTGCGCAGATCCCCCCAGGCGATACACTCCTGGCTCTTGCGCAGTCGTCCGGTAGAGCCGCCATCATCGGTGGTGGTGACGATGCCGGTCAGGCGCGATCCCAGAAACGAGAGTGAAGAGAGCACGCGGCCCATGCCGTGGCCGCCACCGATGGCGACGACCCGGTCAAAATCATTGATGTTCTTCTGCCACATGCCGTTTTCCTGTGGTTGGGCTCAATTGAATGTGATTCTAATCGATAAGACGGGATAATTGTTTGATTAAGGTATGATTTTTGCTTACCCCCAGCATCATGAACAACTAGGAGATGGTGTTGAACTTCCTGACGGCTCACTCTCTTGAAGAGACCTCCCTGCTGGCTGCCCGGCAGGTCAGTGAGCGGCTGCTCGCTCAATCACCTCATCCCCCTTCGCTGTTACTGGTCTATTTTACTCAGGCTCACGATGCCGAGGAACTGCGCCATCACTTCAAACAGCAGTTCCCGTCGTCTCGGATGATAGGTTGCAGCTCATGTGGCGGGGTCATGACCCAGACCGGCCATCATGCCCGCCAGGGGATCGGTCTGGCAGTGGCGGCGATCTACGATGACAAGGGAGCCTACGGCGTGGCGGGCCAGGCGGGGGATGCGGTGGATGTGCGCCAGCTGCTGCGCAGTGCCATCGCCGACGGGGGGCGCCCCGGCGAGCTGCCACAACTCATCTTGCTGCATGCAAGCCCGGGCCAGGAGGAGGCGATGCTGGAGAGCATCGAGGCCGAGCTGGGCACGACGGTCCCGGTCGTCGGGGGCTCCGCCGCCGACAACAGCGTCAGCGGTGACTGGCAGCTGTGCTGGGATGAGGGCAGTACCCGCGAAGGCGTCGCGTTGGCCGTGCTCTATCCCGATTGCCAGCTGGCGTTCCAGTTTCACTCCGGCTATGTCCCCACCGAATATCGCGGCACCATCACGGCCCTGTCGGGACGGGAGATCCTCACCATCGATCATGAGCCCGCGGCCGAGGTCTATGCTCGCTGGAGCGGACGGACAACCCCCTGGCCGGTGGGCCCCATCCTGCGGGATACCACCCTTTCACCGCTGGCCAGACAGGTGGGCACCCTGGATGACATGCCCTATTACAAGCTCTCCCACCCGGAGGCCGTGACAGAAGGTGGCGGATTGCGCCTCTTTACCGATACTCAGGTCGGGGAGCGGTTGCTGCTGATGTACAGCAGTCAGGAGGGCTTGCTGCAACGCAGTTTGAATGCAACCCGCATCGAACCCGAGTACGGCATGGCCACCGAGATGCAGCCGTTTGGCGCCCTTGTGATTTTTTGTGCTGGTTGTCGCTTGGCTCTTGGTGATAGCTTATGCCAATTTGTCGATCAATTTCATACCCGGCTGGGGGACATCCCCTTCATCACCCCGTTCACCTTCGGCGAGCAGGGCCGCCTGCCCCATGGTGAGCTGGCGCACGGCAACCTGATGGTCTCGAGCGTGATCTTCCTCGACAGCTGACATTGCGCTGGAAACAAGATGATAGGTAACTCGGAACTGGAAGCCCTCGGCGACAAGCTGCAGACCACCCTGGTGGAGCTGGTGCGTTGCCGGGAACGCGAGGCCAAATACCGCCAGGAGTCGCAGACCCTGTTGTGCGGGGTGGCGACGCTGGCCGATGCCCAGACGCTGGAACAGGTGCTGGACAGCCTCATTCAGGTGCTCAAGCCCTTCATCGGCTTCGAACATGCGGATGTGGTGGCCTGGGAAGGAGAAGGTGGCATCACCCACCTCAGCACCCAGGATGGCGAAGTGGGGCACAGCTGGCAGCTGACCCCGCTGTTCTCTCGCGCCATCGAGGGAGAGACCCTGGTCATCTATGATCCGACCCAGTTGCCCGAACTGGCGCCGTTGGCCGATGTTGAGGGCTGGGCCAGCGTGATGATGACGGGCTTGCGCGCTCCCGGTTTTTCCGGTGTGCTCATCTGCCGTCACGCCGTGATGGGGACCTTCGATCTCAAGAGCAAGGCGGCCATGCAGCGCTGTCGTCCGCTCATCTCCCAGGCGCTGGTCAACATCGCCTATCGAGCCCGCCTGCAGGAACAGGTCGAGCTGAAAACGCTGGCGCTGCAAGCGGGCGAGCAGCGTTTTCGCAGCTTTGCCGGCATGGCGTCCGACTGGTTCTGGGAGACGGATACCGAGCACCGGCTGAGCTATGTATCGGCCCCCGGCCAGCAGGGAGACATGCTGGTGCATCAACCCGGCCAGAGCCTCTATGATTACGCCCATGACAGGCGCGACCCCGAATGGGGCAAGTATCGCCGGCTCATCGGCCTGCACCTGCCGGTGCGGGCGGTGCGGGCCCAGGTCAGCCTGGCCAAGGGGCCACGCTGGATGGAGATCAACGCCGAACCCTGTTTCGATGCGGCCGGTGTCTTTATCGGTTACCGCGGCACGGCGCGGGATGTGGGCAACCAGATCCGCCGTGAGCAGGAGCTGGCCAGGGCGCGGGACGAAGCGGAAGCGGCCAACCGCGCCAAGTCGCAGTTCCTGGCCATGATGACCCACGAGATCCGCTCTCCCATGAATGCGGTGCTGGGCATGCTGGACCTGCTGCAACACGCCCAGCTCGAACCCCAGCAACAGACGCTGCTGGGCCACGCCACCCATGCGGCTCGTCTGCTGCAGACCATCATCGACGACGTGCTCGATTTCTCGAAGATTGAATCCCATACCCTGGAGTTTCACTGCGAGACGCTGCAGCCGGCCCAGCTTTGTCAGTCCCTCATCGAGCCGCTGCTGGCGCAGGCGGGCAGCAAGGGTATCGACCTTGATTGGCGGGTGGACGACGCCGTACCCGCCCAGTTGCAGGGGGATCCGGTGCGCCTCTCCCAGGTGATCAGCAACCTGCTCGGCAACGCGGTGAAATTCACCAGTCAGGGCCGCGTGTTGCTGCAACTGAGCTGGCATGAACAGCAGTTGAGGGTCTCGGTGACCGACAGCGGGATCGGTATCTCGGCCGAGGATCAGGCGCTGCTGTTCGAACCCTTCTCTCAGGTCGACAGTTCGGCCACCCGCCGCTTCTCGGGCACCGGGCTGGGGCTGGCCATCAGCAAGCGGCTGGTGGAGTTGATGGGCGGCAGCATTCAGCTGCGCAGTGCCCCCGGTGAGGGGAGCTGCTTCTGGTTCGATTTGCCGGGCATGGCACTGCCATGTGAATGCAGCAGCCGGCCCGAGCCGGATCAGCAGCCCATTCAGGATCTGGATGTGCTGGTGGTGGAAGACAGTCCGGTCAATCAGCTGGTGGTATCGCTCATGCTGCAAAAGCTGGTGAGCCGGGTCAGAGTCGCGGCCAACGGGCTGGAGGCGCTGGCCCAGGTGGCGGAGCAACGGCCGGATCTCATCCTGATGGACATGCGGATGCCGCAGATGGATGGACTGGAGGCGACCCGGCGTCTGCGAGAACTGGGTTGTAGCGTGCCCATCGTGGCGCTGACAGCCAACGCCATGGCGGAAGACAGGGCTCGTTGCCTGGCCCAGGGGATGGATGACTTTCTGGCCAAACCGATAAGTCTGATGCGGCTGCGAGAGTGTCTGCAACGCCATTTTCAACCCGCAGCGCCGGATCGCAGCTAAAAAAAATGGTCAACCTGGGTGGTTGACCAATTCTTCAGCAAATACTGAAGAGAGCACGGGATAAATCGGGTTGTACGATTCTATATGAAAAAGTCGTGCCAACTTTTCAGAACCAGTTTATGCGGCTTGCAGCGCGGTTATTGATTTCTATTGGGCGCTTCATTTGCAAAATGCGAAACTCTTGTTTTCATTATCGGAATATTCGCATTTTGCAATACACTTCTGACTCACTGTGCGATCAGTCGGCGCAAGAATTGACGGGCCGCTTCGCTATTTTGTTTAGCAATCAACATCTGCTTTTCATAGATCGGCATCGGCAGAATTTCGAGCCAGCGTTGGCAGAGCCAGGCCGCATCGTCAAACTGCTTGTCCGGGTAAAGTTCATCCAGTTCCGGATACTGTTCAAACACTTCCCGCAGCCGGGTCACCAGCGGCTTGTCGCTGAAGTCTGAATGGGTGCTCGGCCAGTTGGGCAGGGCTTCGACTCTGGCCCGGCGCAGACCCAGCTCGTCCGTTTCCATCTCGTGGATGCAGAAACGCTCCATGCCGAGTACGGTGACGCCGAGCAGGCCGTCATTCAGGGTGTAAAAGTCGGTGACTTTGACCCGGGTGCCGACCGGCAGGATCCGCCCGGACTTGCCAGTTGTCGTCGCCTCTTCCATCACGATGCCAAAGCCCTGGTCATCGATGAATGACTCTTTGAGCATCTGCAGGTGGCGCGGTTCAAACAAACGCAGAGGAAGCTTGCCACCAGGCAGTATGTGGGAAGGCAAGGGGAACAGTGCCAAGGGTTGAAGTTTCATGTTCCATCCTCCATTGAGTAGTTGCTGAATAGGACAATGCAGCGACTGTGCCAGAGAATGAAAAAAGCCACCGGAAGGTGGCTTTTTGCTGGATGGGAGGGCGTTTAGTTGCGCTGCTCCAGGTACATGACAGCAGCTTCCACGCGGCTTTGCGCCTCGAGCTTCTTGAGCAGGCTCTTGACGTGTACCTTGACCGTGCCTTCGGAAATATGGAGCACGGAGGCGACCTGTTTGTTGGAGAGGCCCTTTGCAATTTCGCGCAGGATTTGCATTTCGCGACGCGTTAAGCTCTCCAGCTTCTGCTGCAGGTGATCCAGCTCGTAGATGTTCTCGAGGTAGGGACGCAGCGGCTCGCTCAGGATCTGCTTGCCGGTCATCACGTCCGCCAGCTGGGCCAGCAGCATCTCTGGCTCGGTATCCTTGAGCAGGTAGCCGTCGGCGCCGGCCTTGAGCAGCGCCACCACGTCCTGACGGGCGTCGGACACGGTCAGGATCACCACCCGGGAGGTCACTTCCTCGGTGCGCAGCGCCTTGAGGGTGTCCAGACCGGAGAGGCCTTTCATGTTGAGGTCGAGCAGGATCAGATCCGGTTCGGACTCCTTGGCCATGGCGACGGCATCGGTACCGTTGGAAGCTTCACCGACGACTTCGATGTTCTCCTCCAGGGCCAGCAGCTGCACAATCCCTTTGCGCATGAGGGGATGGTCATCCACGACCAGAACACTATATTTCATCTCGTCCATCAGGCATCTCTTGTTAGGCTGGTGGGAAAGGTCAGATGTACGCAGGTGCCTCTGGGCGGCCTTTCGCTGATGGTCAGCAGACCATGCAGCTTGCTGGCACGCTCGTTCATGATGCTCAGGCCATAGTGGTTGACCGCCGAGCTTGCGATCCCTATTCCGACACCATCATCTGAAATCTGAACCTGGATGTTACCATCGGCGAGGGTCTCACAGCTAACATCAATCACTTGCGCACTGGCATGTTTGATGGCATTGAGCACTGCCTCACGGATCAGCTGCAAGATGTGGATATGCTGACCGGCTTCGAGATCGGTATCGGCCAGACCGTAATGGAGCCTGATGTCGGCCTGGGTCTGCGGCTTGAGCTGCTCCAGCATCACCTTGATGGCTTCACCGAGGTTGGCGTCGCCAATGCTGAGACGGAAGGTGCCGAGCAGCTCGCGCAACTGGGTATAGGCGCTGCCAAGCCCCTCGTCGATCTGCTGCATGGCGGCTTCGGCTTTGACCGTATCCCCCTTGGCGAAGGAGCGCTTGAGCAGAGTGGACTGGATTTTGAGATAGGAGAGGGCCTGGGCCAGCGAGTCGTGCAGCTCGCGGGCGATGACGGCCCGCTCTTCCATCAGCAGCAGGCGCTGGTGTTGCAGCAGGGTCTGATCCTTGTGCAGCACCTGGGCCAGCAGCATGGAGAAGTTTTTCATCAGCCGCTCGTCGATGGGGTGGCTGCTGATGACGTCGAGCCGGCCATACTCCTGCTCGTCCATCTGCAGATAGAAGCTGACCACGGCATCCAGATCGCCGGGCCAGCCCTTGCGGCCGGTGATGTAGTCCGGCATGGCATTGTGCTCGAAGCGGGTCAGCCGGATGTAGTCGATGTGCTGGTGGGCCGCCGCCCGCTCCAGCAACTTGAGCAGGGTACGCCGGCTCAGCGGCGCCGCGTGCAGCTTCTGGGCTGTGCTGTAGAGGAAGGAGAGGGTGTCGTTGGCCTGCTGCAGCTTGGCGGTCTTCTCTTCGACCTTGCTCTCCAGCTCCCGGTAGAGCTTGCCGAGCTCGTCGGCCATGGTGACGAAAGCCCCCGACAGCTCCCCCAGCTCGTTTTCGCAGTGGGGAGGCAGGGTCAGGTCGAACTCCTGGCGCTGGATCTGGCGGGCGCAATAGACCAGCTGGTTGAGCGGAGCCACCACCTGCTGGCGGGTAAAGCGCACCGTGAACCAGGCGATGGTGATGATGGAGAGCAGCCCCAGCCCTTCGGCCAGCGCCAGCATGCGCACCTTGAACTCCACGTGGTACTGCATCTGGTTGACGAAGTCGTCGATGGCCGCGACGAACTGCTCGGTGTTGTCGGTGTAGCGCCGCGGGGTAGCGTTCTCGATGTGCTCGCGCATTACCTGCCACTGCTGCAGCACCTCGCCATAGGTGCGGCGCAGGGAGGCGGGGGTGATCCAGCGCTGGGTCTCCTGCAGTTCGGCGGCGTGCAGGGTCTGCTCGAACTGATCGAGCCGGCTCAGCACCTGCTGGCCCTGTTCAATCTCGTAGGCCATCCGATAGGCCTGCATCCGCAGGGAGCCGGAGAGGTTGATCGCCTTGGCGTCAGGCACCGAATAGAACAGGGTCACCATGGCCACCACGGCGATCAGGCTTGCCATGAACAGGATGAGCACCATGGAGCGCCCGATGGCGCTGCTGACCGAATGTACCTTGAACCACTTTCCCATGCCGGCTCTCTTCCTTCACTTCAGACAATAACCCCACAAAGTAGCATGGGAGTGTACTCCAACTTGTGCTAGCATCGAAAAACTAGATGAACTCCGAGCGGTTTTGCCTAAGTCCTCATGATAGGGGGAAACCGCCGTCAGCCGATGTTCGAGCTGTAAGGGTCAGGAAAGAAATGCCCTGGCCTCCCGTATTTGGAAAGGTGTTTATGTCGCCACTGCAAGATGGTTTTTCCCGTCGTTTCTACTATTTGCGCCTGTCGATCACCGACGTGTGCAATTTTCGCTGTACCTACTGCCTGCCCGATGGTTACCGCCCACCGGTCGGTGACAAGGCGGGGCGTCAGCCATTCCTCTCTCTGGAAGAGATCCGCCGCGTCGTATCCGGATTTGCCGCCATGGGCACCCGCAAGGTGCGCCTGACCGGTGGGGAGCCCTCCCTGCGCCGGGACTTCACCGCCATCATAGATACGGTGGCCAATACCCCCGGCATCGAGAAGGTGGCCATGACCACCAACGGTTATCGTTTGAAAGAGCGAGCCCAGGAGTGGTTCGATGCGGGCCTGACCGCCCTCAACGTCAGCGTCGACAGCCTGGATCCGCGCCAGTTTCACCAGATCACCGGTGAGAACAAGCTGGCGGAGGTGATGGATGGCATCGAAGCGGCGCTGGCCGCCGGCTTCAAGTCGGTCAAGATCAATGCCGTGCTGCTCAAGGGACTCAACGATCATCAGCTGGATGCGTTTCTGGCCTGGATCCGGCACAAGCCCATCGAGCTGCGCTTCATTGAGCTGATGCAGACCGGCGAGATGGATACCCTGTTTCGCGATCATCACGCCAGCGGGGCGCTCATCAAGCAGCGTCTGCTCGATGCCGGCTGGCTGCAGCAGCTGCGTGGTGCCGACGATGGCCCCGCCCAGGTGTTCATGCACCCGGAGTCGATGGGCGGGGTTGGGCTCATCATGCCCTACAGCAAGGATTTCTGTGCCGGTTGCAACCGGCTGCGGGTCTCTTCCCTTGGCAAGCTGCACCTTTGTCTGTTCGGCGATCACGGGGTGGAGCTGCGGGATCTGTTGACGGCCGACGGCCAGCAGGATGAATTGCAGCAGCGGATCCGCAGCGCCCTTGTCGGCAAGGCGGCGACCCATCGACTGCACGAAGGCAATGCCGGCATGACCCCGCATCTGGCCTCCATCGGCGGCTGATCCACGGCAGCCGACAAAAATAGCCATCGATTAATAAGCAATCCTCAAATGGGGGTATTTTGCCTTTCCCCCATTGTTCTTTATTGCGCCAAGGGTTTGATCCAGCGCAAGAATCCCCCCTGATTATCTCCCTGGTGGTATATCCCTGAACTTGTCAGGGCCGCAATATACACCCACTCTTATAATAGGTATTGAAAATACCTGTCATGGGACTCACTCGTGCGCCATTATCAGCAGCAAGGAGCCGTTATGCCGGATGGGGTCAACCTGTCGCGTCGCAGTCTGTTTCGGGGTCGTCTGACATCGAATGAGCCTCGGGTGCAACTGCCCTGGTCCGTCGCCTGGTCCGATTTTGCCGCCGACTGCACCCGTTGTGGTGACTGCCTCACGGCTTGCCCGGAGCAGATCTTGGTCAAGGGCGATGGTGGTTTTCCAAGCGTGGATTTTCTGCGCGGCGAGTGCACTTTTTGCGGGGAATGTGTCGCCGCTTGCAAAGTGCCGATATTTCGCCCGACCACGGAGGCACCCTGGCAATACATCGCCCATATTGAAGCCAACTGTCTGGCCCATGGCCAAGTATTCTGCCAGCGCTGCCAGGACAGTTGCGAGCCCCGGGCGATCCGTTTCTCCCCCGTGCTGGGCCGGGTGCCGACCCCCAGCATCGATGCGGCAGCCTGCACCGGTTGCGGTGCCTGCGTGATGGATTGTCCGGTGGGCAGCATCCGGGTGGGGGCACCCGCTGGCGAGGAGTCCAGATGAAGCAGGATCTGTGTGAAGCAGGAGTCACAATGAAACAAGAGTTCCATGTATCGAGCCTGGTGGTGCTGACCCAGCCCTCCTTGCGTCACCAGCTCGCAGACGAAATAGCGACCCTCGAGGGGGCCGAGATCCATGCCGTCAGTGATGAGGGCAAGCTGGTGGTGACCCTGGAAGGTCCGAGCCAGCGTCCCATCATGGCGGCCATCGACGCCATCAATGCGATGCCGGGCGTATTGTCCGCCGCCCTGATTTACCACCAGTTTGATGAGCTCGAGGCCCAGTGCAAGGAGTAGCGCCATGAGGCCGAGCCTGCGTGACTCATCGTAATGGCCGCCATGGATGCAAAGATAAAGCGATGCCGGGGTACGAGTTCGCCGCCCTGAGCCAAAACCAGTTCGATACACTCGACAACTTACGCGATAAGCAATGTGAGGATATGCCATGAAGCTGAGTCGACGCGACTTTATGAAGGCCAACGCGGTGGCGGCAGCCGCTGCCGTTGCTGGTGTCAGTGCCCCTACGCTGGCGGCCAATCTGATCACCAGTACCGACAAGACCGCCATCACCTGGGACAAGGCACCGTGCCGTTTCTGCGGTACCGGCTGTTCCGTGCTGGTGGGTTCCCAGGATGGGCGCGTCGTGGCGACCCAGGGCGATCCCGATGCACCGGTCAACCGCGGCCTTAACTGCATCAAGGGTTACTTCCTGTCCAAGATCATGTATGGCCAGGACAGGCTGACCCAGCCCATGCTGCGCATGACGGACGGCAAGTTCGACAAGAACGGCAACTTCGCCCCCATCAGCTGGGATCAGGCCTTCGACATCATGGCCGAGAAGTTCAAGGCCACCCTCAAAGAGAAGGGGCCGACTGCGGTTGGCATGTTCGGCTCCGGCCAGTGGACCGTGTGGGAAGGCTATGCCGCCGCCAAGCTGATGAAGGCGGGTCTGCGCACCAACAACCTGGATCCCAATGCCCGTCACTGCATGGCTTCCGCGGTGGTGGGCTTCATGCGTACCTTCGGCATGGATGAACCCATGGGCTGCTACGACGACATCGAGCAGGCCGACGCCTTCGTGCTGTGGGGCTCCAACATGGCTGAGATGCACCCCATTCTCTGGTCACGCATCTCCGATCGCCGCCTGTCCCACCAGGATGTGCAGGTGCACGTGCTCTCCACCTTCGAGCACCGCAGCTTCGAGCTGGCGGACAACGGCATGGTGTTCACCCCGCAGACCGACTTGGCGATCCTCAACTACATCGCCAACTACATCATCCAGAACGACAAGGTCAACTGGGAGTTCGTCAACAAGCACACCCAGTTCCGCAAAGGGGTGACCGACATCGGTTACGGCCTGCGTCCCACCAACCCGCTGCAGCAGAAGGCCAAGAACCCGGACAGCGGCGACTCCACCCCGATGAGCTTCGACGACTTCGCCAAGTTCGTGGCGGATTACGATCTGGAGTCCGTCTCCAAGCTCTCCGGCGTGCCGAAGGACAAGCTCGAGAAGCTGGCCCAGCTCTATGCCGATCCGAGCAAGAAAGTGGTCTCCTACTGGACCATGGGCTTCAACCAGCATACCCGCGGTGTCTGGGCCAACAACCTCTGCTACAACATCCACCTGCTGACCGGCAAGATCTCTACCCCGGGCTCGGGTCCGTTCTCCCTGACCGGCCAGCCCTCCGCCTGCGGCACTGCCCGTGAAGTGGGTACCTTTGCCCACCGCTTGCCGGCCGACATGGTGGTGACCGAACCCAAGCACCGCGCCATCGCCGAGAAGATCTGGAAGCTGCCGGAAGGCACCATCCCGGAGCAGGTGGGTTATCACGCCGTGCTGCAAAACCGCATGCTCAAGGACGGCAAGCTCAACGCCTACTGGGTGATGTGCAACAACAACATGCAAGCCGGCCCGAACATGAACGAAGAAGGGCTGCCCGGTTATCGCAACCCGGCCAACTTCATCGTGGTGTCCGACCCTTATCCGACCGTGACCGCCCAGGCGGCTGACCTCATCCTGCCGACCGCCATGTGGGTGGAGAAAGAGGGGGCCTACGGCAACGCCGAGCGCCGTACCCAGTTCTGGCACCAGCAGGTCAAGCCGCCGGAAGGGGCCAAGTCCGACCTGTGGCAGCTGATGGAGTTCTCCAAGCGCTTCAAGGTGGAAGAGGTGTGGCCAGCCGAACTCATCGCCAAGATGCCGGAAGTGAAGGGCAAGACCCTGTTCGACGTGCTCTATGCCAACGGCCAGGTCAACCAGTTCCCGAAAGAGCAGAGCAAGGGGGCGCTGAACGACGAGGCCGAGCACTTTGGTTTCTATGTCCAGAAGGGGCTGTTCGAAGAGTACGCCACCTTCGGTCGCGGCCATGGCCACGATCTGGCACCGTTCGATCAGTATCACGAAGCCCGCGGCCTGCGCTGGCCGGTGGTGGACGGCAAGGAGACCCTGTGGCGCTATCGCGAAGGGTTCGACCCTTACGTGAAAGCGGGCGAAGGGGTGCGTTTCTACGGCAAGCCCGACGGCAAGGCGGTCATCTTCGCGCTGCCCTATGAGCCGGCCGCCGAGGCACCGGACAAAGAGTACGACATGTGGCTCTCCACCGGTCGCGTGCTGGAGCACTGGCACACCGGCACCATGACCCGCCGGGTCCCCGAGCTCTATCGCGCCTTCCCGGATGCGGTGCTGTTCATGCACCCGGAAGATGCCAAGGCCCGTGGCGTGCGCCGTGGTGAAGAGGTGATCGTCTCCTCCCGCCGAGGTGAGGTGAAGACCCGGGTCGAGACCCGCGGTCGCAACCGTCCGCCCAAGGGACTGGTGTTCATGCCCTTCTTCGACGCGAGCCAACTGGTCAACAAGCTGACCCTGGACGCCACCGATCCGCTCTCCAAAGAGACGGATTACAAGAAGTGCGCCGTCAAGGTCGTCAAGGCATAAGGCGGGGGAGCGCGAGATGAGTCGTAGTCGGCGCCAGTTTCTGGCCGACATGGCCAAGGGGGCCTGCGGTGTGGGCCTGCTTGGCGTGGGGCTCGGCGGCATGGCGCGCCAGCAGGTGCAGGCGGTGCCTGCCCAGGCGCTGCGCCCGCCGGCCGCCCTCGACGAGGCGCAGTTCCTCAGCGCCTGCGTGCGCTGCGGGCTCTGCGTTGAGGCCTGCCCCTACGACACTCTCAAGCTCGCCCGGCTGTTTGAACCCGTGACCACCGGCACCCCCTACTTCAAGGCGCGCGCCGTCCCGTGCGAGATGTGTGAAGACATCCCCTGCGTGGTGGCCTGCCCGAGCGGGGCGCTGGATCAGACCATGACCGACATCGATCAGGCGCGGATGGGAGTGGCAGTGCTCATCGATCACGAGACCTGCCTCAACTACCTGGGGCTGCGCTGCGACGTTTGCTACCGGGTTTGTCCACTGATCGACAAGGCAATCACCCTGGAGCTGCAGCACAACCAGCGCACCGGCAAGCACGCCATGTTCCTGCCCACGGTGCACAGCGATATCTGCACCGGTTGCGGCAAGTGCGAGCATGCCTGCGTGCTGGAGGAGGCGGCCATCAAGGTGGTGCCTCGCCAGCTCGCCAAGGGGGAGATCGGCCACCACTACCGGCTCGGCTGGGAAGAGAAGGCGAAGGCGGGCAAATCGCTCATCGGCGACAGGCTCACTCTGCCAACCCGCAAACCGGAGGGGCTATGAGTCGTTATCCGGGAGCCGAGGCTACCGCCAGGCTGGGCTGGTGGCGGTCACACCGCTTCCTGCTGCTGCGCCGGCTCTGCCAGTTCGGTGTGCTGACGCTGTTCCTGCTGGGGCCGCTGGCGGGCATCTGGATCCTCAAGGGCAATCTCTCCAGCTCGTTGTTGCTGGAGACGGTGCCGCTCACGGATCCGCTGACCCTGCTGCAGTCGTTGGCGGCGGGCCACTGGCCCATCCCCACCCTCTGGCTGGGGGCAGTCATCGTGCTGCTGGGTTACTGGCTGGTCGGGGGACGGGTTTTCTGCTCCTGGGTCTGTCCGGTCAACCTGGTCACCGATGCCGCGGCCTGGCTCAGGGGTCGTCTTGGCCTCAAGGGCAACGGTCAGTTCAGCCGCACCACCCGCTACTGGCTGCTGGCCATGGTGCTGGTGGCACCGGCCATCGCCGGTGTACTGGTGTGGGAGCTGGTCAATCCGGTGTCGCTCACCCTGCGCGGCCTGCTGTTTGGCATGGGGGCAGGCTGGGCCTTGCTGGCGGTGCTGTTCCTGTTCGACCTCTTCGTGGTGGAGCGGGGCTGGTGCGGTCACCTCTGTCCGGTGGGGGCCTTCTATGCCCTGGTCAACCGGGTCGGGTTCATCAAGATTTCTGCCAAGGGGCGCGAGCGGTGCAGCAACTGCATGGATTGTTATGCGGTCTGCCCGGAACGTCCCATCCTGCGCGGCCCCGTTCACGGTGCCAAGCGTGGTCACGGGCCCTTGATTGTGGCTCAGGAGTGTACCAACTGCGGCCGTTGCATCGATGTCTGCGCGGAGCAAGTTTTTGAAATCACTGTAGGTTTTGCCGTCAAGGCAGAGAAAACGTCGGAGAACACATAATGAAGAAGCTGATTGGAGCAATGCTGGCCTGTCTGATGGCAGGTTCCTTGATGGCGGCAGTCCCCGAAATCACCAACAGCACGGGGGGCATCAAATCGGAGCGGGGGAACACGGATCTGGTGACGGATGCCGATGCGGCCCCCATGAAGAACTTTCGCAAGGATGGTGACCTCTACGATCGCCAGTACATGCATCAGCCCCCGCTGATCCCCCACGACACCCGCAACTATGAAGTGGACAACAAGGTCAACAAGTGCCTGGCCTGTCACAGCTTCAAGAACGCCAGCGCCATGAAGGCCCCCAAGATCAGCCCGACTCACTTCGAGACCCGTGACGGCATGACCCTGGGCGAGGTCTCGCCGCGTCGCTACTTCTGCCTGCAGTGCCACGTGCCGCAAGCGGATGCCAAGCCGCTGGTGGAAAATACGTTTAAACCAGTTGAAGCGCTGAACTGAGGAGCCCATAGATGAAATTACCCGGTTTTGTGCAGCGTCTGTGGACCACCTTCAAGTCTCCCTCGAAGGCCGCCCTCTGGGTGCTGCTGTTGATGGGATTCTTCGGCGGGGTCATCTTCTGGGGCGGTTTCAACACCGCCATGGAAGCCTCCAACACCGAGAAGTTCTGTACCGGTTGCCACGAGATGAAGGACAACGTGTTCGTGGAGTACCGCGACACCATCCACTACGCCAACCGTTCTGGCGTGCGCGCCAGCTGCCCGGACTGCCACGTGCCGCATGAATGGACCTACAAGATCATTCGCAAGGTGCAGGCGTCCAAGGAGCTGTGGGGCATGCTGACCGGCAAGGTGGATACCCGCGAGAAGTTCGAGTCGCACCGGCGCGAGATGGCCGAGCGGGAGTGGAAGCGGATGAAGGACACGGATTCGAGGGAGTGTCGCAACTGCCATAACTTCGAATACATGGACTTCTCCCTGCAAGGCAAACGGGGTGCCCAGATGCACTCCACCAGTCTGGCCAGCGGCGAGAGCACCTGTATCGACTGTCACAAGGGTATCGCTCACCAGCTGCCCGACATGACGGGCGTGAAGGGCTTCTAAGCCCACCTGATGCAGGCCGGGTTCGCCCGGCCTGTTCATATTCCGTCCGGTCAGGGCAAAAGCGCCGTCGGGCGCCCTTTTAATCCCCCCTCTGGCGCGAGTTTTGGTAGAATCGGCCCGCCGTGAGTCGCAGCGCGTGACCGACTGGTCAAGGTTTGGTCCTGACGGACACGAGCCTCTCCTCGCAATCGAGCGCTGCCAGCCGGGATCCTGGCCACTTTTCTTCTCTTTGCTCACGGTCCTTTACCATCAGGAGCTGCCCATGGGACAGAAAAACAACGCATTCATTCCCCTCAAGATCGCCGTGCTGACGGTCTCCGACAGCCGTACCGCCGCCGATGACAGTGCGGGCGACTATCTGGTTTCTGCCCTGACCGATGCCGGCCACGTGCTGGCCGACCGGGCGCTCTGCCCCGACAACCTGTTTCGCATTCGCGCTCAGGTGAGTGACTGGATCGCCGATGAGGGGGTGCAGGTGGTGCTCATCAACGGCGGCACCGGCTTCAACGAACAAAACCGGGTGCCCGAGGCGGTCGGCGTGCTGTTCGAGCGCACCGTACAGGGCTTTGGCGAACTGTTCCGCCAGCTCTCCTTTGCCGAAATCAAGGGCTCCGCCATGCAGAGCCGCGCACTGGCGGGGCTCGCCAATCGCACCCTGATCTGCTGTCTGCCAGGCTCCCCCGGCGCCTGCCAGCTGGGATGGGAGAAGCTTGTCCAGGACCAGCTCGATGCCCGCACCAAGCCGTGCAACTTTGTCTCCCATCTTTGAGGGCCTTTGATGAACCCGACCGAACCCAAGCAGACTCAGCCCAACCTGACCCATCTCAACCAGAGCGGCGAAGCCCACATGGTGGATGTGACCGACAAGCAGGTGACCGAGCGTGAGGCTCGCGCCGAGGCATTTGTCGCCATGGCCCCCGCGACCCTGGCCCTGATCCTGAGCGGTCAGCACCACAAGGGGGACGTGTTCGCCACCGCCCGCATCGCCGGCATCATGGCCGCCAAGAAGACCTCGGATCTCATTCCCCTCTGCCATCCGCTGGCCCTTACCCGGGTGGAGGTAGAGATAGAACCCCAGGCGGAGCAAAATAGGGTCCACATTCGCACCCTCTGCAAGCTGGCCGGCAAGACCGGGGTCGAGATGGAGGCGCTGACCGCCGCCTCGGTGGCGGCGCTGACCATCTACGACATGTGCAAGGCGGTACAAAAGGACATGGTGATCGAACAGGTGCGGCTGGTGGAGAAAAAGGGCGGCAAGTCCGGCCATTTTCAGCTGGGTGTGACTGACGGAGAGCAAGCATGATCAAGGTACTCTTTTTTGCCCAAGTGAGAGAGCTGGTGGCCTGCGACGAGCTGAGCCTGCCGTGCGACTACGCGAGTGCCGAGCAACTGCGCAGCGCCTTGAGCGAGCGCGGCGACAAGTGGGCGCTGGCGCTGGAGGCGGGCAAGCTACTGGTGGCGGTCAACCAGACCCTGGTGCCGCTGGATACGCCCCTTCATGATGGCGATGAGGTCGCCTTCTTCCCGCCGGTGACCGGAGGTTAAGGATGAGCGAGGCAACCATGACCGATCGCATTCTGGTGCAGCGGGATGACTTCTCGCTGGCCGACGAATATGCCCGCCTCGCCGCCCGGCAGGATACCGGCGCCGTGGTCAGCTTTGTCGGCAAGGTACGCGACTTCAATCAGGGGGAGCAGGTGAAGGGGCTGGCCCTCGAGCACTACCCCGGCATGACCGAGAAGGCGCTGACGGACATAGTGGCCGAGGCTCGCAGCCGCTGGCCCCTGCAGGAGTGCACTCTGATCCACCGCATCGGCGAGCTGCTGCTCGGCGATCAGATCGTGCTGGTGGTGGTGAGCAGTGCCCACCGCGAGGCGGCCTTCGAGGCCTGCCACTTCATCATGGATTTCTTGAAAACCCGGGCGCCGTTCTGGAAAAAAGAGCTGACCGCCGAAGGGGTACAACGCTGGGTCGAGGCCAAGGAGAGCGACAACACTGCCGCCGCCCGCTGGCAAGCTTGACCTGTTCAAGGGGGCTGGCTCATCGGGAGCCGCGGCCCCTGTTTTCGGGGCTGCCCCCTTGGCTGGGGATGCATAAACGCGGCCCCAGTCAGGAGGTAAAGGAATGAAACCGCTGTTATCCGTTGTCATCGCCGGGGTCTGCGCCAGTGCGCTGCAGGCAGGTGCCGTGCAGGCCGACGAGGTCAAGGTGGCCGTGGCCGCCAACTTCAAGGGCACCATAGAGCGCATCGGCAAGGAGTTCACCGCCAAGACCGGCCACACCCTGGCCATCTCCTCCGCCGCGACCGGGGTGCTCTACACCCAGATCAGCCACGGCGCCCCGTTCGATCTCTTCCTCTCTGCCGACGTGAAAACCCCGCAGAAGCTGGAGCAGGAGGGCAAGGGCAGCGAGCGTTTCACCTACGCCATCGGCCAGCTGGGTCTGTGGCAGAAGGGCGGGCCGGCTCCTGACGAGGCAACCCTGCGCAGCTGGAAGGGCAACCTCGCCATCGCCAACCCGAAAACCGCTCCCTACGGCACCGCCGCCATGGCGACCCTCGACCATCTCAAGATCGATCCCAAGCAGTACCGCCTGCTGACCGGCACCAACATCGGCCAGACCTGGCAGTTTGTCGACACCGGCAACGCCGAACTGGGTTTCGTCGCCTGGGCCAACCTGGTGGAAGCGGGCAAGACCGGCGAAGCCTGGGCCGTGCCGGCCGACTTCTATCCGCCCATCGAACAGCAGGGGCTGGTATTGAAGAAAGGGGCGGCGGTCGAGGCGCTGGTGGCCTGGCTCAAGGGGCCGGGTCAGGCACAGATCAAGGCGGCAGGTTATGCGTTGCCCCATTGATGGCGCAATCACACACCTGCCTGATGAGTGGCCGGCCCTCGGGTCGGCCCACTTTTGTGATAAGGATGCGCACCATGCCGTTGCCTGAATTCACCCGAGAGGTGGGCGATGAGTACTGAAAGAGATCTGCTGGCAATGATTCGTCTCACTCGGGATCAGCGCTACCGGGAGTGCGGCTCATTCGCCGTGTCTGGTGCTGGAGCTGGCGTTGGGAGTGAGTCCGATGAGTGAAGGGGATCTGCTGGCGGTCTGGCTCACCCTGAGACTGGCAGCCAGCACCACCGCCATCCTGCTGCTGCTCTCGCCGCCGTTGGCCTGGTGGCTGTCGCGCAGCCAGCACAGGCTCAGACCCGTGGTGGAGGCCCTGGTGGCGCTGCCGCTGGTGCTGCCGCCAACGGTGCTCGGTTTCTATCTGCTGCTTGCCTTTTCCCCCTCTTATGGCCTGGGCGCCTGGTGGCGCGACACCTTCGGGGCGCCGCTCGCCTTCAGTTTTACCGGCCTGCTGCTCGCCTCCATCCTCTACTCGCTTCCTTTCGTGGTACAGCCGCTCACCTCCGCCTTCGTCAACATGGGCAACAAGGAGCTGGAGGCTGCTGCCACCCTGGGGCTCGGGCCGGTGGAGCGCTTCTTTCACATCATCTTGCCGATGACGCTGCCCAGCTTCGTGATGGCGGCGGCGCTCGGTTTTGCCCACACCCTGGGAGAGTTCGGGGTGGTGCTGATGATTGGCGGCAATATCCCCGGCGAAACCCAGGTGCTCTCCATCGCCCTGTTTGATCACGTGGAGACGATGGACTATCAAAATGCCCACCTGCTGGCGGGTGGCCTGATGGGCTTCTCGCTGGTGATGCTGGTGCTGGTGTACGGGGTGCTGCAGCGCCGGCAACGGAGGCTGTTCGGATGAGTGACACCCGCAAGGCGCAACCGTTGCTGCTCAAGGCGAAGCGGGCGTTTGGCGCCTTTACCCTCGACTGCGAACTGGCGCTGGAGCTGGGGGGCATCCTCGGTCTGTTCGGCCCCTCCGGCTGCGGCAAGAGCAGCCTGCTGCGCATCATCGCCGGGCTGGACAGGGCGCCGGGCGACAAGCTGAACTGGCAGGGCAGGGCGCTGAGCGATCTGCTGCCCGAGGCGCGCCGCATCGGGCTGGTGTTTCAGGATTCGCGCCTCTTCCCCCATCTGAGTGTGCTCGGCAACCTGCAACTGGCGGCTCGCAAGGGGCGAGGGCGCTGGCAACCCGAAGCGCTGGCGACCCGGCTCGGCTTTGCCGAACTGCTGCCCCAGCCGGCCCATGGCCTCTCCGGCGGCCAGCGCCAGCGGGTGGCATTGGCCCGGGCCCTGTTGGCCGAGCCTGATCTGCTGCTGCTGGATGAACCTTTTTCTGCGCTGGACAGACGCAGCCGCATCCATCAGGCCCACGTGCTCAAGGGCTTGCAGCAGGAGAGCGGCATTCCGATGATCTTCGTCAGCCACGCCATGGAGGAAGTGAGCCTGCTGTGCGATCAGCTGGTGCTGCTGGCGGATGGCCGGGTGGAGGCACAAGGCCGGCCGAGCGAGATCTTCGCCCGCACCGATCTGTCGCTCGCCAGTCGTGACGACGCCGGGGTGATGCTGGCGGCGGCCCTCTCTCACTACGATGACGACGAGCAGATGGCGACCCTGCAGCTCGGCGAGCAGCAGTTGCGGGTCACCATGACCCAGGTGCCGGACGATGGCGGCCCCTTGCAGATCAAGGTGGCCGGGCGGGACGTGGTGATCGCCACCGCCCCCATCGAACATTCCAGCCTCTCCAACTGCCTCACCACTCGATTGCTGGCCGAACGCGAAGTGCGTCCCGGCCAGACCCTGTTGCAGTTGGCGCTGGGTCAGCAGATACTGCTGGCCCGGATCACCAGCCGTTCCGCCAGACGGCTGGCACTCGCCCCAAACCAGCAGATCTACGCCTACATCAAGGCGGTGAGTTTGGTCAGCGAGGGTTGAGCGGGTTGCAGAAGAGGCAGAAAATCAGGATGGTTCAGCGGATGAGTCGAGAGGCAATGAACTGATGCGCCGCAATCAGGTGATGAAATCCAACGGTCTTGCCCTGCGCAGCGCGGGGGAGGGCCCCTTGTTGCTGCTGCTGCACGGGCTGGGCTCCTCCAGCCTCGACTGGCAGGCGCAGATCGAACGCTTTTCCGAGCACTACCGAGTGGTGGCGCTGGATCTGCGCGGCCACGGCCAGAGCATGCAGGAGGGGCCGTTCGACGTGGCGACCCTGGCGGCGGACGTGGTGAACTGGCTCGACGAACAGCCTGAGCCCGCCTGGGTGGTGGGATTGTCGTTGGGGGCCATGGTGGCGCTGGAGCTGGCGCTGCAACTGCCCCACAAGGTGCAGGGGCTGGTGCTGGTCAACGGCTTCAGCGAATTTCTGCTGGAGACGCCAAAAGAGCAGGAACGCTTTGCCCAGCGCCTCAAGTGGCTGCGCTGGTTCGGCCTGCGGCCGCTCGCCTGGTGGCTCGGCCGCGAGCTCTTTCCCGGCCCCGACCTTGCCCAGGTGCGTCACACCTTCCGGCTGCGTTTCGTGCGCAACAAGAAGAAAACCTACAAGGCGCTGCTGGAGGCGCTGCCCGGCTGGTCGGTGCGCGCCCGGCTCGGCAACATCTGGCAGCCGGTGGCCATCATCTCCACCAGTCACGACTATCTGCCACTGGCCAAACGGGTGGAGCAGTTTGCCTCCCTGCCCAACGCCACCATCCACACCCCCAACGGCCACCACGCCTGGCCGGCGGAAGATCCCTCCGGTTTCAATCATCTGTTGCAGCGGATCCTCTCAACCCATTGAGGGGGGGGAGGTAGTAAAGGTGGATAAAAAGCCGACCCAAGGGTCGGCTTTTTATTGGCGAAAAGGCTGCTGAGGCGGTTCATCCGTGCGAGCAGACCGGGCAGTCGGGGCGTTTGGGCAGCTTCATTTCGCGAAAGGTGCCGCCAAGGCCGTCGATCATCAGCAGGCGGCCGCTGTAACTGCGGCCCATCCCCGCCAAGAGCTTGATGGCTTCCAGCGCCTGCAGACTGCCCACCAGACCCACCACAGGTGCCAGCACCCCTGCCTCGACGCAGGTGAGCGCTTGCTCGCCAAACAGGGCGCTGAGGCAGGCGTAGCAGGGTTCCCCCTCCTGCCAGGTGAAACTGCAGATTTGTCCCTCCAGCCGGATGGCGGCGCCGCTGACCAGCGGCACGCCGTGCTGGCGGGCCTTTTGGTTGAGCAGGTTGCGAATGGCCAGGTTGTCGGTGCAATCCAAGACCAGCTGGTACTGTGGCAACAGGGCATCGAGCAGCGCCTCGTCGGCCACGGCGGCGTGGGTCTCCACCTTGAGCCAGGGGTTGAGGGCGCGCAGGGACTGGGCGGCGGAGTCTACCTTGTAGTGGCCGATGCGCTCATCGGTGTGCAGCACCTGGCGCTGCAGGTTGGAGAGCTCCACCCGATCGAAATCGACCAGGGTGAGCTGGCCGACCCCGGCCACCGCCAGATACTGGCTGGCGGCGCAGCCGAGGCCGCCGGCGCCGATCACCAGCACATGAGCCTGCTTGAGCGCCTCCTGCCCCTCGAAGTCGAAGGATTTGAGGATGATCTGGCGGTTGTAGCGCAAGAGCTCGGCGTCGCTCAGGATCTCGCTCACAGCAGCAATCCCCCGAATGGTTCGACGGTGACCGTCTCGCCTGCCGCGACACGACCCCGCTCGCGCTCCAGGACGATGTAACAGTTGGCCCGCGACAGGGAGCTGAACACGGCGGAGTCCTGCGAGCCGGTGCTGCGTACCTCCAGGCCGTTTGGTCCCTGAGTCAGGATGCCGCGCTGGAAGTCGAGCCGGCCCGGCGCCTTCTTGAGCGGCTCAGCCGCGATGGCATTGAGCTGGAGCGGGCGCTCGAAGCGTTGGCCGGCCAGCTTGGCCAGCGCCGGTTGCACCAGCTGATCGAAGGTGACCATGGCGGAGACCGGGTTGCCCGGCAGGCCGAAGAACCAGGCGTGGGGCAGACGACCGAAGGCAAACGGCTTGCCCGGCTTGATGGCCAGCTTCCAGAAGCCGATCTCACCGAGCTCCTCCAGCAGCTGTTTGGTAAAGTCTGCTTCCCCCACCGAGACGCCGCCGGTGGTGATGAGGGCGTCGGCCTCGCGGTCGGCCTTTTGGAAGGCGGCGCGCAGCTGGGCCGGATCGTCCGGGATGATGCCAAGGTCGAGGCAGTCGCAGCCCATGCGATCCAGCATGGCCCGCACGCCGTAGCGGTTGGAGTCGTAGATGTCGCCGTGGGCGAGGGGAGTACCGATTGGCTTGAGCTCGTCACCGGTACTGAAGATGGCCACTTTCAGCGGCCGACGTACCGGCACGCTGGCAATGCCGAGGGAGGCCAGCAGCGGCATCTCCCGGGCGGTGAGGCGAGTACCGGCAGCGAGCACGCTGGCGCCCTCACGGATGTCTTCGCCGCGGCGGCGAATGTTCTGGCCGGGCACCGGCGTGGTCAAAAAGGTGATCCTGGCGCCGTCGGCCTGCGTTTCTTCCTGCATCACCACCGCATCCGTCCCGGCCGGCACCGGAGCGCCGGTCATGATGCGCACGCAGTGGCCGGCGGGCCACTCCCCCTGATAGGGCTGACCGGCAAAAGCCTTGCCCGCCATGATGAGGGGGGCGCCGCCGGCGAGATCCGCCAGTCGCACCGCATAACCATCCATGGCGGAGTTGTCGAACGGGGGCACGGAGAGGGGGGAGGCGATATCCATGGCGAGTACCCGGCCAAGGGCCTCTGGCAGGGGCAGCTGTTCGCTGTCGCAGCAGCCGTCAAGCTGTGCCAGCATGCCCTGCAGGGCGTCGCTCAGGGGGAGTAGTCCGCTGGTATCAAATCCCATGTCATGACCTCATTGTGTGATGGAGGGGGAGTAGAGGGCGGATTATCCCAAAAATCCAGCTGGATGGGCAGGTTGCCGCGGGATAAAACCGACTGGCTGCACAGATAGGCAGCGACCGGAGCGAAAGGGTACCCCCGTATGGGGAGCGCCGGCGGGGTAAAATTCGCCGGATTGGCATAAAGTCAGGGAACGGGCTTGAGTTAGCTTGAATTATGACAATAATCGCCGTTTACTATTGCGCCAAAACAGAATGCCGTCATAGACAAGGCGGCCATCACAGTCCCTGAGCGTGGGAGAGGAACAAGATGACGAGCTTAAGTCGGGAAGCCCTGTTGGTCAGGGCCGCCCTCGAGGCCGAGGGCCTCGAAACACCTCTGGTGGCCAATGCACTGGATGGTCAGCAGAAGCGGGAGAAGATCGAAGGCCACATGCGCGCCATCATGGAGACGCTGGGGCTGGATCTGGCCGATGACAGTCTGGCGGAGACGCCGCACCGCATCGCCAAGATGTACGTCAACGAGATCTTCTCCGGCCTCGATTACGCCACCTTCCCCAAGGTGACGGTGATCGAGAACAAGATGAAGGTGGACGAGATGATCATGGTGCGGGACATCAGCCTCACCAGCACCTGCGAGCACCACTTCGTCACCATCGACGGGCTGGCCCATGTGGCTTACATCCCCCGTGGCAAGGTGATCGGGCTCTCCAAGATCAACCGTATCGTGCAGTTCTTTGCCCGCCGCCCCCAGGTGCAGGAGCGGCTGACCCAGCAGATCCTGCTGGCGTTGCAGACCCTGCTCGGCACCAAGGATGTGGCCATCAGCATCAAGGCGACCCACTTCTGCGTGAAGGCCCGCGGCGTGATGGATTCCACCTCCTACACCACCACCACCTCCCTCGGTGGGGTGTTCAAGACCCAGCCCGATACCCGCGCCGAATTCCTGGCCGGCCTGAAGCGCTGATCTGCCCGGAGACGTGCCGCCGCTGCGGCATGTCTCCTCGCTCTCCCCTCCTTTTTCCTTCTCCTGACTGCCCGCCGGTCGCCCCGACGATTTTCCTCAAGGGATTGGTAGACCCGGTCGATATACCTTTTCATGGCTTGGGTGCGCTCTTTGGGAGTGCAGGCAAGCCAGCAAGGTGCCTGTTCCGGCGGCTCTCTCGACCGGGGTCTTGCTGCTGTTTCCCTGCCATGCGCCATCGCGGCTTGGGCTCGGCGCTTGGGCAGATCGGCACTTTGGCAACACTGTTCGCCTCGTTCATGCAAGGACATAGATTCATCAAGGCTGGATGAGCCGCCATGAAGGCGGTGACCGCGGATCGTATCGCTACGGTCCAGACGAGCGTTATCTGTTCACTCATATCCAGGACATGCCATGAATACCAGTACCATGACCATTGGCAAGAAACTCACCGCCGGCTTTGCCGTGCTCGGCCTGATGATGGCCTTTATCGGCGGCTTCTCGTTGCTGCAGTTTGGCAACATGAACCGGGCGGCCATCGGCTTTACCGACAGCATACTGCCCGCCGTGGTGCGCACCAGCACCCTGGGTGAGACCATCAACACCCTGCGCCGCTATGAACTGGATGTGTTTCTGGTGGCGGCCGATCCGCAGCAGCGGGCCCACTATCGGGATCTCAGCGAGCAGAGCCTGCAAGAGGTTGCCCGGCAGGTCAAAGCCCACGATGCCACCATCTGGGCAGAGGATGTGGAGGAGCGTCGCACCTTCGATATCGTCAAGCAGGATTGGGACAAGTACGTCGCCCTGCACCAGCGGGTGCGGCTGATGCAGGATGGCGGCCAGCTGGCCGAGGCCCAGCAGCTGTTCATGAGCGAGGGGATCACCCTCTATACCAACCTGGCCAAGTCGGTGGCGGACCTGATCCGCATCAACCACGGCTACTCCGTGGGCTCCCGTGCCCAGGTGGTGGAGGCGTTTGACAGCGCCAAGCTGAGCATCATCATCGCCCTGCTGCTGGGTCTGGGGTTGGCGGCCGTGCTCTCCACCGTGCTGACCCGCCAGATCCGCGATCCCTTGGTGATGCTGGCCCGTCAGGCGCAGCGCATCGCGAGCGGTGATCTGGGCAAGGGCGAACTGCAGGAGTGGATCCGCGGCAGTCGCTTCAAGCGTGACGAACTGGGCCAGCTCGGCGCCGCCATCGATCGCATGCAGGGTTCGCTTGCGGATCTGGTGAGCGAGATCGCCGGCTCGGTGAGCCAGCTCAGCAGCGCGGTGGAGGAGGTGAGCGCCATCTCCGAGCAATCCGCCACCGGCATGGCTCGCCAGCAGAGCGAGGTTTCCCAGGTCGCCACCGCCATGAACGAGATGCAGTCCACCGTCAACGAGGTGGCCCGCAACACCACGGATGCCATGAGTGCCGCCAAGGATGCCTCCCGCACCTCGACCCAGGGCAACCAGGTGGTGCGCAGCGCCATCAGCAGCATCGAGGAGGTGTCGGTCAAGATTGAGCAGGCGGGCGCCGTGGTGCAGCAGCTGGAGCAGGACAGCAACAACATCAGCATGGTGCTGGACGTCATTCGCGGTATCGCCGAGCAGACCAACCTGCTGGCGCTCAACGCGGCCATCGAGGCGGCCCGTGCCGGCGAGCAGGGTCGCGGCTTTGCGGTCGTTGCCGACGAGGTACGCTCTCTGGCCCAGCGTACCCAGAACTCCACCGCCGAGATCAGCAAGATGATCGAGGTGTTGCAGGAGCGCACCGCCGAGGCGGGCAGCGCCATGCAGCTGAGTCGCCAGCAGATGCAGGAGAGCGTGGGGCTGGCCCGGGAAGCGGGCAGCAGCATCGACACCATCAACGGTGCCGTCACCCAGATCACCGACATGAACACCCTGATCGCCACCGCCACCGAGGAGCAGAACGCGGTGACCGAGGAGCTCAACCGCAGCATCGTCAACATCCACAATGCGGCCGACGAGAACGCCCTGGGGGCCCAGCAGACCGCCCAGGCCTGCGTGGAGCTGAGCAAGCTGGCCAATACGCTGCACCATATGACCCAGCGTTTCACCCTCTAAGGCTGCCCCTTGGTCACTGATAACAGAAGGCCCCGTCCATTGGCGGGGCCTTGTTGTTTCTGGCAGGTTTGCTGATCGCAGGGTCGATGAGCGCAGCGCCATCGGCCGGCGCCAGACCCTTATCCGGCCATTTAGCTCAGCCCGACGATATCGCCGTTATCGTCGATGTCGATGTGACGGTAGGCCGGCAGGCTGCCAAGGCCCGGCATGGTCATGATGGGGCCCGCTAGGGCATAGACAAAACCGGCACCGGCGCACAGCTTCACCTCCTCGATGGGCACCTCGAAGTCCGTCGGCACCCCCTTGAGGGCGGGATCATGGCTGATGGAGAGCGGCGTCTTGGCCACACAGACCGGCAAGTGATCCCACCCCTCGGCAGAGAGTTGTGCCAGCTGCCGGCGCGCGCGCTCAGAGAGCTGCACGCCGCGCCCACCGTAGCCGCACTCCACCAGAGTCGCTAGCTTGGCGTCGAGGCTCATCTCGTCGGGATAGAGCAGTTTGACCTTGCCCGGTTGCTCACAGGCGGCCACCACCGCCTGGGCCAGCTCGCTGGCACCGGCCCCACCCTGGGTAAAGGCGCTGGAGATGGCGCAGCCACAAGCGCCGGCCCGCACTGCCGCGTGGGCCAGCAAGGCCAGCTCGGCCTCGCTGTCGGTGGGGAAGCGGTTGATGGCGACCACCACCGGCACCCCGTAGCGGCGAGCATTGGCGATGTGCCAGCCGAGGTTGGCGCAGCCCTGCTCAAGGGTGGGCAAGTCTTCCCCCAGCAGGCTCTCCGGCAGCGGCTGACCCGGGCGGATATCGAGCAGGCCGCTGTTGGCCTTGAGGCCGCGCACCGTCGCCACCAGCACCACGCAGGCCGGCGTGATGCCGGACTGGCGATGCTTGATGTTGAAGAACTTCTCCAGCCCCATGTCGGAGCCAAAGCCCGCCTCGGTCACCACGTAATCGGTGAGGCCGAGGGCCATGCGATCGGCGATCACCGAGGAGTTGCCGTGGGCGATGTTGGCAAAGGGGCCGGCGTGCACCAGCACCGGAGTCTGCTCGGTGGTCTGCATCAGGGTCGGCTGCAGAGCCTCTTTGAGCAGCACTGTCATGGCGCCCGCCACTTCCAGCTGCTCGGCGGTGATGGGCTTGCCGTGCAGGTCGCGGGCCAGCTGGATGCGGCCGATGCGCTGGCGCAGGTCTTTCAGATTGCTCGCCAGCGCCAGAATGGCCATCAGCTCGGAGGCGGCGGTGATGACGAAGCGATCCTGGCGCTCGATGCCATCGGCGGCGGCGCCCTGGCCGACGGTGAGGTGGCGCAGGGCGCGGTCGTTCATGTCGAGGGTGCGCGGCCAGAGGATGTTGTCTGCATCGATATCGAGGCGCTGCAGGCCGGTTCTGGCGCTGAACTGGTCACCGAGCTTGCGCTCATGGAACAGGCGGGCATCGAGGGCCGCCGCCGCCAGGTTGTGGGCGGCGGTGAGGGCGTGAAAGTCGCCGGTGAGGTGGAGGTTCATCTCCTCCATCGGCACCACCTGGGCGTGACCGCCACCGGCGGCGCCCCCCTTGACCCCGAACACCGGGCCCAGGCTCGGCTGGCGGATGGTGGCGATGCTGGGCTGGCCGATGTGGTTGAGCCCCATGGAGAGGCCGAGGGTGGTCACCGTCTTGCCCTCGCCAAGCGGGGTGGGGGTGATGGCGCTCACCAGCACCAGCTTGCCCGCCGGTTTGGGGAGAGACTTGAGCAGCTCGAGGCTGAGTTTGCCCTTGTAGTGACCGTAAGGATGGAGCTGGTGCGAAGGGATGGCGAGGCGTTCGGCCAGCGCGTGAATGGGGAGACGGGGGGACTGGCGGGAGATCTCGATATCGCTTAGCATCAGCACCTCGTTGGCATGTCAGGTCAAATATGCGGCGCAGTCTAGTGGAATCAACAGGGTTATCCAATGAGTAATAATATTTTGTCCGGCAATCGTGAGCTGCATCTAACGCCCATCGAGCTGGATCTCAACGCCCTTTATCACCCGCCCAAACAGCCGTTGACCGCGCTGGGGGTCGTCAGCGCCTTCATTCCGCTGTTTGGTTATGGCTGGCAGGCGATGACCCAGGATCCCGAGACCCACTTTCGCCACGAACTGGGCAAGCGCATCAACAAGCACAAGACCGATGAAGCCAATCTCATCCTGACCCTGCAGCTGGCCGGCATGCTCGACTGCCACTGCCTGCACATCACCCTGCCCTATGCCTTTGACGAGGCGCAGCTGGCGACCCTGCGCCAGCGCCTGCCGCGCTGGCAGCTGAACTTGCGCGACTTGCAGCTGGTGGCCGAGCTGCCGCTGCCTGCCGATAGCGCCGCCTCATAGTCATCCCGTCACCTCGGCCGCAGCAAGACTTAAGCCTTGCGATCCCAGTAGTGGGGGGCGAGATAGCGCTCCTGCACGAATTCGATGAAACAGCGCACCTTGGCCGAGACGAAACGGCGGTGCGGATAGAGGGCATAGAGCCCCACCTGCCCCTTCTCCCACTCCGGCAGCAGTGACACCAGGGCGCCGGAGCGCAGCGCATCGCCGACGATGAAGGTGGGCTGCAATATGATGCCCTGATCGTCGCAGGCCGCCCTGGTCAGGGCCACCCCGTTATTGGCCCGCAGCGGCCCCTGCGGGCGCACGCTCAGCTGTTCGCCATCCCGTTTGAACACCCAGTCCGGCTGGGTCAGGGTGTAGAGCAGGCAGTCGTGCTGCTTGAGATCCTCCGGGGTGCTCGGCGTGCCTCGGCGGGCCAGATAGGCCGGGCTGGCACATACCTCCAGCCGCATCATGGCCAGCGGCTTGGCCACCAGGGAGGAGTCTGGCAGGTTGCCGATGCGCAGCGCCAGATCGAACCCCTCTTCCACCAGCGCCACCCGTCGGTCGCTGTACTCTATCTCCAGCTTCAGATCCGGGTAGCGTTCACGAAACAGCGGCAGGGCAGGGGAGAGGTGCAGGTAGCCGAAATCCATCGGCACCGACAGCTTGAGGGTGCCCTGGGGTTGCTGGTTGTTGCGGGTGAGCTGGCTGTGGGTCTCTTCGAGCTCCGCCAGCAGCGCCTGGGAGCGCTGGTAGTAGAACTGGCCGGCCTCGGTGGGGTTGACCTGGCGGGTGGTGCGCGACAGCAGCCGGGTGGAGAGCGACTCCTCCAGTTGCTGCATCAGCTTGGAGGTCATGGCGACCGAGATGCCGAGCTGGTTGGCGGCCTTGGTAAAACTTTGACACTCCACCACCTTGATGAAGGTGCGCATGGCGGCTATCTGGTCCATCTTTCACTCTCAGTTGATAATTATTTTAATAAATCGCTGATTATCTATTCCGATATGGAGGTTAGCATCTTGGCTGTTGTTGTGAACCCCCAATATGAAGGAACGAACGGATGAAAATGACCAAGGCCCTGCTGGCCTCCTGCCTGTTTATGGCGGCTCCCCTGATGGCAGCCGATTACGACGTCGATGCGGCGCACACCACGGTGCAGTTCAAGGTGGGTCACCTCGGCTTCTCCGAACTGGTGGGCCGTTTCAATACCTTCAGCGGCACCTTCAGCATGGACGACGCCAACCCGGCGGCGGCCAAGGCGAGCTTCGAGATCGATGCCGCCAGCGTGGACTCCAACCACGAGCCGCGCGACAAACACCTGCGCAGCCCCGATTTCCTCGACGTGAAGCAGTTCCCCAAGATGACCTTCGTCAGCTCCGGCTATGAGGGCACCAAGGATAAGGGCGTACTGAAAGGTACCCTGACCCTGCACGGCGTCTCCAAGGAAGTGGCCTTCGATCTGGTCCACATCGGTGAAGGCAAGGATCCCTGGGGTGGCTACCGCAGCGGCTTCAACGCCACCACCACCATCAAGCGCAGCGATTTTGGCGTGAACTACATGGTGCCGAACATCCCCGACGAGATGAGCATCAATCTGTTCGTCGAAGGCGTGCGCAAGTAATGGGCGCGGCACTCCTGCTGCAAACCCTGGCGGCTCCTTTGGGAGCCGCTTTGCTGTCGTGGCGCTGGCCGCGGCTGGGGTATCTGTGGGGCGCCCTGGCGCTCTGGTTGGTGGGCTGCCTGCTGGGCGGTGCCTACGGGCTGCCGGTCAAGGCGTGGCAGTGGCTGCCGCTGACTCTGCTGGTGCCCGCCCTGGCGGCGCAGCTGGCCGACCAGCGGGCCGCGCTTGCGCTGTTTGCCGCTCTGGGGGCGCTGGTGTGGTGGCAGGGGCTGGCCTCTGTGCTGGCGAGCGAGCCTGCCATCTGGCTGGCGTTGCTGCCTGCCATCGCCTGGCTGGGATGGACCGGGATGCGCGGTGACAGCCGCGAGGGGCTCGGCTTTGCCCTCGGCTTCATCTGGCTGGCGCTGGTGATCGGCATCGACGGCAGCCTGCTGATTGCCCAGCTGGCCGGCGCGCTGGCGGCGTTCGCCGGTTTCCGCGCCCTGCTCGGGGCCTTTGCCGGCAGCCAGGTGGCGCCCGCGGCGCTCGGGTTGGCGCTGGCCTTTGTCCAGATGCTCGCCTGGCAATACGTGGAAGTGCCGCTGCTGGTGCTGCTGCCGGTCTGGCTGCTGCCGCTGCTGGAGTGGACCTTGCGCAGCAAGCCCTGGATCCAGCGCTGGGCCCTGCTGATCCTGCTGGCGGGGGTGGGGGCCGGACTCAGCCTCTGGAAGGTGTGGCCGGAAGCCTCGTTGTACTGATTTTTAGCATAAAAAACAGACAATTAACCTGAAAGTTGCCGACTTCGTCATAGTCTGCACAGATAAAGATTGAGCCCCATAGTGCTTTCAGATAAAAAGGATTTTCAATTATCTGGACACACACAGAACCCGGTCTGACCGGGTTCTGTTTGCCTGCTTGTTTGCGGCGCGCTAAGGAGGCCACAGTTGCGCAGTCAAGGATCTGAGCATCTGTTTTTTCGCCATTTCACCGAGCAGGGACGTCTCGACGGGCTCTGCATCCTGCTGGTTACCCATCTGCTTCCCGATCGCCCCGAGTTTATCCAGGCCCTCGATCAGATCGGGCGGATCGGCGCCATCCTGCCCAAACCCAAGTCAGTGCATGGACCGACCCTGACCTGGGCCCAGCAACACTATCCGGTACTGCCCCTCAATCGCCAGTGGACCAACACCCCGCAGGGAGTGATCGAGCACATAGCCCCGCTGGTGGCGCCCCATGAGCGGCTGATCATCCTCGATATCGGGGGCTATTTCGCCAGAACCCAGGTCACCCTCAGCGAGTATTTCGGCCCCCGCTTCCTCGGGGTGGTGGAGATGACCGAAAACGGCCATCAGCGCTACGAGCAGGAGGTGCTGGCCACCCCGGTCATCTCGGTGGCGCGCAGCCCCCTCAAGCAGGCCGAGGATATCCAGATTGGCCTGAGCGTGGTCTACTCCGCCGAATCCCTGGCCCGCACCCTCAACCGTACTTTCAATGTCTGCCAGGCCGCCCTGTTCGGCTACGGCAAGGTGGGGCGCAGCATCGCCCGTGAGCTCAGGTGCCGCAACCTGCATCTGGAGCTGGTGGAGACCGACGTGTTGCGCCAGGTGGAGGCGCTCTCCCACGGCTTCAAGCTGGTGGGCAAGGCCGAAGCCCTCGGTCGGGCCGAGCTGGTGATCTGCTCCACCGGCAACGGCGCGCTGGACTTGGCGGATCTGCAGCAGCTGCGCCCCGGCACCATGGTCGCCTCGGTCACCTCGGCGGACGACGAGTTTGCGTTCTGCCTCGCCCAGCTGCCCTGGCCGAGCGAGGAGGTGTGCCCCCACGTGCTGGCACTGACCCGCCCCGATGGCAGCACCATCTTCTTGCTCAACCGGGGCGAGGCGGTCAACTTCGTCCACGGCGCCGTCATCGGCGAATATGTCTATCTGGTGCTGGCGGAGATCATCGAAGGGGTGCGTCAGCTGGCGTTGCAGCCGCTGGCCCCCGGCCTGTTCGACCTGCCGCAATCGACCATGCGTACCATTGCCCGTCACTGGCTGGCCGACTTCCACGGGGTCGCCCAGTGAGTGCCTTTTTCTTAGCTGCCATTGATGGAGTGACCACATGAGCGACACGACGCTGCCCACCCCCAAACCTCGCATCGAGATCCGCTACTGCACCCTCTGTCGCTGGATGCTGCGCGCCGCCTGGCTGGCCCAGGAGCTGCTCTCCACCTTCGACAGCGATCTCGGCGAGGTGGCGCTGGTGCCGGCCAGCAAGGGGGAATTTCGCATCCTGGTGGACGGGGTGCTGGTATGGGATCGGGTGGCCGATGAGGGCTTCCCCGAGGCCAAGGAGATCAAGCAGCGGGTGCGTGATGTCATCGCCCCCGAGCGCGACCTGGGCCACGCCGATCGCAAGCCGGCCGCCGAGTAGGCCACAGCATCAATGACAGAGAGAGGGAGGCACAGGCCTCCCTCTCTCGTTGTGGCATTCGGTCAACGGTCGGCAGCTGTGCCTGGCTCATCTTCGGCGGGAAGGCCGATATAGCGGGCCCGCTTGTGGGGTTTGAGGCGGCTCACATCCACCCACACCAGGCCGTCGATGCAGTGGTTGAAGTCGGGGTCTATGCCAAAATCCATGAACTGCACGCCGCCCGGCTCGCACAGCTCGGAGTACTGCTTGTAGAGGGTAGGGATGGCGCAGCCCAGGTTGTCGAGACGGGCCTTGAGCTCCCGCAGATCGGCGCCGTAATCCAGCCCGGTAAACAGCGGCGGCGTGGCGGGGTAGGGGCGGCGCGACGGGGCGAGCGCGAGCTCGGGGGAAAAGTGCTGGCGATAGAAGCTCACCAGCAGATCCTTGGCCGCCGCCGGCAGGCTGCCGGAGAGCGACACCGGCCCGAACAGGTAGCGATAGCGGGGATAGCGCGCCAGATAGGCGCCGATGCCGAACCAGAGATAATCGAGCCCCCGCTTGCCCCAGTAGGCGGGCTGGATGAAGCTGCGGCCAAGCTCGATGGCAAGCTCCAGCCTGGGCAGCAATTTCTCTTCAAAGCCGAACAGGGTGTGGCTGTAGAGGCCGCCGAGCCCCTTGCTGGCCAGCAGTTCGGCCACCGGCGCGAAACGGTAGGCGCCGATGATCTCGAGCCGGGCCGGATCCCAGAGAATGAGGTGGTGGTAGTCATCGTCGAAGGCGTCGAGATCCCGCCGCCTGCCGGAGCCTTCCCCCACCGCCCGAAAGGCGATTTCCCGCAGGCGTCCCAGCTCGCGCAGGATCACCGAATGGCTCAGCTCGTGGCGTCGGTAGAGATAGATCCCCTGGCCATCCGGGGTATGGCCGAGCGCCTCGCAGGTGTCGATGGCCTGTTTGAGCTGACGGCGCTCCTCCGGCAGGGCGATGGGGGCCTCGGTGGCCAGCAAACCCCGCTTGCCGCGCCCGACTCGGTAGAGGTGGCTGCGCACCAGCCGGGCCGCGCTCTTGGCTGGCAGCTCCTGCACTCCGCTCACCGGGATGCGGGCACCGATGGTGACGCCGATGCGTTTCCCTTGCTGGCGAAACAGCTGCTTGACCAGCAACAGCCCCGCCCAGTCGTTGTGGAGCCAGGCGGCGAGATAGAAGGAGAGACCGTTGCGCCCGTCCAGGTGGATGGGCACCAGCGGGGTACGGGTGCGCTGGGCCAGCTTGATGAAGCCCACCTGCCAGGGGCCGTCCTTGACCCCCTTGGGGCCGAGGCGCGACACCTCGCCGGCGGGAAAGATCACCAGCGCCCCTTCGCTCGCCAGGTGTTCCCCCATCGCCAGGATGGCGCGCCGGTCGGTCTTGCCGCCCAGGTTGTCCACCGGCAGCAGCAGGGGGCGCAGCGGCGTCAGCTGGGCCAGCAGCTGATTGGCCACTATCTTGACGTCCGGCCGGATGCGGCCGAGCAGGCGCAGCAGGGCCAGCCCGTCGAGGGAGCCGATGGGGTGGTTGGCGACGATGATGACCCGGCCGCTGGCCGGAATGTGCTCGAGCTGGGCCTCGCTCACCCGGTAGTCGAAGTCGAGCTCGGTCAGCGCCTGCTCGACGAAGTCGAGTCCGCGCAGGTGAGGATGACTCGTGGCGAAGCGTTGAAACGCCTGCTCGTGCAGCAGCCAGCGCAGCCCCTGCCGGAGCAGGGGGCGCAGCAGGCCGTGGGCCGAGAGGCGGGGCAGGTGTTGTTGTAGCAGGGCATCGACACTGAACATGGGCTGGGCTCCGATGAGTCGTTGCCCTAGCGTGACGCTCTTCTGTTCCCGCCCCATGGCAGCGGCATGACAGTTTGATGGCAAAGAGGGGAGCCGGTTAACCGGCTCCCCTCTTTGGTCATGGCGGCGACGATGGCCGGTCTAGTCGCGCCAGGCCGAAGTCAGGCGTATCAGCTCCACCAGGGTGGTGACCGCTTTTTCCATGGACTGCAGCGGGATGAACTCGTGCTTGCCGTGGAAGTTGTGGCCGCCGGTAAACAGGTTGGGGCAGGGCAACCCCATAAAGGAGAGCCGCGCGCCGTCGGTACCGCCACGAATGGGCTTGATCCGCGGGGTGACGTCGGCGGCCAGCATGGCGGCCTTGGCCAGCTCGACGATGTGCATGTGCGGCTCGATCTGGCTGCGCATGTTGCGATAGCTGTCGGTCAGGGTGAGCTCGATGCGTGCCCTGGGCGCCTCCAGCTGCAGCGAGGCGACCCGCTCCTTGAGCTGGGCCTTGCGGGCGGCGAAGCCCTCGTCGTCGAAGTCGCGGATGATGTAGTGCAGGCTGGTCTCTTCCACTGTGCCGTTCATCTGGGCCAGGTGGAAGAAGCCCTGATAGCCGTCGGTCGCCTCCGGGGTCTGCTCGGCGGGCATGGCGGCGTGGAAGCGGGCGGCCAGGGTCTGGCTGTTGATCATGCTGCCCTTGGCAGTGCCGGGGTGCACGTTGTTGCCGATAAAGCGCACGGTGGCGCCGGCGGCGTTGAAGTTCTCATATTCGAGCTCACCCAGCTCGCCGCCGTCTACCGTATAGGCCCATTTGGCCGGGAAGCGGTCCAGCGGGAAGCGGTCGGCGCCGCGGCCTATCTCCTCGTCCGGGGTAAAACCGACCCAGACATCGCCACGGGGGATCTCGGGGTGTGCCAGCAGGTGGTCGATGGCGGTGAGGATCTCGGCGATGCCCGCCTTGTCGTCGGCCCCCAGCAGGGTGCTGCCGTCGGTGGTGATGAGATCCTGCCCCAGGTAGTTTTTCAGGAAGCGGTAATCGCGAATGGCCAGCACCTCATCCCCCTTGCCCAGACAGATGTCGCCGCCCTGATAGTTTTCGATGATCTGGGGCACCACGTGCGCCGCCTCGTAGTCGGCGGTATCCATGTGGGCGATGAGGCCGATGGCCGGCGCGTCCGGCTGGTTGCCCGGCAGACAGGCGGTGAGGTAGCCGTATTGGTCCAGGGTGACCCGGCTCAGTCCCATCTGCTGCATCTCGTCGCACAGGGCGCGGGCGAAGACGAGCTGCCCTTCGCTGCTGGGACAGGCGGGATTGGTCACATCGGAGCGGGTATGAAAAGTCACGTAACGCAGAAAACGCTCAAGCAAGGTATCCATTGGCAAGCCTCGTACCGGTGGGGAGGGGCCATTGTGGCCAATCTGGCGGCGCGGCTTTTTGCGTCAGCGCAGTTTTTGCCGCATTTTTTGGCGAAGATCTGGCGGTAAACGTGTAAGGTGGTTCAGGCTGTGGTTGTTGATATCAAGCGCAGCATAAAATATCAAATAACCGACATTTTTAAGCGGCTTGTGATATGGCTCGGCAGGCGCGCAGCACTGAGGGGGTCGGGGGCGACAACGGATGGCGCAAACCGGCGTTATTTTCAGGGTGGAAAAGAGGGGGTGGACGGACTTCTCCCCCCGCTTGCCAGGCCTGCTGGCAGCAAGATTTGATCGCCTTATTAAAAGCAGTTTTTGAACACTATTTTTTATTGTCACCGCTGGCGGTAAGTGTGTACACTCCGCGCCGATCCAAGGGTAACCCTGAGCAGGCAGAGGCCGCCAGACTCCCGGAGGATCAGACGCCTATAGGGCGAGGCACGCAGCAACGACAGACACTGCTAGGGTATGGTTTCTTTAATACCGGTTAGGCTCCGGTATCAGGGAGAACAACGGACACTCAATGTCCAGCTGACCGAGTGAGCCAACGGCTCATCATCTTCCCTTGTCATGGGCGGTCACTGGTGCTGAGCTGGCTGTGGTTGTTGTCGTCTATCAACACGCACGCGTGCTGACGCCTTCGCTTCTCTTCCTTGAAACCTTCCCTTGCTGTCGTGATGGCTGCCGAATGATGAACGGACCGCGTGGCTGATGCTGTCCGTCATCAAAGTACCGCGGCGCTGTGAGCGCAGCACCGCATACCGTTGAGCTTGATGTAAAGCCACCAGCCCCACATCAAGACTCGTTACTTCCCCAAGATCCACCAGGCAGCCTAGGCTTGCCGCGATGTGCAAGGGATGTGACGGAAGGGCCCGGGTCAACCCGCCGCGTAGTGCGCGCAGGTTGCAGGAGTCGCCCTTCCCGAGCCGGCAGGCCGCCTCGGCGCGCCGCACCTTGTCATCGATGGTCTGGATGTGATTGAGGGTAACGAAGGCGACTTCCCGTCGCTCATTTGCGAGGCATAGCCCATGACTAACTGGTCCAGCAAGGACTCCTTGAAGGTCTACAACGTTCCCTACTGGGGTGCGGGTTTTTTCAATATCAATGACGCCGGTCATGTGACCGTTGCTCCCGACAAGTCACGCCCTGACGCACAGATCGTGCTTTCTGACGCCATCGAACAGTTGCGTCAGTCCGGGCTGACCACCCCCGTGCTGCTGCGCTTCCCCGACATCCTCAAGAGTCGGGTCGATGCGCTGTTCAATGCCTTCGGTCAGGCCATCGAAAAGTCAGGCTATGAAGGGGACTACCTCTGCGTTTACCCGATCAAGGTAAACCAGCAGCGTCGTGTCATCGAGACCATCAGCCAGTCCTACAGCGACAAGCCCCGGCTTGGCCTGGAAGCTGGTTCCAAACCGGAACTGCTGGCCGTGCTTTCCCATCACCATGAGCAAGGCTCGGTGATCGTCTGCAACGGTTACAAAGACCGCGAATATATCCGCCACGCTCTGCTCGGCAACCTGATGGGCCACAAGGTCTACATCGTGGTAGAGAAGCCCTCCGAGCTGGAGATGGTGCTGGACGAATCAGCTCGTCTCAACATCAAGCCCAATATCGGCGTGCGTGCCAAGCTCGCGTCCACCGGCTCCGGCATGTGGGAATCGAGCGGTGGCTCCATGTCCAAATTCGGCCTGTCAGCCTCCCAGATCCTGGCGCTGATCGAGCGTCTGCGCAGTGTCGGCAAGCTGGATTGCCTGCAACTGCTGCACTTCCATCTGGGTTCCCAGATCGCCAACATCCGCGACATTCAGGGCGGTATCCGCGAGTGCGGCCGTTTCTACGCTGAACTGCGTCGCCTTGGTGCCAACATCGAAGTCGTTGACGTCGGTGGCGGCCTGGGGGTGGACTACGAGGGAACCCGTTCCCAGAGCCACTGCTCCGCCAACTACAGCCTCTCCGAGTACGCCAACAACGTGGTATGGAGCATCGGCGATGTCTGCCGCGAGTTCGACCTGCCGCACCCGACCATCATCAGCGAGTCCGGCCGTGCCCTGACCGCTCACCACGCCGTACTGGTCACCAACATCATTGGTGCCGAAGGGGTGGAGATGAACGATATCAGCGCGCCGGGCGAAGATGCGCCGACCATTCTGCAGAACATGTGGAAAGGGTGGCAGGATCTGAGCGGTGAAGATCCCTCCTTGCTGGAGATCTTCCACGACTCGGTTGCCGATCTGGCTGACGTCAACACCCAGTACACCATGGGGCTGCTCAACCTCGAACAGCGTGCCTGGGCCGAGATGCTGCATCAGAACACCTGTCTGGCGCTCAAAGAGCTGCTCAATCCGGTCAACCGCAACCACCGAGCGCTGGCTGACGAACTGAGTGAAAAGCTGGCTGACAAGTGCTTTGCCAACTTCTCCCTGTTCCAGTCCCTGCCGGATGCTTGGGGTATCGGTCAGGTATTCCCGGTGATGCCGCTCTCCGGTCTCGAGCGTCCGCTCAGCCGTCGCGGCATCCTGATGGATATCACCTGTGACTCCGACGGTCAGGTCGAGCACTACGTCGACGGTCTGGGGGTCGAGAGCACCCTGCCGATGCCGGTTTACGGCGAGAACGAAGAGTGCCACGTCGGCTTCTTCCTGGTCGGTGCCTATCAGGAGATCCTGGGCGACCTGCACAACCTGTTCGGTGACACCCACTGCGCGGAAGTGTGGCTGGACGAAGAGGGCAAGATGGACATTCGCAACGTGGTGCGCGGCGATACCGTCGACCAGCTGCTGCGTTACGTCAACATCGACCCGTCCGTCATTCGCGAGAACTATCAGCGGATCGCCTCCCACCCGGCGCTGGACGACGCGACCCGCAAGGCTTTGCTCGACGAGCTGGAGCTGGGTCTGCAAGGCTACGCCTATCTGGAAGACGAATAAGCCCAAGGCTTGTTCATCCGCACCGCGAGACCACGTGGCGCGGGCATAAAAAACGGCGCCTGCGGGCGCCGTTTTTGTTGCGCACGGATCCGCCGCCGCGGTGAGACTTGAACTGGGGGCTGCTGAGTGGATGTCGGTTTTGGTCCCATGGGCCGCAGATCCGGCAGATATCCGCGTCGGCCGTCGCTTCCCTTGATCTGCATCAAGTTTGCAGCGGCCGGGTTATCTTACGGTCAGAGTGATGTTGAAGGGATGTAACAAAAGGATGTGCGTATGGAACTTGAAAGGGACCCGAGATGCTATACCGACGTCTGTATCGACGGTAAGTGGTATCACTACGATCACTGCAGCACCCACGTCTACATGTTGATGGGGGGGGCCGCGCCGAGCCTGCAGCTGGCCTATGAGCCCAGCAGCGAAGAGGAGCTTATCGAGATGCTCCGCCAGCTCGCCCGCTGCTGAACTACATTGCCAGCATTGCCTGAGGCCATCGGCAGCTTGCCGCTGGCCTCACTTCATTTATCAGCTCAATTGCCCCGCTTCTGCCCCAGCAGTCCCTTGCCGAGCTCTTGCAGGGCGATGGCCGTGGCGTAACCGGCGTCCGACTTGCCTAGCTCATCGGCCACGTAGAGGAAGTTGGAGCGATACTTCTCCACCGCCTCGCGCGGGTTGGCCGCGTCGATGAAATCCTCTTCCACCTCGAACCCCTGCGCCAGCAGCGCCTCTTTCTCGGGCAGGAAGGTGGGGGAGGCCATGTCGATAAAGGTGTACTGCTGCCGGTTGGAGGCCGGGATAGAGAAAAACTGGTACTTCGCCATTTGCGATACCTCGCCTGAACGGTTGTGTCGTGATGCGAGCTTCCTCTCGCCGAACTTTCGTCGAACTGTTTCTCGGGCGTCGAACTGATCCCCGGGCCTGTTGCAGGCAATAAAGGTAACGTTCGAATCTTGTTGTGGCTGAAGATTACCCCGCTTTATCCTCCGCGCACAATGGGCAGTTGATACTTTTTTCGCCAAGAAAAACAATGCTGCCCGATCGTCTGAATTGGCAAAAAAAACCAGCCCCGGCAGGGGGCTGGCGATGGTGTGGGTGATGGGCGCTGGCTCAGAGCACGAAGCTTTGCACCATGGCACGCAGCTGCTCGGTGAGCAGGTGGATCTGGCGGGCGGCGTCGCGGGCGGCGTTGGCCACCTGCAGCGCTTCGTCGCTGCCATCGGAGATGCGCACCACGTTGCGCTCTATTTCGTTGACCACGGCGCCCTGCTGCTCGATGGCGCTGGCGATCACCGAGTTGGTGTCGACCATGCTGCCCACCCGCTCGGTGATGGCACCAAAGGCCTGCTGGGCCTCCTGGGCCAGGCCGACCCCCTCCTGCGCCTCGCGGCTGGCGGCGGACATGGCGCTGACCGAGGCACGGGCGCCGGTTTGCAGCTGCTCGATCATCTGCTGGATCTCGACCGTGGCCCGCTGGGTGCGGTTGGCCAGCGAGCGCACCTCGTCGGCCACCACCGCGAAGCCGCGTCCCTGCTCGCCGGCGCGGGCCGCCTCGATGGCGGCGTTGAGCGCCAGCAGGTTGGTCTGCTCGGCGATGCCGCGGATCACCCCGATCACGCCACCAATCTGGCTGCACTGCTGCTCCAGCTGGCCGATGGTCTCGGCGGTGCGCAGCACCTCGCGATTGATGTGGTCGATGGCCTTGATGGTACGCTCGACCACCGCCTCGCCCTGACCCACCACGGCCTGCGCCTCCTGGGTCATGCGGGCGGCCTGCTGGGCGTTGCCCGCCATGTCGTGGGAGGTGGCGGCCAGCTCCTTGATGGCGGTGGCCACCTGATGGGTCTCCCCTTGCTGATCGGCGATCACTTCCTGGGAGCGGCAGGTCCGCGCTTCGATTTCGGTGGCGCTCTCCACCACGCTGACGCCGTTCTCCCGCACCCGCAGCATCAGGGTGCGCAGGGTCTGCAGGGTCACGTTGTAATCCCGGCTGATGGCGGCCAGCTCATCCTGGCCGACGATCTCGATCTGCTGGCTGAGATCCTGGGCGTTGACCCGGGCGGCGATCTCCCGCACCCGGCCCACGGTGCCGCGCAAGGAGAGATAGGCGCCGATCATCAGGTAGAGATAGGCCAGCAGGATGGCGGTCAGCGGCCCGGTCACCCACCAGAAGTGACGCTGGTTGGCGGTCATGCGCTGGTGCAGATCCGCCTCCAGCCGCTGGCGCACCTGACCGGCCAGCGCCGTGATGGCGGCATCCAGCCCATCCCCCAGCGCCAGCACCTCCTTGCTGGAGAGCTGCACCTGCTGATCCTTCATCATCTTGTTTTCCAGGGTGTCGACCCCCTGATGGGCCTGCTGCAACAGGGCGTTGGTCTGCTGGCCCAGCTCGCTGCGATAGGCGGGGGCCATCTTATAGAGCAGGGTCAGGTCGGCCTCCAGCTCTTGCAGGGTGGCGTTGATGAGGTCGAGGCGAAAGCGCAGCGCGCTGTAGCCCTGGGCCTGAAACAGGCCGAAGTCGGCGATGGTGGCGGCCCGATCCCGCACCTGGGCCAGCAGATCGCGCAGCTGGGGCAGCCGCTCGCTGGCGAGCACCACCATGTAGTAGGTGCCGAGCGCGGGATCCTGCACCAGGCTGCTGGCGGCGGTGGTGCTCTTGTAGAGGTGGCGTACCTCGGTCAGCAGCTTGTCGTGGCGCAGGTTGCTCTGATCCACCTCGAGCCCGAGCGCCTCGTTTTGCAGGCTGGACCACTCCTGGGCGAGGGTATCGAACACGGGGTTTTGCTGTTTGGTGGCGGCAAAGGCGGCCAGGCTTGCATCGACGGCCCGGGCCGCGGCCTTGACCTCCTCCTCGCCGACCGGGTTCTGTTCATAGCCGTGCCGGGTGACCAGGTTGCGATGGGTCAGCAGGGCCTGCTCGATGGCGGGCAGCGGCGCCAGCTTGACCACGCCGGCCAGCTCCTTGCGGGCCTGAGCGTTGTCGTCCTGCAGCCGACCCAGCAGGTTGGTCATGCTGTAGGCCAGCGGCAGCAGCATCAGGCAGGACCAGAGCAAAAACTTGTACTTGAAGGAGAGCTGATTGCCGAGCCGGATGGCGGGCGTGAATATCCATTTCATATGAAGCCTCGGGCCCCGACGGGGCGTGTAGCGGGATGGCTGGATATTACTCCTCGCCGGGTGGCTCGGCTGGGGGCGGGGTGGAAGTTGTGATCCCCTTGGCTTTTTCCCGTGGCGAGGGGGCTGAATGGGTCAGAAAAACGGGCCACCCTCAGGGTGGCCCGTTGCCGATGGGAGAAGGTTGCGGCTCAGTTGAACGCCAGGAAGGGCGAAACGCAGAGCAGCAGGCCGGTGACGATGATGATGTAGAGGGAGACCCCTTTGTACTTGTGCAGCGCCGGCACCTGATAGACCAGGTAGGCCGGGATGAGGCACCCCACCATGCCGAAGATGGGGCTGCAGATGGAGGTGAAGCTCAGCACCGGGGCGTTGAGCACGATGGCCCCCCAGGAGAGCAGCACGGTGAACAGCATGATGCCCTTGCCCACCAGCCCCTTGTTGATGCGATCTTCCGGCATCACCCGGCGCAGCAGGTTCATCGCCAGCCCCTGGCAGGCCTCGCGAAAGCCGAGATAGACGCCGAAGTAGGCGGTCATCACCGCGAAGATGTTGAGGGTGAGGCTGAGCAGCTTGAGGGTTTGGCCCGGCATGCCCTGGGCCACCATGGCCAGCGCCGAGATGTTCTCCTCGGAGGCCTTGACCGCCTGCTCGTGGCCCATGGCCAGGGTGAAGGAGACGGCGTAGAAGAACACCACCACGAACAGGATGCCGAAGGCGATGTTCATGGCGCGCATCGCCTTGAAGCGGGCCACTTCCAGGGATTTTTCCCGCGAGCGGTAGGAGATCACCATGGGGCTCAGACTCTGGATGAAGAGAATGGAGGTGAGGGTGAAGGGGAGCATGACGATGGCATCCTTCAGCCAGTCACCGCTGGCCGGCATGGCGGTGATGTTGGCGGCATCCCACTTGCTCACCATCATCAGGCCGAGTACCGCCACCACGCTGATCTTGGTCAGCACCATGAAGGTGGAGATCTTGAACAAGAGGTTCTCGCCGCGCGACGCCAGTGCCACCAGGGCGCAGATCAGCACCAGCCCGTAGAAGGGATTCTCGGAGAGCAGTTGCTGGGTGACCCCGAAGCTTTGCAGGAAGGAGGCGCTGTCATTGGTGATGGCGGTGGAGTAGACGAACACCCAGATCACCAGCATCACGAAGTAGAGGGCGCCGAGCAGTACGCCCCAGTTCTTGCCGAGGTAGCCGCTGATGACGCTGGGGTAGTCCTTGCACTCGGGCGAGGTGGCCAGGGTATTGATGAAGAGGCGCTGGAACATGTACATGGCCGGGTAGCCGATCACCGCCGACAGCAGAAACACCCACAGCCCCATCAATCCCACCTGCACCGGCAGGAAGACGATCCCCGCCCCGATGGCCATGCCGATGCTCATGATGACCCAGCCCCAGTCGGTGCTGTCAAAACGAACCGCTTCTTTCCATTCCAGCGTGCCCATCACGGGCCGGGTGAGTGTCGTACTGTGCGCGTCCATAAAATACCTTGTTTTTGTAGGGGTAAAAATCAGACGCAAATATAGTTGAATAAAAAGAGGCAAAACAATGCTTTTTATCGCTCTTCTACCTAAAGAGGGAGACAGATCACGCTTTCAATTTGCACCTGCTACCGAATTTATCGCTGTTTTTGCAGGTTTTAGTTGAATGGAATGCCTAATAAGCAAATAATGTTGAACAAGACGAGACTATTGATTGCAAAAATAATTGCATTTTAAGGAGTGGCGATATGAAAAAGATCATCGTGGCGGATGCCGCACCCGATGCCATCGGTCCCTACAGCCATGGCACTGCCTATGGCGACCTCATCTTTACCTCCGGCCAGCTGCCGGTGTGCAAACAGCAGGGCGGCGTGGTGGAAGGGGGCATCGAAGCCCAGAGCCGTCAGGCGCTGGAGAACCTCAAGCATGTCTTGGAAGCCGCCGGCGGCAACCTGGATACCGTGCTCAAGACCACCTGTTATCTCGCCGAGATCAGTGATTTTGCCGCGTTCAACGAGGTTTATAAACGCTATTTCCTGAAAGATTGCCCGGCCCGCAGCTGCTTTGCGGTGAAGGATCTGCCGATGGGTGTCAGGGTGGAAGTGGAAGCGATCGCTCACATCGCTGGTTAATGTTGATAGAAAGGGTGTTCTGATGAAGCAAGCGTGGCAGCAGTATCTGCAGATTATTCAACAGGTTGTCAAACCGGCGCTGGGTTGTACCGAGCCCATCGCCGCCGCTTATGCCGCCGCCGTCGCCGCCCGGCAACTGGGCTGCAAGCCCGTCCGGCTGGAGGTGGTGGTGTCGGACAACCTCTACAAGAACTCCATGGGGGTCTATGTGCCGGGCACCGGCAAGATTGGGCTGGCCATTGCCGCTGCCGCCGGCGCCATCGGCGGTAACGCCGAGGCCGGGCTGGAGGTGCTGGCCGCTATCACGCCGGCCCAGGTCGCAGAGGCGCAGGAGCTGATCGATGCAGGCCAGGTGCAGGTGAGCCGTACCTCGGCCCCCGAGTTCATCTATTGCCGGGTCCGGCTGCTGGGCCTTGATGCAGAGGGCACCGAGCACAGCGCCGAGGTGACCCTGTGCGGCGGCCATACCCGCATCGTCGAGCAGCGCCGCAATGATGACGTGACCTTCACGGCCGAGCAGGGCCAGGGTGGCGCCACCGGTGCCATCTGCGACGGGGTCGACATCAGCATCGCCGCCATTCATGAGTTCGCCACCCAGGTGGAGTTCGAGCAGATCCGCTTTATCCTGCAGGCCTCCGAGCTCAACGGCAAACTCTCCGACGAGGGGATGAACAACCCCTACGGCCTCGAGATCGGCCGCACCATGCAGCAGAACATCCAGGCCGGCCTCATCGGCGAGGACGTGATGAACCGCATCGTGATGCGCACCGCGGCGGCCTCCGATGCCCGCATGGGGGGCGCCAGCCTGCCGGCCATGAGCAACTTCGGCAGCGGCAACCAGGGCATCGCCGCCACCATCCCGGTGGTGGTCATCGCCGAGCGCTTCGGTGCCAGCGAAGAGCAGCTGGCCCGCGCCCTCATCATGAGCCACCTGGGGGCCATCTACATCAAGTCCCACTATCCGCCGTTGTCGGCCTTTTGCGGCAACACGGTCACCAGCGCGGCGGCCGCCATGGCCATGGTCTATCTGGCAGGCGGCAGTTTCGAGCAATCCTGCCACGCCATCCAGAACGTGCTGAGCGACAGCGCCGGCATGGTGTGCGACGGCGCCAAGGCCTCCTGTGCCATGAAGGTGAGCACCTCCTCCGGGGCGGCGGTGCGCGGCTTCCTGATGGCGCTCAACAGCCATGCGGTATCGGGGCAGGGGATCGTGGCGGGCAATGTGGAGCAGACCATTCGCAACGTGGGCCAGATGGTCAAAGACGGCATGTCTGCCACAGACAGCACCATTATTGATATCATGTCCGCCTGAGTGTCCCTGTCGGCTGCTACCCTTGCCCGGGTCGGCGGCCCTTTTATAAGGTTTCAATGTGAAGCTGCAAGAGCTGAGTCAGACCGATTTCGAGATCCTCAAGGCGATGGAGATCATCGTGGACGGCATCGCCGCCATGTATGGCCAGCACACCGAGGTGCTGCTGCACAGCCTGGATGCGCGCAATCCGTCGATCATCAAGATTGCCAACGGCCATATCACGGGGCGCAGCGTCGGAGCCCCCATCACCAACCTGGCGATGATGAAACTCAAGAGTGGGCAGGATATCTCCAGCCCCTACATGACCAAGTGCGCCACCGGCAAGACGCTGCGCTCACTCACCACCGTCATTCGTAATGGCGAGGGGCAGGCCATCGGTTTGCTCTGCATCAACACCGACATGGATGCCCCGCTGCAATCCGTGCTGCGCACCATGATGCCGGAGTGCCTGCACGGCCACGATGGTCATGCCACCCCGGAGGTGTTTGCCCGCAACATCGACGAGGCCCTCAACAGCACCATCGACACCGTCAGTGCCGAGGTGCGCGGCAACGAGGCGGTGCCCCCGTCCCAGAAGACCCGGGTCATGGTCAACCAGCTGCATGAGCTCGGCATCTTCGAGCTCAAGGACAGCGCCCAGATAGCGGCCCGCCAGCTCGGTATCTCGGTTCACTCCATCTATCGCTATCTGCGGGAGATCAAGAAGGGCTGAGCGCGGCGCCAGCCAGCATTAACGGGTCAGCATTGACCCGTTTTGTTTTTTTACGCCCCCGCCTGCGCCTTGGCTGCCCCGGCGCATCTGTTATCATGCCTCTTCTGTTTTTGTTATCTCATTGAACCTGCTGGAGAAACCATGTCCCGTACCCTCTATCTGCTGCGCCACGGCCAGACCCGTTACAACGCCGAACTGCGGCTGCAGGGGCGCTGCAACTCCGAACTGACCGCCAAGGGGGAAGCCCAGGCCCTCGCCATGGGAGCTCGTCTGGCCAAGCTCCTGGCCGAGCCCGCCGACTGGACCCTTTACGCCAGCCCCCTCGGCCGGGCGCGCCAGACCGCGGAGCGGGTGTGCCAGCAGCTTGGCTTGGACCAAGCGCGTATCGTCTGGGACGAGCGGCTGGTGGAGTTGGGGATGGGGGAGTGGGAGAGTCGCCGGGTGCCCGAGCTGCTGGCGGCCCACCCCGAGCTGGATCTGGAGCAGCCAGACTGGTATCTGCAAGCCCCCGCGGGGGAGAGTTTTCAAAGCATTCAAGGCCGGGCCCTGAGCTGGTTGCAGGATGAGCGTATCGCCGAGCGCGCCATCGTGGTCTCCCACGGCCTGTTCGGCGCCATGCTGCGCGGCGCCTATGCGGACTTGGATTACACCACCACCTGGCTGCAGGAGTTGCCGCAGGATGCCTTCTTCAAACTGAGCGGCGGCCGTATCGAGCGCATCCCCTGCTGATCCCGACCAAAACGGCTCGCCACTGGCGAGCCGTTTTTTTATGAGCGCAGCAGGCGCGTTATTCTCGCACCAGCCTGGGTAGCGCCTGGTAAAGGGCCTCACGTTTTTGTGCCTGGTTGACGCCATAGTGCAGCTCACGGTGGCAATTAGGGCAGAGCGCCACCGTGTTGCTGATGGTATCCGAACCCCCTTCGGCGAGTGTGCGCAGATGATGCACCTCTAAGAAGGCGTCCCCCGTGGTGGCATGAAAAGGGGCCGGTTGTGCGCAGCTTTCGCAGTGGCCCGCCGCCGTCATCAATACCCAAGCCTTCACCTTTGGATCCCGCCCATAGCCAGGGTTGGCTCCATAACGCTGCTGTGGTTCTTGGATGCCGATGGGCGTGGGGAGTACTGGCTTGATCTTGTAGCGGCTCACTTGATGCTCAAAGGCAGCCTTGCCGGTATAGGGTTGGCCATCGAGCTCACAGAGCAGGCGCTCTATGATGGGGGCATTGTGGGGGCCCACGTTTTTAGCCGGCTTGAGACCTGATACCCAGGTCCGCCCTAGCAGGGCGCAGATATAGGAGATGTTCTGCATTCGATACTCGAATGCCTTCTCGGTGCGGCCAAACTGGTTAGCGAGTTCGGTGTAATAGCGCTTCTTGACGAAGGGGATGCCATTTTGCTCCATGGTGCGCATCGCCAGGTAGGCGCCGACAGTCGCCCTTAATTCCTCTTCTGTCCATGTCCCGCGCAAAACTGGCTCCTCAGCACTGTTTCTCGGTCGCCTTGAACCCCGACATGATCGGGATGGCCCCATCCGAGTTACCTGATATGGCGCGCATCTTAATCCAATCGACACCTTATTTCAGCTGTATCGGTACAATAATGTGTGCATCATCAAGCAATTAGCTGATAGTAAGCAGTAGGCTAGAGTGGGTCCTTTCGTTAAGGACTTAGAGTAGGGGAGTTACAAACGTCAATTCACCCAGGTCAACCACAAGGAGGTGGTGATGGATCCGGTTTCTTATCTTTTCTCGGCTTATCTCAATCTGGTACAGCAGCAGGTAGCGGATATTTATGGCACTGAGCTCAAATCGCTGGTGGTGGAGTATGAGGGGGAACAAATCCCCTTTGCCTTCCAGTTTTGGCAGCTGCAGCCGAAAAGCGTCTGCCGCAGCTACGAGCAGGATGCACGGCGCTTCAGCCAATGCACCGTCAAGGCGGCGGCACTATTTAACAAGCTGTGCGATCAGTTGTCGCGCCAGGACGACAGCCACTCGCAGCAGCCCCAGTATCGCGCCATGTATTGCGCCGCTTCAGTTAACTACCGCCCCATGATCGCCGACATTCGCGAGAGCAAACCGAATGCGGCTCGGCAGGCTGAGCGCGCCTGCAATCAGGCCATTCTGGCCGCGATGGGTAGTGATGATGAAACCCTGCTGGCCCAGCGTGACCAGGCGTGTCGCACCCAACAGTAAGGCCACCGCCGCCTTCACTCAGCTAGCGGCTTTGCTCAGCCATCTTTGCGCCATTCGGCACACTTGCCAGGTGGGGAATTGAGTATGATGAGGGCGCCCACAGGTCAGTCTGTCGGGCCAGCGCTATCGACACACAGCAGCCAGGAGGGGACATGATCAGCCATATCGACCATCTGGTATTGACGGTCAATGACATCGAGCGGGCCGTCGCGTTTTACAGCTCAGTGCTCAATATGGAAGCCATTACCTTTGGGGCGGGGCGCCGGGCCCTGCGCTTTGGCAACCAGAAGATCAATCTGCAACTGCTGGGGCAGGAGCCGCGCAACCGGGCGCAGGTGGGCTCGGGGGATCTCTGCCTCATCACCCGCTGGCCGCTGGAACAGGTCATCGCCCAGCTCCATTGCCACGGGGTGGAGATAGTGGAGGGGCCGGTGACCAAGAGCGGAGCCTGCGGCCCCATCGAGTCGGTCTACTGCCTGGACCCGGATCAGAACCTGATTGAGATCAGCCGCTATCCCTGATGGCGCTTGGCATCGGGTGACGGCCAGTTGATGCCGCCCTGCCGGGGCGATTGGGGCAAGTGGTGAGAGGCTCCGCGCTAACCCCATCCTGACGCACAGCCGCAACGGGCCCTGGCAAGGGCCCTAGAAGGGAGCCTCGCTCTCCTGCGCATCCTGTAGAAACTGTTCCCGCTCCGCCTGATAGGCGGCTTCGTCTTCGCTGTCCCAGACCGGGGTTGGCTGTTTGCCGGCCGGCGGTTGGGCTGGCGCCGTCAGCGTCTCTATCACCTTCTCCTGCAGATAGGGGAAGAAGGGGTTGGAGGAGGTGCGGGTGAGGGCGCCGGGGTTGACGATCAGTACCCCGCGCTCACCGCGCAGGGCCAGCCCTCCCAGATTGATGCCGTATTGCTCGCGCTGCTCGGGCCGTGGCGCCATGCCATAGAGGGGGTCATCCATCGGGAAGGGCAGGGCCACGTGGGAGAGGGAGTAGATCTCCCTGGGGTAGTCGATGTCGAGGGGCTGGATCTGCTCAGGCCCACCACCGGCCGGCAAACTGCTGGCCTGGGTGCGGGTGCTGGAGGGTGCCTGGTTGCCCACCACCGTCAGCCGGTAGGAGAGCGGCGGGCGTGGCAGCAGGTGGCTCAGCGCCAGCTCGGAGGCGCTGCTCAGCAATGGGCCGAACAGGGTGCCGCGGTTGATGTCGAACAGCACCAGCTCGCTGCCGTTGGCAGGCAGGAAGTGGTAGAGATCGGCGATGATGGAGCGGGTACTGACGGTGTAGTCCATCACCGACTGGAAGGTGAGGGTGGGCGGGAAGGCCGCCAACTCGCCGCTGGCGGCCTGCTCACGCACCTGCTGCTGGATGGCGTGGGTCAGCCGGTAGGACTGGCGCGCGCCGTTGACCGGAAACGAGTTGTACTTGAAGGGGTTGAACTCCGGCATGGTGTCGAGCCAGGCGGCGCTGGCAAAGGCGGGCAGCAGGGCGGGCACCGCCTTGAGGCCGGCGAAGCGGGCAAAGCGGGTCACCCCGATCATGGGGGAGATGAGCACCAGCCGATCCGGTCTTGCCAGCGTGCCCGTCTTGTCACCTTCCGCATCGAGCGCATATTTCACCGCCAGCGCGCCGCCGTTGGAAAACCCCACCAGATGCAGCGGCAGCGGGCTGGGCGCCAGCACCCTGGCCTCGCGCACCGCCAGCCGGGTGGCGGCCAGCCAGGTCTCCCAGTCGATGTCGACCAGCCCGGCCGGCACGGTGCCGTGGCCCGGAATGCGCAGCCCCAGGGCGATAAAGCCCTGCTTACGGTAGCGCTGGGCCAGGTGGCGCAGGCTGTAGGGGGAGTCGGTCAAACCATGCAGGAACACCGCCACCCCTTTCACCTCGCCGCTCGGGCGCAGCAGATAGGAGCGGTTCCAGTCGGTTGCAAAATGAGCCGGATTGATGGGGGCATCCTGATAGTAGCGATTGCTGTCTAGCTGCTGCTCCGGCGGCGTTCTGGCGATCACCTCCTTGGTCACCAGCTCGAACAGCTGCTGCTCGTGGGCCAGATAGGCCTGCCAGTCGCTGTCATCGAGCTGCTCGGCGCTGAGCTCGGGTGGCACCAGGGTGTGCCAGGGCTGCAGCGGCGCCGCCTGCCAGGCGAAGTAGGCTACCAGGGCCCAGCCGAGCAGCAGCAAGCCCAGCAGGCTGAGAAGAAGGCGGCGAACGAGGCGGCGGGTGCGAGCCAGCATGGGAGAGTCCTTGGCACTGATAAAAGAGGGGCGACCCCGCGTCCACGGTGGCCGTACTAAGGGTCGAAAGCTGGCTTAAAGCCTAAGGGAAACAAGGTGATAAGTACAGACAGTGAGCGGCTCATCCGAGCAAACAGAGGGCAGCCCCGGGGCTGCCCTCTGTGGTAAGGCTGTCCGTCTTCGTGGTCGCTGGCGCGTCAGCAGACCCCCTGGGCCAGCATGGCGTCGGCCACCTTGACGAAGCCGGCGATGTTGGCGCCGCTTTCGTAGTTCACGTGACCCGTCTCATCCTGACCATAGTGCACACAGGTGGCGTGGATGCTGGTCATGATCCCCTTGAGGCGGGCATCCACTTCCTCCCGGCTCCAGCAGAGGCGCTGGGCGTTCTGGCTCATCTCGAGGCCCGAGGTGGCGACCCCGCCAGCGTTGGCGGCCTTGCCCGGGGCAAACAGCACCTTGGCCTCGTGCAGGCGACGGATGGCGGCGGCGCTGCTCGGCATGTTGGCCCCCTCGGCCACCAGTTGCACGCCATTGGCAATCAAGGTGACGGCGTCCGACTCATCCAGCTCGTTCTGGGTGGCGCAGGGCAGCGCGACGTCCGTCGGCAGGTGCCAGGGGGTGCGGCCGCTGAAAAACTCCAGCCCCTCCTCATGGGCGTAATCGGCGATGCGCTTGCGCTGCTCGTTTTTGAGCGCCATCAGCCGCGCCAGTTTCTCGGGGGTAAAGCCCGCCGGATCGTAGACGGTGCCGCCGGAGTCGGAGGCGGTGATGACCCGGGCGCCGAGGGCCATCGCCTTCTCGATGGCGTACTGGGCCACGTTGCCTGAACCCGACACAGAGACCGTCATGCCGTTCAGGGATTGCCCCCGGTTGGCCAGCATGGCCTCGACGAAATAGAGCAGGCCGTAACCGGTGGCTTCCGGGCGGATCAGGCTGCCGCCAAAGGAGAGCCCCTTGCCGGTAAAGACGCACTCGGCGCTGTTGGTGAGCTTCTTCATCATGCCCGCCATGTAGCTCACCTCGCGCCCGCCCACCCCGATGTCGCCGGCCGGTACGTCGGTGTCGGCGCCGAGGTGGCGATGCAGCTCCAGCATCAGCGCCTGGCAAAAACGCATCACCTCACCCTCGCTCTTGCCCTTGGGATCAAAATCGCTGCCCCCCTTGCCACCGCCCATGGGCAAGGTGGTGAGGGCATTCTTGAAGGTCTGCTCGAAGGCGAGGAACTTGAGCACCGAGGTATCCACCGAGGGGTGAAAGCGCATCCCCCCCTTGAAGGGGCCGATGGCAGAGCTGTGCTGCACCCGGTAGCCCCGGTTCACCTGCACCTGGCCTCGATCATCCACCCAGCTCACCCGAAACTGGATCAGCCGCTCCGGCTCCACCAGCCGCTCCAGCAGGCCGTGCTGCAGATAGCGGGGGTGGCGCGCCACATAGGGCCAGATGGAGGCGATCACCTCGCTCACGGCCTGAATGAACTCCGGTTGGTGGGGATTGCGGCTGGCGACCTGGGCCAGAAAATCCGCCTGGGAGAGGGAATGACTCATCTGTAACTCCTGTAGTGAAGGGTAAAAGTGGCCTCTTGCCAGAGAAAAGTGCGCACCCTGCAGCCAAATTTATGGTTTTTGTCAGGCCTGGATGCAGGTGAATATTTGGTGTTTTTCGCAATTGGGCGAAAATTGTTGTGCGAATCGCCGAAAACAGCAGAAAAGAGTGCCGGAAGGAGCAGATAATTCGCGCGAATCAAAATCTTTTTATGCATTTTTGATTAATAAATAGCAAGAAAATGTTGCTGTCATTTGGCTTGGATTATCGTTAGCTGCATATTTCATGCATCTTTATGGCGTAGTGAGAAAACCCCGCACAACGGCGGAAGTGGCCATTGCCATGCTGATTTCGGTGGCGCTGGTGGCAATCGAACGGCCGCGCATGGCGATGCAATATCGGGGGCTGACCGCGTGACAGGGTGCGCATTTTGCGAGAAGGGGACGGGCCGAGTGCAACTATCCGGCGTGTGTCAGGGGGCAATATGTTAATGTGTCGGCGCTTTTTGCCGGACAGGTCGGTAGCGGCCTTTTTTGAAGATGGAATGATATGCACAATTTTGAGTTAGTGAACCGGCAGCGTGCCGCCCTGATGACCCGGATCCAGGCCGCAGGCCAGTGGCAGGTGACCCATGCTGGCTGATGAATCCATGCGCCTGAACAAATACATCAGCGAGAGCGGCATCTGCTCGCGCCGCGAGGCCGACCGCTTTATCGAGCAGGGCAACGTCTTCATCAACGGCAAGCGGGCCGGGGTGGGGGATCAGGTGTTTGCCGGGGATCTGGTCAAGGTCAACGGCCAGGTGATCGAGCCGCGCGAGGCGGACAGCCTGGTATTCATCGTCCTCAACAAGCCGGTGGGCATCGTCTCCACCACCGAGGCGGGCGAGAAGGACAACATCGTCGACTTCGTCAATCACAGTACCCGCATCTTCCCCATCGGCCGGCTCGACAAGGACTCCCAGGGGCTCATCTTCCTGACCAACCACGGCGATCTGGTCAACAAGATCCTGCGGGCGGGCAACGATCACGAGAAAGAGTATCTGGTGACCGTGGACAAGCCGGTCACCGACGAGTTTATCCGGGGCATGGGCGCCGGCGTGCCGATCCTGGGTGCCGTCACCAAGAAGTGCAAGGTGAAGAAAGAGGCGCCGTTCGTGTTTCGTATCACCCTGGTGCAGGGGCTGAACCGCCAGATCCGCCGCATGTGCGAGCACTTCGGCTTCGAGGTGACCAAGCTCGAGCGTATCCGCATCATGAACGTCAGCCTCAAGGGGTTGCCGGTGGGCGAGTGGCGCGATCTCACCGACGACGAGCTGATCGAGCTGTTCAAGCTGATTGAAGACTCCTCCTCCGAGGTGAAACCAGCCAAAGGCGGGCAAGCTGCCGCCGGGCAGGGCGGTAAACCCAAGGCATCCGCCGCACAAGCCGGCAAGCCGGCTCCGGGCAAAAAACCGCGCCGGGATGATGACCACGAGATTGGCGGGCGTCCCAACGTGCCGGGGCCGTCGGCATTTGAAAGCAAGAGCCCGGCCGGCAAAGGTGGCGCGGCAAAAGGCGGCTCGGCAAAAGGGAGCACAGGCAAAGGTGCCCCAAGCAAGGGGGCCAAACCGGCCGCCGGCAAACCGCGCGCCGGTCAGGGTGGGCGGCAGAAGAAGGGGCGCTAAGCCCCCCTCACTCCCCGCGTTGACATTAAAAAACACCGGCCACAGGCCGGTGTTTTTGTTTTGGCGATTGAGCTAGGCGGAAGGGGTGTTCCGCGTCAGCGGGGCAGTAGTTTCGTTGCTGGATTGTCGCATCGCCCTCGGGTAGTAACGCGGGTCGAGGCGTAGGACCAGCAGGCTCATCAGCACCAGGCCGGCCAGCTGCCACTGCCAGGCTGCGGCGAAGTCACCGCTCAGGTGATGCAGGCGGGCCGCCACCCAGGGGCCGGTGGCCGCCAGCATGAAGCCGAACCCCTGCATCAGGGCGCTGAGGGTGCCGGCGCGGCGCGGATCCGGCAGGTGATCGAGCGCGATGACCATGATGAGGGAGAAGCTGCCGCCAAGGCCGGCGCCGCACAGCATGCACCAGAGGATGGGGGCGGCAGTCGGCGCCAGCCAGAGGCCGCCAAAGCCCGCCAGTTGCATGGCGATGGCCAATCCCATCCAGGGGCGGCGATCGAGCCGACGGGCGGCCAGCAGCGGCAGGCCGAGGCCGCTCACGGTCTGGGCCAGCGCCAGCCAGGCCACCAGCTCGCCGCCTTGCTGGGGGCTCCAGCCCTGCGCCATGTAGGCCGGCGCGAGCCAGGCCACGACGATGCCGTAACCGCTGTTGATGATGCCAAAGCAGCTTATCAGCAGCCAGCTGCGGGGCAGGCTGATGAGGCGCTGCTCGCCGCCACCGGACACTGCCACCGGCGCTGCGGGCAGCCGTACCCGCCAGCCGAGCCAGCCCATGGCCAGCAGCACCGGCAGGCTCCACAGCGCCAGCGCCTGGGACCAGTCGAGCCGGGCGGCGAGCTGCGGGGTGAGGCTGGCACCCAGCGCCCCGCCCCCCATCATGCAGGCCGAGAAGATGCCCATCACCAGCGGCACCTTCTGCGCAAAGGCCTGCTTGATGAGGCCGGGCAGTACTCCCTGCACCAGAGCCGAACCCAGCCCGCAGAGGGCGGCACTGGCGATGAGCAGGGCACCGCTGGCCGCCTCGAAGCGCATGGCGCTGCCCATTCCCAGCAGCAGCAGGGCAGCCCCCAGCAACTGGCGCGGCCCGGTGCGACTGCGCAGGGCCGGGGTGAGCAGCACGCCGCCGCCGATGAGCCAGAGCGGCAGCAGGGTCAGCCAGGCCAGGGTATCCATGCCAAGCCCGAGCGCCTCGGCAATGTCGCGGCTCAGGGGGCCGATGGCAGTGAGAAACGGCCGCAGGTTGAGCCCGATCAGGATCACCAGCACCAGCAGGGCCTGCTGCTGGCGCGCATCGATGCGGGCCTCAACCATGGTCTGGTGCACCGTAGAACTCGGCGGCGGCCAGCGGGCTCGGCAGCTTGATAAGCGGCAGGGGGGCAGGGGCGAGGGGCAGGCCCAGTTTTTGGTAGGCGGCCGTGCTGTCAAAACCGAACGGGGCCGCATCCTCGTTATCGAAGGCGTAATAGACGGCGGCAATGCCGTTCATCACCAGGGCGCTCAGGCACATGGGGCAGGGGTGACCGCTGGCGTAGACGATGGCGCCCGCCAGCGGCCCGACCTGGCTGGCCTGGCGCAGGGCTTCCAGTTCGGCGTGGCGGGTGGGGTCGCCATCCAGGTGCATGCCGTTCACGGCGCTGGTCACCAGCTGGTTGTCTCGCACCAGCAGGGCGGCAAAGGGGCGGCCTCCTTGCCGGCGGTTGTGGAGGGCCAGCTGCAGCGCCTGCTCCAGCCACTCCTGATGGCTGGGATTGGCGGTCAGCGACGCGATCAGGCGTGAGCCGGCGGGTTCGGCAAGGGAGTGGGGCATGACGGATCCTCGAGGCAAAGGGGATGGGAGGAGACCAGCCTAGCGGGGGAATCAGTCATGGGGAAATTAAATGATAGAATGACATCCAGTGGTTTTGTAAATGGAGTCGCCATGCTGGATCCCCTCTTGCTGCGCAGCTTTGTCGCCATCGTCGACAGCGGCAGTTTTACCCGCGCCGGTGAACGGGTGCACCTCACCCAATCCACCATCAGCCAGCAGATGCGACGGCTCGAACAGCAGCTCGGCTGCCCGCTGCTGGACCGCTCCGGTCGCCAGGTGGTGACCACGGCAGAGGGGGAGAAGCTGCTGGGGCTGGCCCGCAGCATCCTGGCCCTGCTGGCCCGGGCCGAGGAGCAGGTGGCCGAGGCCAGCCTGCAACTGAGTCTGGGGGTACCGGAGGATTTTGCCGCCGGCGCCATCGCCCCGGTGCTGGCAGCCTTTGCCCGCGATTACCCGCAGGTGCGGCTGGAGGTGCACAGCGGCCTCAGCCACGAGATCTGGCAGCGCTTCGAGGCTGGCGAGCTGGATCTGGCGCTGGTCAAACAGGCGCGGGGACAGGGGGCGCCGCGCGCCTGCTGGCGCGAGCCACTGGCCTGGGTCGACAGCCGTGCCTGGCCCGCCAGCGAGCGGGATCCCTTGCCGCTGGTGGTGTTCCCGAGCGAAGGGCTCTATCGGCGGCAGGTGACCGAGGCACTCGACGGGATGGGGCGGCGCTGGCGCATCGCCTACGTCAGCGCCAGCCTGGCCAGCCTGCAGGGGGCGGTGAGCGCCGGGATCGGGGTCAGTTTGTTGCCAAGACGGCTGTTGCAACCGGATCAGCGGGAGCTGACCCACTGGCCGGCGGTGGCGCCGGTGGAGCTGGCGCTGCACCTGGGGGCGGAGCGCGGCGAGCCGCTCACTCGGCTCTGCGAGGCCCTCATCAGTCTGTGTGATCGGGTGATGGGGCCCGCTGAGCGGTGAGGAGACGCAGGCAGGGGCCTGCTTAGCGCACCCTGGTGCGCACGATCAGCAGGGTGATGAGCGCCAGGGTGAAGACGAGCGGGGCCCAGGCACCGTGATGGCTCACCAGAGTGGCGCCGGCGGCTGCCAGCCCGGCCACTCCCTGCTGCAGGAAGCCGCACAGGGCCATGGCGTAGGCGCCGTGCTCGCGGCCATCGCTCACCGCCAGCGCCATGCTGTTGGGAAAGAGCACCGCCTGCCCGAAGATGATGAGGCAGTAGCAGGTCATCATGGCCACCAATCCACCGCTGCCCTGCAGGGCGCCCAGTGCCCAGAGCAGCAGCATGCCGCCGGCCGCCAGCAGTATGAGCGCGGCCCCCTGGCGCATCAGCTGGCGACCTCCCACCCGGGCGACCCGCCGGTTGACCGTCATGGCGCCGGCGAAGTAGGCGACCCCGATCAGCAACCCCAGGCTGCCGAAGGTGGTGACCTCGAGGGCAAACCCCTGTTGCAGCACGAAGGGGCTCACCTCCTGCAGGGTCACCGTGATGGCAAAGCCGATGCCACCGGCGCAGGCCGGCCAGAAAAAGCCGGGGCGGCGCAGCAGGCTGGCGTAACGGGCCCACATGCCGCCGCCCGCCGCCGCCGGATTGGGCCCCTGCAGCGGCAGGCTGCTCATCAAGAGCAACGCCAGCACACCGACCCCGGCCATCAGCACGAATCCCAGCTGCCAATGGGCATAGCGGCTGATGAGGCCGCCGATCCACTGACCGCCGCCGAGGGCGGTGATGAAGGCGATGGAGAGCACCGAGAGGCGGCGCGCCAGCTCATCGCCGTGCCAGTGATCCCGCACCAGGATGCGGGCGATGATGGCCGCCCCGCCGGCCGCCACCCCTTGCAGGGTGCGCAGGATCAAGAGCAGCGGCCCCTGGCTGGTGGTGGCCAGCAGCAGGCTGAGGCCGATAAACAGCAAGAGTGACAGGGCGAGGGGCAGCCGGCGACCGTAGCGATCGGCGGCGGCGCCCCAGAACAGCACCGGCAGGGCGGCGCCGATGACGAACAGCGAGATGGAGAGCTCGGCCCCTTGCCGGGTCATGGCGAGATCCGTCATCACCACGGGCAGGGAGGGAAGGTAAACGGTGGTGGCCATCTGGGCCATGAAGACGATGAGGCAGGCCAGTGTCATGATGCGGGCGGAGCGGCTCCAGAGACCGGCCTGGTCGAGACATTCCTGGTTATCCATAACAACTCTCGGGCAGTAAGGGAGCCATATCCTTGCACTGCCCGAGCGCCGAGTCAGCCCCTCGTCTGGGTTAAACCTTGCCGGTTTATCAGGACAGGGAGCACTGGATGCTCAGGCAATGGCCTGGCGCGGCAGCACGGCGAGCCAGAGTTCGACCTCGCCGCTGCCGGTCTCCGGGTCAAAGGCGGTGCCATAGCGCTCGAAATCGGGCTTGTGGGCCGACTGGTAAGCGGACTGCGCCAGCCAGTCCAGCGCCTGTTGCCAGGTGTGCGGCATGGTCGAGACATGCCCCTGATGCAGGAAGACGGCATAGGTCTGGGGCTCGATGCGCATCCGCCCCAGCGTCCTGGGCAGCACCTCCAGCGCGGCGACCTCCACCGCACACATGTATTCGCACTCGGTGGCGGTCACGCCGCAGATGACGCCATAGGCATGCTCGCCCAGCTGGCCCGGCAGCGGGCCGAGGGCGCTGAAATCGCGCCATTGGCCGCCGAAGTCGGCGTGGGCGAAGGCATGGTGACGACGCAGGCCGCCTAGCAGCATGGGGCGGCCGGTTTCAAAACGGATGGGATCTGTCATGACACCTCCTGGGCAAAATGGGGTGGCAGCGCTGCGCGCTCAGCACTCCTTGCCTTCGCTGAGCTTGCGTTGATAGTCCGCGGAGACGATGGCCAGCGCCGCCAGGGCGAGGGCCGGCTCAATCCGGTTGGTCTCCAGCAGTTCGATGAGATCCACCGCGAGCTGGACCTCGGGCGGGGCAGTTTCCAATGACATGACAGACTCCATAACGGGGAAAACGCCATTATACAGGGCCGCTCCCGGATGGGGACCTGTCTGGTGTTGCGGGCGACCCGGCTAGAGGTGCTGGCGCATCTCCTGCTCGATCTGCTCGCGCAGGGCCATCAATTTGAGGGCGTACTGCTGCAGCTGCCGATCGCTCTCGTTTTGCGGTTGCCACTGGGGCACCGGAGTCGGTTTGCCGCTCTCGTCCATGGCCACGAAGATGATGATGCAGTGGGTGGTCTTGTGGCGCTCCCGGCTGGCCGGGTGGCGGCTGTAGACATCCACCGCCAGGTGCATGCTGGTGGTGCCGGTGTGGATCACCTGGGCGTGCACCTCCACCAGCTGGCCTATCTGGATGGGGCGCAGAAAACGGATCCCCCCCACGTAGACGGTCACCGCGTAGCCGCCGCACCAGCCGGCGGCGCAGGCGTAGCCCGCCTGATCGATCCACTTCATCACCATGCCGCCGTGTACCTTGCCGCCGAAATTCACATCGGCGGGCTCGGCCAGAAACTGCAGGGTCAGCTCGCGGGGTGGGGTCATGGGTGCTCCTTGATTGAGGGTCATTGCCGGTAGCTCTTGCGATAGGCGTCAGCCTGCTGGCAGGGGGCCAGGTTGTTGAGATCGGGCCGCTTGTTGCCCTCGCGCTGACCGAAGCTGGCGAACTCCTGCTGGCATTTGGCGGCCTTGCCACCCGCCTTGATGCAGGCGTCGATCCGCTGTTGCTTGCCCTGCTCGACCAGCTGCTGCTGGGCCTGCTGGCAGGCGGCATCCAGCTTGGCCTGTTTGGCATCCCTGTCTTCTACCGCGGCCAGCAGGCTGGCCGAGAGGCTGCAACCGAGCAGCAGTATGGCAATTTTCATGGCTTTTCTCCTGAAGGGGGGCGTCCCGCGATGACCAGGGCTATCCCCCCCAGAATGCCCAGTGATGACAATAACAACCGCAGCGACCAGGACTCATCCAACCAGATGAGCCCGGCCAGGGCGGCGAGCAGAGGCACCAGCAACTGCACGCTGGCGGCCAGGGTGCGACCAAGGTGGGGCAGCACCAGATACCAGAGCGCATAGCCAAGGCCAGAGGCCAGTGCACCGGAGGTCAGGGCATAGCCGATGGCGGCGGGGCTGGTCTGCAACTGCCCGAGCAGCAGATAGAGCAGGGCGGCTGGCAGGCTGGCGCGTAGAAAGTGGCCGGCGTTGGCGGCGATGGGATCGGCAAAGCGCGAGGCCCGCAGGGTATAGCTGGCCCAGGCGATGCCGGCCAGGATCATCAGAGCCGCCCCGAGCGGATCCGGCGCACTGAGGCCGGGCAGCAGCAACACCAGCAAACCCGCCATGGCGAGCAGCAGGCCGAGCCACTGACACTTGGGCAGGGACTCCCCGCGCAGCAAGGGCGGTGCCAGCATGCTGAGCTGGACGGCGGCAAACAACAGCAGGGCGCCGGTGCCCGCCGTCAGGGTGAGGTAGGAGAACGAAAAGGCGGCGCCATAGGTGACCAGGGCCAGGGCGCCCCCCCAGTCTCCCTGGCGGGGCGACTGCTTGCGCGCGCCGCACAGCAGCACCAGTACCAGGGCGCCGCTGGTCAGGCGCAGCAGGGTGAAGAGGGCGGGATCCATCCGTTCTTCGAACAGGGCCAGCCGGCAGAGCACCGAGTTGGCGGCAAACGCCATCAGGGTCAGCAGGGTCAGCAGCAACAGGCGTGGCAGTGGCATCCATTCACCTTGAGTTCAGTGGGCGCAGCCCAGCATGGAAAATCATGCAAAAGAGGAGGTCTTATGAAACAAATGCTGGAGCAATTGATGGGCGCTGGCAAGGGCTGGCTCAACGAAGGCGGCGACAGCCGCAAGGCGCAGATGAAGGGGATGGCGCAAGGGGGTCTCGCGGCCGGTGCCATGGCCCTGCTGCTTGGCAACAAGAAGATGCGCAAATATGGTGGCAAGGTGGCGGCGGTGGGCGGCGCGGCGGCGCTAGGCGGACTGGCCTACAAGCTCTATCAGGATTGGCAGGCCCAGCAGTCAAGCCCGGCCCAGCCGACCCAGCCCCTCGATACCCTGCAGGGCAATGCGTTGGATGCCAGAGCTACTCTGCTGGTGCGCGCCATGGTGGCGGCAGCCCGGGCCGACGGTCATATCGACGGCGACGAGCGCCAGAAGATCCAGCAGTACCTGACCGAACAGGGCCAGAGTGATGCGGCCCGCTGGATCGATGTCGAGCTGGCCCGCCCGCTCGACCCCCACGCCCTGGCGCGGGAAGTGACCGACATGGAGCTGGCGACCGAGGTCTACCTCGCCTCCCTGCTTGCCATCGACGTGGATCACTTCATGGAGCGCGGCTATCTGGACGAGCTGGCGCGCGCCCTCAAGCTCGATGACAACCTCAAAGGCAGCATAGAGCGGCAGGTGGCCCAGCTGGATGCCCCCGCCTGACCCCCGCTCAGTACATGGATTGTCGATAAGGCCCCGTCACGGGGCCTTGTTGTTTTTGGTGGGGACAACGGCCAGTTGCCGATGGATCAGCTCGGCCAGCCGGACCAGGGCGGCCTCCAGCTGCTCGCTCCAGGGATGGGAACTGTTGAGGCGCAGGCAGTGGTTGTGCAGCCCCTTGCTGGAGAAAAGGGCGCCGGGGGCCAGTGAAAAACCGCTGGCCAGCGCCTGGGCGTGCAGGGCGCGGCTGTCGAGGTGCGGGTCAAATTCGAGCCAGAGAAAGTAGCCGCCATCGGGGGAGGAGATGCTCACTTCCCCCGGCAGCAGGCGCAGCAGGGCGGCCCGCATCTGTTGCTGGCGCTGGGCCAGGGTGTGGCGCAGCCGGCGAAAGTGGGCATCCACCCCGCCCTGGCGCAGCATCTCGGCCAGCGCCAGCTGGCTTGGCACATTGGTGGAGAGGGTCGACATCAGCTGCAGTCGCTGTACCCGCTCGGCGTGACGACCGGCCACCACCCAGCCGACCCGAAAGCCGGGCGCCAGGCACTTGGAAAAGGAGCTGCACAGCAGGCTGTCGCCACTGGTATCCCAATACTTGATGGGCCTTGGCCGCTCGCGGCCGAAGTAGACCTCGGCATAGACGTCGTCCTCCACCAGCGCGACTCCGCGCCGGTTGAGCAGCGCCATCAGCGCCTGCTTGTGGTCATCCGGCATGGTGTGACCGAGCGGGTGCTGGACATTGCCCATCAGCCAGCACGCCTTGATGGGGCGCTGGGCGAGGGCCTCCTCCAGCAGGGCGAGATCGATGCCCACTCCCGGGATCACCGGGATCTCCACCGCGTTCAGCTTGAGTCGCTCGATGGCCTGCAGGGCGCCGTAGAAGGTGGGGGATTCCACCACCACCCAGTCGCCGGGCTCGGTCAGTACCTGCAGGCTGAGGGAGAGCGCCTCCATGGCGCCGGTGGTGATGATGATCTGCTGGGGATCTACCGCCAGCCCCTCGCCGGCGTAGCGCTGGGCGATGGCCCGGCGCAGCGCCTCGTTGCCGGGAGGCAGATCTGCCACCGTGCTGAAGGGATCGAGCCGGCGCATGCTGCTGGCCAGCGCCCGGCCGAGCTGGGGGTGGGGGAACAGGGTGGGATCGGCCACCGCCATGCCGAGCGGCACCAGTTCCCGCGACTTGCTCGCCTGCAACACCTCGAACACCAGATCGTTGATGTCCACCGAGCCGCTGTAGTGGGCCTGCTGGGGCAGGCTGGCGGCCGGGCGGGAGGGGGCGGCCTTGACGTAGTAGCCGGACTGGGGCCGCGCCAGGATGAGGCCGCGGCTTTCCAGCAGCTGATAGGCCTGCAACACCGTCATGGGGCTGAGGCCATGGGTCTTGCAGCTCTGGCGGATGGAGGGGATGCGCTCCCCCGGCTGCCAGAGGCCGCTCGTTATCTGCTGTTGCAGCTGATCTGCCAGCTGGCCGTATAGGGACATGGGATTGTTAAACTGTTATAGGTGTATTTCACTATAACTGCATCTGTTATAGGTGTCATGGACCGTGATGTACTTAACGGGCGAAAACCTGTCTGTTAAATGCAACATAGAGAGTCATGCATGATAAGCCTGGATGATGTGGTCAGCCTCTCCCGAATGCAGTTCGGGGCGACGGCGATGTTCCACTTTCTGTTTGTGCCCCTCACCCTGGGGCTGTCCTGGATCCTGGTGATCGCCGAGTCGGCCTACGTGATGACCGGCAAGGTGATCTACAAAGACATCACCCGTTTCTGGGGCAAGCTGTTTGGCATCAACTTCGTGATGGGGGTGACCACCGGCATTACCCTGGAGTTCCAGTTCGGTACCAACTGGGCCTACTACTCCCACTATGTCGGCGACATCTTCGGCACGCCGCTGGCGGTGGAAGGGCTGATGGCCTTCTTCCTCGAGTCCACCCTGGTGGGTCTGTTCTTCTTCGGCTGGGACAAGCTCTCCCGCGGTCAGCACCTGCTGGTGACCATGCTGGTGGCGCTCGGCTCCAACCTCTCCGCGCTCTGGATCCTCATCGCCAACGGCTGGATGCAAAACCCGGTCGGTGCCGAGTTCAACCCGATGACCATGCGCATGGAGCTGGTGGACGTGGCCGCGGTGATCTTCAACCCGGTGGCTCAGGTGAAGTTCGTGCACACGGTGGCGGCGGGTTATGTGGCGGCCTCCCTGTTCGTGATGGGGGTGAGCAGCTGGTATCTGCTGCGCCGCATGGAGGTGCGCTTCGCCCTGCGCTCCTTTGCTATCGCCTCGGGCTTCGGTCTGGCGGCCATCCTCTCGGTCATCGTGCTTGGCGACGAGTCGGGCTATCGCACCGGCGAGGTGCAGCAGGTGAAGCTGGCCGCCATCGAGGCGGAGTGGCACACCGAGCCGGCGCCGGCCTCCTTCACCCTGTTCGGCTTTCCGGATCAGGCCGCCGAGACCACCCACGCCGCGGTGAAGATCCCCTATCTGATGGGCATCATCGCCACTCGCTCCCTCGATGAGCAGGTGACGGGCCTCAAAGATCTCAAGGCGCGGCACGAGGAGCGCATTCGCAGCGGCATGCTGGCCCACGAGGCGCTGGAGACGATGCGGGCGGACGGCAGCAACCAGGCGGCGCGAGCCACCTTCGAGCGTCATCGCCAGGATCTGGGCTACGGCCTCTTGCTCACCCCCTATGCCAAGGAGATTGGCAAGGCGGACGAGGCGGCCATCGCCAAGGCGGTGGCGGACTCCATCCCTCAGGTGGCGCCGCTGTTCTGGAGCTTTAGGCTGATGGTGGGTATCGGCGTGGTGCTGCTGGCGCTGTTTGCCGCCGCCTTCCTGCAGCTGTGCCGGGGCAAGCTGGTGCAATCCCCGCGTCTGCTCAAGGCCCTGTTCTGGTCTATTCCGCTGCCCTGGATTGCCATCGAGGCGGGCTGGTTCGTGGCCGAGTTCGGTCGCCAGCCCTGGACCATCAGCGACGTGCTGCCGGTGTCGGCGTCCGTCTCCTTGCTGACCCCGGGCCAGCTCTGGTTCAGCCTGATCTCCATCTGTCTCATCTACACCAGCCTGCTGGTGGTGGAGTTGTTCTTGTTGCGTCATGTGATCCGCAAAGGGCCCGCCAGCCTGCAGACGGGTCGCTATCAAGGTGAAGTGTTGCAAAACGGGAGTCCTGCCTGATGGATTACGAAACTCTGAAATTGATCTGGTGGGGGCTGGTGCTGTTCATGCTGGTCGGCTTCGTGGTGATGGATGGCTTCGATCTCGGCGTGGCCATGCTGCTGCCGGTGGTGGCCAAGAACGACGAGGAGCGGCGGGTGCTGCTCAACAGCGTGGGGCCGGTGTGGGAGGGCAACCAGGTGTGGCTCATCGCCGGGGCCGGCGCTCTGTTCGCCGCCTGGCCGCTGGTCTATGCCGCCGCCTTCTCGGCGCTCTACGTGCCCTTCATGTTCCTGCTGTTCGGCCTGTTCCTGCGGCCGGTCGGTTTTGACTATCGCAGCAAGCTGGCGGACCCGGTCTGGCGCCGCTGGTGGGATCGCGCCCTGGTGGTGGGCGGCCTGCTGCCGACCCTGGTGTTTGGCGTTACCCTCGGCTTTTTGCTGCAGGGGCTGCCGTTTCGCTTCGATGCGGCCCTTCGCATCCACTACGGTGCCTTTGACTTCCACTGGCCGCTGCTGTTGACCTGCATGGGGACGGCGCTGGCGCTGTTGTTGCTGCACGGCGCCAGCTTCCTGCAGTGCAAGACCCAGGGAGAGATCGCCCGGCGCTGCGCCCGCCAGAGCCTCTGGCTCGGCCCGCTGGCGAGCGGCCTGTTTGCCCTGGGCGGCGTCTGGCTCAGCCAGATGGCCGGCTACCGGGTGCTGGAGATAGGGGATATCAACGGGGCGCTCACCCCGCTGATGAAGGAGGTGGGGGTGGCCCAGCAGGGCTGGCTTGCCAACTTTGTGGCCCATCCCTGGCTCTGGTGCGTGCCGGCGCTCGGCCTGGTGCTGCCCATGGTGAGCAGCCTGGCCAGCGCCCGCGAACTGCCGCGCACGGCCCTGCTCGCCAGTGGCGGCGCTTGCGCCAGCATGATGCTGACCATCGCCATCGCCCTGTTCCCGTTCGTGCTGCCCTCGTCGCTGGATCCGTCCAGCAGCCTGACCCTGTGGGACAGCACCTCCAGCGAGCGCACCCTCTTCATCATGCTGGGGATTGTCGGGGTGCTGATGCCAATCAACATCGGCTACACCCTCTGGGTCTACCGGGTGGTGCGCGGCAAGATGAGCGCCCAGCAGATCCGCCAGCACGGCCACAGCCTCTACTAACCCTCTTCAACCAAAGGATCATGCGATATGTGGTATTTCACCTGGATTCTGGGGCTGGGCTTCGCCCTGTTGTGCGGGTTGGTCAACCTGCTCTGGCTGGAGGCGCGCTGGGCCGCCGATGAGGATCTCAAGGAGTCTTGAGACGCAGCCATGAAAAGGCCGACACAGGTGTCGGCCTTTTTGCATCTGGTAGGGAGGCTCGCTTAGGCGGGGAGGGCGACCCGGGCGGCCTGCCGCTCGCTGACATGGGTGAGGCCGTAGGCCAGCAGCACGATCAGCGCCCCGATCCAGGGGGTGTGCATCAACCCCAGGTGTTCCACCACCAGGCCACCAACGACGGAGCCCAGCGCAATGCCGACGTTGAAGGCGGCAATATTGAGGCCCGATGCCACGTCCACCACCCTGGGGGTGTGCCGCTCGGCCTGTTTCACTACCAGTACCTGCAGGCCCGGCACGTTGCCAAAGGCAAAGGCGCCCCACACCAGCACGGTCAGCACCGCCAGCACCGGGTGCGGCGCGGTGAAGGTGAGTACCAGCAACACCAATGCGAGACCGGCAAACAGCAGCTTCAGCGCAGGCAGCGGGCCCATCTTGTCAGCCAGCTTGCCACCCCAGATATTGCCGACGGCGACCGATACCCCGTACACCAGCAGAATGAGGCTCACCGCACCGGCGCTAAAGCCGCTCACCTGCTGCAGGATGGGGGCGAGGAAGGTGAACGCCGTGAAGGCACCACCGTAACCGAGCGCCGTCTTGGCGTAGACCAGCAGCAGCGGCTTTTTGGTGAGTACCGAGAGCTGCTCGCGAAGGGTCGAGGCCGCCCCCTTGGGCAGGTTGCTCGGGATCAGCAGCAGGCTGCCCACCATGGCGACGAGGCCAAGCAGGCTCACCACCAGAAAGGTCTCGCGCCAGCCGAAGACCTGACCAATCCAGGTGCCGAGCGGTACGCCGGTCACCAGCGCGATGGTGAGGCCGCTGAACATGATGGCGATGGCGCTGGCCGCCTTCTCCTTGGCCACCAAGCCGGTGGCGATGGTGCTACCCACCGAGAAGAAGACCCCGTGGGCCAGCCCGGTCAGGATGCGGGCCACGATCAGGCTCTCGTAACCGGGGGCCTGCCAGGCCAGCAGGTTGCCGGCGGTGAAGAGTGCCATCAGCCCCACCAGCAGCCACTTGCGTGGCACCTTGCCGGTGAGCGCCGTTAAGATTGGGGCGCCGATAGCCACCCCAAGGGCATAGAGGCTGACCAGGAGGCCCGCCGAGGGGAGCGAGACATTCAGCTGTTCGGCGATGGTGGGGATGAGCCCCACGATCACGAATTCGGTGGTGCCGATCGCAAAGGCACTCAGAGTGAGGGCAAATAACGCCAGTGGCATAACAACTCCTTGGATAGGGACTCCCGACGGGAGAATGGCGCCAGTATGCCGAGGGCGTTTGTTGGTAAAAATGACGACAACATCAAATTACTTTTGCCAAATCAGCAGCAATGGTGTCGTGGAAGGAGGAGTGGCTGAGGCAACGCGGCAAAAACAGGTCGTAGCGCGCGAGGGGGGGGGGGGCGTCACAGGCGGCTGTGCCGTGGTGTTGGAGACAAAAGAGCGGGAGGCATGATGCCTCCCGCTGGTGCTGAAGAATGTCATTGAGCGTTAATTGCTCCCTTCTCCCCTTGCGGGAGAAGGGCTGGGGATTAGGGGGCTATCTGGTTGAAGGCCTGATGACCTAATAAGAGGTGCTTGCCCCTCACCCTAACCCTCTCCCGCAGGGAGAGGGGATAGCTCGTGGCTGCAATAGGCTAGTGAGAGTTGCCGGTACCCGCCGCCGAAGCGAGAGGGGCCATGCATCCCCCCGTTTAATCCCAATCCGGCGCAAAGTCCGGGTTGGCGCAGCGCTCGCCTCGCTCCAGGATCGCGATGGCGGCCATCTCATCGCGACTGAGTTGCACCTTCAATGCCGTCAGGTTGGCGGCCAGATTCTCCCGTTTGGTGGAGCTTGGGATCACCGTCATGCCCTGGGCCAGCAGCCAGGCCAGCGACACCTGGGCCGCCGAGACGCCGTGGCGCTGGCCAATTTCCATCAGCAGCGGCTCGGTGAGCACCTTGCCATAGGCGAGCGGCATATAGGCGGTGATGGCGATGCCGTGGGCCTGGCAGAACGCCACCACCTTGCGGTTTTGCAGCAGCGGGTGGATCTCCACCTGCTGATGGGCGATGACGCCCGGCCCCAGAATATCGATGGCTTCTTTAAGCTGGGCCACGGTGAAGTTGGAGACCCCGATCTCGCGGGTCAGGCCCCGGGCCTTGGCTTCGGCCAGCTGCTCCAGATAGACCGCCATCGGCACCTCATTCTTGGGGGAGGGCCAGTGAATAAGCGCCAGATCCAGATAGTCGGTGCCCAGTTTTTCCTGGCTCACCTCCAGGCTCGGGATCACCTTGCCCGGCCCGAACTCGCTGGTCCACACCTTGGTGGTCAGGTAGATATCCTGGCGTGGTACGCCGCTCTCGCTCATCAGTTGGCCCACTTCGGCCTCGTTGGCGTAGATCTGGGCGGTGTCGATATGGCGGTAGCCAAGCTCGAGCCCCTGCAGCAGGGAGTCGCGCAGGGGCTGGCCGGTCAGGCGAAAGGTACCAAGACCCAGGTTGGGCATCTTCATCATGTTGTTCCTCAAATAGGTTGCAAAAGGGCGCTCAGCGGCGCGGCAAATCAGGCGTCCAGCGGCTGATAGCGGCGAATGGTGCTGCCGGCAAACCAGGGCTCGGCCCTGGCGACAAATTCGGTAAAGTGGGGCTGGCCCTGATGGGCGCGAAGGGCGGCCTCGCTCTCCCACCCCTCGTAGAGCATCCAGCTATGGGGATTGTCCAGATCCTGATGCAGCTGGTAGCGCAGACAGCCAGCCTCCTGCAAGGTGGCCGCGATCAAGGGATCCAGGGCGGCGCGAAACTGGGCGGTGAATTCGGGTTTGGCCTCAAGCTGGGCAATCACAATCACGGGTGAAGACATCTGAACCTCCTTGCAAAAACGAAGGGTCAGTATGCCCACCGAGACTTGCCCGAAACAGGGCCGCTGTCGCAAAACACTATTGAGATAAGAGCAGCAATGAATGGATCGGTGCGAGGTGGCGATGAGAAAGTCAGGGCGGTAAAAGGAGCAGGGAGCGCCGGGGCGCCCCCTTGCCATCAGGCATTGGCCGGCTCGGACCAGACCGCAAATTCATTGCCGCTGGGCTCGACAAAGTGAAATCGGCGGCCACCGGGAAAATCGAACAGGGGGCGAACTATGGTGCCCCCGGCGCCGGCTACCTTGCTCTGGGTCGCCTCAATATCGGTGCTGTAGAACACCAGCAGGGCGCCGCCTTGCGCGCTCTGGCTGCAGAGATCGGCGCGATAGAAACCACCATCCAGCCCTTCCCCCTCGAAGGCGCAATAATCGGGGCCATAATCGGCAAATTGCCAGCCGAAAGCGGCCTGAAAGAAGGCCTTGGTAGCGGCAAGATCCCTGGCCGCAAACTCCACATAGTTCAGTTTTTCATGGGCCCTGGTCATGAGGATCTCCTTGTCGATGATTATTTCGGTTGCCAGCGTTTTTGCGTGCGGCTCGTGGAGTGGGGCAAAGCGTCCCAAGGGGTCAGCTTGAGCTGCTTGCGCCGAAACCAGAGCCAGGTCGCCATCAGCAGACCGAACCCTATGCCAAACAGCAGGCTCTGGCGCAGGGCGAATGCTGGCGTTACCTCATGTTGCCAGCCGAAGAACCACATCAATACCCCCCAGATAGCGCCAGTGGGGATCCCCAGAGCAAGGACATTGACCAGAAAGCGTTCGTAGTGGGGCGGTCTGATGGTGAACCCAGCCTTTCGCAGCAGCCAGGCGATCGGCGGGTTGTAGTTGAGCGTCTGCACGCCCTTCTCTGCCAGCTCCCGGTGGGCGGCGGCCAGCCTGCGTTCGAACTCCATGATGTTTTTCCTTGAGGTGTTTGGTGTCATACGATGCCACCTTGCCGCATTCTACTGGCAAACCATCGACGCGATGTGGGCTCGTGGTCACGTTATTTATCTATACGCTTTCCAATCACTCCAGGGCCGCCATGATGGCCGGATGAAATCTTCTTGCTACCACCATACCAAGGATAATGGAATAGAATAGAGGAAGAAGGTCACGGCTGCGTTGATAGCTGCGCCAGTTGCCATTGTGGTAGCGGAAAAGTCGGTAGGTGAGAACCAACAAGCCAATGGCCATTGGAATGACGCAGTAAACTGAAAAACTGATCATGAATTTAACGAAATCGGGCAAGGTGGGGGTCCGTATCTGTAGCCTGTATTACATCTGCTGCCATTTTGCGGCGGGGTTTCAGCCTTTTCCTGCCGCGCTTTCACGGATGGATTGGTGTGCTAGCTGTTCCCATGGGGTCAAATCAAGCTGCCTGCGCTTCAGCCAGAGCCTGATTAAGGTAACGAGGCCAAACAGGCCAGCGAATAGAGCTGTGCTGAACAAGGATGATACGAAAGATCTTCCCTCTGGGTGCCAGACGAACGTCCACATAATCAGACCCCAGATCGGCGCGATACTGAGGCTGGCACAAAGAAAATTGACCAGCCCGCCCGCGTAATAAGGTGGCTTGACGGTGCAGCCGAGTTTGCGCAGCAGCTTGAACATCCATGGGTTGTAGTCATATTCCTTGATGCCTTGGTCAGCCAGAGTCTGATGGGCGATGGTTAGCCGTTCTTCAAATGTCATTGATTTGCCTTATATCGCAGCGGCGTCATATGGTGCTTTTTTGCGGCATTCTACGGATTAGGCAGGCTGAGGGATAGCAGCCATCTCAGATTATTTCTCTGCTAAATACCAGCACAACTACCAGAGCGTCCTTGCCAATCCAGGGCCCCCGTGCCTATAAAGGCCCGTTACTCTTGTCTGGATTGCAGCAATGAAGACCCATTCTGATGAACTGACCCTGTTTGTGGCGGTGGTGGAGGCGGGCAGTTTTCGCCAGGCGGCGGAGAACCTCGGCATGGACAATTCGGTGGTGAGCCGCGGCATCAAGCGGCTGGAAGAGAAGCTCTCGACCGTGCTGCTCAACCGCACCACGAGACGGGTCAGCCTGACCGAGGAGGGGAGCTGGTTCTATCAGCGGGCGGTGAAGATCCTGACCGAGATGAGCGAGGCGGAGGGGCTGCTGCTGATGCGCCGCGAGCAGCCGGAGGGGGTATTGCGGGTCGATGCCGCCACCCCTTTCATCCTGCACCGGCTGGTGCCCATCATCGGCGAGTTTCGCCGCCGCTATCCCGCCATCGAGCTGCAACTGCACAGCTCCGAGGGCTTTATCAACCTGATGGAGCGGCGGGTGGACATGGCCATTCGCATCGGCGAGCTGACCGACTCCTCCCTGCGGGCGCTGCCGCTGGGCCGCTCGCGGCTGCGGCTGCTGGCATCCCCCGACTATTTGCGTGAGCGCGGCACCCCGCGCCAGCCGGCGGATCTGCTGAGCGGGCACGAGCTGCTCGGTTTTTTGCACCCCGATCACCTCAACCACTGGCCGCTTTTGAGCCAGGAGCAGGGGGATCGCTTTCCCATCACCCCGACCCTGCGTGCCAGCAGCGGTGAAACCTTGCGCCAGCTGGCGCTGCGGGGGCAGGGGATCGTCTGTCTGTCGGATTTCATGACCGGGCAGGATCGGATGAGCGGCGCGCTGGTGGAGGTGCTGGCCCGCAGCAACAGCGGTGCCTCGCGCCCCATCAATGCGGTGTTCTACTCCGATGCCCAGCGCGACATCCGGCTGCGGGTCTGGCTCGATTTCCTTAAAGAGCAGCTCGGCAGCGAGATGCTGTAGCCCTGCGCTCTGACCGGGCTGCCCGGTAGAAGGGGCTCGCCGCGCATAGGCGCTATTCAAGGAGGATAGGGGGCGTCATTATCGGGGCGGCGCTAAAACAGAGAGGCCGACATCGCTGTCGGCCTCTCATGTTTTTCAGCTCAAGACTGGGTCGGTTGCCCGATCACTCCTCTTCTGCCCAGCGGCGTGAACGTTCCACCGCCTTCTTCCAGCCGTTGTAACGCTTGGCGCGATCGTCGCGGTCCATCTGCGGGATGAACTCGCGGTCCACGCTGAACTTGTCTTCCAGCTCTTCCGAGCTCTTCCAGAAGCCGACGGCGAGGCCAGCCAGGAAGGCAGCGCCCATGGCGGTGGTCTCGATACGGGTCGGACGCACCACCGGGGTGTGCATCATGTCAGCCTGGAACTGCATCAGGAAGTCGTTGGCTACCGCGCCACCGTCCACCTTGAGGGCCGCCAGCTTGATGCCGGAGTCCTGCTGCATCGCATCCAGCACATCGCGGCTCTGATAGGCGATGGATTCCAGCGCGGCACGGATGATGTGGTTGCGATTGGCGCCGCGGGTCAGGCCGACCATGGTGCCACGAGCATACGGATCCCAGTAGGGAGCACCCAGGCCGACGAAGGCCGGTACCAGGTAGACGCCGTTGGTGTCGCCAACCTTGGAGGCGAAGTAGTCGGTGTCGCGGGCATCGTGAATGATCTTCAGCTCGTCACGCAGCCACTGGATGGTGGCGCCGCCCATAAACACCGCACCTTCCAGCGCGTAGTTCACTTCCCCTTTCGGGCCGATGGCGACGGTGGTCAGCAGGCCGTTGCTGGAGCGAACCGGCTCGGTGCCGGTGTTCATCAGCATGAAGCAGCCGGTGCCGTAGGTGTTCTTAGCCATCCCTTTCTCGAAGCAGAGCTGGCCGAACAGGGCAGACTGCTGGTCACCGGCGATACCGGCGATGGGGATGCGGGAGCCGCCGCCACGGGTGGTGTAGCCATAGACCTCGGAAGAGGGTTTCACTTGTGGCAGCATGGACATGGGGATGCCCAGCTCGTCCAGCATCTTCTGATCCCACTTCAGGTCGCGGATGTTGTAGAGCATGGTACGGGAGGCGTTGGTGGGGTCGGTGACATGCACTTCGCCGTTGGTCATCTTCCATACCAGCCAGGTATCGATGGTGCCGAACAGCAGCTCGCCGTTCATCGCCTTCTCGCGGGCCCCTTCGACGTTGTCGAGGATCCACTTCACCTTGGTGCCGGAGAAATAGGCGTCCAGCACCAGACCGGTATTGTCGCGCACGTACTCTTCCAGGCCGCGCGCTTTGAGCTCTTCACAGATGGCCGCGGTACGGCGGCACTGCCAGACGATGGCGTTGTAGATGGGTTTGCCGGTGGCCTTTTCCCACACCACTGTGGTTTCACGCTGGTTGGTGATGCCGATGGCGGCGATCTCTTCGCTGCGAAGGCCGCTCTTGGCCAGCACTTCGGTGAAGACGGAGGACTGGGTTGCCCAGATCTCCATCGGGTCGTGCTCCACCCAGCCCGCTTTCGGGTAGTGCTGGGTGAATTCGCGCTGGGAGGTCGCGACGATATTCGCATCCTGATCAAACACGATGGCACGGGAAGAGGTAGTTCCCTGGTCCAGAGCGACGACATATTTCTTTTCAGCAGACATGATGTTCTCCACGTTTTTATTTTCCACGTTTTTACACGTTGGGGAGGGCCGCTCTTAAGCGGCGGCCTCTTCTTTGGCGGTTTGGGCAGCTTGCTCGGTGGCGGCAACACGGTTGCCCGGCACACAAGGAGCCAACACTTTTACATAGAGGGCAGTACCGATCTGGGCACCGACGATGGGGCCGAGGATGGGAACCCAGAAGTAGGGGTTGTCACGACCACCGGTCATGGCCACATCACCCCAGCCAGCCAGGAAGGCGAACAGTTTGGGGCCGAAATCACGGGCCGGGTTCATGGCGAAACCGGTTAACGGGCCAAGGGAGGCGCCGATCACCGCGATCAGGATACCGATCAGCAGAGCGGCGGCGAAGCCTTTGGGGGCACCGTTGTTGTTGTCACCCAGTGCCATGATGCCCAGCATCAGCACGGCGGTGATCACCATCTCGACCGCAAAGGCCTGCATGTTGGAGAGCAGGGCGTTCGGGTAGGTAGAGAAGATGCCGGCGCTGCCGAGGCTCTCGACGCTGCCGCGCACCACGTTGTGGGTCACTTCCCACTGGGTGAAAAGGTTACCATAGAGGAAGTAGACCAGCGCTGCGAAGCAGAAGGCGCCGGCAACCTGGGCAATGATGTAGGGCACCACTTTGCGCTTGTCGAACCCGCAGAAGGTCATCAGCGCCAGGGTCACGGCCGGGTTGAGGTGGGCACCGGAGATACCGCCGGTGACATAGATGGCGATGGCGACGCCCAGACCCCAGGTAATGGAAATTTCCCATTGCCCGAAGTTAGCTCCCGCCAGCACTAGTGCGGCCACGCAGCCGACGCCGAAAAATATCAGCAGGCCGGTTCCGATAAACTCGGCAATGCATTCGCCAAGCAGGGTATTGGGTCTTTGTATGCTCATACCGTTATTCCTTATATCCACCCAGAGTAGGTTTGATGTTCCGTTTTGTTGTTTTTCATTCCCATTATTGCGTCCGAAAACGTTTCTTCTTGTTTTTTGAGCTGACGCAAACGTTATGCTCGTTTGCGCTCGTTCTCGGACGAGAGAGAAAATAAACCTAAATCGCCCATTCACCACTCCCTCCCCGCAGGAAATGTGGACAAGATCCCACTCATTGCTAAGAAAATGTGACGGAAAGCAAGTTGATACAGTGGTTATACCACTTAGTGGGTAGCCAAAAGCCTTGCTACACAAGGGATTGCGGCTGATGAGTGATTGCTCATTTGGTACTTTCTTTTGTAATAAAACTGCAATATTTCAGCCTCCATCACAGATTAAATGTTCACATATGAGCACAATAGGCTCGCTTTCGAATCAGGACTCATCTGATTGGTCAGCATGGACAGGGCACCCTCAACCGCCCACAACAACAATAAGGAAGCAGAACATGCTTAGTCTCTTCAGGCCTGCACCACACATAGACAGGCTCCCGGCCGACAAGGTCGACCCCTTCTACAAACGCATGCGTTGGCAGGTGTTTTTCGGGATCTTCTTCGGTTATGCCGGTTACTACCTGGTACGGAAAAACTTCAGTCTGGCGATGCCCTATCTGATCGAGCAGGGCTTCTCCCGCGGTGATCTGGGTCTGGCGCTGTCTGGCGTCTCCATCGCCTACGGTCTCTCCAAGTTCCTGATGGGGAACGTGTCGGACCGCTCCAACGCCCGCTACTTCCTCTCCGCCGGTCTGCTGCTGTCGGCCGGCATCATGTTCATGATGGGGACCATGCACTGGGCCACCTCCAGCATCGCCATCATGTTCGTGCTGTTGTTCCTGAACGGCTGGGCACAGGGCATGGGCTGGCCGCCCTGCGGTCGCACCATGGTGCACTGGTGGTCACAGAAGGAGCGCGGCGAAGTGGTTGCGGTCTGGAACGTGGCTCACAACGTGGGTGGCGGCATGATAGGTCCGCTGTTCATTCTGGGGATGGGCTGGTTCAACGACTGGCGCAGTGCCTTCTATGTGCCGGCTGCTGCCGCTGCCGCCATCGCGGTGATCGCCTTCTTCGTGATGCGCGACACCCCGCAATCTGTCGGTCTGCCTCCCATCGAAGAGCACAAGAACGACTATCCGAAGGACTATAACGAAAGCCACGAGCAGGAGTTTTCCGCCAAGGAGATCTTCGTCAAGTACGTGCTGCACAACAAGCTGCTGTGGTACATCGCCATTGCCAACGCCTTCGTTTATCTCATCCGTTACGGTGTGCTGGACTGGGCGCCGACCTACCTGAAAGAGGCCAAGGACTTCAGCGTCGACAACTCCTCCTGGGCGTACTTCCTGTACGAGTGGGCGGGTATTCCGGGCACCCTGCTGTGCGGCTGGATCTCTGACAAGATGTTCCAGGGCCGCCGTGCACCGGCCGGCATCCTGTTCATGGTGCTGGTGACCGTGGCCGTGCTGGTCTACTGGTTCAACCCGGCCGGCAACCCGACCGTCGACATGATGGCGCTGGTGGCCATCGGCTTCCTGATCTACGGCCCCGTCATGCTGATCGGCCTCTATGCCCTGGAGCTGGCGCCGAAGAAGGCCGCCGGTACTGCGGCAGGCTTCACCGGTCTGTTCGGTTATCTGGGTGGCGCGGTCGCGGCCAACGCCATGCTGGGCTACACCGTGGACCACTTCGGCTGGGATGGCGGCTTCATGGTGCTGACCGCTTCCTGTGTGCTCTCCATCATCCTGCTGGCGATGACCCTCAAGCACGAGAACCAGTCGATTGCCGCCAAAGCGGCTGCCCATAAGGCATAAAACGTGATCCTGCCCTTATCGATTGGAAAAGGGATCAGGTAAACTCCCCAAGGCCCCGCATCTGCCGGGGCCTTTTTTCGTCTCATCATCGGAGTTCAAGCGTGAAGCAAACCCAACGACATCTGGAGATCCTGGACGTCCTGACGCGGCAGGGCTTTGTCTCGACCGAGGATCTGGTGACCCACTTTGACGTCAGCCCCCAGACCATTCGCCGGGATCTCAACGATCTCGCCGAGCAGAACAAGATCCGGCGCCACCATGGCGGGGCCTCCCTGCATTCGAGTACCGTCAACACCGCCTACAGCGCCCGCAAGGTGATGCAGCTCAAGGAGAAAGAGCGCATTGCCCGTGAAGTGGCCGCCAATATTCCCGACGGCTCGTCGCTGTTCATCGACATCGGCACCACCACCGAAGCCATCGCCCGTGCCCTGCTCGATCACCGCGAGCTGCGCATCGTCACCAACAACCTCAACGTGGCCAGCATCCTCACCGCCAAGGATGACTTCACCGTCATCATCGCCGGTGGCGAAATTCGCAACCGGGATGGCGGCATCGTGGGGGAGGCGACCCGCGACTTCATCGGCCAGTTTCGCATGGACTACGGCGTCATCGGCATCTCGGGCATCGACAGCGACGGCTCATTGCTCGACTTCGACTACCACGAGGTGAAGATTGCCCAGGCCATCATCGCCCACTCCCGTCAGGTGTTCCTGGCCGCCGACCACACCAAGTTCGGCCGCAACGCCATGGTCAACCTCGGCAACCTCAGCCAGATCCACGCCCTGTTCACCGATCAGGAGCCGCCGGAGAAGCTGATGCGGCTGATGTCCCAGCATCAGATCGAGTGCCACATCTGCTGAGTCGCCGCTAACCCGTTCCAGCACCAGGCCGCCATCGGGCGGCCGCTTCGTTTTCAGCCTCCCCGCACTTCTGCTCACCCTCATTCCACCGCCAATGTCGTGCTGATGTCCCAAAAAGCGCGATCTCGCTCACAGCATTGCCCCTGTTTTCCCCAGGCTGCGCCGCTTTATCACCGACCGGCAGCATTTTTAGCATTGCCAAAACAATCGCGATCACATTTTCTCCATAAAATGTTCGTTTATCATTTTTTCATGCCCTAATATGAGCGAAATCAAACATTGCGACGGTTTCGCAAGGTCAAAATAAGAAAGTAGGTGAACATGAGCGAACATTATGATCTGGTCGTCGTCGGCGGCGGCATCAACGGGGTAGGCATTGCGGCTGATGCAGCGGGGCGGGGTCTGAAGGTTGCCCTGTTCGAGGCGCGCGATCTTGCCTCTGCCACCTCTTCCAACTCCAGCAAGTTGATCCACGGCGGCCTGCGCTACCTCGAACATTACGAATTCCGGCTGGTGAAAGAGGCGCTGGCGGAGCGGGAGGTGCTGCTCGGCATGGCCCCCCACATCGCCCGTCCCATGCGTTTTCGGCTGCCCCATCGCCCGCACCTGCGCCCGGCCTGGATGATCCGTGCCGGCCTGTTCCTCTATGACAACCTGGCCAAGCGCGACAAGCTCAAGGGCAGCTGCGGCGTGCGCTTCCTGCCGCAGGATGGCCTCACCGCCGGCATCAGCAAGGGGTTCGAGTATTCGGACGCCTGGGTCGACGACGCCCGGCTGGTGGTGCTCAACGCCATGATGGCCCGCGACAAGGGCGCCGACGTGCAGACCCGCACCCGCTGCGTCAAGGCGGTGCGCGGCTCCAAACATTGGACCCTGACCCTGGAGCGGGAAGGGGGCGAGCAGTTCAACGTCACCTGCCGCGGTCTGGTCAATGCAGCCGGCCCCTGGGTCAAGACCTTCTATGACGAGAGCCTGCACGAGAAATCCCCGCGTGGCATTCGCCTCATCAAGGGCAGCCACATGATAGTGCCGCGCATCCATGAGCGCGAAGAGGCCTACATCCTGCAAAACGAGGACAACCGCATCGTCTTCGTCATCCCTTATCAGCAGGACTACTCGCTGATCGGCACCACGGACGTGGAGCACAAGGGCAGCCCGCGCGAAGCCAAGATCAGCGACGCCGAGATCAACTACCTGTGCAAGGTGGTCAACGCCCACTTCACCCGTCAGATCGCCCCCAAAGACGTGATCTGGACCTATGCCGGGGTGCGCCCGCTGTGCGACGACGAGTCCGACTCGCCGCAGGCGGTGACCCGCGACTACACCCTCGAACTGTCCGGTGAATCCGACGGCGCGCCGCTGTTGTCGGTGTTTGGCGGCAAGCTCACCACTTACCGCAAGCTGGCCCAGGCTGCCTGCAACAAGCTCAAGCCCTGGTTCAGCCAGATGGGGGATGACTGGACCGCCAACAGCCGGCTGCCCGGTGGCGAGTTCGACTGCTCGGTTCGCGAGCTGGCGCGCGCCTTTGCGCTGGAATTCGACTGGCTCGATGATCGCAGTGCCCTGCGCATTGCCGAGGCCTATGGCGCCCATGCCCGTCTCTGGCTGCATCAGGAGCGTGGCCAGCATTTTGGTGCCGGACTGTACGAATCTGAGGTGCGCTACCTTATCGAGCGGGAGTGGGCCTGCAGCCTGGAAGACATTCTGTGGCGCCGCAGCAAGCTGGGGCTACGTCTGTCCGAAGCCGAGCAGCAGCAACTGGCTGCCTGGCTCAGCGAACACCACCACGCCCTGCCCGAAGCCTGCTGATCATCCCCGGTGGGCGGCCCTGGCCGCCCGCCGTGAAAATACAATAAACCTCTGTTATAACAATAACCTACATCCCATAAACAATAACAAAGAGCACCGCGCATGAAAAAACACACTCTCTCCCTGCTTGCCCTTGGTCTGGGGGCCGCCTTGGCATTGCCCGCACTGGCGGTCGATGAAGGCAAGATAGTGATCGCTCACCGGGGGGCCTCCGGCTACCTGCCCGAGCATACCCTGGAGTCCAAGGCATTGGCCTATGGCATGGGAGCCGACTATCTGGAGCAGGATCTGGTGATGACCAAGGATGACCAGCTGGTGGTGATGCACGATCACTTCCTCGATGGCATCACCGATGTGGCCGAGCGTTTCCCCGGCCGGGCCCGCCCGGATGGTCGCTACTATGTGGTGGATTTCACCCTGGATGAGGTGCGCTCCCTGCGCATGACCGAGCCGTTCCAGCTGGTGGACGGCAAGCAGGTGCCGGTCTATCCGGCCCGCTTCCCGCTGTGGAAGTCGAGCTTCAAGATTCATACCTTCCAGGAAGAGATCGAGATGATCCAGGGGCTCAACAAGAGCACCGGCAAGAACATCGGTATCTACCCGGAGATAAAAGCCCCCTGGCTGTTCCGCCACGAGGGCAAGGACATCTCCAAGGCGGTACTCAAGGTACTGAAGGAGTACGGCTACACCAGCAAGAGCGACAAGGTCTATCTGCAGTGTTTCGATACCAACGAACTCAAGCGCATCAACAGCGAACTGATGCCCGCCATGGGCATGGACTTGAAGTTGGTGCAGCTGATGGCCGAGACCGACTGGAACGAGACCATGGTCTATGACGCCAAGGGCAAGGCGACCCCCTACAGCTATGACTGGATGTTCAAGCCGGGTGCCATGAAGGAGATCGCCGGCTATGCCGAGGGGATCGGCCCCTGGAAGCCGATGATAGTGCCGGAGCCGGGTACCTTGGGCAAACCGACCTTCACCGGCATGGTAAAAGAGGCCCACGCGGCCGGCCTCAAAGTGCATCCTTATACCTTCCGTCAGGATGAGGGCCAGATCCCGGCCTATGCGAAAGACTTCACCGACCTGCTCAACATCTTCCTCTATCAGGCGGATGTGGACGGGGTATTCAGCGACTTCCCCGACAAGGCGGTCGAGGTGATCAAGGCTCACGGCAAATAATAAAAGAAGAGCAACACGGGAATGCAAGCGGGGCCTGGTGCCCCGCTTTTTTATGTCGGTGGGCAAGGAAAGATAGAAGGAGTGTAATCATATGTTTACGATTATAGTGTGATGAGCATGCGCGGAGCACTACTTTCTGGCCGAAAGGCTCTCTTTTGTGGTCATTTATCCATCTGTCAGCGAATAAATCCACTGGTTTCACTTGATTGTTTGTTTTTAATTGGTAAGGTGAGGGCGGTTGCGTAACAAAGCGCTGACTTGTGTAAACAAAAGTGAACAATCAGCGCAGTTGGCTTGAAACAGTAGAGAGAATGAGAACATGCAAAGAGATCCCCTGAACAACATCCATATCCAGTCCGAACAAGTGATGATCACGCCTGCCCAGCTCAAGGAGAAACTGCCCATCTCCGATCGCGCGCTGGCATTCGTGCAAGGGGCCCGCAATACCATCGCCGACATCATCCACCGTCGCGATCACCGCTTGCTGGTGATCTGTGGTCCCTGCTCGATCCACGACATGGACGCCGCCAAAGAGTACGCAACCAGACTCAAAGCGCTGCATGACGCCTATCAGGACTCTCTCTACATTGTCATGCGGGTCTACTTTGAGAAGCCGCGCACCACGGTCGGCTGGAAGGGCTTTATCAACGATCCGAACCTGGATGGCACCTTCGACGTGGAGCTGGGTCTGCACCGCGCCCGCGAGCTGCTCTGCTGGCTGGCCGAGCTGGAGCTGCCGCTGGCCACCGAGGCGCTCGACCCCATCAGTCCGCAATACCTGGCGGAGCTCTTCTCCTGGTCGGCCATCGGTGCCCGCACCACCGAATCCCAGACCCACAGGGAGATGGCCTCCGGCCTCTCCATGCCGGTCGGCTTCAAGAACGGCACCGACGGCAACCTGGGCACCGCCATCAATGCGCTGCAGGCAGCCTCCAGCCCCCACGCCTTCATGGGGATCAATCAGCAGGGACAGGTCGCGCTGCTGCAGACCCAGGGCAACCCGGATGGTCACGTGATCCTGCGCGGCGGCAAGCACCCGAACTACGACTCGGTCAATGTGTCGCTGGCGGAAGAGGCGTTGGAGAAGGCGGGCCTGCTGCCCGGTCTGGTGGTGGATTGCAGCCACGGCAACTCCAGCAAGGATCACCGGCTGCAGCCCAAGGTGGCGGACAACGTGATCCACCAGATCCAGGAGGGTAACCGCTCCATCATCGGGGTGATGCTCGAATCCAACCTGTTCGAAGGCAATCAGTCGAGCGAGCAGCCCAAGTGCGAGATGCGCTACGGTGTCTCCATCACCGATGCCTGCATCGACTGGGAGACCACGGATGCGCTGCTGGCCCGCTGCCACAGCCAGCTGGCGGCACCACTTTTGGCCAGAACCAAGGCATAAGCCGTGGTATCTTGTCAGCACTGATTGAACAATCGAGGTGTCACCGGCCGAGGCGGTGACACCTCGTTGCCTCTTGAATCACAGGGCGTCGCTGCGGGCGGCGCCGCAGGGACCGGATATGGCTGAAGAGTTGAATGCCCTCAGGGACAAAATCGATGCGGTGGACAAGCAGCTGATTGATCTGCTGGCTGCCCGCCTCGCCCTGGTGGGGGAAGTGGGGGAAGTGAAGAGCCGGCACGGCCTGCCCATCTATGCGCCGGATCGGGAGGCGAGCATGCTGGCCCGCCGCCGCGCCGAGGCCGAGGCCTTGGGGGTGCCGGGAGATCTCATCGAGGATGTGCTGCGCCGGGTGATGCGCGAATCCTATATTCTGGAGTCCGCCAGCGACAAGGAGCACCACTTCAAGTGTATGAAGCCTGAGCTCGGCAAGGTGGTGATCATCGGTGGCGAGGGGCAACTTGGCCGCCTGTTCGGCAACCTGTTCAGCCTCTCGGGCTACCGGGTCGAGACCCTGGGTCAGGCCGACTGGCCGCGCGCCGACGAGATCCTGCACGGGGCCGGACTGGTGATGGTGGCGGTGCCCATCGACGTGACCTGCGAGGTGATCGATCGGCTCGGCAACCTGCCAGCGGACTGCCTGCTGGTGGACGTGACCAGCGTCAAGAGTGAACCGCTTGCCCATATGCTGGCGGTACACCAGGGGCCGGTGCTGGGGCTGCACCCCATGTTCGGGCCGGATGTGGCGAGCCTCGCCAAGCAGGTGATCGTCTGCTGTCAGGGGCGCGAGCCCGCCGCCAGCCAGTGGCTGCTGGAGCAGATGACCATCTGGGGGGCGCGTTTGCAGCAGGTGGAGGCCAAGACCCACGACGAGGCGATGACCTTTATCCAGGCGCTGCGCCACTTTGCCACTTTCGCCTACGGCTGGCACCTCTCCCGCGAGCAGGCCAACATCGACCGCCTGTTGGCGTTGAGCTCCCCCATCTACCGGCTGGAGCTGGCCATGGTGGGACGGCTGTTCGCCCAGGATCCCCACCTCTACGCCGACATCATACTGTCGTCGCCGCAGAATCTGGCGATGATCCGCCGCTACTACCAGAACTTCGGCGAGGCGCTGGGCCTGCTGGAGCGGGGGGACCGGGAGGGTTTCATCGAGGCCTTCAGCCAGGTCTCCGGCTTCTTCGGCGAGCGGGCGGACGAGTTCCTGCGCGAAAGCCGCACCCTGCTGGCCCAGGCCAACGATCGTCGCCATCACGGCTGAGAATGACTAAAAGCAAAAGGGGCCTGTCGGCCCCTTTTGCTTTTGCATTCAGCTTGCGCGCTGTACCGCCTCTATTCTGGCTGCGGCAAGCGCAGATCGGCGCCATCCCAGCCCAGCGGCAGGGTCAGCAACTGATCGATCAGCTCCCGCCGATCGGATTTTTCCAGATAGGCGAGGTAGAGCGGGCGACTCAAGGCCTGGGCGCCTTCCACCAGGTGCAGGCGCCCCTGCTCCAGGAAGGGGCTCACCATGCGCCTTGGCAGATAGGCGGCGCCGCCGTTGGCCAGCACGAACTGCAGCGCCATGTTGGCGGAGCTCGAATGCAGCACCGGGGTCTTTTGCAGGCTCTGCAGCCGGCTGGGCTGGGGTTCGAAACTGGTGCCCCAATCCAGATGAATGTGCGGCATCTGCATCAGGCTGTCGGCGTTGGCGGCGGGATCCCGGCTCACCAGCTCGAACACCAGCTCGCCGATGGGGTGCAGGGCAATCTCGTCGATCTTGGTCGGCTCGGAGAGCAGGGCGAGATCGAGGGAGCGCTCCAGCAACTGGCGGCACAGGTGCTCGCGGGAGGCGGTCTCGAGCCGCACCGCCAGGCCTGGGGCCAGGGCATAGACATGGTTGAGCCAGTCGTTGAAATCGAGCTCCCAGAACACCGCGGGGGCACCGATGGCGAGCTGCTGGCTGAAACCGGGGGAGAGTGCCACATCCTGCTTGGCACGGCCCAGAGTATGCAAGATGGCGTCTGCGTAGGGCAGCAGACGCTCACCGGAGGCGGTCAGGCGGATGTTGTTGCGATGGCGGGCAAACAGACTGACCCCGAGTTGCTGCTCGAGCTGGCGGATCCGAAAGCTTACCGCCGACTGGGTCAGGTAGAGATTTTCAGCTGCCCGGCCGAAGTGCCGGGTCTTGCTGACCTCGATAAACGTCCGAAGCAGTTCGGTATCCATTAATCGATGGACTCGTCACTGCCACCACCGCTGCCACCTTCAAAGCCGCCACCGCCGGTCTCCTCGTTGGCACCGCCAGCGACGGTGCACAGCCGGTGCACGCGCTTGGGACCGATCACCTTCAGATACTTGAACCACACCTTGGCGTGGGGGTTGCTGCCGGCGGCACCGGATTTGACCTGTTCGATAAAGGCGCTTTCTACGTCATCACGCGGGGCCAGATTGCCCTGATAGAGCGCGAGCATGGCGGTGCCGTATTTTTCCAGACTGTCCGCTTCGGCCACAGTGAATTCGCCACTGCGACGCAGGCCACGGGGAAAATGTTTGAAGTCGTTGAAACGCTTGTCTGATTCGAAGCTCATAGTGCTCTTTTTCTGGTTAGTTTGACCTTTGCGGGCAAGTATCATCAGGCCGTCGCAGAGTGCAAAATCAATTTTTTCACTATATGGATAAATATCTTTAATCGAAAGCGGTTTAGCCATGATCCAGTGGGTCTGAGCCGGGGAGAAGGGCAAAAAAGTGAGAAAAAAAGCGGAGTTATGTCAGGTTCTGTAAAGGTTCGAGCCTCTGGTCAGACGACATTTGGCTAAAAATAAAGCGCCATTCGGCGCTCTATTTTGTTGTATTCATGAACCAAAGCGGGAGGTTTGGTCTCGATGGAGACTCACTCTATCATGGCTGGCTGAGCCAGGGTGTCGGCACGCCACAGACGGTAGCGTACTTCATATTCCTGCGGTACGTAGAGCACGAACGGCAGCTTGGAGTTGTAGTTCACGAAGAAGCCCTGACCGTAGATCTGGACGAAGGTCTCTTTCTTCTGGCCATCCGGGCAGGCCATCAGGGTGCTGATGGGATCGGACACCTTGCCGAGCATCAGGTAGTTGTAGCCCCAGCCTTTGACGCTGTGCTGTTCCAGGTTGCCGGCAAAACGCGGCACATTGCAATCGACCATCATTTTCTTGCCGACCTGCAGCTCGACCATCATGTCGGCTTCGTTCTCGACTTCCGGCAGGCGGATCACCACACGTTCCTGGTTCACTTCGGCGGCCGGGAACATGCTGATATCAAATTTTTTCGGTTCGGCGGCGAAGGCATGGCCGCCCAGCAACAAGGCGCCCAGCAGGCTAAAACGCAATACGGTTTTCATCTGTACCTCATGGGGTTGGTTCAACGCCGCTAGACTAACCGCTCTGCCCGTTTCATGCCAGCGATCTGCTACGTAAAAACTGCGTAAAATGACGCAGATCCGGCACACAATGACGTGTTCTGGCTATTTTCTGACAGGACGGAAGAGAGGCTAAGCGACAGGCCGGGTGGCAAACGCGGGTGGCCAGTCGGGATCCTGTGCTCATCGGGATCCCCTGGCCACCCGGCTTCATCAGCGCACCAGCAACACCTGCTTGGCCCAGGCGCCGGGCGCCCGCATGCCGACGGCGCCGCTGGTGATATCCAGATAGGCGACCCCCTTGCTGGCCGGTACCGGGGTCGAGGACCAGAGATAGACGTAACCGTCGTTCACCTCTTTTCCTTCGCCGGCCATGGCGCGGGGGAAGATGGTTTCGTTGAGCGCCGGCTTGTAGCAGGCGGACTCCAGCACGCTGGCCAGCTCCTTGATGGTGGGCAGCCGCCAGCCGCCGTAGCCACCGAAGTGGTAGAGGGCATGGCTCGGCTCGGTGCGGATCCGCTCGGCGGTCAGCAGGGCCTGCTGCCAGTAAAGCCGGGTCGGCTCGCCTTGGCAGCTCTGGTTGCGCCAGGTCTGGCCGAGCTGGCAGCGCATCCAGGTCAGGCCGGTGGAGCGATCCGTGACGGTGCCGTTGCCGCGGTCGATGAAGCGGGCGGTGGGGCTGGTTCTGGGCATGTTGTCATCACAGATGGCGGTGGCCAGGGCGAGGGGGCTGCCAAGGGTCAGCAGCAGGGTCAACATCAAGCGGTTCATCGGGTTACCTCCGCCACCAGTCGCAGTTGCAGACCGTTGGCATCATCGCTGTTTTGAACTGTGGTGGCGTAGTCGGTGCCGGCATCATCGCCAAGGAAGATGTGGGCAATGGCGCTGATGGGGGCGCTCTCCAGCCGGCGCGAAGGGGTCAGGGTCTGGCTCCAGTAGTAGCCGCTGAAATCCTTGCTGGTGGTGCCGACATCGGGGAAGTAGCGCACGTCCATGCTCACCGTCTGGCCGTCCTGGCGGGCGAGGGAGCCGTAGTGCTGCAGGCTCATCAGCTCGCGCGAGTGGGGCATGCGCCAGCTGGTGATGCCGCACAGCTGCTGGGCGTTGAGCCACTGGCGGTACTGCTCCGTGGTGCAGATGGCCTCGCCCTCGGGGCAGGCGTAGTCACGTTCCTCCTGAGTGGGGTGATAGTCGCCAAGCTCCCAGGCGAAGGTGCGGTGCAGATCGCGCGGGCTGGCGGGATCATCGAGCTTCTTCTCCCAGACCAGGCCGGTGTTGAGATCCTCCACGCACTCCCAGGCGGGGGCGTCATCGGCCAGCGGCTGACCCTGGCCGTCGAGCTTGCGATAGCGCAGCGGCGCCTTGTTGAGGCTGGCTTCCTGCCCCGGGTGGTCGGCGGGCTCCTGGGTGAGCAGGTAATCGACCCCGTCCGTGTAGGTGGTGACGCCACTGCCGGTGATCAGTGGATGGGAGTGCTGTTGCAGCAGCCGGGCACTGACGCGCTCCTGCTGGCTGGCCAGCTCGCCGTGCAGGGCAAAGTGGCTGGCCAGCTCGGGCAGCAGGCTGCCGATGGCCGGCCACACCAGCATATGCAGGGTGGCGGTCGAGAAGCCCTCCTGCGCCTGTAGATCGGTCTCGACGACCGCCTGCAGCAACTGACCCAGCGCCAGGTTGAAGTCGCTCAGCCGTGAGAGGGCGGCCAGATCCTGGCCCGGTTGCAGCGGTGCCAGCGCGCTCAGCAGCTGGTCGAGGGCCTGCCTCGGGGGCTGCCCCTCGGCGATGCGGTATTGCAGCAGGGTGCTGAGCGGGCTGGGGGTGAGGTGCTGGCCGTCGAGCCGGGCGGCGGGGTGCAGCAGCACGGGGGCGGCCGGGTTGCTTGGCAAGAACAGCAAGGTACTGGTCAACAGCGCCGGGGCGCTGCCGCTCAACCGGTGAGTACCGGCCGCGCCGCTGACACTGGGTTCCCCCGCATCACAAGATGCATTCTGGTTGAGGTTGACGCACAGGGTGCCGGCTTCGGGCAGGGTCACGGTCAGGCTGTAGTCGGGGGCCGCCAGCGGCGCCTCGTCCGAGCCGCCACCGCCACAGGCGGTGAGCAGGGGGGCCAGCAGGCAGGCCAGGCGGGAGTAATGTGGTGTCATCTCTTGTCCTTGGGCAAGGGGGCCTTGGCCCCCTCTTCTTATATATGGATGGGGTGGATTCAGGTGCGCTGGCGCAGGCGGCGCCAGAACGTCAGCGGCAGCAACCAGAGCAGGTTGGCTGCCCCGCCGCCGCTGCCGTCGTCCACCTGGAAGTGGATGATGCCGTCATCGGGCGGAGTGATCGGCTTGCTGCACTGGGCGCCGGTGCGCTGGCTGATGCTCCAGCCGTTGATGCGGCCCCGATTGCCGGGCTTGCTGTCCACTATCTCCAGGGTCCAGCGGCCGGCCAGCGGCTCCCCTTCCAGCGCGCTGAAGGGCTGCAGGGGCAGCAGCTCGGTGGGGAACACCCCCTTGAGGCGCGGCAATGGGCTGTAGCCCTTGTTCCAGATCTGGATGCGGGTGCCGGAGGGGGAGTTGAGCCAGATCTCCAGCTCATCGAGCGCCGGGTGTTGCAGATCCAGGTTCAGTTGCAGCCGGTCGCTCACCCTGGCCTCGCTGCTCCCTATCAGCAGGCTGGTTTCACTGAGGCCACGCACCTCGTCGCTCATGGCATCGCTCAAGGTCAGCGGCTGGCCGCTGGCACGGCTGACGATGGGGGCGCCGATGGGCAGGGTCAGCGACTGCTGCCACTGGCGCTCGGTCGGGCTGGTGCCGCTCATGGCGAGGCTCACCGGCAGCGCCACCTCGTCGCCACAGGCGAGCGGGCTCTGGGCCAGCAGGCGCAGGGTGGTGGTCATGCTGGCACCCGCCGCGAGGGTCGCCGGTTGCCAGCTGTAAGGATCGGCCTGCAACCCGGTTGGCAGGGTGAGGGCCAGCTCATTGAGGGTGACCGGCGCCTTGCCCTGGTTGGTGAGGGTCAGCTGCACCGACTGGCGCTGCCCCAGCTCGATGACACTGCCATCACTGAGGCCCACATTGACCGGTGCCTGCAACAGGCCGTGCTGGCGAAACGCCTGCTCCAGCAGCCTGGCATAGGGGCGCGCCGGGTAGAGCCGGGCGGCGGTATCCACCGTGATGCGGGCCAGCTGCGGCATGCGGATGGCCGGGCCGAGACCGAAGTGGGACTCGATGATCAGGCGATCAAACTCGTCCCGCGCCCCTTCGCCCTGCTCGGCGACCGCGGCCAGCAGCGCCTGGAACAGCGGAGTGCCCCACAGCTGGTCGCCATTGCTGCCGTTGATGGTGCGGTGGGCCGGGTAGTTGTAATCCGGGTGGTAGCGGGCGCGCAGATCGTCCAGCTGGCGCGGGGTGCGGTCGGTGAAGCGGGCATCCCAGTTGAACACCATGGCGGGTTCGAACTGGCGGCCGGCCTCGCTGCGCTGGCGGTGGCTGGCCGCCAGGTAGTCGCTGAAGCCCTCGCCGATGGCACCCCAGTCCGCCTCGTCCCCCAGATCCGGCACTATGTGATGTTGCACCGCGTGGCCGAACTCGTGCCAGATCACCATGGGGTCCTCGGCATCGGGCACGCCGCTGCGACCCAGCTCCAGCCGGCGCTCGAACGGATCGTAGAGGGAGTTGTCCTGATAGCCGGCTTCGGTATCGATGTCGAGCGCCCCCGGGATGAGATCGGCAAAGCCGAGGCGCTTGAGGTGGCGCTGGGCCAGATCCAGGTGGTAGTAGGCGTTGATGTCGGCAAAGCCGCGATCATCGCGGGTGAGGCGAAACGCCTGCGGGTTGTCGGCGCTGAAGGGGGCGGTGTCTGGCTCCATGGCATCCACCACCCGGGCGTGGGGGCCGCTCAGCAGATAGCGTCCACCCGCCAGGGTGACCGGCAACAGCACCTTGTCCTGATAGGCGGCATCCGCCAGTTGCAGGGCTTCGTGCCAGACCAGGCTGGCGTCGCGCAACTGGGTACGGGGATCCGGATCGAATACCCGAGCCTCCAGCTGGGTGTCGCCGGCGTCGGCGACGCGGCTGGCCTGGGTGGTGGCGGCATCCATCCAGCGACCGAGCTCACGGCTGCCGTCACAGCTGGCGAACAGCTGCACATAGCTGGCCTTGGCGTTGCCCGCCTGATGCTCGCGCACCCGTTGGCGCAGGGCCGGCACCAAGGTGTCGCCGTCGCGCCAGTACCAGGCTTCAACCGGACCAAGGGTGTCGATGTCACTGCCGCCATCGCGCAGCTGCTCCAGCAGGGGAGCCAGATTGCCAGCGGCGTCGCAGCCGGGTTCGTGGCTCTGCAGCGGCCGGCTGTTGTGATAGATGCGCCAGGGCTTGCCTGTTTGATCGACGCTGACGGCGGCCTGAATGGTGGCCACCGGCAGGCCGTTGACCAGCTGGCGGAAGCTGTAGTGATGGCCGAGCAGACTGGCCCGCTCGTAGTCGGGGGCCAGGCTCACACCCAGGCGCTGTTCGAGCCAGAGCTTCGGCGTGGTGGTCAGCGGTTGTTCATCGACAAACAGCAGCTCGGCCGCCAGCAGCGGCTGAGAGAGCAGGGTTGCCGCCAGCCAGAGGGCCAGGGAAGAGGGTTTCATGGTTTACTCCAACACAAAAATGAGAAAAGGGATCACCGGCCGGCTCCCGCCAGGGTGAGCAGGAAGGCGTACTCGCGGGCCGCCTGCTGGCGTGCGTTGCCCGGGCTGGTGCGGTGGCCGCCGTCGAGGGCCGTGCTGAGCAGATAAGGGCCCGCTCCCGTGCTGTGTTCCCGCAGGCGGGCCACCCACTTGAGCGGCTCCCAGTAGGGCACCTGACTGTCGTGCAGCCCGGCCGTCACATAGACGGGGGGATAGGGGGCCGCGTGCAGGTTGTCGTAAGGGCTCAGACGGCGCATGGCGACGTAATCGGCGGCAATGGCCGGGTTGCCCCACTCGGCGTACTCCTGGCGGGTGAGCGGCAGTTCGGGATCGCTCATGGTGCCGATGAGATCGACGAAGGGCACCTGCAGCACGGCCCCGGCGAAGCGGGTCGGTGCCTGGTTGAGGGCCGCCGCCACCAGCAGGCCGCCGGCGCTGCCGCCCATGGCGAACAGCCGGGCGGGGTCGATGGCGGGATCCTGGGCCAGCGCAGCGGCCACGGTCAGGAAGTCGTCCACGCTGTGCTGCTTGTGGCGACCGCGCCCCGCCAGATACCACGCATCCCCCAGCATGCCGCCGCCGCGCACGTGGGCGATGGCGTAGACGAAGCCGCGATCCAGCAGGCTCAGCACCTGCGGCTGGTAGTAGGGGCGCATGGGGGTGCCGTAGGCACCATAGCCGTAGAGCAGCAGGGCCTTGGGGGTGTGGATATCCTTGCGCCACACCAGGGAGACCGGCACCTTGACGCCATCCTTGCCCACCACCCAGCGGCGCTCGCTCTGGTAGGGGGAGGGGAGGGCGGCCCGGGAATCCGGCAGCCAGCGGCCGCTGGCGAGATCGAGCTGGCGCTGGTGCGGCGGCTCGGCCATGCCCTGGCGACGGATCAGGATCTGCCCGCTGGCGGGGTCGTGGGCGCCCTGGATCCAGGCCGTGCCGGCCCCCTCGGTCAGCGGCAGACGATGGCTGAGCCGGCCGCGGCCATCCAGCACATCGAGCCAGTCATCCCCGTGATGGCGATATTGCAGCACCGTGTAGTCGGTAAACAGGCGCCACTTCTCGAGACTCCTCTGCTCGCCAGACCAGAGCGGCTGCCACTCTCCCTTGGCCACCTGGCTCAGGTCGGCCACCTGATAGAGGCCGAGGGCACCGTCCCGGTTGCTCTTGAGCAGCACCCGCTCCCCCTGGGTATCCAGGTAGTACTCAAGGCCGGCCTGACGAGCCTTGAGCAGAGCCGGTGTGCCCTCGTCCAGCAGGTACTGCTCGGCGCTGTCGTGGTTGTTGCTCTGCAGCAGCAGGTGGCGCCGATCCGTGGTGCGATAGAGGCTGAGCAGCCAGGCGGGGTCCGCCTCCTGGTGGATCTGCTGCTCCTTGCCATCCTGCCAGGCCCACAGCTGCCAGGGGCGCAGGGTGCGGGGTTCGTTGGCGATGGTGTAGAGGGTCTTGCCATCCAGGCTCCAGAGCAGATCGCTGGCCCGGTGGGCCAGGGTGGCCAGGGGCTTGCCGTCGACCAGGTCGAGCAGGGTGATGCGGTAATCCCGATCGCCCTGCAGATCTTCGGCCAGGGCCAGCCAGCGTCCGTTCGGGTGCAGGGCCCAGCTGGCGAGCTCGTAGTAGCCGCTGGCCGGCTGGCGGGGCGCCAGCCGTTGGCGGGGCTCAGCCTGCTCGCCGTCTCGCTGCCACAGGCTGCCGTCGGCTTCCATCCGCCACTGGCTGCCCGCCTCGCTCAGCCACTCTTGCGGCATGGGCTCACCGCGCGCTTGTGCCTGCCACTCGGCCTGCAGCGCCTGCTCCAGCGGCCGCTGCGCGGCGAGCTGCTGCTCGGTCCAGCGGTTCTGCTCGCCCAGCAGGGCCAACAGGGCGGGATCCTGACGGCTGTCGTCACGCCAGCCGCCATAGGGGTCGAGCCGGGCCCGCTCTCCCGGCATTGGCAGCGGGCGGTGAGGAATAAGCGGGGCCACGAGCGGCGCCGAGGTGGCGACAGCCTGGCTCTGGGTGTCGGCAGTCGCAAGAGCGACAGGCTGGGCCGGCGCCGGATTGGCCAGCAGGCTGGCCAGCATCAGGAGTGCGTGCATCAGAGCCCCACGAAGGTGTAGCGCAGGCTGGCGCTCAGGGAGCGGCCCGTCTGGGTGTAGAGGCCCGCATCCGTGCCCGCTTCCAGCCCGGCCACATCCTGATAGCGGGTGTAGCGGGTGTCGAGCAGGTTGTCGAGCTTGAGGTTGGCCTTGAGGGCGTCGGTGATCTGCCAGTCGGCGGTCAGGGCGAAGCTGAGCCAGCCGGCGGTTTTCAGGCACTCGCCCTGCTGCTGGGTCAGGCTGTTGCCACAGCTGGGCACCCGGCTCATGGCGGCGGCGTAGTCGGCCTGCAACCCCAGGTTCCAGTCGTTGGCCTGATAGCTGAGGCGGGTGTTGCCCTCGAGCGGCGTGAGGTTGCGCGGCGATTCGCCCTGGCTGGTCTTGCCGTCGACCCAGCCCAGCTTGGTGGCCAGTTCCCACTGCTGGGTCAGCCAGTAGCTGGCAGCGATCTCGGCGCCCCAGGTTTCGGACTTGGCGACGTTGCGGTATTGACGGAGCATGACCCCGTCGCTCAGGCGAAAGCCCACCTGACGCCAGTCGACGAAGTTGTAGTAGCGGTTGTAGAACAGGGCCGGCTTGATGCTCCACTCATCCCCTTCACCGCTCACCCCCCACTCGAAGCTGTGGCTGGTCTCCTCCTTGAGGTTAGGGTTGGCGATGATCTCGAACGGCGGCAGGGCAAAGTAGTGGGGGATGTTGCCGTACACCTTGTCGTAGGAGGGGGCGCTGAAGCCGTTGGCGTAGCTCAGCCAGCTGCGCCACTGCTCGTTGAAGCGGTAGCTGGTGGCCAGGCTCGGCGAGATATGCCAGCTGTGGTTGCTCTCGCCCCGGCCATCCTGCGGGCTCAGCCACTGCTGATCCATGCGCAGGGTTGGGGTGAACTGCCACTGGCCCAGGGTCGCCACGTCTCCCAGCCAGATGCCGGCCCGATCGGTGCGGGCGCTGCTGAAGGGGGCGGACTGGGTGGGCTGGGGAATGCCGGCTTCCAGCATCAGCTTCTCCACCGGGCGCTCGTGCCGGGTGCGCGCCAGCTCGATGCCGTAGCTCAGCTTGTGCTCGATGGGGCCGGTGACCAGATCGCGGCGGATATCCAGCTCGCTGCCGATCAGCTGTTCGGTGAAGGTGGCCAGCTCCCGCTCGCTGCGATAGCGGGGGTAGCCGCTCAGCTCGTCATTTTGCAGCAGGCTGCGCTTGTTGGCGGTGTTCTTGGCGTAGTTGCCGTGCAGGTTCCAGGTAAAACGGTCGGCCAGCGGGTGGCCGAGATCCTGCGCCTCCCAGCTCAGCTTGCCGCCCTGGGAGCGTTGGGTGCCGTTCTCGCGATACTGGCGCACCTGCCACTTGCCGTCGGGCTGGGGAATTTCACGCGGCCCCTGATCCCGCTTGGCGTTGTCCTCGAAGTAGTCGAGCTCGAGGCGCAGCAGATGCTGCTCATTGAGAGTCAGACTGGAGCTGGTGGAGGCGCTGAGGCCATCGAGATCCGCCGGGATGCGGCTCTGGTCGTAGTTGGCGGTCTCGTGCCCCTGCCAGCCGGAGAGGCGCAGCAGGTGGGCGCTCTCGCCCCAGCGGGCGGCGCCGGTGGCGCTCAGTTTCTGCTTGTCGCTGCTGCCATCGTGCAGCACCTTGCTGCTGAGGTAGGCATCCTGCCCCTGCAGGTAATCTTCTGGCTGCTTGGTGGTGATGACCACGGTGCCGCCGATGGCGTCCGAGCCGTGCAGGGCGGAGCCGGCCCCCTTGGCCACCTCGATCTGCTTGACGTCATCGAGATCGAAGCTGAAACGGCCCACCTTGTCGTTGAGATCGTCGGCGCCGAAGCCGTCGCTGACCCGGACCCCGTCCTTGATGATCAGCACCCGGTTGCCACCGATGCCGCGGATGCTGATGTTTTGCGGCCGGCCCGCCGAGCCGGTCACCGAGACGCCGGGTTCGTTCTTGAACACGTCGGTGAGCTCGGTGGCTATCTGGCGTTCCAGATCCTCTTCGGTGATGACGGTGATGGAGCCCGAGATGTCGGACAGTTTCTGTTCGACCCGCTGACCCTTGACCACTATGGTCTCGCGCGCCTTGGGTGGGGTGGTGCCGGAAGTGTCTATGCCGGCGGGATCGCCGGCGGCCAGCGCTGTACCGGACAGCAGCATGGGCCAGTAGTGAAGCAGTGTTTTCATATTGAGAATAATTATTATTTGAGCCTGAAGGCCGCGGATTATTGCAGAGAGGTCCAGTCAGATCAACGATTGATAATCATTATCATTTTGTTTTTATGATCCTGATCAGACTGCATTTTTTGATTAAGGCATCAGTAGCAACGCGGGCCAACGTTTGCGCCCGCAGGGCGCTGGGCGGGCTGACAGGGGATGAAACGGGGGAGGGTGGCAAGGTGTTGGCTTGAGGGCTTGGCAGCTCATGCCAAGGTGATATCGGCAATAAAAAACCCGCTGCAGGAGCGGGTTTTCAAAGGGCACGAGGCAGTTATCAGGGGGCGCGATAGAAGCGGTTCAGCTCGTTCATCACCTGGATCATGACGCCCATGTCGGGGGTGCCGTGCTTGATGGGACGGTAGCTGTTTCGCTCCAGCAGCTCGAAGTCACCCTGCTTGTTGAAGTGGGTGATGGTGTTGCCCTGATAGATGGCAAAGTCGCGCTGATCCCCCGCCAGCAGCCAGTTGCGCGGGCTGGTGTCGAACAGGTTGCGGCCGATGCTGTAGTCCCGTGGCGCATTGCGCACTCCCAGCATGCTCTGCATCAGGGTCGGCACCAGATCCAGGTGGCTGCTCACCGGGCTCGTCGGCAGGGTATCGTTGCCCGGCCAGGCCAGCACGAACGGCACCTGCACCTGATAGGGCGAGTAGTTGGTGCCATAGCCCCAGCTGTTGTTCTGGGTCTCGTTGAACTCCTGACCATGGTTGGCGGTGACCACGACGATGGTCTGTTCGCCAAGCCCCTGCTGTTGCAGCTGGGCCAGCATCTGTTCCAGCAACTGGTCGGTGTAGAAGACCGCATTCTTGTAGCGGTTCTCCAGCTTCACCAGATTCTCGGCCTGATAGGCGGTGGCCGGGTTGAACTTGGTGAGCTCCGGCTGGAAGGGCCCCTTCACGTTGGCCGGCAGCTGATAGTCACCCGGGCTCGACAGATAGACCAGCGAGAACCAGGGGCGGTCCGGCGAGCGCTTGGCGAGCCACTGCTGCCAGTCGCCGATGAGCTGGGTGTCGTCGGTCTGCTCGGAGACGAACACCTGCTTGCGCAGGCCGGAGAGAATGCTCTGACGGTACTTCTGGGCATCCTCCAGCGCGCCGAACAGGCCGAACTGGTAGTCCTGGCGCAGCATCTCGTCAAACAGCACCGGCGGCGTCTTGTCGTTGCGAATGTCGTCGTAGTAGTGACCCGGCAGGCCGTAGAACAGGCTGAACATCCCCATCACATCGTCGTTGCCGCCGCTCATGTGGTTGGCAAAGTTGAGGTGCTGATCCGCATAGCGCTGCAGATTGGGCATGTTGATGTTGTTGAGCATGTCGGCACGCAGGGAGTCGACCACCACGATCAGCAGGTTCTTGTGGGTCAGCGGGGCGTTGACGCTGAGCGGACGCAGCGGGTAGCGCAAGCGGCTCGCATTGTCACCATCCTGTGACTCGGCCTTTTTCTCGTACTGATCCAGATCCAGCCAGCCGTGCTTGGCGAGGAAGCTCTTGGCGGTCATCGGGTAGGAGAGCGGGAAGTTGGCGCGCTGCATGGTGATGGGCTGATACAGGGTGGCATCGGCCCAGCTGTTGACCACGTGGGTCAGGATAAAGCAGACCAGCAGGGCCAGCCCCACCTGATTGCCGTACTGACGGCGCTTGCGCTTGTTGATCTTGCGCCAGACATAGGCCGACAGCAGCAGCTGCACCAGGAAGATGGTGGGCACCGCCACGAAGATGATGCTCCAGATCGAGCCCTCCTCGGTCTGGGCCTGATCCAGCAGCAACTGCCACACCTGGCCGTTGAGGTGGAACTTGAACAGCTGGAACACCTGGGTGTCGATGAGCAGCAACACCAGCGCCAGGGTGGCGATGATGGCCGAGATGAAGCGCAGTGGCTTCTCTTTGGGCAGCACGAAACTCAGGGGGAAGATCGTCAACAGATAGGTGACAAAGCTCAGAAACGAGAAGTGACCGATCCAGCTGATGATGAGATAGGTCACGCCGAGCGTGGTCGACGGCCAGCTGATCGCCCCCAGGTAGCGGGTGGCAATCAGCATGGCCAGAATGATGTTGAAGAAGGAGAACCAATGCCCCCAGGTGATCAGGCGAGAAACATTATCACGATAGGGGTTGCCGGTTTCGACCATAGTGATCCATCTGCTTGAAAAACATCAAAGAATGCGAAGAGACTCAGTGAGCATCGTGGCGATGATCCACCGAGGCGGTGAGCGCCTGGATGTATTTTTCGGTGATCGCCTGACGCTGGGCCGGGGCCATGCCATTGATGATATTAGTGGTCAGGTTGCCGAGCACCATCAGACTCAGATCCACCGGCGCCTTGTGCTTCTCCAGGGCGGTGATCAGGTCGTTCATCAGGGCGTCAAACTGCTCGTTATTGTACTTTGATACGATGGGCATAATCTTGGGTTCATCTCGGTTCAAAGCGCCTTATAATACTTCACCCTTTCGGCTAACACTATGGCTTTGTGACATGAGTCTCGATATCGACAAGATCATTCTTCACTCCCTGCGCCAGGGCGGCGATGGTCAACCTCACGCCGACACCCGCAGCCAGCTTCTGCCTGCCGATGAGGCGGTACAGGGGCTGATGGCGGAGCTGCATCGCATTTACAACGGCAAGGGTGGCAAGGGCTTCGGCTTCTTTGCCGACCCCGAGGCCGCCGTCGCCGAGCTGGCGGAGGGGGAGAGTGCCCCCAAACAGCCTTCCCCGCTCTTTCGCATCGCCCTCGAACGGCTGCTCGGCGAACAGACCGACTTCGTCCCCTTCTCGGTCGAGATGACCCAGCTGCTGGTCAAGCAGCTGGTGGAGCACGCCCTCGACGAGCAGGGGGTGCTGCTGTTTGCCAAATACAACTACGTGGGGGTGGATTATCTGATGATCGCCCTGCTGGAGGGCAAGGAGAGCGTCACCGTCAGCGAGGCGCTGGAGCTGCGTCACATCCAGTATCTGGATATCGGCAAATTGAACCTGGTGGCCCGCATCGATCTGACCGAATGGAAAACCCAGCCGGATTCGCGCCGTTATATCACCTTCAGCAAGGGCCGGGTCGGTCGCAAGCTGGGGGACTTTTTCATGGATCTGCTGGGTGCCCGCGAGGGGATGGATGCCAAGATCCAGAATAAGGGGCTGCTGCAGGCGGTGGACGATTATTGCGACAGCCGCCAGCTCGAGCCGGCCGAGCGCAACGACTACAAGAAACAGGTCTTCAAATATTGCACCGAGCAGGCCAGCGCCGGTGAAGAGATCGAGATCAAGGAGCTGTCGGCGGAATTGCCAGGCGATGGCGACCTCGATTTTTACAGCTTCATCGGTCAGGAGTACGAGCTGGAAGATCGCTTCCCGGCCGACCGTTCGACCCTGCGCGGCTTGACCAAGTTCGTCGGCTCCGGTGGCGGGCTGACTTTGAGCTTCGAGCAGAAGCTGCTCAACAGCCGGGTGTTCTACGATCCCCAGACCGATACCCTGACCATCAAGGGGGTTCCGCCCAACCTCAAGGATCAGCTGCTGCGCCAGTCGTAATGTGATCTGCTTTCCAGTTTTGGCAAAAAGACACCGCACTTCGCTGCGGTGTCTTTTTATTTAACGGGGTAGGCAGCAGCGAAACCAACTCGGTGCTTTGTTAACAAATTAAACAGAATAATCCCCGTGAAAGGGTTTTCAGTGAGGTGAAAACCCTTTCATTCATGTTTTTTTATTTCTCTTTGGTAATTTAATTTCTTAATTTGGCGATAAATATGCCAATAAATGGCGATAACCCCCTGAAATAAGAAAATGTTTTCAGAACTTTCTGGAAGAAAATACGTAATTGCGTTTCAAAAATGCGAGTTGCGTCATGTGAGGCGGTAACGGCTTGGGATAATATTCATCTCGCACACAATGCTCTTACAGCGCGGAACTAATACAAGGAAAGGCTCATGAAAAAGAAATTGCTGTCATCCCTGATCGGTCTGGCTACTCTGGGCGTGGCTTGCTCTGCCACTGCCGCCATTGACGAAGGTCAACTGACCATCTGGATTAACGGTGACAAGGGATACAATGGTCTGGCTGAAGTAGGTAAGAAGTTTGAAGCCGAAACCGGCATCAAGGTGACGGTTGCGCACCCTGATCAGGTGGAAGTGAAATTCCAGCAAGCCGCTGCCACCGGCAACGGTCCGGACATCTTCTTCTGGGCTCACGACCGTTACGGTGAGTGGGTCAAGGCCGGTCTGCTGGTCCCCGTGACCCCGAATGCAGCCACCAAAGCCAAGTTTGAACAGTTCGCCTGGGATGCCATGACCGTCGATGGCAAGACCTACGGCTACCCGGTTGCCGTGGAAGCGGTCAGCCTGATTTACAACAAGGATCTGCTGCCGGAGCCGCCGAAGACCTTCGAAGAGATCGCCAAGATTGACGAGACTCTGAAGAAGAACGGCAAGCGCGCCATCATGTGGGCCTATGACACCCCCTATTTCAGCTACCCGCTGGTGGCTGCCAACGGTGGTTATGCCTTCAAGAAAACCGCTACCGGTTATGACGTGAAAGATACCGGCGTGGCCAACGCGGGTGCCAAGGCCGGTGTCGGCTACATCTCCGAGATGATCAAGTCCGGTCACCTGGAAAAAGGCATCGACTACGGTGTGATGGACGCCAAGTTCAACAAGGGCGAAGTGGCCATGATGATCAACGGTCCCTGGGCCTGGAGCAACCTGGACAAGAGCGGCATCAAGTACGGCGTAGCGCCGCTGCCGACCCTGAAGGGTAAACCGGCCAAGGCCTTCGTCGGCGTGCTGGGTGCCACCATCAACGCCGCCAGCCCGAACAAGGATCTGGCCATCGAGTTCCTGGAAAACTACCTGCTGACCGACGCCGGTCTGGCACCGGTCAACGCCGACAAGCCGCTGGGCGCCGTGGCGCTGAAGTCCTTCCAGAAGACCCTGGAATCCGATCCGCACATCAAGGCAACCATGCAAAACGCCCAGAATGGCGAGCCGATGCCGTCCGTGCCTGAGATGAGCCGTTTCTGGTCCTCCTTCGAAACTGCCCTCAAGAACGTAACCTCCGGCCGTCAGAGCGTTGACGAAGCCCTGGATACCGCTGCCAAGCGTATCGTTCAGTAAGCACGCACTACCCGGGAGGCCGCAACGGCCTCCCACTCTCTCAAATCTCTCTTGGCGTTATAAAGGTTAATTGGCATGGAAGTAGTACCTTCTATTGAATCCTATGCCGGTCCGAAGGATAAGCACACCTGGCTTAAGTGGACCATTGCTGCTCTGGTAGCCATCCTCAACGGTTATGCAGCCGTGATGATGTACGCCAGCGGTGAGTGGGTATTCGCTCTGCTGGATCTGGTGGTGGTCTCCGTCGGTCTGTATGTCTTCATGAACAAGAAGACCTATGCCCACCGCTATATCTTCCCCGGTGTGGCCGGCATGGTTGTTTTTATCATCTTCCCTCTTGCCTACACGATCGGCATCGCCTTCACCAACTATTCGGGATCCAACCTGCTCTCCATCGAGCAGGCGCGAGATTACCATCTGAAAAAAACCTACAAGGTGGCGGGCGGTGAATTCGATTTCACCCTCTTGGGTGGTGAGAACAATCAGTTTCAGCTGCTGCTGAAACAGGACGACCAATCCTTTATCAGTCAACCCGTTACCCTGATGAGCAACAAGGCCCGTGAACTGGCTGTCCGTGAGGGCAGAGTCCATGAACCGGTGCAGGTTGTTCAGCTGCAACACCTGGAAGGGGAGGCCGTGGACAAGGTGGCACCCATCCGGGCCATCGTCGACCATCGCACTCACCTGAGCGCACTCGATCTGGTGCTGCCGGATGGCGGAACCCACCTGACCCTGAGCAGCCTGCGCAAGTTCGCCGCCCAGAAGCAGCAGTACACCCGTCTGCTGGACGGTGCCGTGCTCAAGTCCGGGGTGGTGATCAAAGACAGCAACCTGCTGCGTGACAACCAGAGCGGCGAGCTGATGCTGCCCAACGGCGACACCGGCTTCTATCAATACATCGACGAGCAGGGCCAGTTTGTCGGCAAGAGCGTGGCACCAGGCTTCGTGGTGAGCGTGGGCTGGAAGAACTTCGCCCGCATCGTCACCGATCCGGGTATCCAGGCACCGTTCCTGCAGATCTTCATCTGGACCGTGATCTTCTCCGCCTGTTCGGTGGGCTTCACCCTGGCCATCGGCATGGTGCTGGCCTGTCTGGTGCAGTGGGAGTCCCTCAAGGGGCGCGGCTTCTACCGGGTCATGCTGATCCTGCCCTATGCCATCCCGGCGTTCATCTCCATCCTGGTGTTCAAGGGCTTGTTCAACCAGAACTTCGGTGAGATCAACCTGTTCCTGGAAGCGGCGTTCGGCATCAAGCCGGACTGGTATACCAACCCCTTCCTGGCCAAGGTGATGATCCTCATCGTCAACACCTGGCTTGGCTACCCCTACATGATGATCCTCTGCATGGGCCTGCTCAAAGCCATTCCGGAAGATCTCTATGAAGCGTCCGCCATGGACGGTGCCGGTCCGGTGCAGAACTTCTTCAAGATCACCGTGCCGCTCTTGATGAAGCCGCTGACACCGCTGTTGATTGCCTCGTTCGCGTTCAACTTCAACAACTTCGTGCTCATCCAGTTGTTGACCAACGGCGCGCCGGACATCATAGGCGCCAGCACCCCGGCCGGTACCACCGACCTGCTGGTGAGCTACACCTACCGGATCGCGTTCCAGGGCTCGGGTGGTCAGGACTACGGTCTGGCCAGTGCCATCGCCACCGCCATCTTCCTCATCGTGGGTGCGCTGGCCTTGCTCAACCTGAAATTGTCCAAAGCCGACAAGCAACTGTAAGGAGGCTTCAACATGGCAATCGTACAACCCAAATCAGTCAAATACCGGGTGTGGGCAACCCACCTGGTGATGTGGGGCTTCCTGGCACTGATCATCTTCCCGCTGATCATGGTCATCGCCATCTCGTTTAGAAACGGCAACTTCGCGGTAGGGGAGATCATCCCCTCCAACCCGACCCTGGATCACTGGAAGCTGGCGCTGGGCATGTCCATCACCAACGCCGACGGCAGCATCACGCCGCCGCCGTTCCCGGTGCTGACCTGGTTGTGGAACTCCATCAAGATCGCGGGCATCACCGCCCTGATGATCGTGGTGCTCTCCACCACCTGTGCCTATGCCTTCGCCCGCCTGCGTTTTCGTGGCAAGTCCACCATCCTGCAGGGCATGCTGATTTTCCAGATGTTCCCGGCGGTGCTGGCACTGGTGGCCATCTATGCGCTCTTCAACAAGATTGGTGACTACATCCCCTGGCTGGGTCTCAACACCCACGGCGGCCTGATCCTGGCCTACATGGGCGGTATCGCCCTGCACGTCTGGACCATCAAGGGCTACTTCGAGACCATCGACTCCTCCCTGGAGGAAGCGGCGGCCATTGACGGTGCGACTCCGTGGCAGGCATTCCGCCTGATCCTGTTGCCGCTGTCGGTGCCCATTCTGGCGGTGGTGTTCATTCTGGCCTTCATCGGTTCCATTACCGAGGTGCCCATGGCCTCCATCCTGCTGCAGGATGTGAACAATCTGACCCTGGCGGTCGGGGCCCAGCAGTACCTCTATCCGCAGAACTACCTGTGGGGCGACTTTGCCGCAGCCGCCGTGCTGTCCGGCTTCCCCATCACAGTGGTGTTCCTGCTCGCACAGCGCTGGTTGGTAGGTGGTCTCACTGCCGGCGGCGTGAAAGGTTAAGGTTCATGGCCGGGGGAGCCGACTCCCCCCGCCATCACGATTTGCAAAGATTCAAGAGCGGAGCTCGACATGGCTGAAGTAGTACTCAACAACGTTCGCAAAAATTACGACCCGGCTGTTCACAAGGACACCCTGCGCAATATCAACCTGGCCATCAAGGAAGGGGAGTTCATCGTCTTCGTCGGTCCCTCAGGTTGCGGCAAGTCCACCTTGCTGCGGATGATCGCGGGTCTGGAAGACATCACCAGCGGGGAGCTGACCATAGGCGGTCGTTACATGAACGACGTGCCGCCGGTAGAGCGCAACGTGGGCATGGTGTTCCAGTCCTACGCCCTCTATCCGCACATGAACATCTACGAGAACATGGCCTTTGGTCTGAAACTCAAGAAGATGGACAAGGAGAACATCCACAAGCGGGTGATGCGCGCCGCCGAGATCCTGGGTCTCGAGCCGCTGCTGGACCGCAAGCCCAAGGCACTCTCCGGCGGTCAGCGCCAGCGGGTCGCCATCGGCCGCTCCATCGTCCAGCAGCCGCAGGTGTTCCTGTTCGACGAGCCGCTCTCTAACCTGGATGCCGCCCTGCGGGTCAAGATGCGCATCGAGATCGCCAAGCTGCATAAGGAGCTCAACTCCACCATCATCTACGTGACCCACGACCAGGTGGAGGCGATGACGCTGGCCAACCGCATCGTGGTGCTGAGCCCGCTCAAGGGCGAGGCGACCACCAACCTGGAGCAGTTCGGCACCCCGCTCGAGCTCTACCACAACCCGGACAACAAGTTCGTGGCCGGTTTCATCGGCTCTCCCAAGATGAACTTCCTGGCCGGCGAGCTGGTGGAGATTGGCGAGCAGGAGTGCGTGGTCAAGCTGACCACCGGCGATACCGTGCGTGCCCGGGTCGATGCCCGCAGCGGCGCGGTCGGCGACAAGGTGGAACTGGGCATTCGTCCCGAGCACCTGGTGCCGCTGGATCACCCCCATGCCGACAGCAAGGTGAGCGGGGTGGTACAGGTGGCTGAACACCTGGGGGCTGAATCCTTCGTCTACATGGACGTAGCAGGGCACGACTTCACCGTCAAGGCCAGCTCCGACGTGGACGTGGCCACCGGTCAGCAGTACAGCGTCGGCATTCCAGCCGAAGCCTGCTATCTGTTCGATGCCAAGGAGCAAGCCTTCCCGCGTACGGCCAAATACATCCGCACCTGACCAGGGGCGGCTGCCGAGGTTTTCCTTTCTTTAGATTCAATGCCTTTTTGCCGGTCGCAAGACCGGCTTTTTATTGCCTGCCGTTTGGTGAGAACGGCAGGCAAGGTGGCAGGGCTCAGGCCTCGAGTGCGGCGGTAATGTCGGGCACGAAGTGCTGGCTGGTCAGCGGCGGGCGCTCATACCCCTCGGTGTTGATGGGGGGCAGGGTGATGGGCTCGTAGTGGATCGCCTCGTAGGGCACCTTGCCCAGCAGGTGGGAGATGCAGTTGAGGCGGGCGCGGCGCTTGTCGTCCGCCTCCACCACGAACCAGGGGCAATCCTCGGTGTCGGTGTAGGTGAACATGTCGTCCTTGGCGCGGGAGTACTCTACCCAGCGCGAGCGGGACTGCAGGTCCATCGGGCTGAACTTCCAGCGCTTGATGGGGGTGTTGATCCGCTCCTTGAACCGTTTTTCCTGCTCCTCGTCGCTGACCGAGAACCAGTATTTGATCACCGTGATGCCGGCGCGGATCAGCATCCGCTCGAACTCGGGGCAGGCGCGCAGAAACTCGCGATACTCGTTGTCGCTGCAAAAGCCCATCACGCGCTCGACCCCGGCCCGGTTGTACCAGGAGCGGTCGAACAGCACCATCTCGCCAGCGGCGGGCAGGTGCGCCACGTAGCGCTGAAAGTACCACTGGGAGCGCTCGCGGTCCGAGGGGGCGGGCAGCGCCGTGACCCGGCAGACCCGGGGGTTGAGAGGCTCGGTGATCGCCTTGATGACGCCCCCCTTGCCAGCGGCGTCACGGCCCTCGAACAGCACCACTACTTTGAGCCCCTCCTGCTTGACCCACTCCTGCAGCTTGACCAGCTCCTCCTGCAGATGGGCCAGGTGGTGCTCGTAGGTCTTCTTGTCCAGGCGCGGGCGTTTCTTGCTCTTGTCCTTCGGCATGATCGTCTCCTTATTGACACTTTTCCAGATTGCACCAGGCAGGCGTCACTGCCAAGAGGGTCGTGCTACACTGCCGCCCCGTCAATAGTCGGCACCAGAAACAGGAGAAAACATGAAGCAATTTATGGAGATCGCGGGTCGCCAAATGGCCTATCTGGACGAGGGGCAGGGCCCGGTACTGTTGTTTGGTCACAGCTACCTGTGGGACAGCGCCATGTGGGCGCCGCAAATCGAGGCCCTCAAGGGGCAGTATCGCTGCATCGTGCCCGAGCTGTGGGGTCACGGCGATTCCGACGCGCTGCCCGAGGGGGCCTGCACCCTGGCAACCCTGGCGCGCGATCATCTGGCGCTGCTCGATGCGCTCGGCATCGATGAGTTCGTGCTGGTGGGTCTCTCCATCGGCGGCATGTGGGGCGTCGAACTGGCACGCATGGCACCCGCGCGTCTCAAAGGCCTGGTGCTGATGGACAGCTTCGTCGGCCTCGAGCCGCAGATCACCTGCGAGCGCTACCTCGGCATGCTGGCGATGATCGAGCAGCTTGGCACCATCCCGGCCCCCATCGTCGAGCAGGTGGCGCCGCTGTTTTTTGCCGACCAGCCGGATGCCGACCTGATGAGCGGTTTCAAGGCGCGCCTCGCCGCCTGGCCGGCCGACAAGGTGGCCGCCATGGTGGCGGTGGGCCGCAGCTTCGTGACCCGCGAGGATCGCATCGAGTGGCTGGAAGCGATCAGCGTGCCTGCGCTGGTGATGACCGGCAGTCAGGACAAGGCACGGCCGGTGCTGGAGGGCTATCTGATGGCCGAGGTACTGGGCTGCCCGTTCAGGGAGATCCCAGCGGCTGGCCACATCGCCTCGCTGGAGAACCCCGCCTTCGTCAATGAGCAGCTCGGCGCGTTTCTGGCTGCGCTGTAAGCCTGACGATGGTCGTGAAAAAGGGAGCCGAGGGCTCCCTTTTGTTTGTTCGTATTTCACGGAGAATCACAATTACCAGATATAGCCGAGGGCAAATCCTGCATAGAGTTCGCCATCGTGCTGAACGATGGGGCTGTTTTTAATATGCCGATCATACAATTCGTAGTTCATGGCAAACATGCCAATCCAGTTGGGGCTGAAGCGATAGCTGGTGATGAGCGCCGCCATGGGGGAGAGGGTTGACCCCGTATCCCAGGCCGGGCGCTGGGCGGTGGCCTCGCTTTCGGCGATGCCGCCGAAGTAGTAGTTGGCCATCTTGTCGCTGCGCAGCATCAGCCCCATCCCCGGCATGATCAGCAGGTTGTCGCGCTGGATGGGGAAGTCGGCCCACAGCAGCAGCTCCTGACCCTTGCTGCGGCCGCTGATGTCGCTGTTGGCCCGCACGGTCAGCAGGGCGTAGGGAGTGATGATGTTGCCACCGATCCCGCCTTCCAGCTGCCATTTGCGCTGTTCCATGCCGCTGAAGGCGGGCGAATCCTCGGGATCCAGATTGCCAAAACGCACCCGGCCATAGCCATACAGGGCGACATCTTCATCCTTGTGGAAGTAGTAACGCGCCCGATCGCCGAGAAACATGAACTGCTTGCCGAAGTAGATAACGCCCGGGATGGCGTAGGTGGCATTATCCTGCGCCTCATAGCGGGCTTGTCCCCCGATGAGCGCCGCACCGGCGACAAAGCCTTGTGGCACCGGGCTGGTGGGACTGTCGCTGGTGAGCAGATCCATGGAGCCAAGGTCGATATCGGCACGGGCGGGCATGGCGGCAGCGAGCAGCAGGGCCGTCAGCCCTGCTGCTCTGATTTGACGCAAAAAGGTCATGGACACTCCGTTGTCATGATTGCATGGGAAGTGGGTTATTTCGCTGCGGGCAGCTCTTCGCGCTTGGGCCAGGCGTTGAGCACCGCCTTGACCAGGGTGGCGAGGGGAATGGCGAAGAAGACCCCCCAGAATCCCCACAGGCCGCCGAACACCAGCACGGCGATGATGATGGCCACCGGATGGAGGTTGAGCGCCTCGGAGAAGAGGATGGGCTCCAGCACGTTGCCGGTGAGCACCTGAATAACGGTGTAGACCACCATCAGCCAGGTGAACTCCGGGGTCAGTCCCCACTGGAACAGGGCCACCATGGCCACCGGTACCGTCACCGCCGCGGCGCCAATGTAGGGGATCAGCACCGAGAAGCCGACCGCCACCGCCAGCAGCACCGAGTAGCGCAGCCCCAGCATGGCGAAGGCCACATAGCTGATCACCCCGACGATCAGGATCTCGATGACCTTGCCACGGATGTAGTTGAGGATCTGCTCGTTCATCTCCACCCAGACCCGGTTGACCAGGGTGCGGTTGCGCGGCAGGAAGCGGCGCAGTCCGCCCATCAGGATCTGCTTGTCCTTGAGCATGAAGAACACCATCAGCGGTACCAGGATGGCGTAGATGAGGATGGCCACCACGTTGATGAGGGAGCTGAGGGAGGCGCTCACCAGCTGCTCGCCCCCGGTCAGGATGCGCTGGCGGATGTTGTCGATGATGGTTTCCACCAGGGTGACGTTGATGAGCTCGGGGTACTGCTCCGGCAGGGTGCGCACATAGTCCTGGGCATGGGAGAGCATGGCCGGCGACTCCTTGGCGAGGTTCAGCCCCTGGCTCGCCAGGGTCGGGATGAGCCCGAGGAACGCCATGGCGGTGAGGGCGATGAACAGCAGCAGGATGAGGCTGGTGGCCAGGGTACGGGAGAGCCCGGCCCGCTGCAGCCGGCTCACCGGCCACTCCAGCAGGTAGGCCATCACCAGCGCCACCAGCAGCGGCGCCAAGAGATCACCGAACAGCCAGAGCACGGCGAAACAGGCCACCAGCAGCAGGAACAGGGTGACGGCATCGGGATCGGAGAAACGGGTCTGATACCAGCGCTTGATGACTTCTAACATGGCGACATCCTTAGGTTACTGGGGCTTGCCGTGGTGCTTGGCCCCGACCACCAACTGCAAAGAGAGGGTATTGTCTGGCGCCTCCAGCAACGTGAAGGCATGACCCTGGCGTTGCAGATAGGCGGGAATGTCCTGCCGGGAGCCGGCATCGGCCAGCCGGATGGACAGGGATTGACCGGCGTTGGCCTGACGCAGCCAGAGCTTGAGCCGGATCAGCGGTTCGGGGCAGCGCCAGGGGGTCAGGTCGAGGTATTCCATGGAGGCTCCATCGCGCGTGAGGCGGCTATTATGGCCGTGATGAGAGCGCGAAACAACGCTTGTAGCCCTTGATGGGCAAGGGTATTCTGCCGGTGTCCCGGTAGGGTCTGATTGGAGATAGAGATAACGTGGCACGCTTTTCCCCCCTGATGGCATCGCTCCCCCTGCTGGCTTCCCTGATGGGTGCCACTTTCCATGCCCAGGCCAACAACCAGCTTCCCGATATCGGCACCGCCGGGGTGGCCGCCCTGCCCATCGAGCAGGAGGTGCGCTACGGCAACGCCTTCATGCGCTTTGCCCGGGCCGGCTTGCCGATCATCGATGATCCCGTGTTGAGCCAGTACATCGACGATCTGGGCCAGCGGCTGCTCTCCAACGCCGATGGCGTGCGTTTCCCGTTCACCTTCTTCCTCATCAACGACCCCAGCATCAACGCGGCCGCCTTCCTCGGCGGGCGGGTCAAGGTGCACACCGGCCTGTTTCTCTATGCCGACAGCGAGAGCGAACTCGCCTCGGTACTGGCGCACGAAATCACCCACGTGACCCAGCGCCACATCGCCCGCTACATGGAAGCGCAGGCGAGCAGCTCCGCCATGACCCTGGCCGGGCTGGTGGGCTCCATCGCGCTGGCGGTGATCAACCCCACCGCGGGCATCGCCGCGCTGCAGACCACGCTCGGTCTCTCCATGCAGTCGGCCATCAACTACACCCGCGACAACGAATACGAAGCGGACCGGATCGGCATGAAGACCCTCTACGACGCCGGCTTCGATCCCATGGGCATGGCCAACTTCTTCCAGAAGCTGGCGGCCGAGTATCGCTACGCCAGCAAGCCGCCCGAGATGCTGCTGACGCACCCGCTGCCGGAGACCCGGATCAGCGAGGCGCGCGCCCGGGCGGGCAGCTATGGCCGCCGGGATCTGCCGCCGAGTCTCGACTTCTGGCTGGCCAAGGTGCGCATCCAGGTGCGTTTTGGCACCGAAAGCCCGCAGGCCCTGCTCACCTATTTTGACAACCGCCTGCAGAAGGGGGACTACCCGCTCAAGGATGCGGCCACCTACGGCAAGGCGCTGGCGCTGCTGCAGCTCAAGCGCACCGATGAGGCCGATGCCCTGATGCAGGAGCTGGCGACTCGCCACCCGGAAGATCTGTTCGTGGTGGATGCCCTCACCGACATCGATCTCGCCAAGGGGCGCAGCGCCCAGGCCATCGCCCGGCTCGAGAAGTTCCGCACCCGCATGCCGGACAACGAGGTGGTGGTGGTGAACCTCGGCAACGCCTATCTGGAAGGGGGCAACTACAAGAGGTCCATCGCCATCCTCGACCCCTATGCCCGCGAGCACGAAGAGAACAACCTGGCCTGGAGCCTGCTCTCCGATGCCTATCGCAAGGCGGGCAGGATGACCGATCTGCACATGGCACGGGCCGAGATGCTCTCCCTGCGCGGTGACTACCAGGCGGCCATCGACGAGCTGATCGTGGCGCGCGGCACCACCAACGACAAGTTGACCCTGGCCAGGCTGGAGGCGCGCATCACCGAGCTGGAGCGGGCCAAGAAGGATCTCGACAGCCTCAAGGGTTGACGGGCCAGCGGCTCTCACTCATGACAAGGGCGCACCTCGGTGCGCCCTTGTTGTTTTATGATGGCGAAGAGAATGGTGGCAAAGCCAGCCAGCTGGCGCCGCCGCCAACGGCTTTGGCGTCAGTGGCCCACCGGCTTGATGGATGCCCTGAGGGCCTCGAGTCGCGATGGGGTGAGCTCGCCCACCAGGGTCTGCTGGAGCTTGCCCTCGCCATCGAGCAGATAGCTGGTGGGCAGCCCGGCGGGGCGGGGGAAGGGGAGGCTCGCCTCCTGCCGGGCGATGAGCAGCGGCACCTTGATGTGGTACTGCCCGGCCAGTTTGCCGAGCTCGGCCGGTGTGGCCGGGTCGTAGTTGACCATCACCACGGCAGTTTGCCCCTCCCGCGCCAGCGCCTCCAGCAGCGGTATCTCCCGCAGGCAGGGGGCACACCAGGGAGCGAAGTAGTTGACCAACAGCGGCTTGCCGGCAAAGTCGGCCAGGGCCACCGGCTGGTTCTGGCTTCCGATGAATTGGGGAGCCGGGCTGCAGGCCGTCAGCAGGCCGGCCACAATCAGCCAACAAATTCGTTTCAATTCCTGCACTCTCGCGCTTACCCTGACCATCAGTTTCCCCTACAATAGCGCCGTTTCTTGTCCCATCTTGCGATTAATCAGGGAGTTATCATGAGCGAGACCCAAATCTACCACAATCCGCGCTGCTCCAAGAGCCGTGAAACCCTGGCCTTGCTGGAACAGCACGGGATCGCCCCGGATGTGGTGCTCTATCTCGAGCAGGCTCCGAGCGAGGCAGAGATCCGCACCCTGCTGAGCCAGCTGGGGTTCAGCGATCCGCGTCAGCTGATGCGCACCAAGGAAGAACTCTACAAGGAGCTGGGGCTTGGCGAGGTGAGCGGCGATGACCTCATTCGCGCCATGCACCAGCATCCCAAGCTCATCGAGCGGCCTATCGTCATCAAGAACGGCCAGGCCCGCATCGGCCGTCCGCCCGAGCAGGTGCTGGAGATCCTCAAGTGAGCACCCGCTTCGCTCGCCTGCTGACCCTGGTCGGCTTCTTCGGCCTGCTGGGCTGGGTCATCCTCTGGCATCTGTGGCTCTCGCCCCACCCGGATCTCAACCCCTGGCTGCTGCCGGTGATCTGGACGGTGCCGCTGCTGTTCCCGCTCAAGGGGATCGTGCAGGGCAACCCCTACACCCATGCCTGGGGCAACTTCGTGTTGATGCCCTACTTCCTGCACGCCCTGACCCTGATCACCACGGATGAGGGGGAGCGGTGGCTGGCGGTGGTGGAGCTGGCGTTCACCGTGCTCGCCTTCATCGGTACCATCTATTACGCCCGCCTGCGCGGCCGCGAGCTGGGCCTGAGCATTCGCAAGAAGAAGGGTGAGCCTTCGGCGCAAGACCACTGAGGTCCGCGTCAGCGCGCCTGCTCTGTGCAAACCGGACCTGGAGTCCGGTTTTTTTATGGATGCGCAGCCCCGGCATGATACGACCAGAATCGACGCAACAGCGGGTGAGCTAAGTGCCTGCTGGCAGCGCAGATGTCCGCTGTATCTCGCTGATCTTGCAGCAACTATGTCGACGTGATCACATCTTGACCGCCACGAGGTGGGAGGGGGGCGGGCGGCTGACTATCCTCATTAAGCTCCCATACAGCGGCAGCCGTTAGCCTGTCCTTTTCACCAGCCTTGAGTGATGCACCCTATGAAACGCCAATCCCGCCCCCTGTTCCAGAAAACCCTGTTGGCCTTGACCATGGCCTTGTCGGTCAGCTCGCTGGCCGATGCCTGCACCCGCGCCGTTTATCAGGGCGATGGCGGTCTGGTGGTGACCGGCCGCACCATGGATTGGCGCGCCGCCATGCCGACCAACCTCTGGGCCTTGCCGCGAGGCATCGAGCGGAGCGGGGCGGCCGGGCCGCACTCCATGACGTGGAACGCGCGCTATGGCTCCCTGGTCGCTGCGGGGTTTGACGCGGGCACCGCCGATGGCATGAATGAAAAGGGGCTGGTGGCCAACCTGCTCTATCTGACCGAGTCCGAGTATGTGACTCCGAGCGACAAGGATCCGCGCAAGACGCTCTCCATCTCCCTCTGGGCCCAGTATGTGCTGGACAATTTTGCCACCGTCAGCGAGGCGGTTGCCGCCCTGTCGAAGGACGAGTTCTATGTGGTGACCACCCTGACGCCCGATGGCAAGCCGGGCCAGCTGCACCTCTCCATCTCGGATGCCAGCGGTGACTCGGCCATTTTCCAGTACATGGATGGCAAGTTGCAGATCCACCACGACCGCAGCTATCAGGTGATGACCAACTCCCCCGTGTTCGACAAGCAGCTGGCACTCAACGAGTACTGGGAGGAGATAGGCGGGCTCACCATGCTGCCGGGTACCAACCGGTCGGCGGATCGTTTCGCCCGGGCCTCTTTTTATATCAAGACTCTGCCCAGGACGGATCAGGCCAATGAGGCCGTGGCCGGTGTGATGAGCGTGATGCGCAACGTCTCGGTGCCCATGGGGATCAGTACACCGGATCAACCCAACATCTCCACCACCCTGTGGCGCAGCGTGTCGGATCAGCAGCATCGCCGCTACTTCTTCGAGCTGACCCATTTGCCCAACACCTTCTGGGTGAGCATGGACCAGCTGGATCTGAGTGTGGGTGCTCCGGTCAAGAAACTCCCGCTGACCGAGCGTCAGCTCTATGCGGGGGAAACGGCGGACAAGTTTGTGCCGGCCAAGGCGTTCACCTTCCTGCCAGCCACGCCAGGGGCCTGATGAAGCGTTGGTAGAAGGCCCCTCACGGGGCCTTTTTTATGGCCGCAAGCCGGCGTGGCCGCCGGTCTCGCGATAGTGGGCCAGCTGCTGCACGCTGTGGTTCATCAGCTGGGGATAGAAGCGCAAAAAGCCCGCCTCGCACCCTTGCCATTGCGCTCCCTTGAGGGTGAGTAGCGCATCGCCGAGCGGCAGGGGGCGGCGCAGCCGGCGGCCGATGCCGTTGAGGGCCTGCGCCAGCCCCTCTTTGTGCTGATAGGAGGCGATCCAGTTCTGCTCCGCCATCCGTCTGAGGGGCAGCGGCAACCCATCCGGGAGGCTGTCTGCATCCATCAGCAGGTGCCGGTAACTCTGCTGCAGGAAACGGGGCAGGGCTTCGTCATGAAACTGCGGCCAGTGCAGGCTGAGCCAGTGGTCGTAGAGCATGTCCACCAGGATGCCGCCAAAGCGGCGCCAGGGGGCCTCGAAGCAGGCCACTGCCGCCCTGTGTTCGGGGTGACTGTCGGTAAAGGCGTCTATCTTGCGGTGCAGCCAGATCCCCTCGTCGAGTTCGGTGCCGAGCGTGCTCGGCAGGGCACCCTTGACGAAATCCCCCAGCAGATTGCCGGTGAGGGAGCTGTGGGTATGGGCTGCCAGATGCAGGTGGGCGAGATAGTTCATGAAGGGGGAGGTCAGCCAAGGGGATTGTCGCTGAGCCTAGCGGATCCGGCGGCCCTTGCCTACGGGAACGGACGCTCGGCCGTGAGGAAGTGCTTCCCTCCATGACCGCAGGCTGGGTAGAGTGCAGCATGGCTGGCGCTTTGTGGCGCCCATCATCATCACGAGGAGCATGCACATGTTGACCCTGATCGAGGGCGCCGAACTCTATGGCCCGACTGCGCTGGGCCGCCAGGATCTGTTGGTGGCCGATGGCCGCATCGCCTGGATCGGCAGTGGCTTGTCCGTCCCCGCCGACTGGCCGCTGACGCGGGTGGATGGCCGCGGCCGCTATCTGGTGCCCGGGCTGGTGGATCCGCTGGCCCACATCACCGGCGGTGGCGGTGAGGGGGGCTTTGGTTTTCGCACGCCGGAGCTGGCGGCAAGGGAGGCGCTGAGTGCAGGGGTCACCACCCTGGTGGCGGCGCTCGGTACCGACAGCCTGACCCGCAGCCCGGCCCAGGTGCTCGGCAAGGTGCGCGAGTTTCGCGCCGCGGGGGTGAGCGCCTTCATGTATACCGGCTCCTACCATCTGCCGGTCAAGACCCTCACCGGTACGGTGGAGTCGGACATCATGCTCATTCCCGAGGTGCTGGGGGTGGGGGAGGTGGCCATCAGCGATCACAGATCCAGTGCGCCGACCCACGACGAGCTGGCCCGCCTGGTGAGCGAGGCGCGGGTAGCCGGGCTGCTCGCCGGCAAGAGCGGGGTCAGCTTCTTTCATCTGGGGGACGGGCGCGGGGCGCTGGCGCCGCTGCGGGCCCTGCGCGATGGCACCGACATCCCGCTGCGTCAGCTCTATCCCACCCACTGCAACCGCAACCCCTGGCTGTTTGCCGAGGTCATCGAGTGGGGGCGGGCCGGCGGCTGGGTCGATCTCACCACCTCGAGCTTCCCGGACTTGCTGGACGATGGCGAGCGGCTGGCGGCCGACGCCCTGGTGGAGTTGCTGGCGGCCGGGGTACCCGCCGATCGTATCAGCTTCAGCTCGGACGCCAACGCCAGCCTGCCACGCTTCGATGGCGAGGGGCGCCTCATCGAGCTGCGCTGCGGCCAGATAGGCAGCCTGTGGCAGGCACTGGTGGAGAGTTGCGGCAAGGGGGTCGCGCTGGAGGTGGCGCTGGCGGTGGTGACGGCCAATCCGGCCAGGGCACTGGGGTTGGCGACCAAGGGCACGCTGGTGGTGGGGCAGGATGCGGATCTGCTGCTGATCGACCCCGATACGCTTAACATCGAGCGGGTGATGAGCGGCGGCCGCTGGCGCACCTGAAGACTGCTAGTTGACGGCGGGGCTGTCACGCCCGCTCCCCTCTTTTAAACGACAAGCCCGGCAGCAGTGCCGGGCTTGTCGTTGTTGGCGGTGGGTGGCTCAGGGGCAATCAGATGGCCAGGAAGCCCAGGATCAGGATGGGGCCGAGCAGGCTCAGGATAAATCCGGAGACGATGGCCACCGGCACCACCTGGATGCCGCCGGATTTCTGGATGACCGGCAGGGTGAAGTCCAGCGCGGTGGCGCCGCCATAGCCGATGGCGGCGGAGGGGTGACGGCGCATCAGCATCGGAATGATCAGGATGGCGATGAGCTCGCGGCCCAGATCGTTGATGAAGGCGGCGGAGCCCAGTACCGGCCCCAGCTTGTCGGCCACCAGGATGCCGGAGAGCGAATACCAGCCGAAGCTGGAGCTCAGAGCCAGGCCGTGGGTCAGCGGCATGCCGAGCAGTTGGGCGGCCAGCAGGCTGCCCAGCCAGCTGCTGAGAATGACGGTGACGGCGATCTTCATGCCCCAGGGGTTGAGCAGGATCTGGCGCAGCCGCATGCCGGAGTTGCGCATCTGCACCCCGATGAGAAACAGCAGCAGCATCAGTGCCCACTCGCTCCACTTGTCGATGGGCAGGGCACGCAGGTCGACCAGCAGCCCCAGCAAGACGCCGCCCAGCACCACGAAACAGAGTTGCAGCGACTCCCACAACAGATGCAGCTTGCTCGGCATCTGGCCCTCGCTGGCCTCGTGGGTGGGAGGTGAGCGCCTGTCCAGCCACCAGAGGGCCAGCAGGTTGCACAGGGTAATGGCGGCGAGCATCACCCCGGCCACCTTGAAGATCACCGCCAGATTGCTGCCCAGGTTCTCCACGTAGGCGAGCCCCAGCCCCATCAGGAACAAAATGAGATAGACCATCTTGCCCAGCGATTGATTGACCAGCTTGATCAAACGGGCAGAGGAGAGGGGTACCAGATAGCCGATTACCAGCGGCAGCAGGATCAGCAACACATTGAGCAACATCGGGGCCTCGATCACAAAAACTGACAAAAATGACACCTTATCATCACTTATTGGGCCTGTGTCACATATTTGTGTGTTTGCCTGCTCCATCCGGAGCTTTTTTATCAATATGTTATGTTTTTGGTGCGAAATGAGGCCCGCTGTTGGGGCGCCGGCCCATTCTGGTGCAGCCAGAATGGGGTCTGACAGGCCCATTTTTCAACAGGATGCGTGTACTGCATGGTTGAATAAAGTCAATCTGGATAGCTTGCGGCCAAAACGTAGGAATCTTCTTGCCAGCATTGCTCTGGGGGTATAAAAAGGCGGTGTCGTCAGGCAGGGTGGATTAGCGTTTTATGCAGACAAAGTGCTGAAAAATACCTGTTTGGCCAATAAAAATACAGACAAAACACCAAAGACCTCGGTTCTGTATTGTTTTTTAACTATCCGAGTGATATTTTCGCTGAAGGTTGCCATCGGTTAACTTTTTGTTAAATAAGCGATGGCGTGAGTCACGCCCCAGCGGCGTCTAGGGACAGACAAGGTTGTAATGGATGAGCGACGTTGCCGCACTGGAAGTTCGTGATCTGCACAAGTATTTCGGCACCCACGAAGTGCTCAAGGGCATCGATATGACCGCCCACAAGGGGGATGTCATCTCCCTTATCGGCTCCTCCGGTTCGGGGAAGTCGACCTTTCTTCGCTGTATCAATCTGCTGGAAACACCCTCTTCCGGCACGGTTTCCCTCCATGGCGAACTTATTCGCATGAAAACCAACCGGGCCGGTGAACGGTTGCCGGAGGACGTGCGCCAGGTGGAGCGCATTCGTAGCCGCTTGGCCATGGTGTTTCAAAGCTTCAATCTCTGGTCCCACATGACCATCATGCAGAACATCATCGAGGTGCCGATCCAGGTGCTCAAGGTGCCCCGCGCCGAGGCGATGGCCAAGGCGGAACACCTGCTCAACCGGGTGGGACTGTGGGAGCGGCGCGACTACTACCCAGGTCACCTCTCCGGCGGCCAGCAGCAGCGGGCGGCCATTGCCCGGGCGCTGGCGGTGGAGCCCGAGGTGATGCTGTTTGACGAACCCACCTCGGCGCTCGATCCCGAGCTGGTGGGGGAAGTGCTCGGCCTGATGCGCGAGCTGGCCGAAGAGGGGCGCACCATGCTGGTGGTGACCCATGAGATGTCGTTTGCCCGCGATGTGTCGAACAAGGTAATGTTTTTGCATCAGGGCCGCGTGGAGGAGGAGGGCAATCCCAAGGAGATCTTCGCCCATCCCAAGTCCGAACGGTTCAAGCAATTCATCTCCTCCATCTATTGATGGCCGGGGCTGATCCCCAATAATCTGCAATTGCAACAGTCGATGATTTTATCAAGGAGAGATACATGAACAAGCTGATGCTGGCGACCGCCATAGTCACTGCCCTGTCTTCCGGCAGCCTGATGGCCAAGGAGTGGAAAGAGGTGCGGATCGGGGTGGAAGGTGCCTATCCCCCCTTCTCCTGGACCGAGCCGAGCGGCGAGGTGAAAGGTTTCGACATCGACATCGCCAACGCCCTGTGCGAGGAGATGAAGGTGAAGTGCACCCTGATCAAACAGGACTGGGACGGTATCATTCCGGCGCTGCTGTCGCGCAAGTATGACGCCATCATCGCCACCATGGACATCACCGAAGAGCGCAAGAAGAAGGTGGACTTCACCCAGAAGTACCAGCACATTCCGGCCCGTTTCGCCGCCAAGAAGGGCACCGAGATCAAGCTCGACAAGGAGTTCATGAGTGGCAAGACGGTGGCCGTGCAGCGCGCCACCTCCATGGACACCTACATCACCGACAACTTCCCCAACGCCACCATCAAGCGTTATGGCACTGCAGACGAGGCCTATCTCGATCTGAAATCCGGCCGGGTTGACTACGTGATGGCCGACTCCGCCGCCATCAGCGACGGTTTGCTCAAGAAAGAGGGTGGCGATGCGTTCGAGTTCATCGGCCCGAAACTGACCGATCCCAAGTGGTTTGGCGAGGGTGCCGGCATCGCGGTGCGCAAGGCCGACAAGGATCTGAAAGAGAAATTCAACGCCGCCATCCTGGCGCTGCGTGCCAACGGCAAGTACAAGGCGATCAACGACAAGTACTTCGACTTCGACGTGTACGGCGAGTAACCCCGAAGGCGCGCTACCCCGGTAGCCGCCGGCGCAATTGCGGCGAATCATCACGACAGGTTGACCCTAGTCTGTAGTCATCGGGCCCGTTGTCTCTCGCAAGGGAGCGATGGGCCCGCTTAGTTGCAATGGAGCTGCATGTGTTTGGTTTGAAAGGATATTGGGACGGAAGATTCCGCTCAATGAGTTGCAATGGAGCCGCATATGTTTGATTTGAAAGGATACGAAACCTCCCTGCTGGAGGGGGCATGGGTCACCCTGGAAGTGGCGCTGGCCTCCCTGCTGCTGGCGCTGGTGCTCGGCATGCTGGGGGCGCTGGCCAAGCTCTCCCCCTACAAGTGGGCCCGCGGTTTTGCCACCGCCTACACCACCGTCATTCGCGGCATCCCCGATCTGGTGCTGATGATGCTGCTGTTCTTCGGCGGCCAGGTGCTCATCAACAACCTCTGTACCTGGGTCAATGAGAGCTACAACAATTACCTGCTGGCGAGCAATCCCAACCAGGAGTGGGTCTCCCTGCTGCCCGATTACATCGACATCAGCCCGTTTGCGGCCGGGGTGGCCACCATCGGCTTCATCTTCGGCGCCTACATGACCGAGACCTTCCGCGGCGCCATCCTGGCGGTGGACAAGGGCGAGCTGGAAGCGGCCCGCGCCTTCGGCATGCGGGCAACCCAGGTGTTTGTGCGGATCCTGTTTCCCCAGATGATGCGCCACGCCCTGCCGGGGTTTGGCAACAACTGGCTGGTCTTGCTGAAAACCACGGCGCTGGTCTCCATCATCGGGCTCGATGACATGGTGCGCAAAGCGTCCCTGGCGGCGGGTTCGACCCAGCTGCCCTTCACCTTCTACATGGCGGTGGCCCTGATCTTCCTGATCTTCACTGCGGTCTCCACCTCGGCACTGAAATGGGCCGAGCGTCACTATGCGATAAAGACGAGGTAAGCCATGGATTTCTCAATCATTCTCACCGAATGGCCCACCTACTGGCAGGGCCTCTACACCACGGTACTGCTGGTGGCGGCTTCCTTGATCCTCGGGCTGATGCTGGCGGTACCGCTCGGCATCCTGCGCAACAGCCGCAACTGGCTGATCAAGGGGCCGATCTGGGCCTATATCTACTTCTTTCGCGGCACCCCGCTGCTGGTGCAGCTGTTCATCATCTACTACGGCGCCGCCCAGTGGGAGTGGCTGAAAAACAGCATCGCCTGGGATCTGTTTGCCGAAGCCTGGTTCTGCGCCCTGCTGGCGTTCACCCTGAACACCGGGGCCTACACCGCCGAGATCGTGCGCGGCGCCGTGCTCAACATGCCCAAGGGGCAGATTGAAGCGGCCAACGCGTTCGGCATGACCCGCTGGCAGACCCTGACCCGGATCATTTTGCCCAACTCGTTTCGTCGGGCACTGCCGGCCTACAGCAACGAGGTGATCTTCATGCTGCAGGGCTCGGCGGTGGCAGGCATCATCACCATCGTCGATCTGACCGGCGCCGCGCGGATCATCAACTCCCGCTACTACAGCCCGTTCGAAGCGTTCCTGACCGCCGGCCTGCTCTACATGCTGCTGACCTTCGTCATCGTCTGGCTGTTCAAGAAGTGGGAAGCTCGCTGGCACGCCCACCTGCGCCCCCGCACCGTGTAAACGCCATAAAAAAAGCCCGCAATTGCGGGCTTTTTTGTCGCTGCGTGTTGCTTAGCGGCCCAGGTATTCCCGGTCGAAGAAGGTGTTGACCCAGTGGGGGCGGTAGATGGCGAGCAGGGTCATGGTCATGCCGTTGAGCAGCGCTTCGGGGAAGAGCAGCAGCGGCCAGATGGAAAGATAGTCGGCGCTGATGGTGTACCAGGGGTAGGTGTCGCTAAGGCCCATCAGGAGGGCGCTGGCCACCACCTTGACCGAGATGGAAAGGGCGCCGCCAAGAAAGGCCACCACGAACAGGTAGACGAACAGGTGGCGCGGCAGCCAGGCCCAGCTGGCCAGAAACAGCAGCCAGGTGGTGGCGACCGGCAGGGCCACGCCGAGGAGGGCCTGCCAGCCGATCTCGGCTAGCGGGATGACGCCAAAATAGCTGAGCACCAGCAGGGTGAGGCAGGGGGCGAGCAGGGCGAGACGCCAGCCCAGCAGCAGGGTCAGGCTGGTGAGGCCGAGAAAGTGCACGTCCAGTCCCTCGTGCAGGCCGGCCCGCAGGGTCCAGAGCGGTACCAGCACGATGGCGCCGCCGAGGCAGAGATGCTGATAGAGCGGATTGTGGTAGAGGGTGCGCAGCAAAGTGCCGCGCAGGCTGAATATGAGCAGCAGTACCCAGAGCAGCAGGGCGGCGGCTTGTCCTTCACTCATGGCAGATCCTTGTCCGGTGACGGCATGCAGATGGGCGAAGCCCTATGTGAAAGGGGCCGGCGTTTTCCCGGCCAGCCCCTGCGCTATCAGTATTTTACGTTGTTGTGGTACTTGGCGAGGATGCCCTGGACGCGGTCCATGGTCTCCTTGCTGGGCGGCTTGATCCCGTTGAGGTCATAGGTGTCGCCCAGTACGTCCCACTTGTGCTTGCCAAGTTCGTGGTAGGGCAGCAGCTCCACCTTCTCGACGCACTCTCCCAGTTCGGCGATGAACTGGCCGAGCCCTTCGGCGCTCTCGTCGTCGTCCGACCAGGTCGGCACCACCACGTAGCGGATCCACATGGTCTTGCCCTTGGCAGCCAGATAGCGGGCAAACTCCAGGGTGTACTTGTTGCTGACGTGGGTCAGCGGAATGTGCTTGTCGTCGTTGATCTGCTTGATGTCGAGCAGCACCAGATCGGTATTGTCGAGCACCTTGTCGAGCTGCTCGTCGTAGTGGCGCACGAAACCGTTGGTGTCGAGGCAGGTGTGGATGCCCTTCTCCTTGCAGGCGGCGAACAGTTCGGCGATGAAATTTTGCTGCAGCATGGCTTCGCCACCGGAGGCGGTGACGCCACCACCCGAGGCATTCATGAAGTGACGATAGCTGGTGATGTCGCTCATCAACTCCGGCACTGTCACCTCGCGGCCGCCCTGGGTGTCCCAGGTGTCGCGGTTGTGGCAGTACTTGCAGCGCATCAGGCAGCCCTGCATGAATACGATGAAGCGTATTCCGGGGCCATCGACAGTGCCGCAGGTTTCAACGGAATGGATCCGGCCAATGACCCCGGATGCATCGGCGGTCACACTGGTTTCAGCGGCGGTGGCGCTGACTTCGACAGCGGGGATCCGATTAATGACAGACATAGACGACTCCAATGATTCGAGCAGGCCGTTATTTTATTACATAAAGCCCTATAAATCCTACATGTTTAGCCCGGTACCGCGGCACCCAGCAGGCTCTCGAGGGCTTTGGCGGTGAGCGGCCGGCTGGTCAGGAAGCCTTGATAATGCTGGCATCCGAGGGATTTTAGGATGGCAAGTTGCTCTTCATCCTCCACCCCTTCGGCGGTGACGGTAAAACGAAAAACCTTGGCCAGTTCCAGGATTGCCTTGACGATGGCCTTGTCCTGTTCGCTGTGTACCAGGGTCTGAATGAAGCTTCGGTCGAGCTTCACCTCGTCTGCCGGCAGGTCGCGCAGGTAGGCGAGCGACGAGTAGCCGGTGCCGAAATCATCGATGGAGAGCAGAATGCCGAGCTCCTTGAGCTGGCGCATTCTGGCGATGCTCTCCAGCCGATTTTCCAGCACCACGGACTCGGTCACCTCCAGCAGCAGGCGGGAGGGGGGCACCCCGGTATCGCGCAGTATGTATTCCACCTGTTGCACGAAGCCGACGGTGTGGAACTGGCGGGCGCTGACGTTGACCGACAGATGGGGAATGGCCAGCCCGCGGTTGAGCCAGAAGCTGTATTGGGCGCAGGCGGTCTTCATCACCCAGTAGCCGATATCCTGGATGAGGCTGGTCTCCTCGGCAATGGGAATGAACTCCGCCGGCGGCACCATGCTGCCGTCGCTGCGCTGCCAGCGCAGCAGTGCCTCGATGCCGGACAGCGCGCCGTTGTCGACCCGGTATTGTGGCTGATAGTGCAGCTGCAGCTCGTGGTGGCGCAGTGCGTCGCGCAGCTGGTTGTTGAGCGCCAGCTTGCTCTTCTCCTTCTCGGCCATCGCCTCGCTGAAGAACACATAGTTGCCCTGGCCGGATCGCTTGGCCATGTGGGTGGCGGTGTCGGCCTGCTGCATCAGCACCAGGTGATCCTTGTCCTCGCTGGAGAAGAGGCTGATCCCCACCGAGGCGCTGCAGTGCAGCTTGTGATCCTCGATGTCGAACGGAATGCGAAACAGCCCCATCAGCTCGCGGGCGAAGTGCTCGGCCAGGATCTTGGCGGTGACATAGCCCTGGCCCAGGGCGGTGAACAGCAGGGCGAATTCGTCCCCCGAGATGCGGGCTAGCACCAGGTTGTCCTGCGGCAGCCCCTTGAGCCGCTCCACCACCGCCTGCAGCAGCAGATCGCCGCAGGCATGGCCGAGGGAGTCGTTGATCGACTTGAAGTTGTCCAGATCCACCAGCAGCAGGGCGCCCCACTGGCCGCCGGCCTCCTGCAGAGTACGCTGCATGATGTCGTTGAGGCTGCGGCGGTTGTAGAGGCCGCACAGATCGTCGTAATAGGCGAGCTGCTCGATGTGGCGCGCCGCCTCTTTCTCCTTGCTGATGTCGTAGAAGCTGCAGACGTAGTGGCTGATCTCGCCGTGCTCGTCCTGCACTCCGCTCACCATCAAGCGCACCGGGAACAGGTGGCCATCCTTGTGCAGGCAGCGCTCTTCCCCCATCCAGAACTCCTGGGCCGCCACTGCCTGACGTACATCCTGCTTCAGGTGATCGCCATAGTAGGTGGGCCTGAGCCGGACGATATGCTGGCCGATCATCTCATCGTCGGCAAAGCCGGTGATGCGGGTAAAGGAGTTGTTGACCTTGAGGATGATCCCCTTGTGATCCATCACCAGCAGGCCGTCGTGGGTGTTGAAAGCCACCTCGGCCAGCCGCAAGGCTTCGTCGGCGGCCAAGCGCTGCAGTTCAACGGCGGCCCGCTCGTGCTGGCTGCTGAGAGCATCGAGCAGCGGCATGGGGTCCGCCAGCGGCGTGTCGAGCAGCAGGGTGAGCTGGCCGATGGGGGCACCGTGCTGGCCGTGCAGCGGAATGCCGACATAGACGGGGGCATTGAGTGCCAGCAGCTGGCTGGCCTGGGGATAGCGTAGAGGCAGGTCTTCAACATAGACCGCCTGGCCGTGCTGGAACAGCTCCTGGCCGGGGCCCGGATCCATCTGGATGGGTTTGAGTACCGAGAAGGTCTCCCCCTCCAGCACGCAGCGCGGGATCATCCACAGTTCCTGGCCGCGCGGCTGGTACTCGCCGATCCAGCCGATGCGGGCGCCGCTGACGCTCATGCCCCAGCGCACCAGGGCGCGGCAATAGGCGATGCCGGTCAGCAGGGTGAGCTCGGCCGGCAGGGCCAGAACTGGGTTGTGCACAGGTTCGGGGAGCGGTTGCCAGTGGCCGAGCAGCTGGGCGCTGTGCCGCACCAGTTGCAGCATCTCCTCGCTGAGCGGGGTGGCGTTGAGGTATTCGAGGCTCAGCACGCCGATGAGTTTTTCCTGCTCCAGCAACGCGCCGTCCAGGCGCGAGCTCACCCCCGCATTGGCCAGATAGTAGTGCTGGCTCAGCATGGGCTGGTGCGCCGCCTCCGAAAAGCTCAGGGATTTGCGGGTGCGCAGGGCGCGGATGTAGCGGCTGTCGCCGCGAATGGCAGCCACATCGTCGGCCCCCAGGGTGAAGACCGGGGTCAGCTGCTCGCTGCCGAGGGGCCCGTTGGCCTGATAGTGCCAGAGGATCAGGCGATCGGCCCCCAGGCTCTCCTTGAGGGTCTCCAGCATGGCGGCAAACTGCTGCTGGCTCGCCATCTGGCTCAGGCGCGGCAGGTGCAGCGCCAGATCGGCCACCGGCTCCTGGCGCAGGGTCTGCAGGCAGATGAGCCAGAAGGCATCTTGTTCGTGGGAGAGGGCGACGTGCCACTGCTGGCCGGCAAAGCGCAGCACCAGCTTGCCGCCCTGGCCGCTGGTGAGCGCCTGCTCGATGGGCAGGCGCAGCGCATCCGGCAACTGGGCCGGCCAGGGGCCTCTGGGCTCATCGAGCCAGTAGAGCGGGGTTTGCATCACATCGGTCAGGGCGACCAGCCGCTGGCTGCGCACGTCCAGACGAAAGAACAGCGGTGTCTGGCTGGCAGAAGAAAGGTGACTGAGCGCGGTTGACGACATGAACTGATAACATCCTGTTGAACGACTGTCGGGTGGCAAGAATACTGCAAAATCGGTACAAACAAAATTTCATTGAATTCTAAATTAGAAAATACTAATTTAACGGCAATCTGTCGTTGACTGGAGTCTTGCTGATGAAACGGATCCTGATTGTAGGCGGTGTGGCCGGTGGTGCCTCTGCGGCGGCCAGAGCTCGCCGTCTGAGCGAAGAAGCGGAAATTGTGATGTTCGAGCGGGGCGAGTTCGTCAGTTTCGCCAACTGCGGGCTGCCTTATCACATCGGGGGCGACATCCCGAACCGGGATGCCCTGCTGTTGCAGACCCCCCAGAGCTTCAAACGCCGCTTCAACGTGGATGTGCGGGTCTTTCACGACGTCATCGAAATAGACAAGGCCGGCAAGAGCCTGTTGGTGCGCAACCTGCTGACCGGCGAAGAGCGCCGTGAAGCCTATGACGTGCTGCTGCTGAGCCCGGGGGCAGCCCCCATCCGGCCTCCGTTCCCCGGCATCGACAGCCTAGGTGTGCACACCTTGCGCAATATTCCCGACATGGATCGCATTCTGGCGGCGCTGGCGCACGATCAGCCGCGCCATGTCACCGTGGTGGGGGGCGGTTTCATCGGGCTGGAGATGATGGAGGCGCTGCACCAGCGCCAGCTGGCGGTCACCCTGCTGGAGCTCTCCGATCAGGTGATGGCGCCGGTGGATAAAGAAATGGCCAACATGCTCCATGCCCGCATCCGGGAGGAGGGGATCGATCTGCGTTTGCGCACCGGCCTCTCTGTCATCGAAAGCCTGGATGTGCCTGCCGAGAAGACCTCGGCGGTGGCGACTGCGCAACGGGGTGGATTGCGCCTGACCCTGAGCGATGGCTCCCGGCTCGATACCGGCCTGCTGATCCTCGCCATCGGCGTCAAGCCCGAGACCCTGCTCGCCGCCAAGGCGGGGCTGGAGCTGGGGCCCCGCGGCGGCATCAAGGTGGACGCCGGCATGCGCACCTCGGATCCCTTCATCTATGCGGTGGGGGATGCGGTGGAGGAGACCGATTTCGTCACCGGCGAGTCTGTGTTGATCCCGCTGGCGGGGCCTGCCAACCGGCAGGGGCGCATCGCCGCCGACAACATGCTGGGCCGAGCCGAAACCTACAAGAAGACCCAGGGCACCGCCATCTGCAAGCTGTTCGATCTGGCGGTGGCCAGCACCGGTCTCAGCGAGAAGCGGTTGCTGCAGCTGGGGCTGCCGTTTGAGAAGGCTTATGTTCACCCGGGCAGCCACGCCGGTTACTACCCCGGCGCCCACCCGGTCAGCCTCAAGCTGCTGTTTGCCCCCGATGGCAAGATTTACGGCGCCCAGGCCATCGGCAAGGACGGGGTCGACAAGCGCATCGACGTGTTGGCGGTGGCCCAGCGCGCCGGTCTCACCGTGTTTGATCTGCAGGATCTGGAGCTCACCTATGCACCGCCCTTTGGCTCGGCCAAGGACGTGATCAACATGGCCGGCTTCGTGGCCAGCAACCACTTGAAGGGGGATACCCTGCTCTGCCACGCAGCGGAGGTCGAGGCCCGTCACCCCCATCAGCAGGTGCTGGACGTGCGCAATGGCCCCGAACTCGACAAGCTGGGTCGCATCCCGGGTGCGCTGCACATCCCCCTCGATGAGCTGCGCGGCCGCCTTCACGAGCTGCCCAGGGATAAAGAGCTGCTCATCAGCTGTCAGGTAGGCTTGCGCGGTCACGTGGCCTGTCGCCTGCTGAGCCAGCACGGCTTCAAGGTCAAGAACCTCTCCGGCGGCTTCAAGACCTGGCAGATGGCGGTGATGGAATAACTCGCCCCAGCCGCAAGAGAGCGCCGACCCCAGGGTCGGCGCTGTTGCATCTGGCGGAGGCTGCCGGCGTTTTAACTGCAATGAGTTTTGTGTCAAGCGAGCCTGATCCCTTATCCTGTTGGCTATTGCGCTGCACTGGCAGCGAGCCAATCAGGGATGACATTTATGCGCCGCGTCGACTCTCACCCTCGCTTCTCTTGTTCCTCACCGCAACAGACTGCCGTTCCCGGGCGCCGCTGGCCGAGCCTGCTGCTGGCGGGATTCACGGCGCTGCTGCTGAGCGGCTGTGGCCCCGACAAGCCTGTTGCCAATGGGCCGACCACGCAACCTGCTGCCCAGCAGGAGGCCGGGGCGCCGAGTTCAGTCGTACAAGCCAATGCCCGCCAATATCGGGATGCCCCGGCGCTGGCGCTGGTCTTCTCCGGCCCCTTGGCGCCCAAGGCAAACTGGCAGAGTTGGCTCGGGGTCAGTGAAGGGGGCAAGCAGGTGCAGGGGGAGTGGATCCTCGCCGACGATGGCCGCACCCTCTATTTCCCGAACGTGCAACCCGACAAGAGCTACGAGGTGAGCCTCAAGGCGGGGCTGGGCCCATCCCCCCAGCGCTGGACCCTCAAGACCCGGCCGCTGGAGGCGGGGGCCTCCTTTACCGCCAGTGGCATGGTATTGCCGCTGCGCGACGAGCTGCGCCTGCCTATCAGCGCGGTCAATGTGGATGAGGTCAATATCGACTTCTTTCGGGTCGATGCCGAATACCTGCCCCGTTTCCTGGCCGAGTATCGCCCCGGTGCCGGCATGGGCAACTGGGAGCTTGAGCAGATCACCAAGCGGGCCAAGCGGGTGTTCAGCGGCCGCTACGGGCTGGAGCTCGATGCCAACCGGCGCGAGACTCGTCTCATCAATGTGAAGGAGCCGCATCTGGCTGAGGCCGGCGTCTACTTTGCGGTGATGTCGCCCCTTGGCAACTACGACTGGCGCAAGGAGACCACCTATTTCGCGGTGAGCGACATGGGGCTAAGTGCCCGCCGTTACCGCGATCAGCTGGAGGTGTTCGTCAGCTCCCTGGCCAGCGCCGACCCGCTCAAGGATGTGCAGCTCTCCCTGCTCGACGAGAAGGGCAACCGGCTGCAGGTGCAAAACACCGATCCGCAAGGCCATCGCCGCTTCGATCAGGTGCAGGGGGCTCGCCTGCTGCTGGCCGAGCAGGGCAACCATCTGGCGGTGCTGCGACTCGATGGGGCAGCGCTCGATCTCTCCACCTTCGATCTCGGTACCCAGCCCTGGCAGGCTCAGCAGCCTTATCTGTTCAGCGGGCGCGATCTCTATCGCCCCGGCGAGCGGCTCGACAGCGAGATCCTGCTCAAGGGGCAGGATGGCCAGCTGTTGCCGGGCATGGCGGTGGAGCTGGAGGTGAAACAGCCGGACGGCCAGCTGCTCGAACAAAAGCGCCTGCTGCCCGATAGCCTTGGCGCCGCTCACTACGGCCTGCGCCTGCCGGACGATGCGCCGCTCGGGCGCTGGACCATCAACCTCAAGACCGCCGCCGGCAGCCGCTTCGAGTGGCCCTTTTTGGTGGAGGAGTTCTTACCGGAGCGGCTGAAACTGCAGCTTGGCAAGGGGCTGGATGGCGAAGTCACAGATTTGGACACCGCCCTGACGCTGCCGCTGCAGGGGGACTATCTCTACGGCGCGCCAGCCAGTGCCACCAAGGCCAAGGCGGAGGTGAAGTTAAGCCGTGCCACCATGCCCTTTACCCAGTGGCAGGAGTTCACCCTGGGTGACGTGCTGCTCGCCGAGCAGGGCAAGGATCTTGAACCCCTCAATCTCACCCTCGATGCGCAGGGGCAGGGGACTTTTTCGTTAGCTGATGAGCTCGATGGAGTGCGCGCTCTCGGGCCGCTGGAGGTGGCCTATCGGGTGTCGCTCGCCGAGCCCGGCGGTCGCGCCGTCAATCGCAGCCGCACCCAGTATGGCTGGCCTGCGGGTAGCCAGTGGCCTGCGCTCAAGGCCGACTTCGTGGCTGATCGGGTAGAGGGGGGCAAGCCGCTCCCCTTCCAGATCCTCAACCTCGATAAGCAAGGCCAACCGGTGGCGGGTGCGGTGAAAGTGCGCCTTATCAACGAGTACCGCGACTACTACTGGCACTACGCCGATGGCGAGGGGTGGAAGTACGAGTTCAACAGCCAGCCCTATCTGGAGCAGGAGCAGACCCTGCAGCTGGATGGCAAGGGGCCGACCCCGCTCACGCTGCAACTGGCGGCGGGCTGGTATCGATTGGAAGTGGAGAACAGTCAGGGCCATCAATCGAGCCTGCGGGTGGAGATCGGCAGTTACGCCTGGGGCGGCGGTGGCGAGCAGGCGCGGCCCGACAAGATTGCCATTACCCTCGACAAGCGCGCCTATCAGGCGGGCGACAAGGCCAACGTGACGCTGGTGGCCCCGCGACCCGGCAAGGGGTTGCTGTTGGTGGAAGATGGCGACGGCCTGCGCTGGTGGCAGCGCATCGAACTCAAGGGGGCCGGTGGCGAGGCCAAGGATGCCCGCGGCGAGTTCGAGATCCCGGTCAGTCCCGAGTGGCAGCGCCATGACCTGCATATCTCGGCCCAGATCGCCGCGCCAGACAGCGCCTCCAAACCGGTTGGCAAGCCGCAGGGGCAGAGCCTGCGTTCAGTCGGACTGGTGCCGCTCACCCTGGACCGGGAAGCGCGCCGTCTGCCGCTCACCCTGATCGCGCCGGACAAAGCCGTGCCGCTCACCCGACTGGAGGTGACCGCCACCTCCACCCCCAACAGTCATGGCCGCGTGGTGCTGGCCGCGGTCGATCGGGGCGTGCTCAATATCAGTGACTACCAGCCCCTCGACCCGTTCGAGATCTTCTTTGGTCGCAAGCGCTTCGCCCAAGATTTGTTCGACAACTATGGCCAGGTGATCCCGCCGCAAGATGGCAAGCTGGCCCGCCTCAACTACGGCGGCGATCGGGCGCCGCTGAAAAAGGGTGGCGCGCTGGAGAGCCGGGTCGAGATCGCCGCGCTCTGGAGTGGCGAGGTGAGTTTTGACGAGAGCGGCAAGGCGGTGATCCCGCTCGACCTACCCAACTTCAACGGCGAGTTGGCGCTGATGGCGCTGGCCTGGAATGAACAGCAGGTCGGCGAGGCCGAGCGTGCCGTCAAGGTGGTGGCGCCCTTGGTGGCGGAGATCGGCTGGCCGCGCTTTGGCGCCAGAGGGGATGAGACCCGTGCGCTGGTGCAGCTGCGCAACATGAGCGGCGAGGATCAGACCCTCTCCCTTGTCTGGACCCTCAATGGTGGGTTGAAAGCAAACGGCGAGCTGCCCCGCACCCTTTCCCTTAAAAACGGCGAGGAGCAGTGGCTGACCCTGCCGCTCACCGTGACCGGGGCAAGCGGTGTGGCGAGCCTGCAGTTGGCGGCCAGCGGCAAGGATTTTGCGATAAGTCGCGACTGGACTTTGCCGCTGCGCTCCCCCTGGCCGGCCGAGACGCGCCAACGCTACCAGATGCTGGCCCCCGGCCAGCAGATGACTTTTGCGCAAGGTGAGCTGGCCGGGCTGGATCGCAGCAATCTGCAGGGGCTGCTCAGCCTCTCCGGCACTCCCCCTTGGGATCCGGCAGCCCAGTGGCAGGCGCTGGCCGACTACCCCTACGCCTGTCTGGAGCAGACCCTGTCCCGTGCCTGGCCTTACTTGCTGACCACGGCGGATGAGCGCACCGCCTGGAGCAAACCCGCAGAGGGCAAGAAAGCGGCGAGCGAGGCGGACGTGCAACGCGCCCTGTTGCAACGGCTGCAGCGGTTGCAACTGCCAAGCGGCGGCTTTGGCCTGTGGGATGGTCGCTCCGACGAGGAGCAGTGGCTCACCGCCTATGCCGCCGACTACCTGCTGGCGCGCAAGGAGGCGGGCGACGCCGTGCCGGAGGCCATGCTCAATCAGGCGCTGAACCGGCTGCAAAGCTATCTCACCGACAGCCAGTACGGCGAGCGCTGGAGCAGTGCCCCCGAGCACAGCCGGCTGGCCTATCAGGCCTACAGCGCCTATGTGCTGGCCCGGGTGGGCAAGGCGCCGCTCGCTACCCTACGTCTTATCTGGGAGCAGCAGGCCGATCACGCCCGCTCCGGCTTGCCGCTCTTGCACCTCTCGCTGGCGCTCTCGGCCATGGGGGATGAGCAGAACGCCGCCAAGGCCCTCAGCCGGGCATTGGCGACCGAGCGCGGTGACGACTATCTCGGGGATTACGGCTCGCCACTGCGCGATGAAGCCCTTGAGCTCTCCCTGCTGCGCCAGCACAAGCTGGCTGCGGAGCGCTGGTCAGCCCTCAGCGCCAAGGTGGCCGATAGCTTGGCCCACCGTCAGTGGCTCAGCACCCAGGAGCGGCTCGCCCTGCTTCGACTCGCCCGCTTCGATCCGGCCGCCGACTGGCAGGCCAGGATGACTTCCTCTCTTGGCAGTGGATCCCTGAGCGGTTCGGCCCCGCTGCAGCAGGGCGCCCCCGAGGCACTGGCCGCGAGCGCCATCACCAACGAGGGCAAGGGCTCCCTCTATGTGCAGCGTACCCTGATTGGCTACCCCGAACAGGCACCGGCACGGGTCAGCAAGGGGATGAGTGTGACCCGCAGCTGGTTCAACAGCGATGGTCAGCCGTTTGATCCCGCCAAGGTGAAGGTCGGCGATCTGGTGGTGGTGCGGCTCAACGTCAGCAGTGAATCGGCGGTGCCCGACGCCCTGCTGGTGGAGATGGTGCCCGCCGGCTTCGAGCTGGAGAACCCGGCCCTTGGCAACAGCATCAAGCTCGAAGATCTCTCCATCGAGGGGAAACCGGCGTGGCAGAGCGAGTGGAACGACTACCTCAAGCATCAGGAATTTCGTGATGACCGCTACACGGCGGCGCTGGATCTGAGCGAGGGGAGCAACCAGCAGCTGGTCTACCTGATGCGGGCGGTGACGCCGGGTCGCTATCAGGTGCCACCGACCCAGGTGGAGGATATGTACCGACCCGAGATCCGGGCTGTGGGTGAGGATATCCACGAGGTGCGTATCTCTGAGTAACAAACCCTCCCTTGAGCGGGTTCGCCCGCTCACTTTTTGGCAGCGTGGTTGGCTGAGCCTGGGTCGCAGTGGCCGCGCAGGCTGGCGCTGGCTTGGCGATCTGCCGCGCTGGCTGCGCTTTTCGGTGCTGGGCGTTGTCGCACTGCTGCTGTCATTGCTGGCGCTGGATCGGATTTTCCCGCCGCCGCCACTCGACCCCGCCTATGCGCGGGTGGTGCTCGACATGAAGGGGCGACCGCTGCGCGCCTTTGCCGATACCAGCGGGGTGTGGCGCTACCCCGTGACCCTGGAGCAGGTCTCCCCCCGCTATATCGAGGCGCTGCTGGGCTACGAGGATCGCTACTTCTGGCGTCATCCGGGGGTCAACCCGGTGGCCATGGTGCGCGGCATCGGTCAGTGGCTGCGCTACGGGCGTGCCGTGTCGGGCGGCTCGACCCTCACCATGCAGGTGGCCCGCCTTATCGAGCCCTACCGCAGGAGCGTGCCCGGCAAGCTGCGCCAGATGGCGCGCGCGCTGCAACTGGAGTGGCACTACGACAAGCGCACTCTGCTCACCGTCTACCTCAACCGGGCGCCGTTTGGCGGCAATCTGGAGGGGGTGCAGGCGGCAAGTTTTGCCTATCTCGGCAAGAGCGCCGCCAAGCTGACCTATGCCGAGGCTGCGCTGTTGGCGGTGCTGCCGCAGGCGCCCAGCCGCAACCGGCCGGACCGGCATCCCGAACGGGCTCGCACCGCCCGCGACAAGGTGATGCAGCGGCTGGTAGCACAGGGTGTCTGGCCCGAACAGGTGTGGCTGGAGGGGCGCATCGAGCCTGTGTTGGCTCGCGGTCACTTCACGCCGATGGAGGCGCCGCTGTTTGCCCGTCTTGCCGCCGATAATCAGGCGGGAGCGCTGGTGCATACCACTATCGACGGCGATCTGCAGCGCTGGCTGGAGGGACGGGTGGCAAGCTATATCCGTCGCTTCCCCGAGCAGACCTCCGCGGCCCTGCTGCTGGTAGACAACAAAACCATGGCGGTGCGCGCCTATGTGGGCAGCGCCGAGTATGGCAATTTGCGCCGCCACGGTTACCTAGACATGGTGCAGGCGATCCGCTCCCCCGGCTCTACGCTCAAGCCCTTTATCTACGGTCTGGCCATGGACGAAGGGCTGGTGCACTCGGCCTCCCTGCTCTCCGATGCGCCGAGACTGGGGTCTGATTATCGCCCCGCCAACTTTTCCGGTGCCTTTCAGGGGCCGGTGACCCTGGCTCAGGCGCTGCAGCAATCCCTCAATGTGCCAGCGGTGCAGGTGCTGGAGGCGCTCGGGACCGACAAGCTGGTCAGCCGCCTCGACAATGCCGGGGTGCGGCTGGCACTCTCCGACAAGCCCAACCCAGCCATCGCGCTGGGGGCGGCGGGCATTCGGCTCGAACAGCTGGTGGCGCTCTACAGTGCGCTGACCCGCGAGGGGAAGGTGGCGATGCCGGTCTGGCTGGCGGGGCAGCAGGCGGTGTCACGCCCCTTGCTGAGCCCGGGAGCGGCCTGGATCATCTGGCAGATATTGAGCGCGCAGGGGCGGGCGGATCAGTCCTTTGCCAGTGAGGCGACCGGCCGGGTCAATCGACTGGCCTGGAAGACCGGTACCAGCTATGGCTATCGCGACAGCTGGGCGATGGGGGTCTCAGGTCGCTGGACCATCGGCGTCTGGCTGGGGCGCCCCGACGGCACCCCCATGCCCGGTTTTTACGGCCAGAGCGCGGCGGTGCCGCTGCTGCTCTCTGTCTACTCGCGGCTCGCTGACAACAGCCCCCTGCCGGCGCAGCCCAACACGGTGAGCGAGGCCGAAGTGTGCTGGCCGCTGGGGCGCAAGGCCAACGCGACCCTGCCTGAGGCCTGTTTGCAGCGTCAGAGCGCCTGGTTGCTGGAAGGGCGCGATCCTCCCACCTTGCCGGATCCCATGGACTGGCCCTCGCCGCTGCGTCAAGTTGCATTGACCGCCGCGGGCAAGCCGACGCTGACCCGTTGCCAGGATGCGGCGCAATCCGGTTTTAGGGCGCTTTGGCCATTGTCGCTGGAGCCGTGGCGGGTGCCTGGCGAGCGGCGGCAGGTACTGCTGGCCAGCGGCTGCGCGGGGGAGGGGCAGAGCGCCGAGCTGCAGGCCCCCATTCGCATCGTAGCGCTGGGGGAGGGCAATCTTATTCGCAGCCAGCGCTATCGGCTGCAGCCCAAGGTGCTGGGTGGTATTGGCAAGCCGGCCTGGTTTCTCAACGGTCAGCGGCTGCGCTGGGATGGGGATCAGGTGCTGAGCGAGGCGGGTCGTTATCAGCTGGTGGTGGTGGACGAGGCGGGCAACAGCGATCGCATCGAGTTTCGGCTGGAGAATCCCTCCTGAGGGGAGGCGCCTCTCTTTGGGGTGTCAGAATATTGACGACATCGGGGGATGGCTCCGATGTCGTCAGCGGATTGTCGATTTCCCCGCAGGGCGTCGCGGATTCAGGGCTTGACCTGACCCAGCCGGGTGAAGAAGTGCTGACTCTTGCGCTGGTGGAAGTGGCTCTTCTTGATGGAGTGAAACACCAGCTTGCTGTCCGGATGGCTCGCCTTGAGGCGATGGATCATCGCCATGGCTGGTAAGCCAGTACTGACGAGCGTGGTGAGAGGCAGACTCTGGGTCTGCGGCCCCAGCAGCTGGTTGAGCCCCTGCTGGGCCTGCTCGAAGCGGGTCAGCGCGGCGGGCTCGGCGTAGCCGCTGCCCAGCATGGCGAGCAGGGCATCGAGCGCCTGATTAAATTCGGCCAGCTGCTGGCGAAAGCCGCTGCGACTGCGCAGGGCGATCAGCTCTGCAAACGGGATGTCGGCCAAGTGAGTGGGTACTTGCAGCGGGATCTCCAGATGGAAGCAATCCTGGCCACCGCGGTTGTGATAGCGGGACTCAAGCAGGTGGAGCAGCCGGTCCAGATAGTCGTGATCGGTGATGAGCGCCCCCTCATTGGCGAGCGCCCACTCGCGGGCGAGCCGCATGGATAGCAGGTTGGCAAAGCGGCGCGCCATCCTGAACCCGCCCTCTTCCTGACTGGCAAAACCGTGCGCCAGGCAAAAGCCGTGCAGCCGCTCCAGCCCCGCCTGGGCCGGGCAGAAGCAGTCGTGGTTGGCCGGCGTGCGCCAGCGACCGATCAGCTCCTTGTTGCCAAACACCTTGTGACGCACGAAGTCGGGGGCGAGCAGGCTGCTCAGCTGACTCTCCAGCTGGGGAGTGATGGTGGCGAAGAAGGCGTCATCCGGCCGCTCGGCCAGCAGATCCGTCTCCTGTTCGAGCGTCTGCAGCAGGGCGGTGAGGCCGCTCTTCTCACTGACGGTGAAGACGAAGGCGAGCCGCTCCAGATAGAGCAGGGCAAACTTGAGCCACAGCTCGTCGCGCACTTCCATGCCGGGGTAGTAGATATAGGTCTTCATCGAATGGGTCTGTGGTCAGGAATGTTGCCGGGACGCAGGTTCGGGAATATACGCAAGATTGCCTCGGTGCGGCAAACATTGCGTGGGGGAATGTGAGCAAACGCTCATCCAGTAGGCGCTGGCCACAAAGTTCTGATATAATTCGCGCCCTTAAATCAAGGTCACCCGAGTCATTACCATGAAGTTCATTATCAAGCTGTTCCCGGAAATCACCATCAAGAGCAAGTCGGTTCGCCAGCGTTTCATCAAGATCCTGCAGGGCAATATCCGCAATGTCCTGCGCCGCTTCGACGACGATGCCCGGGTGCGGATGGATTGGGACAAGCTGATCGTGAGCTCCCGCAATGACCAGTTCCGTGAACAGGCCATCGAAGCCCTGGCCTGCATTCCCGGCATTCAGGCTTTCCTCGAGGTGCAGGCCAGCAAGTTTACCGACCTGCACGACATCTTCGAGCAGGTGAAAGCCGTGTGGGGTGACCAGCTCGAGGGGAAAACCTTCTGCGTGCGCGCCAAGCGCCACGGCAAGCACGAGTTCTCCTCCCTCGAAGTGGAGCGCTACGTGGGCGGTGGCCTGAACCAGCACTGCGTGAGCAACGGCGTGCGCCTTAAGAACCCAGATGTGAAGATCAACCTCGAGATCGATGGCGAAGAGCTCTTCATCGTCAGCGCCATCCATCAGGGCTTGAGCGGTATGCCCATCGCGACCCAGGAAGATGTGTTGAGCCTCATCTCCGGCGGTTTTGACTCCGGTGTGGCCTCCTTCCAGTTCATCAAGCGCGGCTGCCGGGTGCACTACTGCTTCTTCAATCTGGGTGGGGCCGCTCACGAGATCGGCGTCAAGCAGGTGGCCTATCACCTGTGGAACCGCTTCGGCTCTTCCCACCGAGTGCGTTTCACCGCGGTGGACTTCGAGCCGGTGGTGGCCGAGATCCTCGAGAAGATCGACAACGGCCAGATGGGCGTGGTGCTCAAGCGGATGATGATGCGTGCCGCCGCCAAGGTGGCCGACGAGTTCCAGATCCCGGCGCTGGTGACCGGTGAGTGTGTGGGTCAGGTCTCCAGCCAGACCCTCACCAACCTGAACGTCATCGACCGGGTGACCGACAAGGTGATCCTGCGCCCGCTCATCACCTGGGACAAGCCGGACATCATCAGTGAAGCCCGTCGCATCGGCACCCTGGAGTTTGCCGAAACCATGCCGGAGTACTGCGGTGTCATCTCCAAGAAGCCGACCGTGAAGGCCGAGCTCTCCCGCATCGAGGCGGAAGAGGAGAACTTCGACTTCGCCATTCTGGACAAGGTGGTGGCCGAGGCCCGTTACCTCGACATTCGTCGCATCGGTGAAGAGACCGCCGCCGAGGTGCAGGAAGTGGAGACCACCACCGAAAGCGGTGACAACGAGGTGATCCTCGATATCCGCTCCATGGACGAGCACGACGAGAAGCCGTTGCTGGTGGAAGGGCGTGAGGTCATGCATATCCCCTTCTTCAAGCTGGCTACCGCTTTTGGCGATCTGCCCAAGGAGAAGACCTACCTGCTCTACTGCGATCGCGGCGTGATGAGCAAGCTGCAGGCGCTCTATCTGAAAGAGAAAGGCTTTGCCAACGTCAAGGTGTACCGTCCGTAATGTGACGTTCACGCATGCATAAAAAATCCGGCCATGAGCCGGATTTTTTTATTTCACTCGGGGGAGATGATGTTCGTTAAGGGCAGGGCACCGGGGTAAAGGTGGATTGCCCCTGACAGCGCCACCCCATCTCCGCCTGGCGCATCTGCCACAGGTTGTTGCTGCGAAACAGGGTCAGGATGTAGATCATGTCGCTCTTGGTGCCGTCGAGGGCAACGGAGAGCACCAGATCGTTATCCAGCTGTTGTGCCTGGATGCGACTGGGGATGTCGCTGTGGCCGACAAAACGCAATGCCACTTCACGATAGTCATTGACCCAACTCTGCTGGGCAGTGCTTGCCTGTCGGATCTGCTGGTTGAACTGCTGCACCGGGGTGGAAGCGAGCCGTCCAAACAGTACCTGCGCTTCGGCCTGCGCCGTTGCCACATTCATCAATAGCAGTGATGTGATGAGTCCAAGTTTTTGCATGAGGGATTCCGGCTTACAACACTGGACCTTATGACAACAGAAAAGCCTGCTTGGTTCAACGCAACCTGGCCAGGAGTGCGACTCGACCCCTGACCACGGCATCAATTGCGCTGCAGGGAGAAGGTGGGCAGTGACAAATGCCAATAGATGGCCGCCACTCGCAAACCGAACACCCCCGTCATGCAGATGAGCATGGCGGTCACCCGATCCACGTTTATCTCCAGCGCCAGGGTATAGAGGATGCCCCCCAGGATACAGGCGGTGGCATAGATCTCTTTTTGCAAGACCATGGGCACCTCACGGGCCAGCACGTCCCTGATCATGCCGCCGGCCACCCCTGTCATGGTGCCCATCAAGACGGCGATCAACCCCGATGTACCAAAGTTGAGGGCTTTTTGCGCCCCGATCACGGTAAAGAGTGCCAGCCCGAAGGCGTCGGCGACCGGCAGCACGTACCAGGGCATGCGGCGGGGCAGCTTGACCATCCACATCCCGATGAGTGCTGTTGCTATCACCACCCAGATGTAGAGCGGGTCGCGTACCCAGAAGACGGGGGTGGCCCCCAGGATCATGTCGCGGATGGTACCGCCCCCGATGGCAGTGACTGCCGCCAATACCATGACGCCAAAACCGTCCATCCTGAGGCGGCCTGCCACCAAAACCCCCGAAAACGCGAATACCGCAGTACCAAACATGTCGCTGATGTAAACAATCTGCTCAACCAGTGTCTGCATGGAGAACAACTCACGTCCAATTGTTGATGGGGCCGCGATTTTAGGGGGGATTGCGGCGTCTGACCAATGGCTGCCTGCAAGAAGTGGGAGCCAGACCAAGTTTTTGCGGGCGGTGATGATGCCGGTTGGTGTCATGGCGCCAGAGCGGTGCCAGATCGCCGGCAAGGCTCACACTGTCTCATCCATCGCCCTCTGTTGTTTGCCTCATGAACCTTACAGGGAGAACAGGGCATTTTTTTCCTCAAGTTCAACGAGAACATGCCGATAAATAGGGTAAGCGGCGTTAATGCGATGAAGCGTTGAAAATAATGCTAAAGACATCGAAAAATAGGCCGTTAAATAAGACGAATCGAACAGGAAAGACAATAAAGTTCGAGCAAATTAGATAGTAAATTTAATAGCTTAGGAGAATAGTTATGGCCATGTATATCAATACTAACGTTTCGTCACTCAACGCTCAGCGTAATATGACAAACTCGACCAAATCACTTGATACATCTTATACTCGTTTGGCATCTGGCCTGCGTATCAACAGCGCCAAAGATGATGCCGCGGGCCTGCAAATCTCCAACCGTCTGACCTCTCAGATTAACGGACTGGATCAAGGTAACCGTAATGCCAACGATGGTATCTCTCTGGCACAAACTGCCGAAGGGGCGATGGATGAAGTGACCGGTATGCTGCAGCGCATTCGTACGCTGTCTCAACAATCAGCAAACGGTTCCAACTCTACCAAGGATCGTGAAGCGTTGCAAAAAGAGGTGGATCAGCTGGGCGCAGAGATCAACCGCATCTCCAGTGCGACAACGTTTGCTGGCACCAAACTGTTAGATGGGAGCTTTGGTGGATCTTTCCAGGTTGGGGCTGATGCAAACCAGACTATCGGTTTTAGCCTCTCTCAGACCGATGGTTTCAGTATTTCTGGAATTTCTGTCGCTGCGGGAACCACGATCGATGTCATCAGCGGCTCGACTGGTAGTGTGACGACAGCTGTTGGCATTAGCACTATTTTTACTGGTGGTGGTTCTGGTGGCATCAATATCGGTAGCCAGAGTGAGGCACAAAAGGTGTTGGCCGCAGCAGATGCCATGCTGGGGGTGGTCGATAGTAAGCGTGCCGAGCTGGGTGCAGTGCAGAATCGGTTGGATTCGACCATTCGCAACCAGGCCAATATCTCGGAGAACGTGTCTGCTGCCCGCTCGCGTATTCGCGATGCGGACTTTGCCACCGAGACCGCCAATATGACCAAGCAGAACATTCTGCAGCAGGCTGCATCTAGCGTTCTGTCGCAAGCCAACCAGCGCCCGCAGGCCGCGCTCCAACTGTTGCAGGGCTAACAAAAGAAAACAGGGCGGTTGTTCAGGCCGCCCTGGTCAAGAGATGGAACAAAGGGGTGTTCGGGTTAGCACTCTGTTCTATCGGGTGAGAATACATTCTCTACTAGTAATGCCAAGGGTTGTCCAGATGTTCAGTTCTGTCACCCTTGGTCATATTCTCCTGAGCATATGCTCAACTTTAGGCCGGTTTACCGGCCTCTTTTTATTGTGTCGTCAAATTGACGTCACTCCTTCTTGACTTAGCACAAAACGTGCCAAGATTATCTCGCCCTGCGAATACACCACTATGCCAACCGGGCATAATGTGGTGCCTCCTTTGAACGTTGTCATTTGCCGCTTGCCGGATAAAAATTGCCGCTTTCGGCAAGGATTTTCCTAAAGCTTGTCGTCTTGAGGCCGTTACATAAAGTGAAGCAATCGAGGGGTGTTCGGAATCCAACGTTTGCACTACTGCGGGTGGCCTGTTCGTTCAAACAGCCACCCGCCAGAAGAGAGAGGCATGTTCAACCTGCTCTTCTAACGGTGGGACGTCGTTTAGGCGACGCAACCCGCAGTCGCATGTTCTTCGGGAGAAATTATTATGGCTATGTATATCAACACCAATACATCATCACTGAACGCCCAGCGTAACCTGATGAATACCAGCAAGTCTTTGGATACTTCGTATACTCGCTTGGCATCTGGCTTGCGTATCAACAGCGCCAAAGATGATGCGGCTGGCTTGCAAATATCCAACCGTTTGACTTCACAAATCAACGGTCTGGATCAAGGTAACCGCAACGCCAACGATGGCATCTCGTTGGCGCAAACAGCGGAAGGCGCTATGGATGAGGTGACCGGCATGCTGCAACGGATGCGCACTCTAGCTCAGCAATCTGCCAACGGTTCCAACTCAGATAAGGATCGTGCTGCTCTGCAAAAAGAAGTTGACCAGCTCGGTTCTGAAATCAACCGAATTTCGAAAGATACCACCTTTGCAGGTACCAAGCTGCTCGACGGTTCTTTTGGTGGATCTTTCCAGGTTGGGGCGGATGCAAACCAGACTATCGGTTTTAGCCTCTCTCAGACCGATGGTTTCAGTATTTCTGGAATTTCTGTCGCTGCGGGAACCACGATCGATGTCATCAGCGGCTCGACTGGTAGTGTGACGACAGCTGTTGGCATTAGCACTATTTTTACTGGTGGTGGTTCTGGTGGCATCAATATCGGTAGCCAGAGTGAGGCACAAAAGGTGTTGGCCGCAGCAGATGCCATGCTGGGGGTGGTCGATAGTAAGCGTGCCGAGCTGGGTGCAGTGCAGAATCGGTTGGATTCGACCATTCGCAACCAGGCCAATATCTCGGAGAACGTGTCTGCTGCCCGCTCGCGTATTCGCGATGCGGACTTTGCCACCGAGACCGCCAATATGACCAAGCAGAACATTTTGCAGCAAGCGGCCTCAAGTGTATTAGCACAAGCCAATCAACGTCCTCAGTCGGCTCTATCTCTGCTTGGCTAACGATGGACTGTGGCTGATTGAAATGGGAGAGATAAGATGACAACTGAACTCGGTAATCTGTCATCTGCCAATGGTGCTTCCTTACAGCTAAGTGACAAGAGCGGCCAAGTGGCCGCTCAACTGCTTTCTGGTTTAATGGAAGAACCTGGTATTGCACTGCGGAAAAATCAGGATGTGGCAAAAAGTGATCTCCGGCAGGTACAAAGCCAAGCAGAGATTGAAAAACAGGTACAAAATTTGCAGGATTTTGGCTTGCAACAAGGCTGGACTGTTAATTTCAGCATGGAGCAAGACCTGGGGCAGGTAGTGATCAAGGTGGTTGACTCTGACACCCGATCTGTTATACGGCAAATTCCGAGTGAAGAGCTGATCGCAATTCACAAGCGAATCCTAGCACTGCGTCAGGGGGATGCGGGGGCTAACCCGAAACTGGGCTTGCTGCTAGATAGTGAGATTTAAATCAATAAATGAGGAGATGATAGCATGGCCATTACTTCTGCCGGGGCTGGCTCTGGACTTGATCTTGAGAGTGTGATTTCTGCTAGCGTGGCTGCTAAGAAAGCCCAGCTACAGAAACCCATTTTGACCAAGCAAAACAGCACCCAGATCAGCATATCTGGTATAGGTCAGCTGAAATCGTCCCTCACAGCATTTACTGACATTCTCGATACCTTGAGCAAACCCGGTGCTTTCAACAAGCGAGCCGTAACGATCACCCAGGATAAAGATAATCCAGTGATGAAGGTGGAGAGTAAAAGTGGGGGGTCTAATGGCCAGTACAATATCACTGTCAATAAATTGGCTACAACTAGCCGTGTCGAAGGTGAATTTAGCAGCTCGACCACTCCACTTGTCACTCAAGATGGCCAGTTGACTTTAAAAGCTGGCGACAAGGAGTTCAAGGTTGATGTCAAAGCAGGGGATACCTTGCAAGACATTCGCAAAAGTATCAATAGCAATGGTGATAACTTCGGTCTTAGTGCAAACATCGTCAATACGGCAGACGGTAAGGCAAAGTTTGTTATTGACTCCGGTATATCTGGAGATGGTAAAGATTTGGTTATCACTGGTAATAATTCTGAACTGGATATATTTTCTACAGGTGCCGCTGGTTCGGCGATGAGCCAAAAGCAAGCGGCTAGCAGTGCCGAAATTACTATTGATGGCAATACACTTAAAAGTGATACCAATGTGTTTGACGATTCTATTCAGGATTTGAAATTAACGATTCTACGAGTATCTGATAAAGAGAGTGATGGCACTACACTGAAGCCCAATAAAGTTGCAATAACAACTGATAAAACTGCCATTCAGGATATGGTCAAGCAGTTTATTGATGGTTATAACGCTCTGCAAGATAAAATGGATGCGTTGGGTAAGCGTAATAGTATTGTTGGTGGAGTTAGACAAGATGATGGTGGTGCACTTGCTGGTGATGCCAGTACACGAACCATTAGTAGTTTTATGGCTAATACAGTAACAAATAAAGCAGGGACAAGTACTACTTATTCAACCATCTTCGAAGTTGGAATTAAAATGGACAACAAGGGGAAGTTGTCTCTTGATAAAACGAAATTCGACGAAGCTGTGGATAAAAACTTTGACCAAGTCGTTGGACTTTTTGGTGGAGAAAAGGGTATTGCCGCAACTTTGAATGCAGGTTTAAAAGAGTATTCCAAGTCTAGCGGTGTGTTGGATCAGCGTACAGATATTTTGAATGCTGATTTGCGCAGCTTGAACCAGAAGCAGGCTACATCTAATGCTCAATTGGTTAAATACGAAGCTTCACTACGAGCTCAATATGGCAGCCTGGATGCCTTGTTGGTTAAAATGAATCACTCAGCGTCAGCACTGCAATCATTACAGATTAATAACCAGAAATAAATTTATATTACGAGGCGCAGGCGATGTACCAGCGAAATCTAAAAGCATATAAAGCAACCAGTATCGCGGCTGACCTTGCTGTCGCAGATCCTCATCGCGTTATTCAACTCATGATGCAGGGCTTTTTAGAGCGATTGGCACAATCTAAAGGGGCGATAGAACGTGGTGATATGGAAGCAAAGTCTATTGCAGTCTCTAAAGCTCAAGGGTTATTACATGGATTACAGGATGCACTTGATACAAGTCAGGGCGCAATTGCTGAAGATTTGTACAGTCTCTATGCATATATGGATGAGCGGATTTGGGATGCTAGTTTGGCGCGAGATGTCACACCCCTTGACGAGGTTATGGCTCTAATGGTGACGATCAAATCTGCTTGGGATCAGTTGCCGGAAGCCGAAAAGCAGCGTGGCTATCAGATGCGACAAAAGTTGGGTGAATTGTGAAAGTTACTCTTATCTCCCTCAATGAGGCATTACAGGATAATTTCCACTTGATAGAGGGCCTATTGCAACAGCAGAAATATGATGAGGCTATACAGTGCATGGATAATCGATTGGCCTTAATAGATCAGCTGGCGCAACTAGCCAAAGAGTGTCAGCTGCAACGGCAGGTGGTGGCAGAATTCGCTGCAAAGCTGTCTATTCAAGAAGAAACGCTACAAGCATTAACTATTAGTTATCATAATATTGTTTTTAAGAAGCTGGTTCAAGTCGGGAAAGGCAACAAGGCTGGACAGGCCTATAACCTGAATAGCAAGGAGTTCTGATGTCGGTCAATATTGATGCGATGCTATTAAAAGCTGAACAGGAAATGCGAAGACTTCAACAACAAGCAGAGCAAGAAGCTGCTATGATGGTAGCATTACCGCTTCGTTTTACTCAGAATATTGAGGCCTTTCGTCAATATATTCCACACATCGCTGATATGTATGAGAATTATTGCCCAAGCCGTCCGTTCAAGTTTTTTTGTAATGAAAATGGTCAACCAAACCTTAAATGGCTTGATGATGACGTCGTTGTTTATGGGGCTGACCCCTATCTTATCTGTGAGACACTTGTGGCTGAATTCATGGATAAGGGGGTATTGTCAAAATTTGCCTTCCGTCAGGAAGCGAACCCAATGGGTTCTATTCATGTTGAGCACCTTAACAATCTTAATATTTATAAGGATGAAATATCATCACAAGCAGAACACCTCGTTAAAGTACCAGATCAAGTCCCCTGCGCATTGATCTTTGGGGTCGGTTTGGGTTATCACCTTGGTTATCTTTATGAGCGTTGCAAAGTTAGCACATTGTTCTTGTTTGAGCCAGACTTGGATTTATTTTACGCATCATTGTTCTGCTTCGATTGGGCTCCACTGCTGGCTTATTTGTATCAGGAGAACCTGGGGTTGCACATTCTGTTAGGGCAGGATGAACAAAATATTGTCAGAGATTTTTCATCGGCAGTTAGTTGTCGAGGTGCTTTTTTGGTTGCAAACTCTTTCATTATGTGGGGCTATCAGAACGATGAAGTAAAAAGACTGATGAAAACGATACAGCAGCAATATTATCTGTTAGCGATGGGGTGGGGTTTTTTTGATGATAGCCTGATCGCACTGTCCCATTCTATGCGTAATATTGAACGTGGCGTGCCATTTTTTAAGAAAAATAAGAAAATTTCGCAAAAACACCAAAGAGTTCCTGTATTTATCATTGGCAGCGGCCCATCGCTAGATGATTCACTACCCATTATTAAAGCGAATAAAGATCGTGCTATATTGATATCTTGCGGCAGTGCGATATCTGCTTTGCATAAGCATGGGATCAAGCCTGATATAGAAGTTCAAATTGAACGTACCAAATCAATCTATGATTTCATGGTTAATCTGGATGATCCTGAATACTTACAGGATATTTTGTTTTTGAGCACTGATGTCGTTCATCCAGATTGTGCAACCCTGTTCAAAGAAACGGTTCTTGCGTTCAAGAGCAATGAACCAGGTGTGATGATGTGTCAGACATATTTCTCTGTCGTCAAAGATTTTTCCGCTTGGCAGGCAGTTAATCCCTTTGTTGGAAATATAGGGGTTCATGCACCTATCCAACTTGGATTTAAAAATCTATATCTGTTTGGTTTAGATAACGGTTATAAAGATAAAAATCACCATCACGCTAAGTCTAGTGCATATTATAATAATGAAATAAATGCCAAAATCTTGACTGAGTTGGTGTGTAGCGACAATGAACGGCAATGTGAGGGTAATTTTGGGGGTATTGTCATAAGTAATGCGATGTACGATACTTCGAGATATATTATTGAAGGTGTATTAGCCATCAATAAAGATGTACATTGTGCTAACTGTAGTGATGGTGCCAAAATATTGGGGGCTAGGTCTGTTCCCGCCAATGACATCGGACTATATCAGCCTATTGACAAGTCAGCTATCCTGCATGAAATTACGAACCGTCTCTGTGCCCCCTTGGTGCTACCAGTGCATGATTTTAACTCATTGCTTGATGTTGATTTTTTCAATCATGTTGTTGAGAAGATAACAGATGAATGGCAACGTGATTTTTCATCTAGAAATGAGATAAATCAATTGATGCTAAAGCATTTTGGTTATCTTTCTCAAATATCTACAACTAAAAATAGAGTAATAGCACAAATGTTGTACGGTTCAATGAATCATATGTTCGCTATGCTGAGTTCTATTCTTTATCTGTTTAAAGAAGAAGATAAAGCATTAGCCATGATGAAACCCGCAATCGAAATTTGGTTAGATTTTATGAGAAAAGCACAAGAGATGTATCCCAATGCCCTTAACAGCATAGATACAGTTGATGATGAAACAATAAATTTGTTTAAGAAATAAAAAAGCCGACCTTTAGGTCGGTTTTCTATTTTTAATACACTCGGACAGATATAAATCAAATGCATCATCGATGTCTATAGATGCACTTTTTTCCATAATATAGGCAAAAGAGTTACTAGAGTAAATATCTGACAATGAACCAACGTATTGTCTGTCAAAGATATAAATTGCACCATTTACTCGATAATAACGTTCTAGTTCTTGGCTACGTCGATTTGCAATAGTTGGAATAAAGCCTGCCATACTTAAATTGTCTGGTAATTTATTGCAATATTGAATTGGGTGTTCGAGTTCGCATACAGAGATGACAGCAGACGCATTTTTCATATTATAAAGAGCCATAGCTCTTTTAATATGATTTGCATTCCGCAATGGAGATGTTGGTTGTAGTAGTGTGACCATATCTACTGCTCTATATTGTGATTCAACCCACTTAACCATGTGGCTAATGACATCATTAGTGGTAGCCGTATCAGTTGCTAATTCAGCGGGTCGTATAAATGGCACTATTGCACCAGAATTGGCAGAGATGTTAGCAATGTCTTGAGAGTCTGTACTTACAAGAACCAGATCAAAAAGTTGGCTTTCAAGAGCGGCCTCTATAGTCCAGGTTATTAACGGTTTTCCTGCTAATGGTAATTTATTTTTATTCGGAAGGCGTTTACTCCCTCCCCGCGCAGGTATAATCGCAATATTTAGATTCATTATTAAAGGTCCTTGATATCTATTTGTGCTTTATTAAAATCATCAATTCTGCCGATGTCAAGCCAATATTCATTGATTGGAAACATTAATACATCTGCTTGCTTTGCTATTTGTTGCTCAAGTAGCGTTGGCATATCAATACGCTCATTTTTAGGCATGTTCATAAACAAATCAGGGCTTACTACATAGATTCCAGCATTTACTAGGTATCGTAGAATTGGTTTTTCTTGCATATTTATAATATGATGTCCATCACCATTGATAACACCATATGGGATTTGATAGTCATATTCACGGACACACATTGTAGCAGTTGGTTGATATTTATTATGAAAGTCGAGTAGTCGATTAAAATCTACAGTTGTCAGCACATCACCATTAATCATGATAAGTGGTAAGGGGGGGGTGTCTGCCGGAAGTAGACCCAATGCTCCGCCTGTTCCTAGTGGCGTATCTTCATGTATATATTGGATATTAGCTCCCCAAGATGATCCATCGCCAAAATAACTAGTGATCTGCTCAGGCATGTAATGGGTAGATATATAAATATTTATGAAGCCAGCTTTGAGAAACTGATTAATCAATATTTCTAGAAGTGGTTTTCCTCCCACTTTCAACATCGGCTTTGGGCAGAGATTGGTGAGAGGCCTCAATCTAGTTCCAAGTCCTCCTGCCATAATAAAAATCGGATTATCGTATGTTGGTTTGCTTAATAAGCCTTGGATTGTTTCCAAACCGACAACTAGACCATTGTCAATCAATGGAATGGATAAAATACATTTTGATTCCATGAGCGAGATGAGCTCTTCACGCTGGAGACCGACCTCTGCTGTTGTTGGACTTGTATTCATAATTTTAATGACAGTATCATGTAGCGATAGGCCATTTAGCAAACCACGACGAACGTCACCGTCGGTTACAACACCAACAAGATGGCCGTTTGTATCAACAACTAATGCAACCTTTAGGGCTTCTTTATTAATAACACCTAGAGCTTCTAAGATCGTTGAAGTCGGTGTGATTAATACATTTTTCCAGTTATGGCTCATGGTTGTCACCATCAGATGTTACATATGTTGAAAATGAAATACTTTGAATAAAGAATATATTAACAAGAGCGTTGACATACGCAAGTCAATTATATGTTTTTTTTTAAAAGTATACTTAATATTTGCGTAAGTAGATCCAAAGTATTTATGTAAAACCTAGTGCAAACTTTCCAGCGTTAGGTTTGGCATTGTTGAACTGTTATATTTTGCTGCACAGGATTAGAAATTCAGAGACTGTGTATTTCATGTTGTTTTCAGTTCTAGTTATTTTTTCAATGGAGTCGACATTATAGTTTTTTACTAATTCAAATACATCCTCTAATGAGGTAAATCTACTTTGACCTTTACCTGTTAGTGGTCCTTCTGTACAAACCCAGCGATTATAACCAGTATGTTCACCACAACCATCCCCCCAAGAACCTGATGAAAATGTTCTTGAGTATAGTCTCCCACTGTATTTTGTTACCCGCCATGCTTCATTATAAATATGTTTCGCAGTTTCATAATCAGCACAATAAATACATTCATTATCAATAACAGCATCAAATGACTCACTAGCATATGGTAGGTCATCTGCATTTCCAACAATTAATTCACCGTGTTGTCGCCAGTTTGGAAATTCTTTATCAAGGCGCAAGCTTGCCTGTTCAATGGCAATGCTTGAACGATCAATGCCACAAAAAGAAAATCCCTCCCTAGCAAGAAACCATATATTAGCGCCAGGGCCACATCCAATCTCGAGAACTTTAACATCTAGCCTGTTTTTAATCGAGTAAAAATTTCTTGCAATAAATCTGATTAAGTCCTCACTGGGATACTTTCCCCATTCTTGGTTTTTGAATACAGAATTCCAAATGTTATCATTTGACATAAACCCCTCTCCTTTTACTAGATGTTTTTCTTTTATTGATACTCTAACTTTACATCAAGGTCACCTAAGTGGCGTTTATGTAAAGTAAATTCTTCATGGATCTTTAAATTAACAAAAAGCAATTAAATTTTAATGTGACTGCTGGTTTTATATCTTTTCAAATGATCATGGTTCATAAGTTGCATTCCTTTATGGTGAAAATATTTACTTTAATATTAAAATTATTTTTGTGGCGCTATGTTCATCTCTACGTGGATGATTGTTACTAGAAATGAACATTAAAAATTTTAATAATAAATGTTACATGGTATCACTGAAATATCAGCATTTCAGAACTAAAACAAAGAAACCCTTCAAAGTACAAGATTTTTTAGCTGAGAAATTAGTGCATTGCTCTTCATCTTTCAACTCTATTTATTATATTACATATACGCTCAATGTCTTCTTTAGTATATCTGGAATCTAAAGGTAGTGACAATAGTTTGTCAGATAGATTATTTTCTGATTGTTCAATTGCGGGCCAATGAATAGCTAGATAAATAGAGTCTCTCATCAGCTCATGCCTTACTTCATCTCGTTTATTTAAAAGCAAAGGCAAAAAACTAGGAAAGGTAGGGGTGATATTAATGAAATTAATGTCACTCAATATAGTTTTAGAGAAAGTTAAGTTTTGCAGACGAACTTTTAAGTCCTCTTTTAAACAAGAATAAAAACACCCCATCAAATAAATACTTCTATCCTCTGGTTCAAAAATGTTTTTATTTTCATCGATTATAGACTCTGCATTTGAAAAATATTTCAAGTACGTTACTTCATGACCTTGTGATAAGTGTAAGAATTTGTATTTAGTTTCTTTTGCTTGATATTTTTTTTTCGAAAAAGAAGATATTCTTAATTTATTTACTATCAACAAAGGCTTATTAGAAATAATCTGACTAAAATCAGCTATTACAGTTATTTTTCGCAAGCTATTAAAATAGCACCAATGAGCCTTTGTATTGATCTCAGGCAGCTGAACATCGAATACACAATCTATAATTAAAGGTAATGAAGAATTATTTACTACGCTTTTAAATGTTGCTGATTCATGTCCAAAATACTTCACTACATATAGTGCATCGTAATCGTCCAAACAATCCGGTAGAGAAAACTCAAAGCTTTCTTTTACACTGTAAAAATCTACATGAATATCATATTCATGTAGGACATCAACAACGACTTGGCAAACAAAGTCAGGTACCAGAACTCGCTTGCCTTGCAACTCCATAGAGAGTAATACCCATCTTAAAGATGAGCGACCACTGTTTGTTGTCCCGTAAAACAGACCATCTTGAGCAATTTCTTGTTCGCCACCTATCGGTTTGCGGTTAGAATTTAACATCATAGAAACACTTTATCTTTAAGCTGTCCAAATCCACCAGCCTCAATGTATTTAATACCTTTTGAGAGCTATTACCCTGCCCATATGGGTTAGTGGTGTTTTCCAGAATATTTTTAAATTCTGATGTGTAAATATGTTGTATCGAGTCAAATATTTTTTTTGTATCCACATCAACATCTAAAACACTAGTAGCTTTAACACGTCCTTTTTGACGGTTACCTATATTAATAGTAGCAAGTTTGAATGAGGGGGCTTCTACAATTCCGCTAGAAGAGTTACCCACAATGGCATCTACATATTGTAACGCAGATAAATATCTTAGCTGTCCTAATGAAGTAAATGCGATCGCCTTGTATTTATTTTGAGCAGCGTAATCATCAATCATTTTATTTATCAATCGGCCGCCTACATCAGCATTGGCTTTAGTGAATATTAATAATGTATCCTCTAGTTTATCTAAGCTTCGTAAAATATTAGAGAAATCAATTGCTATCTCAGAAATATCTTTAGTTGTTTCTGGGTGATAAGTAAAGAGGATATTTCGTGCTTTAAGATTACACCCAATTGACTTTTCAAACTCTGAGCGAGACATCAGTTTCATTCGCATTAAGTTGTCCAAGCCAACTTCACCAACTGTAAACACTCTGCTTGGCTGTTCACCCATCTGTATCACTCGGTGGGTGTACTCATCCATAGCTGTAAAGTGAAGTTGTGACAACTTAGTAATAGCATGGCGAATCGTTTCATCTATGGTCCCTTCAGTTAGCTCACCCCCACTCAAGTGTGCAACAGGAATACGAGCAATATTGGCAGCCGAGACTATAGGGATAAGCTCATAGCGATCCCCTAATACTACAACAATATCTGGCTTTAACTCATCAAATGCTTCAGCAAAACTAATTTGAGCTAGTCCCATACTTTTACTGACACCTATAGGTGTGTCTGACGATAAGAGTATTTCAATTTTTTTGTTAACAGCAAAACCATCTTCTTCAATTTGCTGATTTGTCAAACCAAACTCTGGAGAAAGGTGGGCGCCGGTAGATATGATTTGTAATTCAAGGTTACTATCAGCTTGGATATCCTCTAGTAGGCACTTAAGTAACCCGTATTCCGCCCGAGTGGCAGTTACTACACAGATCTTACGCACTAGATCAGCTCCCCCTCACGATAATTTTTTTGCGCTACCGACCCTACAACTTCATCCCAACGAGTTGGTGAGATACCATTACCTGGGCGTTTTATTTTCAATATATCTGGTGAAAGCAGTGTGCCAACTGGAATATCTCGTCCTGCGACAATGCTTTTTCTAACAATATCACGGTTTAATTTCTCCGCATCAGTTGGCATTTTCCAACCATGACCCAAGGCCTGATCAATATTTCGAATTGCTTCTACCATTTTTTTCAGCTCCTCTGGTGTCAAACTTGCTTTATGGTCAGGGCCCGCCATCGTTTTATCTAAAGTAAAATGTTTTTCAATAATTCTTGCACCAAGGGCGACTGCTGCAATAGATACCTCGATACCTAATGTATGATCAGAATAACCTATCGCAACTCCAGGGAATGCATGCGATATTGTAGTCATTGCCCGCAGATTCACATCACAAGGCGCAGTAGGGTAATCTGTTGTTGCATGAAGTACTGTAATATCGGATAGGTTCATACCTGCTTTAGTCAGAGTAAATAATGCATGCTCTATTTCAGATAGATTCCCCATACCAGTAGAGAGAATTATGGGTTTGCCAAAACTAGCAATATGTCGAAGATATGGAGTATTAGTGAGCTCACCTGAGCCAATTTTAAAAATACTTTGTAAGTTATTTAGAAATGTTGCACTTTGCTCTTCATCTGGTGTAGACATAAAAATAATATTTTTTTCATCACAATATGCTTTTAGCAAAATGAAGTCGGAGTAACTCAACTCCAACCGTTTCAGCATTTGAAACTGAGTTTCCTCTCTCTGGGTATTATCAATCTGATAGTTCGCCATTCTTGCGTCTTTAGTTACCAGTAGTTCAGTTTTCCATGTTTGAAATTTTACAGCATTAACGCCGGCATCAAAGGCTACATCGATCAATTTTTTTGCTAAGTTGATGTCACCATTATGGTTCACTCCAGCCTCTGCAATAATAAAAGTATTGCTCATCATGTGTTCCTCTCAGCTCTGTATAGCTGGAATAATTTTGGAGGTTGCACTCCTTGATTTTGTTCACACCAAATTTGGTTCAACATCTGGCGTTTTTTTGGCATAAAATCCAAACCTGCAATATAAAAAGGGGAGATTAATGGCGAGAACTTAGACTTAAATAGAAATAAGCTATCATCTGGAGACGATGTCCGTCCTCCTCCTAACATCATATATTTGCATCCCTGCTTTTTCGCAAACTCGAATGCAGCATCAAGCAGCAGATAATTACCATTCTCTTTAACAAAATCAGGGTTATTGGCTGAAAGATGATAATGAGCAAGTTCTTTACTACACATAAAAAAACCAATAGATGCGTAAATATTTTCCTTTTTAATAGCGAGGAGGGATACTCCCGTTAAATTCATCAACTCTTTGAAGTAATCTTCTTTAAAGTAGAAAAAATTGCTTGCGGCATTTTTTTTCATAGTCAGATAATACATACCAATGAAGTCATTAAGGTTTACACCTTCAGTTTCGACTAACAAGTTTTTTTCTGCTTTTCTAACAATGTTTCTCGTCGTTTTTGAATAAAGATTGCGACGTTCTGTTATCGTTTTTTTTAAATCAACAATAACTACTTGTCGCTCAGGAAAGTGCATGTCAAACAACATGCTTTTATCAGCCATACTGTTAAAGGGATGAAATCGGATAAATTCACATATAATGTGATGCTGTTTACAGTATTCTCTGTATGCAGTGAAGGCATTTTGTAAAAATTGCTCATCCATACAGTTAGAGATAGGACCACCATACCCATAAGGCGTTTCTAAATCATATAGCTCCTCATCTATTTTTATTCCCGCAACATTCATTATTCGGCGTTTCAAAGCACTAAATTTTACGTAGTGACATCCTTCTTCATAGAAAAAGTGAAAGTAAGTACTGGCGCTCTCATACAAGGCCGAATAAGCTCGCTGGTAGTAGATATCTGACGATAGATCTGCAACCATTGTCTTATCCTCGGAGTACAGGTGTACTTGGTAAGTTTATCAGATGAGCTTCAATGAATTCTGATTGAGTTAGGTCTCCCCGCAGGGCATGGGAGAACATCGGCAAGCGATGCATCAGCTTCCATACTGGCCGGGTCATGACGCCGGCCTTGTTCAGCTCGGTCAGCAATGTATCCCGCTGGGTTTGATCTTCACAGACGATCGCATTGAGCCAGTAGTTGGAGCGTCCATAGGAAGGCTCGGTCACAAACAGGCATGCCTGATCCTTGAAGAACTCGGCATAGTGCATAGCCAGAGCCCGCTTTTGCGCCAGGAAGTGCGGTAGGGATTCCATCTGGGCACATCCAAGGGCCGCATTCAGATTGGGCATGCGGTAGTTAAAGCCGGGTTCATCATGATAGAACTCGAACGGATGGGGCACCTTGGCCGTGGTGGTGATGTGTTTGGTACGCGCCCCCTGTTCGGCATTCTGGCAAAGCACCATGCCACCGCCACCCGTGGTGATGATCTTGTTGCCATTGAAGCTCAGGGCGGAAAATGCACTCAGCGTCCCCGTATGTTTACCTTTGTAATAAGAGCCGAGGCTTTCGGCTGCATCTTCAACCAGCGCTATGCCCCAGGCCTGACACACGGCCTGCAACTCGTCTAGTTCGACCGGATGACCAAAGGTATGCATGGGCACGACGGCTTTCAGGCGGCGCCCGCTTGCCTTGTGGATAGCGCCGGTCTCGGTGCGAGAGGCGTGCTCTTCCAGCCAGTTGGCCAGGGCAATAGGGCACAGACCCAGGCTCTGGCGTGACACATCCACGAACACGGGCTCTGCGCCCATGTGATGCAAGGCGTTGCAGGTCGCCACGAAGGTCAGGGGTTGGGTGATCACCAGATCGCCGGCCTGAACCCCTGCCATGTAGAGCGCGATGTGCAGCGCTGCCGTGCCGTTCATGGTGGCAACGGCACGGGCAGAACCGGTAAAAGCCGCTATTTGCTGCTCGAACTGTTCAACATAGGCGCCCACGCTGGAAACGAAGGTACTTTCCAGGGTATCGAGCACATATTGGCGCTCATTGCCGGCAAAGGTCGGGGCGTGAAGAGGGATGAAGTCATCGGTTTTGTAGGTATCACGAATAAAACGTATCAATTGGGTATGCATACCGACTCCTCACATCTTTCCGTCTAGATATTTGCCAGTTTCTTTATGGCCAAAGTCCGGGATCATGGTGAAGAACAGCTCGACGAGCTCTTTCTTGTCCCAGGCGCGTTTGGTTTTCATGGCTGCGATGGTCTGTTCGAAATGGTTGAGCAGATCATTCTGATATGAGGGCTCATTCTTGATGATGCCCAGGTTCTCGAACCGGGCCATATCCAGGACTTCCTTGTCGGTGAAAAACTCTTCGAAGTCTTTTTCACCCGTGGTGTCGCTCTCGGTGAAGAGGCAAGGCCACATCCCCTGCTCAGGCAGGCTCGCCATCAGGGTTCTGGCCTCATCCTCGTCCTTGCACAGATACGGCTTGTAACCGTGCTGATCCAGATACTTCACGGCGATCTCGGCGAAGGTAATGAGGTGCAGGGATTCGCTGAGCTTGGGGAAGAAGATATCCCTGTTCTCACCGAAGATGCAGGACATCAGGCAAAGTTCCCCGGACTCCTGAGGTGTCACGAAGTAACGTTTGATGTCGTTGGGGGCGACGATGGGCTGACGCTTTTGCAAGCGCTGGTTAAATCCGTGCAGCAGGGAACCATCGGAGAAGGCCACGTTGGCAAAGCGCGCGGTTGAAATGGCAATCTGCTCGCTGCGACGCATCAGGAACATCTCCATGATGCGCTTGGAAGCCCCCATCATGTTGACCGGATTGGCCGCCTTGTCCGTCGAGACGCAGAAATACTTTTTCACCCCCATGTCGATGGAGTGCTGGATGGTTTTGTCCGTGTTGAACACATTGACGTCGATCATGCGCATCAGAGTGAAGGGGTCCTTCTCACTGCGCACATGCTTGAGGGCAGAGAGATTGAGCACATAATCATAGGCGCCATCGGCCTTGATAAAGGCGTCATATTCAATGGAACCGATATCCAGGGCGAACGTCTGAAAATCACCATCGATATAACCAAACGAGCTGCGGATATCGCGCACCAGCTCGACCATATTGTTCTCGCTGATATCGACAACATGCAACTTGCGTGGATTTCTCTTGAAGATCTCTTTGGTCACCGCTTGACCAATGGAACCGGCACCCCCCAATACCAAAAATCGGGAGTTGGTCACGGTTTGCCAGAGATGTGCATCTGCTTGTTGGACATCCCGAGCAAATAAATAAATGTTGCGACCAATAAGTGCAAGTATTTCGTCATTCATTTTGTATCACCAGAGTAAGGCAAGAGAATGAAGGTCATTAGTATGTAATATCATTAAATTGATTACTGCATAATAGACTAAGGGTCATAATTCACTCACCTTGGATTAATGCAATTTTGGGGCCAAAATTGTATTGCGATAAAAAGTATTATCTCGGTTCAAGGGGTTCTGGTGTGATCGCACGGCATATCTGCTCCACGGCGTTGAGCGCTCTTGGGGTGAAACGGTGCAGTTCATCCGAGTTGATGAGGCGCAGGCGCTGATGGCGGACGGCGTCCAGATTGGACCATTGTTGCCAGTGGCGTAGGGCGTCGGGATCTTGACTCCCTGCCAGGATCAGCGCCGGATTGGCCTTGATCACCTGCTCCAGGCTGACCTGAGGGTAGGGCGTGCGGGCAGCTGCCATCACGTTTTCCCCGCCGCACAACTCGATGGCCTGAGCGGGCCAAGCATTGCCGCTAACGCTGGTGAGCGGTGGATACCAGAGCTGATAAAACACCTTGATATGTTTTGGCTTGCCGTAGCGCTGCCCAAGTGCGGCCAGGCGGGCGAGATAGGCATCGGCCTCGGCATTGGCGGTTTGTTCCACCCCCAATGTTTTTCCCAGCGCCCGCATCTCGGTGGCGAGGGAGGCAAAGTCGGTCGGTTCTGAATAGAACACCGGGATCCCCAACTGCTCGACAGGGGCCAACATGCGGGATTGGGCGGATCGCCAGGCGACGATCAAGTCGGGCTTTTGGGCCAGCAGGGCTTCCAGATTGATGCTGCGGTAATTGGCCACCTGGGGCAGGCGTTTGATCTCGGGTGGATAATCGGAGGCATCGTCGGTGGCGACGATGCGATCGCCAGCACCGATGGCAAACAGCAGTTCGGTCAGATGAGGAGTGAGGCTGACGATGCGTGCAGGCGTCCCGGCCAGCAGGGCGGGCGACATGCACAACAGGCAGAGCAGAGTGAGCCATCTAGCCATGCAGCTGCTCCAGCACAGTGAGCAGCAATGCCAGCGCCAGCCAGCCCCAACCAGCTTGCTGCAGACGGTTGAGCAGGCGCAGGGCTGTACTGGCCTCCGGCTCGGCGGCGGCGTCAAACACGGGGAAACGGATCAAGCTGCCCTGATAGTAACGGGGGCCACCGAGCTTGCAGCCCAGCGAGCCGGACAGCAGTGCCAGCAGTATTCCCATGGCGGGGTAGGGCCAGCGTATCGCCATGCGCAGCCGGTTTGCCAGCTGGCGCAGCTGGGTCAGGCACAAGGGCAGGGCCAGCAACAAGATGGCAGGGGTACACAGGGCCTGATAGAGCACGGCGGCGGCCCGGCCAAAGTGGGCAAAGGCTGGCAGTTTCGGACTCCAGCCCTGATTCATCAACTGGGCGAGGCGCCACAGCAGGGCGCCTTGCACACCTGCTAGGGCAAATCCCAGCAGAGGGCCGGCCCACTGTCCTATCAGGCGCAGGGCGCAGCTTTCGCTGACCGCCTTGGCAAGCCCCATCAGGGATAGCTTGCCGGTATCGCGCCTGAGCCAGGGGGCGGCCTGCAACCTGGCCACCACCAGCGTATCCTGGTCTGTCAGCGAGCGAGTGGCACGGGCCAGCTCCCGCAGCGGACGCGATTCCAGCATCAGCAGCAGAAACAGCAGATCGAACAGCGGCTCCGAGAGCGAGAGATTGCGCACCGCCCAGAGTCCGGCGGCGCAAGGCAGCCAGACAATCAGCATGGCCAACAGACCTGCCTGCAATTGCTGCCCGGGGGCGCCATCGGGGCGACACACCTTGTGACCCAGCCGGGTCAGCAGCGGCACGACGGCGGAGAGCCGATAGTGGGCCGGCCAAGGCACGATGGCCTCCAGCAGGGCGGCACCGAGCAAGATGGCCGCCGGAGTGGCGGCCATCTGTTCCAGCGTGGTGAGTGGGATCACAGCTTGCCGAGCATCTTGATGATCACCTCGGCGGAGTGCTTGCCGGCCACCTCGATGAAGGCATCGAAGGATTCAACCTGTTCCTTGCCGGCGATGTCGGACATGGCACGCACCACCAGATAGGGCACCTTGAACATGTGGCACACCTGACCGATGGCGGCACCTTCCATCTCGACCGCCAGCATCTGCGGGAAGTCGGCACGGGCTTTGGCGATGGCGTCCGGCTTGCACATGAACTGATCGCCGGTGCAGATGAGGCCGACTTTGGTCTGATGCTTGCCCTGCTCGGCGATGCAATCCTGAGCGACAGCGATGAGCGTCTCGTCGCAGGGGAAGGCGGCAGGTTGCTGCGCCATCTGGCCCATCTCGTAGCCAAAAGCGGTGACATCCACATCGTGGAAGCGCATCTCGTTGGCGATCACCACGTCACCGATGTGCAGGTCCTGGGCAAAGCCGCCGGCAGAGCCGGTATTGATGACATAGTCGGGAGCGAATTTTTCCAGCAGCAGGCTGGTGGCGACGCTGGCGGCGACTTTACCGATGCCGGAGCGGGTCAGGATCACTTCTTTGCCTGCCAGGGTGCCCTGATAGAACTCGCAGCCGCCCAGTTGCAGGGTGGTCGGGTTGCTCATCTGGCTGCGCAGCAGGGCCACTTCCTGTTCCATGGCGCCGATAATACCTACTTTCATCACTCACCTCGTCTTGATGGCCATGCGGCCGAATAAGTTGTTGTGGATCATAACAAAAGTTGGCGATGGCGCCGAGCATTCCGATACTGCGTGATGTGAAGGGGCGCTTAAGGGTAGTGCTTGGCCAGGTCAGCCAGCTCGCCACTGTCCGCCAGCCGTTGCAGGGCATTGGCGAACAGGGCCAGCCGGGCAGGGGAGGTGCGCTGGTAAAACATGATGTAGAAGGGAATGGTCTCCATGGCGGTGGGGAGGATGCGGATCTGGCCGCTCAGATGGTGGCGCAGCAGGTCGGCCTCGAAGCCGGGTGAACGGTAGTAGACGAAGCGCCCTCGTTTCATCAGCAGCTTGTCGTAATTGGCGGCACTGCTGATCCCGCCGCTGTCGATGATGAGCCCCTGCAGGGCCTGCAGCCGTTCGATGGCGCCGCTGCCGTGATTGATGAGGATGATGCCCTCTTCGCCAAGGGCCCTGACGTCATCCCACTGGCGGATCTCGACCGGATCATCGCTGCGAACCGCCAGGTGGTAACGCACGGTGAAGATGGGGGGCTGCAGATAGAGAAAGTGGTTGCGACGGTCCGGGTTGTCGCCCACGCCGCAGATGAAGTCGAGCTGGCCGAAACGCACCTGTTTCTCCAGTCGCTTGAGGGGCACAAAGCGCTGATCGCCCTGGATGCGCAGGGCGGGCTCCTGGCGCTCCAGCAGTCGAAACAGCTCGACGCAGAATCCTCCGATGCCGCCATCCGCCATCTGGGTGTATTTGGGGGCGGACTCGGGCTGCGCCGCCGTGCGATAGATTTCGGTGGCAGAGACGGCCCGGTGAGCGACTGCCAGCAGACAACCCAGCATCATCACTCGGAATATCATGTCATGCTGGCCCTCGATGCGTGGGGAAATGCGACGTTAGCCGCCGATGTCACGGCGCTAGTGCTGAAACATTACGCCATATATCAGAATCTTATCAACCAAGCGCCGTATCGAGGGTCATCATCAAGGCAAACCCGGCCATCAGACCCAGGGTGGCGTGGGTCTGGTGGCCGTTGTGGTGAGTCTCGGGGATCACCTCGTGGGAAACCACGAACAGCATGGCTCCGGCGGCCAGCCCGAGGCCGATGGGATAGGCGATGGCCAGCCCGCTGGAGAGGCCGACGCCGAGTAGCGCTCCAAGCGGCTCAAGCAGGCCGCTGCCGATGGCGACCAGCACGGCTTTGCCGGGGCGAAAACCGGCGGCGCACATGGCAAGCGCCACCGCCAGCCCTTCCGGTATGTCCTGCAACGCGATGGCGGTGGTGAGCGGCAGACCCACCGACATGTCGCCCTGCGAGAAGCTCACCCCGATGGCCATCCCTTCCGGCAGGTTGTGCAGGGCGATGGCAAACACGAACAGCCAGACCCGGGAGCAGCTCTCGTGACCGGGACCACAGGGGCCGGTCTTGTCATGCTCATGGGGGGTGAATTGATCGAGCCCCAGCATCAGCAGCACCCCGAGGGTCATGCCTGCCACCACCACGGCGGCGGCGATAAAGCCGTTGCCGGTGAGCCCCTCTGCCGCCTCGAGCCCCGGCAGCAGCAGGGAGAAGGCGCTGGCCGCCAGCATCATGCCGGCGGCAAAGCCCAGCATGCTGTCCTCCACCCGCTGGGGGACCGAACGCAGAAAGAGGGCAGGCAAGGCCCCGAGCGCGGTGGCGGCAAAGCCGGCCAGGCCGCCGAGCAGGCCGTAGCGAACGCCGGGGCTGATGTCGCCGGCGGCCAGCATCACCAGGCTCTGCAGCAGCAACAGCACGACGGCCGCCAGTGCAACGAGCAGGCCGATGGCGATCACCGGGCGTGCCCGCAGTTGCTCGCGCAGCTGGGCAGACCAGGAGGAAAGGGGCAGGGCCGACGCGTTATCCATGAAGATCACCTCTCTTGCTTGATGGCGGGGACGGCGAGGCGCCATCCGGGGACTCTTGCATTACAGCGAGCCGGGCCTGACTTGTCCATGCCGGCGCATCGATTGTATTCATCGGCTAACTATTTGAAATGATTTGGTCGCCTTGAATAGTTTGTGATGAAGATCGGGTTGTACGGAAAAACAACTTGCTTTGTTGCGGCGAAAGCTGGTGAAGGAGTAGGCAGGTTTGTGGTAAAGTGCCGCCCTCGCGAAACCCACCCTTCCCTTGGTATTTCGCTACGTCCCATCTCCCGCCAGGAAAGCCCGGGTTACCAGTTCATACGGATGTGATCGCCACTGTGCACCTGCTTGTCAGCAGTCGAGGATCACCAGCCACCATGTTTTACAAAAATCTGTCTATCGGCAAAAAGATTGCCGTGGTCTTTGCGGTCATTGCCGCCGTCAACGTGATATTCGGTATTTTTCTCTCCAGCGAGCTGCGCGGCGTGCGCGATCGCGTGCTGAATTTTACCGACTCCACCCTGCCGAGCGTGCTCTCGGTCGAGAACCTGCTCTACGACGTATCCTACGTGCGCCGTGCCCAGTTTGCCCTGCTGATGGTGGATGACGCCACCGATCTGCAGGCCCGTCGCGGCCGGATCCAGGCCAGCGTCCAGAAAGTCGAGCAGGCCTTTCGTGCCTATGAGGCCACGGTCGGTGCCGACCATGAGCGCCAGGTGTTCAACCGCGCCAAGCAGGAGTGGCAACGCTATCTGAACTCGGTCAATGTGGTGGATCAACTGCTGGTGCAGGGTCAGCTGGCCCAGGCCAAGGATCAGCTGTTCCAGTCCAACCCCATTTATGGCGAGCTGGAGCAGGCGGTCAACGGTCTGGTGGAAGTGAACCTCGGCTTTGTGAAAGAGAACCGTGGCAGCCTGCTTGGCAGCGTCAACATGGTGACCAGTTTTGCCATGGTGAGCATCGGCAGCCTGCTGCTGTTCATGGTGGCCATGACCTGGTTCCTGACCCGCCAGATCTGCCTGCCGCTGCAGGCCGTGGTGGCGCAGGCCAACGCCATCGCTGCCGGCGATCTGACCCATCAGCTGGACCGCCAGCACATCGGTCGCGACGAGCTGGGCATGCTGGCCAAGGCTTCCCTCAAGATGCAGGACAACCTACGTGGCCTGATTGAAGAAGTGGTGGCGGCTGTGACTCAGCTGGGTGCCGCCATTGAAGAGGTGAGCGCCGTCTCCGAGCAGTCGGCACAGGGGATCCAGAGCCAGCAGCAGGAAATCTCGCTGGTCGCCACCGCCATGGCCCAGATGAAGGCCACTGTGGCCGATGTGGCAGGCAACACCGAGACCGCGTCCGAGTCGGCCAGCTCCGCCAATGCCTTGGCACGCCGTGGCAATCAGGATGTGCAGAGCTCGCTGATGTCCATTACCCGGGTTGCCGAAGAGATTGAACAGGCGGGCACCCTGGTCACCGAACTGGAACGCGAATCCGCCCAGATCAACGTGGTAGTGGATGTGATCCGCGGCATTGCCGATCAGACCAACCTGCTGGCACTCAACGCCGCCATCGAGGCTGCCCGTGCCGGCGAGCAGGGCCGCGGCTTTGCGGTTGTGGCCGATGAGGTGCGCACCCTGGCGGGTCGTACCCAGGCTTCTACCGGCGAGATCGTTGCCATCATCGAAACCCTGCAGGCCCGTGCCAACCAGGCCAAAGAGGTGACTGGCCAGAGCTGCGAGATGATCCGCCAGTGCGTGGAGCAGAGCGAGCAGACCAGCAACGGCATCCAGCAGATTGAAGAGGCGGTGGCCCAGATCGCCGACATGGCCATTCAGATCGCCAGCGCTTGCGGCGAACAGGATGCGGTCTCCGATGAGCTGGGTCGCAACGTGGAGCGGATCAACGAATCCTCCAACGAGGTCGCCGTTGGGGCCGATCATACCGCCCGCGCCTGCCTGGAGCTGAGCCAGCTGGCCGCCGGTCTGCGTCAGACCATCGGCCGTTTCCGTCTGGCATAATGCTGCTGCGTGCCAGGGAGGGCGATGCAACCGCTGCCTGCATTGGCAGGCGCCCAAACAACCCGGCTCAGGCCGGGTTGTTTGTTATTGGCTGGTGGCTACTGGACTAGTCATGTGGTTTGCAAGGAAGGGAGAGCAAAGCGAGTTAGGTGAACGGCGTGGCAAGTCTGCGATGGCAGAAGCCAGCAGCCGGGGTGGTCTGAGAGCTGCCTGAGGGGGGAGGCAGGGTGGTAGTGCTGCGCCGGTTCGAAGGGGGGCGCATCCTCTTGCCGCGTTGACGAGACATCTACAAAGGCCGCCTTGGCTGGGCAACGAATGCAGTCACCCCGATGGGATAGGTAGGGCAATTACGTGTGGGGATATGACGCAGGCTTGCACGCTTTCCTTGCTGGCGGCCATAAAAAAACCCGGCCTAGGCCGGGTTTGTGGTACGTGTGCTGCGCGAGGCTGGCTTATTTGGCCAGGGACTCCGGCAGGTTCTCACGGATCTTGCCGAGCATCTCTTTCAGAACGCGCGGGTTGGCAACCACGATGTTGCCGGAGTTTTCATAGTTGTGACCCCCGACGAAGTCGGTGACGATGGCGCCGGCCTCTTTGGCCAGCAGCTCACCGGCTGCGGTATCCCAGGGCTTCAAGCCGATTTCCCAGAAGCCGTCGACACGACCGGCAGCCACGTAGGCCAGATCCAGTGCGGCAGAGCCGGCACGACGGATGTCGGCACACTCGATGAACATGTTCTGGAACATCTTCAGGTACGGCTCGATGTGGTGCTTCTGCTTGAACGGGAAACCGGTGGCCAGGATGGTGCCGGCCAGTTCTTTGGCCTTGCCGACACGGATGCGATAACCGTTCAGCTGGGCGCCGCTACCACGGGTAGCAGTAAACAGCTCGTCACGGATCGGATCGTAAACAACGGCTTGTTCAGTCTTGCCCTTCACGCGCAGGGCGATGGAGACAGCAAAGTGCGGAATGCCTTTGACCAGGTTGGTCGTGCCATCCAGTGGGTCAATGATCCATTGGTAGTCCGGATTGGTACCGGTAATCTCACCAGACTCTTCAGCCACGATGCTGTGTTCCGGGTAAGATTTTTTGATGGTGTGAATGATGGCCGCTTCGGCTTCACGGTCAACGTTGGTCACGAAGTCATTGCTGCCTTTCTGGATAACCTCGATGTTCTCGGGTTGAGAGAAGGCTTTTACTACTACTTGACCGGCGTTGCGCGCAGCGCGCACGGCGATATTCAGCATCGGATGCATAGGTTCACCACTGGATGTTAAAGAACGGGGAATAAAAGGACGCGGTATCATACCAGTCTTCGCGAGAATGGCAACCGTTATACGCCATCCCCCCAGCCTTGGCGACTGCCAGATCTGACGGCTCCAATATAGGCTCCTTTTGGTCTAGTCTTATGGGCAGCAGCCGAATAACAGGCTGCATTGAGCATAGGGACGTGGATCATGAATTTGTCATTAGTCAGTCAAAAACCGTCGGCAATCACTACCCAGGGGCTGCTGGCTGCCTTGCGCGCATCGACCGGATATGGCGACTACTTCAACGAGGTGAGCATTGCCCAGCCTTGCCAATGGCAGCCAGGCAAGGAAGAGGCGGCGATCTTGCTGCTCGATGGCGACGCGGCTTGGCCGGAATTTGCCTGGCAGCGTAACAGCGATACATTCGGCTTACCGGTGTTGCCGCTGCTGATGCGCAAAGGCGATGCCACTCTCACCATTCAGGGGCCGGACGTGCGGGACCCGCGCTTCTACTTCGTCTCAAACGGCATCGTGCTGGAAGAGTCGGAACTCGCCGATCCCGCCTGCAGCCGGGTGCTGCTGAGCAAACTGGAGTCCTACTTCCCGCTCTTGTCCCGCCTGATCCTGCTGCGCCAGCGCCAACCCATGGGGCTGTGCAACTAGTCACGCTCCTCCCTGCGTCCGGGCTGTTCAAGCGGCACAATATTTGTCATAAGGAGCAGGGAAGCGTTTTAAGACACTGGCTGACATCCTGAATCCCCTGTTAGGGCTCAACTCACAGGGGATTTTTCATTCATATGGATGCAGGTTAGGTCTGTATTTGTGTGGTTCTATGACAATAACCGCCGCTTGAAAATCGGTCATAGATTGACGTTGGTCAGCCTCTGTTCATGGTCTCGATTGGTGCATTGATGATAAAGTGCCTGTTTTAGTCAGGCTAACATCAAGCACGAGGAGGCGTAGTTTTGAGCAAAAAAGCCGCGAAAGTAGGAGACATTGGGACAGATCATGACGGGTTTCATCCCACGGCAATCATCTCTGGTTCTCCTGATGTTTTCATAGATGGAATCCCAGCCGCCCGTGTTGGTGATCCCCTTGCCCCTCATGACAAGCCAAACAATCCCCCTCATCCAAGATCAATAGCCTCTGGTTCATCTACTGTTTTCGTCAATGGTAAGCCTTTGGCTATCACTGGTGGTGCTGTTGATTGCGGCGGGGTGATCATCGGGTCTGGAACTGTAATTGTCGGCGACCAAGCACCAGCGGCCCGATCTGCCGCAATACCTCAACCATCTACACCTGTAGAAGTTCCGGCTAAGAGTGCCTATTGGCCTCCGTATGATTTTGCTCAAGGAAAACACTTAGAAGTCGTATATGTGACTCCACCGAATGACTTTGCTGTGTTGACTCTAGAGGAAGCAAACGAGCTACTACACAATCTATACAATGAGACTGGTGGTAAAGACACTATAGGTAAGATCAACTCTTATCATGGTTTATATGATGGCCTAAAAACCTCGGTTGAGACTGCAAGGGGTCTTGGTGGTATGGGTGTCATGGCCTATACGAAGAATATTAAAGGCATTGATTATGTGATAATCAGAAATTATCGCCGTCATGCTCAAACACTGATGAAAGGTAATAAATGGAAGGCCAGTAATCCTAAAGTTGTCCAAGCGGGCATCGGTATCAATGATGTGAAAGGGGCCGTTCGATATGCAAGAGTTAATGTTGGTGTCGAGATTGTGTTTGCAACTGCGGTAAATGCTGTCGATTTCATAATGCGTGATGATGCTACTTTAGCGGAATTTGTAGGGAATACATCAGGAGATATTACAAAAGGTTTGATTAGCCTTGGGGTTGCTGGTCTCGCTGTTGTAATGGTTCCTGCTACGGCAGGTGTTATAGCTACTGGCTTTGTATTTGCATTCTCTTCATTCCTAACAGGCCAGCTTTTAGACTATCTTGATGACCAGTATGGATATACAAAGACCCTGAATGGAAAAATCAAAGAGGTTTTAGAGTGAATTATATAAGGATACTTTTCTTCGGTATCATGGCTTCTGTCTGTGTGTTCTTTGGCTGGAATATGCTAGAGCAAGCTTTGGGCGAGCAACGAGAGGTCTATGTTATAGATGGAATTCTAAATTACTGGGCTGTTTTTGCTGGATTTCTATCAAGTTTAGTTATTGTCGGTTATTGCGTTACTGAGATAGTAAAGAAAAAATCAGCAATATCATTTTTGCGTAAAGGTATAATCATAAGTTGTATGATAATTTCACCGGTAATATCAATTGCTTTGAGAGAGGCAGTCTTTCATAGAGCAAATGATTATGTGAAGTGTGAGCGACTAAGTAAACTTAGCACCCGTTATTCAAGTCAAACATATGCTGTTAATAATTCGAAATGTGTAGAGTTGGAAGAAAAATAAAGGTTGGTTGAATGATCCATATCATAAGATTAATTATTTCTTTTTCTTTCATTTGGTTTGGTGTCGGTCAGGTATCAGATACTCTATCTGTTGCATTAGCAAGTGATTTAGATTCATTCCGAGTTAGCGGGATTGTAAACATCTGGGCATCATTTTGTGCCCCTCTGTTTGGCCTTGCTCTAATAATCCATGTAGTAATGTCAGTATGTAAGATCGGAAAACCTGATAAGTTCTTCAATCGCGGATTTATTGCTTTTATTCTGGTAGCAGCTACAATTCTAACTGTAGTTACTAAGATTCAGTTAAATTCCAAGGTTGATGGTTATGTTGAGTGCCAAGACTTGAAACGAATCTCTCGATGGAATTCATATCAAGTTTTTGCACTATCAGATGAAACATGTAAGTTTCTAAAGGAAGTCAAAGATAAATGATTTCGTAGATACTTATCTGACAAACGAAAAAAGGGATATCATCAACGCTATCCATTTTTTTAGTTCTTTTTGTTGCCTAGTGAATCGCCCATGGTTTTCTAGACACTCTGTTGCTGAAAAATAAACTGCCTTTCAAACTCTACCGGCGACAGCCCATCATTGGAACCATGGCGCCTGATTGGGTTGTAAAACATCTCGATATAATCAAACACATCGCTGCGGGCTTCGTCTCTTGTCGCGTAAATCCGAAGCTTGATCCGCTCCCGTTTGAGCAACTGAAAGAAGCTCTCGGCGACCGCGTTGTCGTGACAATTGCCACGTCGGCTCATGCTGCAACTCAGGTTGTGGGTCTTCAGAAAATCCTGCCATTCACCACCGGTAAACTGGCTGCCCTGATCCGAATGCACCAGTACCGGCTGCTTGGGCTTGCGTCGCCAGACGGCCATCAATAACGCATCAACCGCCAAGTCTGCCGTCATGCGTGACTTCATCGCCCAGCCGACGATCTGGCGCGAGAACAGGTTGAGCACCACCGCCAGGTACAGCCACCCTTCTTGAGTGCGGATGTAGGTAATGTCAGTTATCCAAGAGATGTTGGGGGCTGGCACCTTAAACTGACGTGCCAGCGTGTTTGGGGCAGCCTGCGGGCTCTTGCCTCCATAATGCCCCTTGCGGCGTTGATAGCCCGTTTGCGAACCCAGCCCCTCCCGCTTCATTAATCTGGCCACACGGTGCTTGCCGCAGGCTTCCCCCCGTCACGAAGGTCGCGATGGCTCTTGCGATAACCGTAGACAGCACCACTTTCCAGCCAGGATTGCTTGACCAATCCGCTCAGTCGTTCGTCCTCCTGCTGGCGTGGCGATGTAGGCTGTTTCAGCCACGCGTAGAAGCCACTTCGGTGAACCCCCAGGGTCTGGCACAGGGTAACGACACGGTACCGGTCGAGTCGGGAGGTTATGAACGCGTACCTTTCCTTGACTCGCTGGCAAAGTACGCTGCGGCCTCCTTTAAAATGTTGCGCTCCTCGGTGACCTGGCGCAGTTCGGCTTTCAGGCGGCGGATCTCGGCTTGCAAGGCAGACTCTTCGAGCTGCTGGTCAGCAGGCTTACCGTACTGCTTGAGCCAGGCATACAGACTGTGGCTGGATACCCCAAGGGCTCGTGCAACATCAGCCACCGGCCGCCCGCGCTCGGTGATTTGTTTAACCGCTTCGATTTTGAATGTTTCTGGATAACGCGGACGGGTCATAACACCTCCAATAGTTGCCTCATTTTAAGGCTGTGAGGTGTCTAGGAAACTGGGGGGCGATTCAGTTTCAACAATGGGCTATCGCCAGTAGAGTGTGAAAAGCAATATTTCGAACGGCTCAAAAGTGTCTAGAGAAGCAGGGGCGATTCAGTTACAACTGACCAGTATTGTGCCGCTTTGCCATGCAGGCGCCGGAGCAAATGCCGGTGCGGCATCCGCTCTGTGTCCGTTGTCATCTCGCATGAGCGAGGCTGTGGCCGTCTCTGCACCAATGTGTGAATCACAAGGAGTTCATGATGATCGACTTTTATACCGCCGCTACGCCCAACGGCTTCAAGGTGGCGATTGCCCTGGAAGAGCTGGGTTTGCCCTATCGGGTGATCCCGCTCGAGCTGTCGGCGCTGGATCAGAAGAAGCCCGAGTTTCTGGCCATCAACCCCAACGGCCGTATTCCGGCCATCGTCGATCGGGATAATGGTGACTTCGCCGTGTTCGAGTCCGGTGCCATCCTGCTTTATCTGGCGGAGAAGGCGGGCAAGCTGCTGCCGGCAGATCCCAAACGCCGCTCCCAGGCCATCCAGTGGCTGATGTTCCAGATGGGCGGGGTCGGGCCCATGATGGGGCAGGCCAACGTCTTCTATCGCTACTTCCCGGAGAAGATCCCGGCCGCCATCGAGCGCTACCAGAAGGAGGGACGCCGTCTGTTCGAGGTGCTCGACAGCCACCTGGCCCATCACGAATATCTGGCCGATGAATACAGCATCGCCGACATCGCCACCTGGCCCTGGGTGCGCATTTATGACTGGAGTGGCATCTCCATCGAGGGGTTGCCACACCTGCAAGCCTGGATGGACCGGATGGCAGAGAAGCCAGCCTGTCAGAAGGGGATCACCATACCGCCGCGCAACGAGAAGCCGGAGGATCTGGTCAAACAGGCCCAGCAGATGGTAACGCGTTGATTTTTATTGCTGACGGGGCTAAAAACCCCGTCACATTAGAAAAACTAGGGAAAGCTGATTATAAAGATTCGTTCGTTTTTCGTGATCTGAATCACTAAGATCACCGCAAGCCTAGGGAGTGTCCTGCTCCCGGCCGGTGCGGGTTCTCCGCCTTGTATTTTCACCTTTGATTGACTCTGTGTTTTTGGATCCCCTCTGCAGGTTTCTGCCAGGGGTGCGGCAGCTTTTTGATGATTTTCGGGACTGAGATATGTATCGGCACAGTTTTTATCCGCTGTTTTTTCTGACCATTCTGATGGTCGCTGTGGGCCAGATGACCCAGACCCTGTATGTGCCCTCCATTCCCATGATGGCGGGGGACTTCAACGTGGCCTCCGGCCAGTTGCAGGCGGTGATGGCCTGTTACCTGATCCCGTACGGGCTCTCCCAGTTTGTTTACGGCCCGCTGTCGGATCGTATCGGCCGTCGCCCCATCCTGCTTATCGGCATGATGGTGTTTCTGGTGGGCACCCTGACCATTCAGTTGATCCCAAGCTTCATGGCACTGCTGGTGGGCAGCTTCATTCAGGGGCTGGGCACCGGGGCGGGCGGGGCCATGAGCCGGACCGTGATGCGGGATCGCTACAGCGGCGCCGAGCTCAACCGGGCCAACAGCCTGGTGAGCATGGGGGTGATCTTCTCCCCGCTGCTGGCGCCGGTGCTGGGTGGCTGGTTGACCGAGCTGTTCAACTGGCGTGCCGGGTACTGGTTCCTGTTTGGCTTCGGTGCGGTGACGACTCTGGCGCTGCTGGCCTGGTTTGCTGAAACGCTGCCGGCGACCGCACGCCAACAGCCGCTGCGAGTCGGTGCCGCCTATCGCCATGTGCTCGGCAATCCGCGCTTTCAGGGCAACCTGCTCTGCCTGATGGCGACTTTTGCCGGTCTGGCGGTGTTCGAGGCGGCGGCTGGCGTGCTGCTCGGCGATGTGCTCAAGTTGAGTGCCCGCACCGTCAGCGTGCTGTTCGTGCTGCCGCTGCCCGGTTATCTGTTTGGTGCCTGGCTCTCTGCCAAGCTCAGTTTTCGCCTGAGTCAGGGTAAGCTGATGCGCCTTGGCATCGTCTTCCTGGCGCTGGGGTCGCTGATCATCCTGCTGCCGGGTCTGTTCGGGGTTGTGAGTGCGGCCTCCTTGGTCGGTGGCGCCGCCGTCTACTTCATCGGCAGCGGCATCCTCTATCCGACCGCTACCTCCTGCGCCATCGAACCCTTCCCGGGTCAGGCGGGCACCGCCGGTGCCATCCTCGGCGGTATGCAGAACCTGGGGGCCGGTATCGTGACGCTGCTGGCAGCCTGCTTCCCGATGGAAGGGCAGGTGACCCTGGGAGCCATCATGACACTGATGGTGCTGATCGTGGCGCTGAGCTTCCTCTGGCTGCGCCACCATGGCTCACCCCATCAACAGATGGCTGTCTGAGCCGAGTGCATAGAAAAGACCCGCCCAAGCCGGCGGGTTTTTTATGGGCCGCTTCTGGTGTGACTGGTGCCGCGGGCAGTGTCGAAGGGGGGCAGAGGCAGGGGAGAGGGATGGTGCAGGAGATAAAGAAAAAGCCCGTCACGTTGGTGACGGGCTTTTTGCTGTTGGTACCCCGGAGATGCCGTTGCCGGTTTGGGCCCTTGAACCGTCGGTTCAAGGCGGGGATCGGATCTGACCGCAGGCTTCTCGGTCGTGCCGAGCATGCGCAATAGCCAGAAGGCAGATCCCCTGTTTGGTATGAATATCGGCTCGGGGACTTGAACCGGCTGACAAACACCCCAGGGAATTTTAAAACGGTGGACGATTAGGGCTGCAGGCCTTCGTCGCTGGATTCGCCATATTGTCCGTGCTCGATCAAGGCCGCTTCGATGGTGCGTTGCAGCATCTTGATCCGCTTGTCCATGGTCTCAGAGTATTGGTGATTTTTCTCTTTTTCAAGGCAGAGCTCATGGCAAAAATTGAGCGCTGCCATCACCGCCAGCTGTTCGTTGCTGGAGACCTTGGAGCGTTGACGCAGCTCGATGAGTTTATCAGTCAGCTGGTCGGCGGCCTGGCGCAGGGCATCCTGCTGTCCCAGGGGACAGGATACCTTGTAGGGACGTCCCAAAATGACGATTTCTACGGCCTCTGTGCTCATGCCTTCCTCAATACGGCGGAGCTGATTTCCGCCTTTATCCACGTGGACAACTGGGCGGGACTATATAGCGCAGATGCAGAAGTTTCAAGGCCTTGCTGGCTCTGGAAGGGGGAGAATGCTAGGATCCTGACCATTAATTCTGCATATTTGCCTGAACTTTGAGCGGATCTTCGATGAGCAAAACGAACCCCCTGAAATACGCGGCCGTGGCCGACCTGATGGAGCAGCATGAGCTGATGGCGACGGCTGTAGAGGCCCATGGCGTGATCTGCGGTCTGGTGTGCGGTGGTGTGGCACTGGACGACAAGAGCTGGCTCCCCCATTTCAATGATCTGGTCAACGACGGTTTCGGTCTGCCGGCCCCGGTGCGCCAGGTGATGACCGATCTCTATCACCAGGTGATCGAGAGCCTGATGGCCCAGAAAGGGGTCGAGCTGCTGCTGCCAAGCGACGAAGCGCCGCTTGACGAGCGTATCGACTCGCTGGTGGATTGGTCCCAGGCCTTCCTGGCCGGTTTCGGCGTGGTGCAGCAGGAGCTCTCCAAGGCTTCCGAAGAGCTGCAGGAGATGATCCAGGATATCGCCAGCATCACCCAGGTCTCCGCCGAGTTCGATCAGGAAGATGAAGAGAACGAAGCCTCCTTCCTGGTGCTCTACGAGCACGTGCGCCTCGGGGTGATGATGAGCTTCGAGGAGTTTGGCAAGCGGCCGGATGCCCCGAGCACGCCGCCGACCCTGCACTGAGTCGGCCGAACTTGATAAAGAGCGCCTGGTGGCGCTCTTTTTACATCTGGATGTTGCCCGCACCAGACCGCCGTGATGAGGCAAGTGATGACAGAGACTGCGCTTTTTTGCCCGTGGCTTCGCATCCCGACCCCATGCTTTGTGTTAGCATGACCCCACGTTTTCAGTCTTTCCCCTCATCTCATGTCTCAATCTGATCTGAACCACGTCGATGTGGCCATCGTCGGTGGTGGAATGAGCGGCGCCGTGCTGGCGCTCTCCCTCGCGGCCCTGCCAGGGCCCAAGCCCCTGCAGATCCTGCTGCTGGAGGCGAGCGCCCCCGAGCTCAATGCGCATCCCGGCTTCGATGCCCGCGCCATCGCGCTCTCCGCCGGCACCTGCGAAGCGCTGGCCCGGCACGGGCTCTGGTCCCGTTTTGCTCCCCATTGCAGCCCCATCACCCAGATTCATGTGTCGGATCGGGGCCACTTCGGCCAGGCCGGCTTGACGGCGGCGGAGTATGGCCTGGCAGCCCTTGGTCAGGTGATCGAGCTGTCGGCGGCGGGCATTGCGTTGCAGCAGGCGATTGCCGCCTGCCCGCAGATCCGCATGCTGTGTCCGGCCCAGCTCGAGCGCGTTGAGCCATTGACGGAAGGGGTGAACCTGACCCTGGCCAGCGGCGAGCGTTATCAGACCCGCCTGCTGGTGGCGGCCGATGGCGGCAACTCCTTCGTGCGCCAGCAGTGCAAGCTGGCGGTGAGCCGTCACGACTATGGTCAGAGCGCCATCATCGCCACCGTCAAGACGGCCGAAGATCCGGCCGGACGGGCTTTCGAGCGTTTCACCCAAGGAGGGCCGCTGGCCCTGCTGCCGATGCAGGACGGGCTATCTTCCCTGGTCTGGAGCGTGGCGAGGGATGAGGCGCCGGCCTTGATGGCGCTCGATGACGCCGCGTTTCTGGCCCGCCTGCAGCAGGCCTTTGGCTGGCGCCTCGGCCGCTTCTTGCAAACCGGCCAGCGCCACGTTTATCCGCTGGTGCTGACGGTGGCCGACTACCCGCTGGCCCAGCGCACCGTGCTGGTGGGCAATGCCGCCCATCTGCTGCATCCCATCGCCGGTCAGGGCTTCAACCTCGGCATGCGCGATCTGGACCTGCTAACCCGGGCGGTGGGCCGGGCGCTGACGGCGGGGGAGGATATCGGCAGCTTTGAGGTGCTCAGCGGCTACTGGCAGCAGCGCAAGGGGGATCAGGCCCAGACGGTCTGGCTCACCTCTTCGCTGGCCCAGCTCTTCTCCAATGATCATGACCCGCTGGTGGCAGGCCGCAACCTGGCGCTCTCCCTGATGGGGCGGCTGAGCTGCCTCAAGGCGCCGCTGGCCTCCCGCACCCTGGGCTTTGTCGCCGATGTGTGCCGCCTCTGAGGCGAGGTGATGTCATGGGTATTGAACGGGTGCGCTTTGGGGTGTGCCCTCGCTGATCCCGGCGATCAGCCCTGAAAGGATATAGAACGATGCAGATGCAAAACGTGGATGTGGTGATTGTGGGGGGCGGCATGGTGGGCCTGGGGCTCGCCGCCGCGCTCAAGGGAAGTGCGCTCAAGGTCGCAGTGATCGAGGGCCAGCTGCCGGAGCCCGCGCTTGACGAGGCGCCGGACAACCGGGTCAGTGCCTTGAGTCTGGCCAGTCAGCGCATCCTGCAGCAGGTGGGCGCCTGGCGCGGGATCGAGGCGCGCCGCCTGCAGCCCTATGGGCAGATGGAGGTGTGGGAGCAGGACAGCTTTGGCCGGATCGCCTTTGATGCCGCCAGCCTGCGCCAGCCCGAGCTCGGCCACATCGTCGAGAACCGGGTCATCCAGCTGGCGCTGCTGGAGGCGATCCTCGATGGCGACAACATCCAGCTGCTGAGCCCGGCCCGGGCGAGCAGCCTGCAAAGCGGCGAGGCGGGCTCCCTGCTGCTGCTGGAAGATGGCCGCGCGCTGTCGGCCAAGCTGGTGGTGGCGGCCGATGGCGCTCACTCCTGGGTGCGCCGGCAGGCTGACATCCCGCTCACCAGCTGGGATTACGGCCACCACGCGCTGGTGGCGACGGTGCGCTGTGCCGAGCCCCACGAGGCGGTGGCGCGTCAGATCTTCACCCCCGAGGGGCCGCTCGCCTTCCTGCCCCTGTGGCAACCGGATCTCTGCTCCATCGTCTGGTCGGTGCCAGCGACCCGGGCCGAGGCGCTCTGTCAGTGCGATGAAGAGCAGTTCAACCGCCAGCTCACCACCGCGTTCGACGGCCGGCTGGGTCTGTGCAAGGTGGAAGGCGTGCGCAGCGCCATCCCGCTCACCGCCCGCTATGCCCGCGACTTTGCCCGCGAGCGGCTGGTGCTGGTGGGGGATGCCGCTCACACCATCCACCCGCTGGCGGGGCAGGGGGTCAACCTGGGGCTGCTGGATGCCGCCGCCCTGGCCGAGCAGATCCTGCGCAATCAGGCGGCGGGCAAGGACATCGGCCGGCTCGCCAACCTGCGCGGCTATGAGCGCTGGCGCAAGAGCGAGGCGGCCAGCATGCTGGCGGCGATGGAGGGGCTCAAGCGGCTGTTCGCCGGTGCCAATCCGCTCAAGAAGCTGGTGCGTGGGGCCGGGCTGTGCGCCTTCGATCTGCTGACGCCGCTCAAGCAAAGCGTGATCCGGGCCGCCATGGGGCTGGAAGGCGAGCTGCCTGCCCTGGCCAAGGGTGAAAAAATCTAATAATACCCGGCTGTTTTCACAACAAAACTAATGTGATGAGGCTGATGACCCTGTTTGGGCATCAGCCTTTAATCTGGGCGGTCGGCGAAACGTTTTTCTCCAAATTGTGACGAAACGGTAAAAATCGAAATTTAATATCGCCATTACCGGGTTTGGTCTGTTTTTATCACTGTTTTTACCTTAGTGTCTGGGGTCTGTTTACTGGCGGTGGATTAGTTTTTTTTGAGCGGCATGCGCGTCCGCTTGGCTTATAATCCGCTGCGTTCAAGGAATCACTCTTGCCCTGCGGGGCCGGAACGAGCACAGACTCAGGCACGTCGCTTGCTGCCACCCAAGTAGATAGCTGGATGGTGGCTGCCGGGCGAGCGATGCGTGAGTGTTGTCGCGAACGCTTAAGGAAACACAGCGATGATCCAGACTACAGTACTGCATCCCAAGCACCTGGAAGCCGGCGCCAAGATGGTGGACTTCCACGGTTGGGAAATGCCCATCAACTACGGCTCACAGCTGGAAGAGCACCATCAGGTGCGCACCGATGCCGGCATGTTCGACGTCTCCCATATGACCATCGTCGATTTGACCGGCGAGCGGGTCAAAGCCTTCCTGCAACACCTGCTGGCCAACGACGTGGCCAAGCTCACAGTCCCGGGTAAGGCCCTCTACAGCGGCATGCTGACCCCGGAAGGCGGTGTCATCGATGACCTCATCACCTATTACCTTGGCGAGACCTTCTACCGCCTGGTGGTCAACTCCGCCACCCGCGAGAAGGATCTGGCCTGGATCCGCCACCACGCCCAGGATTTCGGGGTGACCGTGACCGAGCGCCCCGAGCTCGCCATGATCGCGGTGCAGGGCCCCAACGCCAAGGCCAAGGCGGCCAAGGTGTTCAGCGCCGAGCAAAATGCCGCAGTGGAAGGCATGAAGCCCTTCTTCGGCGTACAGGCCGGCGAGCTCTTCATCGCCACCACCGGCTACACCGGTGAAGACGGCTACGAGATCGTGGTGCCGCAAGCGCAGGCGTGCGATCTGTGGCAGGCGCTGCTGGACAACGGCGTGGCCCCCTGCGGCCTGGGTGCCCGTGACACCCTGCGCCTCGAGGCCGGCATGAACCTCTACGGCCAGGACATGGACGAAACCGTCTCTCCCCTTGCCGCCAACATGGCCTGGACCATCGCCTGGGAACCGAGCGATCGCCAGTTCATCGGCCGCGCCGCGCTGGAAGCCCAGAAAGCCGCCGCCAGCCAGCCCAAGCTGGTGGGTCTGGTGATGGAAGAGAAGGGCGTGCTGCGTAGCGGCATGCCGGTCACCTTCACCACCGCCGCTGGAGAAGAGCGGGAAGGTGTGATCACCTCCGGCTCTTTCTCGCCCACCCTGGGGTACAGTATTGCCCTGGCGCGGGTGCCCCGTGATATCGGCGAACAGGCCTCGGTGGAGATCCGCAAGAAGCTGGTCACTGTCAAAGTGACCAAGCCGGCTTTCGTGCGCAACGGCCAGAAGCTGGTGTAACGACCCTATTGCGGCGAAGGGGCTGCCCTTCGCCAGACCCCCTTGCCCCGGCAACGCCTGTCGAACGCGCCGGGACAAGTGATCCAAGTGAATAAAGGAAGCACAAATGAGCCATATCCCGAGCGAACTGAAATATGCCACCTCCCACGAGTGGATCCGTGTCGAAGCCAACGGCGAGGCCGTGGTCGGCATCACCGAGCACGCCCAGGAGCTGCTGGGTGACATGGTGTTCGTCGATCTGCCGGAAGTGGGCAAACAGGTCGGTGCCGGTGATGACTGCGCCGTGGCCGAGTCGGTCAAGGCCGCCTCTGACATCTACAGCCCGGTGAGCGGCGAGATCCTGGCCGTCAACGAAGAGCTGGAAGGCAGCCCCGAGCTGGTCAACTCCGATCCCTACGGTGCCGGCTGGCTGTTCCGCATCAAGCTGGACGACGCGGGCGAGCTCGCCAACCTGCTGGATGCCGAAGGCTACCAGAACGTGGTGGACGAAGAGTAATGCCCCCGGGCCCTGCCAATGCGCAGGGCCCGCTTGTATAGGTGCCCGTCGGCCAGGAGGCCGACCGGCGAGGGTGAAGTCGTCCGCACCGGTTTGCCCGCGGCAAACCGGTCAGCCGCAAGACGACCCCCTGTCGCTATGAGCGACATCCGGTGCCGGCAGGGGCCACCCTGCCAGCCGAACATGAGTGAAGCCGGCCGAGGCTGGCTGTCAGGCACTTAGTTATCAGGACTTTTTATCAGGAATAGGGAAATGACCCAGTCACTGTTTGAACTCGAGCAAAAAACCGATTTCATCCGCCGTCACATCGGGCCGGGTGAGGAAGATCTGCGCGCCCTGCTGGCCGTGGTGGGCGCTGAGAGCCTGGATGATCTGATTGAGCAGACCGTCCCCGCCGCCATTCGCCGGCCGGGCCCGCTCGGCATCGGCGCCTCCATGACCGAGGTGGAAGCGCTGGCCAAGCTCAAGAGCTATGCCGCCCAGAACAAGGTCGCCAAGAGCTACATCGGCATGGGCTATCACGATACCCATGTACCCCACGTCATCTTGCGCAACGTGCTGGAAAACCCGGGCTGGTATACCGCCTACACCCCGTACCAGCCCGAGCTGGCGCAGGGCCGTCTCGAAGCCCTGCTCAACTTCCAGCAGCTGACCCTGGACTTGACCGGCATGGATCTGGCCAGTGCCTCCCTGCTGGATGAAGCGACCGCCGCCGCCGAGGCGATGGCGCTGGCCAAGCGGATGGCCAAGTCCAAAGCCAACCTCTTCTTCGTGGCCGACGACGTGCACCCGCAGGTGATCGACGTGGTCAAGGAGCGGGCGGTCCACTTCGGTTTTGACGTGGCCGTCGGCCCGGCCGCACAGGCCTGCGCCGAAGAGGTGTTCGGCGCCCTGTTCCAGTACCCCACCACCACGGGTGAAGTGAAAGACTTGCGGGCCCTGATTGCTGCCGTACAAGCCCAGAAAGGGCTGGCCTGTGTCAGCGCCGACCTGCTCTCCCTGCTGCTGCTCAAATCCCCGGGCGAGCTGGGTGCCGACGTGGTGCTGGGCTCGGCCCAGCGCTTCGGCGTACCCATGGGCTACGGTGGCCCGCACGCCGCCTTCTTCGCCACTCGCGATGCCTACAAGCGCTCCATGCCGGGCCGCATCATCGGTGTCTCCAAGGATGCCCGCGGCAAGGCCGCCCTGCGCATGGCGATGCAGACCCGCGAGCAGCACATCCGCCGCGAGAAGGCCAACTCCAACATCTGTACCGCTCAGGTGCTGCTGGCCAATATGGCGAGCTTCTACGCCGTCTACCACGGCCCGGTGGGACTGAAAACCATCGCCTCCCGCGTGCACCGTCTGACCACCATTCTGGCGCTCGGCCTCAAGGCCAAGGGTGTGGCCCTCAAGCATGCCAGCTGGTTCGATACCCTGACCGTGCTGACCACGGGCAAATCAGAGCTGATCGCCAAGGCCGAGGGGCTCGGCATCAACCTGCGTGCGGATCTGGACGGCGCGGTGGGCGTGTCTCTGTCTGAAACCACCACCCGTGGCGATGTGGCCGAGCTGTTTGAACTGTTCCTGGGCGCAGGTCACGGCCTGGACATCGAGGCTCTCGACCAGGCGGCGCAGGCCCATCACGCCATCCCGCAGGATCTGCTGCGCACCGACGCCGTGCTGACCCACGAGGTGTTCAACAAGTACCACTCCGAGACCGAGATGCTGCGCTACATCCACCGTCTCGAAGCCAAGGATCTGGCCCTCAACTACGCCATGATCTCCCTGGGCTCCTGCACCATGAAGCTCAATGCCACCGCCGAGATGATCCCGGTGACCTGGCCCGAGTTTGGCAAGCTGCACCCGTTCGCCCCGCTGGCCCAGGCCAAGGGTTATCAGCTGCTGCTGGCCGACCTTGAAAACTGGCTGGTGAAGGTGACCGGTTACGATGCGGTCTGCATGCAGCCCAACTCCGGTGCCCAGGGCGAATACGCTGGCCTGCTCGCCATCAAGAAATACCACGAGTCCCGCGGCGAGGGGCATCGCGACATCTGCCTCATTCCTGCGTCCGCTCACGGTACCAACCCGGCTTCCGCCCAGATGGCGGGCCTGCGGGTCATCGTCACCGCCTGTGACAAATCGGGCAACGTGGATCTGGACGATCTGCGCGCCAAGGCCGCCGAGGTGGGGGATCAGCTCTCCTGTCTGATGGTGACCTACCCCTCCACCCACGGGGTGTACGAGGAGACCATCAAGGAGGTGTGCGACATTGTTCACCAGCACGGTGGTCAGGTCTATCTGGACGGCGCCAACATGAACGCCCAGGTGGGCCTCACGGCGCCGGGCTTTATCGGGGCGGACGTGTCCCACCTCAACCTGCACAAGACCTTCGCCATTCCTCACGGCGGTGGCGGCCCGGGCATGGGCCCCATCGGCGTGAAGAAACACCTGGCGCCGTTCGTGGCCGGTCACGCCGTGGTCAAGACCGACAAGGAGAGCCGCAACAACGGCGCCGTGTCGGCGGCACCGTTTGGCTCGGCCAGCATCCTGCCCATCAGCTGGATGTACATCGCCATGCTGGGGGACGAGGGGCTGAAGAAATCCACTCAGGTGGCCATCCTCAACGCCAACTACCTGGCCAAGAAGCTGGGTGAATCCTTCCCGGTGCTCTATTCCGGCCGCAACGGTCGGGTGGCCCACGAGTGCATCCTGGATATCCGCCCGCTCAAAGAGGCGTCCGGCATCAGCGAGATGGACGTGGCCAAGCGGCTGATGGACTACGGCTTCCACGCGCCGACCATGAGCTTCCCGGTAGCGGGTACCCTGATGGTCGAGCCGACCGAGTCGGAATCCAAGCGCGAGCTGGACCGCTTCGTTGAGGCGATGACCGCCATTCGCGCCGAGATTGCCAAGGTGCAGGATGGGCAGTGGAGCCTGACCGACAACCCGCTGGTGCATGCGCCGCACACCCAGGATGACGTGATGGACGCTGAGTGGTCCCGTGGCTACAGCCGCGCCGAGGCGGTGTTCCCGTCGGAGGCCGTGCGCGCCGCCAAGCTGTGGCCGTCGGTCAACCGCATCGACGACGTCTACGGCGATCGCAACCTGTTCTGCTCCTGCATCCCGACCGAGGATTACGCCAAGTAAGGGCAGAGTTGATCACGACCATTTAAGTTGGATACCGTGACATTGAAGTTGGAAACCGACCATTTAAGTTGGAAACTAAAAGGCCCTGCAATAGCAGGGCCTTTTTTATGCTTGGTTTGATAAAACGTAATTAAATTACAAATTAAGAATTTATTAGACCGTCGTTAGTAGATCAGTAGCATTCATATATCAAGGGCGCGGTATACTTTATACAAAAGTTTGCGTTATTACTCAAATTTCCCTATCGGGCTAAGCACCGGCATGGTGCCAAAGGATAATCTGGGTACCGAAGGAGGGCCAACGATAGGCACATGAAGGGGTAAAGCAACTCACCAACACATAATGGTAACAACATCAGCCATTCACAACACTAAGTATGCGATGTTCCGTCGTGGGCATTGCACCTAAACATTGAGCTAACGCAAGCATAGCTTAGATAATCTAAAAAATCCTAACTTGAAAATTCACTTCGATACCTCATTTTTGGTATAGTTGAAGAGTTCTTTGTTTTCCTCATATGTATTTCCTGAGTGTAATCATGATCGTAATTATCGACCCTTTTTTCAGTAAAGATGCCATATTGCGAACTTGTTACGGGTTTGCAGGTAATTTTAATTTCGAAATTCAAATGAAAAGTGGAATGTATTTCATTACTGTTGCGGCATTGGATACCACTCCGATAGCCAGCGACTTTGAGGCTGAATTTAAAAATGCGCTGATTGACCACGAGTTGCGGGTAGTGATTGAGGAAAAAACGAAGGTAGTGAAAGAGGCGTTGGTGTGTGCTGCGCTGCGTGAAGCATGGAGCGAACCGGTTGATGCGAAATAAATTTAAGAATAAAGCCTATTTTGCTGACAAAGATAAAGACTATACACTGTTTCCTTTTAACTTTGAACGCTTGAGTCAAGATGAAGTACTCATCGTCAATGCAGTTGGTGAATTTTCATTTATTCAGGATCGAGAATTGCAAGAATTGGTGGCTGGCGAACTGCCAACTGACACTGAGTTATATCAAGAGTTAAAACGAAAGAGTTTCTTGGCAGGTTCTGAGGATTCGTATGCACTGCGCTGTTTATCAGCCAAATACAGGCAGCGCAAATCTTTCCTCAGTGGCGGGCCGGGACTGCATATCTTTGTGATCACATTGCGTTGTGGAAATTCTTGCGAGTATTGTCAGGCGAGCCGCAAATCAGTGACATCGTCACAGCACGACATGTCACAAGAGACGGCCAGAAATGCGGTAGATCGGGTGTTCGAATCACCCAACCAGCGCATCACCATTGAGTTTCAGGGAGGTGAGCCTTTGCTCGCCTTCGATTTAATTAAATTTATCGTGGACTACGCTCACGAAAAAAACAGTGTGCATGGCAAGAGCCTCGTGTTTGTCATTGCCACTAGCCTGCAATACATTACCGATGAGATGCTGGATTTTATCAAGCTCCACAGTATTCAGATCTCAACGTCGCTGGATGGCCCAGAAGCGCTACACAACAAAAATCGGCCATCCTCATGTGGTAATAGCTATCAAAGTACCCTTGCGGGTATTCGAAAGGTGAGAGAGGCCATTGGCGATGAGGCCATCGCCGCCATGACCACCATCACCAAAGACAGTCTACCTTTTCACCAGGAGATCGTAGATGAGTATGTGAAGCATGGCTTCCATTCGATATTCTTGCGGCCGCTCAACATGTATGGCTTTGCCGTCAAAAGGGAAAGCAAGGTCAGCTATACCTCTGCCGAGTATTTCGCGTTTTATCAAAAGAGCCTGCAATACATCATCGATATCAATAAAGCAGGCTACTACCTAGATGAAGTCACGGCGTCCTTGGCACTGAACAACATGCTGACCGGACGTGCGGTGGGCTATGTGGATCTGCGCTCGCCCTGTGGCGATGGCACCGGGGTGCTGGTCTATCACTACAACAGCTATGTATACCCGTCCGATGAAGCCCGAATGCTCTATGACATGGGCGATAACAAATTCTGTTTGGGCTCAGTAGAGGCGCCCTATGTGGAGCTGATTTCGTCGGATGTGATGGGTGAGATATTGATGAGCGGGGTGGCCGAATCCCTTCCGGCTTGCGCCTATTGCGCCTATTTACCCTACTGTGGTGCCAACCCCATCCAGAACTATTCCCGTACTGGCGACTTGGGTGGACACAGGGCTAAGAATGACTTCTGCAATAAGCAGAAACCGTTGTATCGCCACTTGTTCAGCCTCCTTGAAGAGAACAAGGATGTATTCACTTCATGGGTCACAAGGGGTAAGTGAGCGATGAGCTTCAAACTGAAATTAAGAGCGGTCATTCATTATCCCTCTACAACTCGCCGCCCGTTGCGGGTAACGACAGTTGATAGCTACATCGCCACAGGAAGATCACCGGACGAGTTATGCCTGATCTACCCCGACGGGCAATATAGAGGCGAAGCCCTGCTTTCCATCAAGTGGGGGGCTATTGTCATTTATGACCATGCAACCCCGCTTTTTGACGGTCAAATCATTCACGTCACCGAGGAAGGTGAGCGCCTTGACGATGGCGACATCATTGTGACGTTAACGGATGCCGTGTATATCGCCTACAAGCAGCGCAGTGACTCCAACTCACTGTTCTTGACAGAGCGGTGCGATAACTTCTGCATCATGTGCTCGCAGCCGCCGAAAAATGTGGATGACGCGTGGCGGGTGAATGATGCACTGGACATCATTGATTTGTTGGACGATGAGCCGCGCACTTTGGGGATCAGCGGCGGTGAACCGACGACGTTAGGGGCGGATTTTTTGAAAATTCTGACCCATTGCCACCAGAAATTGCCGCAAACCCAGCTTCATATTTTGACCAATGGAAAAAACCTGAGTAATAGGGAGCTGATCGATGAGATTCAGCAGATTGGGCATGAGCGGGTGCTATGGGGTGTCCCATTGTATGGGGCAATGGCCCGCGATCACGATTACCATGTGCAGTCTCGCGGGGCATTCAATCAGACCATCAACGGCCTCTATCACCTAAAAACGATTGAACAGTCCATCGAACTGCGGATCGTCTTGACGAAAGATGTACTCAGAAATATCGAAGCGCTGTGTGAGTTTATTGTCAGAAATTTATCGTTTGTCTCTTTTGTTGCCCTTATGGGGATCGAATTTACGGGCTTTGCCAAGCAAAATTACGCTACGGTGTACTCTCCCATTGCTGAGCATTTGCCCGCGTTAAGCTCTGCCATGAATACCCTGAAAATGAATAATGTGCAGTACTGCCTTTACAATATTCCGCATTGTCACTTGCCGCTGAGTTTGCGCGATTTTGCCGCGCAAAGTATTTCCGACTGGAAAAATGGATTCCCGCAAGGTTGTGACGATTGTGCTTCGAAGGCAGTCTGCTGTGGCTTCTTTGCGTCGAACCTTGATCACAAGTCGGGTGTTTTAACTAAATCATTATGTAGTGTTGATGATGACTCTTATATTGGAGTAATAAATTTGTTATGAAAAAACTAATGTCCACGTTGCAGCGTTGGGGTGTACTGGGTCTGGGTGTGCTAAGTGGGCATGGGGTCACGGCTAGCGAAGCGCATCTCTCCGATGACGCCTTCAATCAGTTGAACTTAGACAACTTGCCCAACATGGAAGCCTCGTTGAACATGGATGTGAACAACCTCTATGCAGGCCACCGTTCACATCGCTCGCACAGTTCACATCGCTCGCACTCCAGTCATCGTTCTCACTACTCAGGCTACGGCACCTCGACCTATTCGGCCCCTGTCGCTGTGCCTTCGCGAGCATATGGCAGCAGTGTAAACAGCCTTAACCAAAGCTTGCAGGCCCCTCTCGAAGTCACTTCACCAGCCAGACGGCTGACAGCCAATGATAGCGCCATGATGGATCTGGTCATGCGGGTGCAATTAGCACTGTTCACCAAAGGCTATGATGTAGGTATTATCGATGGCAAGATTGGCCCGAAAACCCGCGCCCAGATAAAACGCTATCAGAGTGATAACAGGTTAAGTAGTACGGGAACACTGACGACCTCCTTACTCACAAGTTTGGGTATTCAAATTCAGTGAGTCATCCGGGCATTCTTAACTTAATTTAAAAAGGATTACAGATGAAAAAAATAACAATCACTCTAGCTTTCTTTGCTGCAATAATGTCTTCTAATATTTATGCATGGGAAGGTGTTGACAATGATTCTGGGAGTGACATTGAGATTGAAAGCGGTAATTTAGTAAGAGCTGGGGAGGAAATTGAATATTATGACCATGATTATGGAGAGTATCGTTCAGCGGATGTTGAGAGCGTAGAGTCTAGTGGTAGTGGTGCAGAGGTAGAAGTATATGATCATGAATCAGGTGAATATCGGACATTTGAAATGGAATGACTTCGCAGTTTCACTTGGGTAATACCTCTAATCGGTTGAGCACCGTGCCCTGACCAGCTAAGGAGGGTGCGAATAAGTGTCCTCTACAATAAAATTGAAATTTTTAGTCCTTAAAATTCAACTTGTTATAAAGGCATGGCATTGTGTTTGGTGGCTTATTCGCATCATCCCCCTGTGGGGGCGCTGTTCCCCCCATGGCCGGATCACGCTTAACCCACACCTCGTCAAAGCGTCTCGCGAGTGTATCGATTACGTCATCCTGCACGAGCTCTGCTACATTGCCGAGCACAACCACAGCGAGTCGTTTCGGCTGATGAGCCAAGTGATGCCAGGCTGGGAAAAGACAAAAGAGCGATTGGATGGGATGGCGGCTCGATTGTTGGCGTGAGTTATCTGATCGTCAGTCACTCCCACAGCCCGGCAGGTTACCCTTGCCGGGCTGTTTCTTTGGTACTGATGCCTTCTACTGATCCTCAAAGGATCCCTCTCATGGCCGAAAAGGCCATTTTTTCTGTGCAGAACAATCGATAGCCTCAGAATCATGCTCTATATCAGTTGTCCTCTTATATCTAAATTGGAATAAAAAACTTGTACTTATTATTTATAAAAATAAATATGCACTGTTGTGTGTATTTATGCGCATATAGGTAAGTTTTTGTTTTTAAAGGGGAAATATAAAAATTCAATACGTGTGGAGTTTTCACCACAGCAGCATCATCAGTTAATATTTATAAAAATAAATAAGATAAAACAACATCTTACGTTCATTCTTGTTGTTGACGATCCCCTGCCTGCTGACTAGGTTGTATGCAAGTCAGATAGGAGCGGTCATGAAACAAAAGATGGTTAAGCAGCCAATTATCACAGATGCGGAAATCGCCAAAACGGAGCGATACAACCGAGACATCCAGGCTTGGGGGTATCGGCCCTGGGTCACAGTGCGACAGTCCCATACCCATGGGCAGGGTCAGATTGTGTATAGTCACAAGACCAAACGTGAGCATCATCTGCTCAGCCGTGGTGAGCGACGCCCATTTTTTTACTTCGAACATGACCCAACGGTTATCGATATTCTGGAGCAGTACCCGCTGCCCCTGCATAAAACTCTAGAAATTGCTGCCTCTCTGAACATTGTCCATCCAGGTAATTACAAAGAGAGGGGCAATCATGGTGGTCGTATTCCAGCCAAAACCATGACTCAGGATTTTTTAGTGTTGAGGCAATCCGATAGTGGCAACGCGCGATTGACAGCGTACAGCTATAAATATTCCGATGCTCTGGATCCTGCCATCACCAATCCTCGAGTCGTTAATCGAACACGAGCAAAAGAGAAAATTGCCCTTGAATATTGGCGTGCTGAAAATATCGATTTTGTGATGGTAACTGAGAAAGATTTTGATGCTACATTTATCTACAATGTAGAGTTCTTGCGGGAGTGTTTTGATTCAAAAAATCTTCTCCAAGTTTCAGCAGATCTTTATGATCATGTAGTTTTAAAATTTAAAAATCACATGATTATGGCACCCTTATCCACACTTAGGATGTTAGCCTTGCTGGTCGCTCAAGAGATGAACATTGATGAGAGGCATGCTGTTTGCTTATTCCAACATGCAGTATATACCGGTCGTATTGATATGGATTTGACACAGCGTATTGAGTTATACCACCCTCTTCCCGCATTGCGAGGGTCTCATGAGAATTAACCAAAAAATTGTATCTAACACAAAAAATAAATCCGAGTTGCTTATTGTTGATATCTGTCTGGATAACAGGTTAATAGCTGTATCAGATTTGTTGACTGACTCACCTAAGCGCCCATTTTTTATTTCTTTGGAACATGTCGAGTCTGATATAAATTCTGCTAGGGTTTCTATTGCAGATCATGATTTTCCAGAGATATTCTATCAACCAGATTCAGCTTTTGATCCTAGATGGATTGATAAAAGAGATCAATGTCTTGCTACTATCAAACCACTGATAGTAGATCCAGATCTTAAACATCGTTATCTATATGGTGAATCAAACGGCATATTGAAACAACTCATAATTCAGTCAGGTCGTAGTAAAAAATATGTAAGCAGTTGTTTGAATCGCTATTTCAAATGTGGAGGGATGAAAAATTCACTATTGCCACGATATTACGAGTGTGGTTTGAATCATCAACTACCAACTAAAACTATTAAGTTGGACGATGGGAAAATCTGTCTGGCCTCAAAAAGAGGACGTGAAACTAATTACGGCAATCCTTATCGAGGTATTACCCAGCAGGACATTAAAAACATTGATTTATTCTCAAAGTCGATTCGCTCTGGAGAGGAAGTCGTTCTCTCTAAATTATATTTAGACTATTGTATGACCTATGCATCTGTCGAATTGAGTCCAAAAAGTGTTGGAGATGGTGAAGTATCAGAATCAGTGAAAGTATTACTTCCAAAAGATCACTTGATTTCTCCCCGTTCATTCAAACGACAATTAATGAAATGTATCGATAAACTAACATTTATCAAAAAGCGAGTTGGTAGCATTAATTATGCGCGAGATCATGCGGCTAAACCTGGTGTGGCTAAAAAAGGGCTGCGCGGACCAACTTATCGGTATGAAATAGATAGTACCATTGCCGACATTTATATTCGTGATGAATATTCACAAGATGAATTAGTGAGTATTGGACGACCTACAATATATTTGGTTGTTGATACGTATAGTACCATGATTGTTGGAATTCATGTGGGATTTGGCAATCCCTGCTGGCATGGTGCCAGTCAGGCTCTTTTTAATGCCATGAGTAATAAAATTGATTTCTGTCGGGAGTATGGCGTTGATATAAAGGAGTCTGAATGGCCCTGCCAAGAAGTATGTCGTGAGTTAACGATGGATCGGGGATCTGAAAATTCGGATAACAATATTACTGCAATATTGCAAGGCCAAATCGGCATCAAGGCCGCAAATTTAAATGCACTCCACCGTGGCGATATGAAAGGCACGGTCGAAAAAAGCTTCCATTTACTGCAAGAAATGGCAATACCACCTCATGCAGGAAAAGTGATGAAAGTGCCGAAAAAAGAGGACCAACATCCGTCTCGTAAACCATTGTATAGTTACAGCGACTTTATGAACCGCTTGATAAATACTATTCTCTTTTTGAATAATAATCGCGCTAGTATTAATTCTCAAAACTTTGAAATGTCACGAGATGGTGTTGGTTTTACTCCTCGTGATGTCTGGAATTGGGGGCTAAAGCAAGCTGTCATAGGTTCCAGAGTGTCCGCAGATAAGCTGCGTTTTGCATTATTGCCCGAGGCTGAGGCAACGGTTATGTCACAGGGCATTTATTTTAGAGGCTTGTACTATAGTTGCAATGAAATTGTTCGTAGGAACTATCTGGATAAAGCCAGGAATCTTGGTAGGTTTAAGATTAAAATTCGCTACTCAGATGTCACCACCAATTATATATGGCTTAAAGATGCGGTATTGGGCGATGTTATCCAGTTGGATATTAATGACCGGAGTGAGGCCTATAAAAATCATAATTGGGAGAATGTCATGCGACAGCAGGAAATCACTAAGGAACGTCTCGCAAATATGAAGGAGCGCGAGTTCAGTGAGCGAGTCGCACTTGTACAAAAGTTCGATAAACAGGATAAACAAATACAGGCCAGTATCAGGCGGCATATAAAAAGCAATGCCAAAAGCATTCAAGGCGGCATGAAAGATCGCAAAATGATAGATGCTGCCATGCAACGACATCGGGAGGGGCAGTCCATTGTTGCCGAATTGGTTCCTGTCGCTCAGCTAGATACAAATCCTCGACCATTATCGGCGATAGGCCAGCAAGATCTCACTGATCCAACAATATTCACAGTTCAGGAAAAGTAACCATGGCGGAACCGAAATATTTTGCACACCCCAATGTGAGTTATCGTGGTAATCCCTATATTGAGGGGTTAGGTATGCCACTCTCTTCGGCACAGTTTTATGCGAACTGTGAGATTCCTTTTCACTATGAATTAGATCTTAGCGGGGTAGATGAATCGCTACATTCATATTTTATCCGTACTGCCATTGACCAACTGGCGGCGGTTTATACATCTCCAGATGAGGCGTACCGTTTATACGACCAGATGCGACGGATGATCGAGGCCGGGTATGTTCGACGCAACCCAGTTGGGGCTGATGTACGTCGGATATTAGCTGCGATTGATCGTGATAAGGCTGAACCGTGGAAGGCTGCACATGTATTGGAACTGGAGTTGTCGGTTCAATACAGCCTGTTACTGCTGGGACTGAGTGGACGTGGAAAGTCCACGATGGTAAAGCAGATTTGCAGGCAGATCCCACAGACGATAGAGCATGGTGATTATACGGATCACCATGGCAACGAGTTTGTTATTAACAGAATACAGGTGACCTATCTGTATATCGAGGTACATGATCGCCGTGGCCAAAAGGCATTACTACTGAACTTGTTGGAATCGCTGGATGCAGTCACTGGCGAGGATTACAGTCATGCGCATCGAGGTAGATCTGTCAATGAATTGATTTCGGTGGTGCAAAAGGCGTTTATCAGCCATGGGGTTGGTTTGTTGATCCTCGACGAAGCACAGAATCTGGCCAAGTCGGCCAAGAGTGAGGTGATCAGCAACAACGAAAAAACCACCATGAAATTTCTGGAGGAATTATTCAATCGAGTTGGTATACCACTGATGTTTGTCGGGACGCTGGCCACGATGAAATTATTTGAAAGCGAGATGACGCTCACTCGCCGAGCGACCAAAAATGGTTCTATGCAATTGGTGAGTTGTGACCTCGAAAGCTCATTTTGGCACCGCTTTATTCGCCTGATCTGCCAGACTAGATTGCTGAAAAACCAGACAACCTCGGAAGACGTGTTGCGCCAGCACATTCATTATTTAAGCGCAGGTATTCCAGCTATTGCGACTAGCCTAGTGCGGGTCACGCTTTCGTATCTGACCCATTTGAAACCTCAAGATCAAGATCTCTCGATAGCTGCATTGGATCGCTGCTTTAATCGCGATTTTAGAATACTCAATCCTGCGCTGACCGCATTGCGTAATGGTGCCTATTACCAATTTGAGGATCTCTCACCGATGCTCATACTGGAATCGGTGGCGAGTGGTCATGAGGTCGCTCAGCAGGTGCAACCACAGTCTGGAACTCATCTGCTGCAAGGTGATGTTAAGCTCAGCAATAAGTCGCAGAAAATAGATGTAAAACAACAGAAAACATTGGAACAGTTATCGCCGGAATTATTGTTAGGCCAGCTTGGGTATCACCTGGATACAGGTAAGCCGAAATGATCCTGCATCGATTGGAGTTGCTACCGGGCGAACATCTGGGGGCGGTGGTAGGCCGGATGCATGTGTTGAGCACGCACGGAACGTTTACAGCAACGGCCCGGGCGTTGGGGCTGAGCAGCCCACAAATCCGCCCTCACCGTTTATGTCACCCCGACGATCCTACCCTCGATACCCAGTTTCGGGCACGAGACGTTCAACGTGCGTGGCAGGATCACTCTGTCGGCAATTATTTAGCCCCCTTCCTGACTCCGCACGAGCAAGGGAGCGTGGTGGCAGCGTTGGCGGGTCATACGCCGCTCCGGCTGAGGGTGACCGGCCAACATAATATACAGCACCGACACTGGCGCTGGTGCGCAGGCTGTATCGCAGAAGATCACGAGATCCATGGCATGCCGTATTACCACCGGGATCATCAGTTGCCAGGGGTGTTTCATTGTCATCGACATCAACTCGGCTTGTCCGGGTGCTGCGCAGGCTGTGGTTTTACCGCCACGCTGTTGTCGGAACAACCCATCCCTCCCTACGATAACCTCTGCTCACAGTGCGGCCACTGGGTGGGGGGATATGATGGTCATTTTACCGAGCCGATGCGCGAGATCGAGTTAGCGTCGCTGGTATTGGCCCATTCCGCCAGCGCACTTACCCTACGCTCGCTGACCCAGTTGGTGAGTGATTCGATGGGGATATCGGGCGAGGCGATGCGCACGGTCAAGAGTATTAAAGCGATCAATATGTGGTTCAAGCAGATGGATGCGCAGAGCGATCCCCAGACATTGGCTGCGTATTTCATCAACTCTGGACGGATCGGTCAGGGCTGGCAGTTACCCCCCCAACTGCGTAATGCACGGGGCTATCATGAGCAGTCAGCCCGAGATCCGTTGCATCCTCTGGCCCACCTTCTGCTATTGCAGCATGCAGGTATCGATCTGGTAGGGCTCCTGGGATCTGAGGGGTGAGCGGTGTTGACCTCAGTGAGCCCAACCTATATTCCTGGCGAATCAGCCTACAGCTGGGTTAGCCAGTGTTTCGTACATTCTGCCTACAGTGACCGAAACCGCTTCTGTGAACGATTGTTCCATCGTCCTGCCATTCGGTTGCATCCGGTATTGCCAGGCCATATTGAGGTTACTGCCCAGGCTGCTGGAGTGGATCCGCAATACCTGCTGCACTATGGCACGGGCTTCCCGCTCTATGCCTTCGCGCTGGACGAGCAATCCCAAGTCCACGCCCTAGCGGCCGCCATGCTGGGTGAGGGGAGGGGGATCATCGCCCTGTCAGGGCAGGCCGCCAGCAAACTACATTTTGGCGGTGTCTGCCTTAAATGGTGTCCCGCCTGCCTGCGGGGGGATGAACAGGTCGTGGGTTGCGGCTACTGGCATACGGCGCACCAACTGTACGGGGTCACCGCCTGTGAAACGCACCAGCTGCGTCTGCATACCCTGGTGGCCGGTGCAGGCGGCATCGACCGCCGATTGTTCCTGCCGGATCCCGCGATACCCTGTGAACCATCACGACCATCCGCACATGAAATCTATCTCTCTGCATATATCACCGCTCTGCATCGGCATCTGTGCGTCCAGTCACCAACGGAGTCGCTAGCGGAGCTGTACCAGCGATGGCTCGGGCAACAGGGCTATCTGACGGCCCGAGGCCATCTGCGCAGCCAGGCCCTGTTGCAGGCCATGACGGAGTTCTGGCAGGGGTTGTTTGCCGATATAACGCCGATAGTGCCGCCGGGACTGGCCAACTATCGATACGTCTCGGGGCTGGTGCACGGTGACCGCAGTCACCACTACCTGAAACATGTGATGCTGATGGCGTTTGTGAGTCGCAGCCCAGCGGAGTTCTTCTCCATCGAGGCGCAGCAGGTGTTGCCTGTGCCGCCAGCGCGTGACGCGCAAGCCGCCGAGCGAGCAGTGCTAAGGTGGTTGGCAGAGCCGCTCTCCATGCGCCAGATCGCCCGCCACACCGGTTACAGTGTCGGTTATATCAAGCAACTCGCGTTGCGACACAACCACCCCGTCGAACACCGAATCCAGCGCATCACTGCGGCAGTGGCGCAGGGGATATGGCGGCAGGCGTTCATGGGGGTAAGCCGACAGCAGATCGCCCATTGCCATGGCGTCTCAGTCGGTGCGGTCGAAGCCATCATTCAGAGCCATCAGGGGTTGTCTGATTGGCGGCGGCATTTGGGCAGAGTGCGCAAGCTGCGTGAGCACCGCGATACATTGACGACATATCTGGCACAGCATGTCCATGCCAGTCGCGGTGTCATCGAGCAGGCGTGCCGAACGGCATTCAGCTGGCTCTATCAGCATGATCGCGTCTGGCTGTATCAGCAGTTGCCCGCTCCCAAACGGGCTGTTCACCATCCCAGCGTGGATTGGGCACAACGGGATCTGGAACTGGCTGCACGACTTGGGCAGCTGGCCGCACAGGCAAGATCATTGTCAGCCCTGGAGCGTGCGCTTGGCAAACCGGATTGGCTCAGGAAATACAAAGCTAGATTACCGCTCAGCTATGCGCTGGCTGTGCGACTTGTCGCTGCTTACGCAGCCCAGCATGCCAAACCCTGATGGTTGCCGTCGATATAGGCACGGCTGTCAGGGGTCAACACGAGGAGTATTGCCATGAAAGTCGAAGCCATCGTCCCCACCACGCAGGTCGTCGATATTCTCTGCGATGTCTGTGGCAGTAGCACGACAACCACCATTGGTACGCAGGAGTTCGGCACGCTGGCAGCGCGCTGGGGGTATGGTTCGCAGCACGATGGTGCGCAATATCAGGTGCATCTTTGCGAAACCTGTTTTTTCGAAGCGTTGGCAAACCTGAGGCAGGCTCATCGGTTGCAAAACCTGTTCGCGGAAGACTATCAACCCGCCGATCCGGACCACTTTGGGCGAGTTGAAGGAAATCAGGAGCTTATCTAACGATGAAGCGATTGAGACCCGTCGGCTCACGCAGGAGCGTGCCAGCCTGCGCCCAACGGCAATCAGACAACAGATACTCTCGTGTTGCATGGGAATAATTGCATTCTGCCCGTCACAGCAGGTTGTCCAAGAACCTAATTTATCCTGCGCTATGAAAGGAGCCGTGGTATGAAAGTTACACCAGAGGGGTGGGTGGTATTGCGTATCCCACCAGATGAAAAGGAGGAGCGAGTTGGCGTATTCAAAATATTTGCATCTTGGCGACAAGATGACAGATGGCGACTTTCCAGCGGAACTGGAACCCTATCAACGATAGCAAGACAGGGTGACTTTCTAGTATGGAAACAGTCATCTGGTAATGATTACTGGCTGCCATTTGATGGGGAAAATGGCATGACTTTTTATACCTGCGGGGTCCTTGAGAACATGTTAAATGCGCTTGAACTAGATCAAGGCGAGGTCATCATTCATCTCCTCAGGGATGGGCAGTTTGACTACGAAGAGCTTCGTCACCTTGAGTTTTGATTGCGTCAAAATAGCTTCGGAAATACTGGCCATTCATGTTAATGGATTCGTTTGGGCTTAAGCGGGCGATTCGACACGCTGCAAGCGGTTGAAAGGGGTCGTTCTGGTATAAACGATGACATGTACGGGTGAATCAATAAGGGACGCCGTGTTCAATTCCTCCTGCAAGGTCGATAACCGCCTGAGCGCCCATCGGTGAGGTGAGCACCTCAGCGGGCCTTTCACCCCCAAATCCCCAGGCTGGTCGAGTGAGCCATCGTAATGACTTGGTAATATCGCCGTTGTACAGGGATATGACAGCCTCCAGCGCTAGTACAACCCAGTAGAGGCGATCTCCCTGAGCGGGAGATAGGTGAACTCCCCGCCTGATTTGGCGACTCAACTCATCACGGTGAATGCCGATCATCGCACAAACAGTACGAGTGTCCGACCCTAGCAGGGCAACCAACTTGATGACGACCTCAGGGGAGACTCCGGCAACAATGTGCTGATGAGCCGCCAGCCTATTGCGAGGCATATCGAGGGATGCAAGAACATCGGTCACAGATGAACTGCTAGCGGTGAGAGCGTGGTTAGCACGATTCATGTAGCCAGTTGTCTCCATATGGGCTCTGTTGATGATGGTCGTGAACGTTGTCGGGCCCAATGTAATCCATCACTCAAGAGTTCATTGGGATCTCACCTAGTTTGGCGCACTTCGTTGGCCGTCGACGAAAGCGTTGGCGCTTTTGTGACGAATCAGGACCTGATTTGGCGATGAGCCGATTAGTGACGTTAATCGGCTCATTATCTAGGCCTTTTTGAGCCGATTAGGTTCTGGCATCGGCAACGCAGGCGTGTGTCAACCGGTGAGAGGTGTCATCTGATGACGAAAGCTTTCGCTCAGTCTCCGCTTTGCCGTCTGGCATCTCGCCCGAGCAGGGCTATCAACTGGCGTTCGCGTCTGCCGGTAGCGGGTGGGTCATTGAGTTAAACCGATCAAAATACCCGCTTGATGGCTTTTCTTGGAGTAAATCAGAGTGGCCTCCTCGCTGAGTCAAACTCACCAGCGATTTGTCATAAACTTTCACGCTAATCAGGCCCAGACTAGCTTCGGCTGAGGGTGTAAAACTGGCGCTAATTTACTATTTGGCTGCGAAGTGACCATTTTGCTAAGCAAACACTGCAATTAAACATAATGGGCATTATGCGCTGACAGATTGGCATGGTGGCTTGCAATTGTGGAGGACAGTTCTTTATTCTGTTTACCATACTTTCAGTATGGCGACAGTCGTTATGGAGTAGCGTTAATACTACTCAAATAATATGGCTTGCATTGTAGGTTCTCGTAGTAGTCCAATGTGTTACATTCACAATTTCTGATGCTGTGCAACGGTCGGTTTCACGTCTAGGAATTGGGGGCATTCAGTTACCATTACCATTTAAAGAAATGGCTGTGAATTGCTCTGATTTTTCGGGTGGACTGCCCTGCCGGGATAGAAAAACCTCAGTATAGTCAGTGCAACTACATACAATCCGCATCCAACTATCCACACCCAACCATTCCAAGATTCGTGGGTTGCACTATACAAAAATGCAAAAATAAGTGGACCGATTACACCCGTGAGGTGTGTCAAACTGGTCAGCAACCCTTGCAATTGTCCCTGTGCTACCTGACCGACACGAACAGATATAATTCCCTGCAAAGCGGGAAGAGTTATGCCACCACAAGCGAGTAACAGCACAACTGGCCAAACCATCCAGCTTTGCGTAATGACTGCCAATAAAAGTAGGCCACAGCCATCAGCCAAGATGCCAACCACGATAGCTCTCTGTTCTCCCAAATGTTTAGCGATAAAACCAGCAGCAAGTCCTTGAAACAGAGCGTGTGTAAGCCCAAACACAGCCAATGAAACACCGACCATTACGCCATCCCATGCGAAGCGCTCTTCTCCGAATAAAACCCATAATGTTGCAGGGATTTGGCCAATCAATTGAATGATGAAAAAGACAACTAGCAATCCCGATAATGGGGAGATCATCTCGCGTATGGAGGATGTGGTTTCATTGATTGTTTCATTCTTTATCTCGTCACTAACCTGATTAGCATTATGGGTCTCATGTAAAATGAATAGGGAGACCAGAAATGCCAGCCCGTTAATGGCAGCAGCGAACATAAACGGTGCCTGTACCGAAAGTTGACCTGCAAAACCACCAATGACTGGTCCAGCAATCATACCGCCACCAAAACAGGCACCCATCATACCAAACCAATGTGTCCTGGATTCCTCAGGTGTGACATCGGCAATTGTTGAGGCTGCAACAGCTCCAGTCGCACCGGTAATACCAGCAATTAAGCGTCCCAGATACAACACCCACACTACGCTGGCTGTTGCCATTAATGCGTAGTCCAGTGTTGCACCTAAAAGTGAAAGTAATAATACAGGGCGACGACCTATGCGATCTGACCAGCGGCCGAGAAGAGGGGCAAAAATCACTTGCATCATTGCATACAGCGCCAATAAAACACCGTAGTTCTCCGCAACATTAGCCTTTCCAACAAACTCCCGTAATAACGCCGGTAAGACAGGCATAATTATGCCAATCCCTATGGCATCTAAAAAAATGATGACCAGTGCCATCATCACAGTGCGGTTCATAGTTAACGCTCTCTATCGGTGATAGGGTTTGAAAAGTAACTCTATCAGTGATAGATTGTCAACAGCGAAAGGAGATAGTGATGGCACGACTAAGCTTGGACGACGTAATTTCAATGGCGCTCACCCTGCTGGACAGAGAAGGGCTAGAGGGCCTGACTACGCGTAAGCTGGCGCAGTCCCTCAAAATTGAGCAACCGACTCTGTATTGGCACGTGCGCAACAAGCAGACCCTTATGAACATGCTTTCAGAGGCAATACTGGCGAAGCATCACACCCGTTCAGTACCGTTACCGACTGAGAGTTGGCAGCAGTTTCTCCAGGAAAATGCTCTGAGTTTCCGTAAAGCATTATTGGTCCATCGTGATGGAGCCCGATTGCACATAGGGACCTCTCCTACGCCCCCCCAGTTTGAACAAGCAGAGGCGCAACTACGCTGTCTATGCGATGCAGGGTTTTCGGTCGAGGAGGCTCTTTTCATTCTGCAATCTATCAGCCATTTTACGCTGGGTGCAGTATTGGAAGAGCAAGCCACAAACCCGACAGAATACAATACAGTGATGGACGCTGTGCCACCATTATTACAGGAGGCATTTAATGTTCAGACGAGAACCACTGCTGAAACGGCCTTCCATTTCGGGCTGAAATCATTAATAGTTGGATTCTCTGCACAATTAGATGAAAAATATATGTCCATCCAGGGTAATAATAAATGATGCTGTCTATGGGGCAGTGCTAACGGTAGTAATTTTAAATCTATCGCCAGTGATTTTTATTTTTCACGCGACAAGTATTCTTGAAAATGTGTATGTGCATAGCCTTTGATAAATTAGGGAGATCCGAACAAAAGGGGGATTTCTTTGCGGGTCTGGCGGTGTTTGCCATTGAACTCGTAGTCAGCGAAGGTCAGTTGATGGCTCACGTTGGTTCTCATCCATGGTACTAAGAAAATCTGATGATCTCGTGTCAAGGATTTGTTCGCACCCTCCCCATCACGTCAAATAGAGCCTGTTTTCCAACTTAAATGTCCTGTTTGCTCACGGAGCAGATGTAGTATTACTTTTGAGTTTCCAACTTAAATGTCACATTTGGTATCGTTAACTCATTGAATACTTTGATCTGCCAGTTTCCAACTTAAATGGTTGTGATCAAGAGTCATCTTGACTCGAACAGAGAGACCAAGGGCCTTGCATGCGCAAGGCCCTTTTTATTGGCGGGGACGATGGCGCTGAAATGGCGGGGGGAGTTTGAATGATTCAATCTTTCTTGTATAGTTGAATTAATGTAGAGATAGACGGAGGTTTGCATGAACAAAGCGATCGCTACCAAGGTGTTTGAGTCCCTCGCGTCCGGCATTCGTCTCGATGTGTGGCGCCTGCTGGTCAAGTCGGGTCTGGAAGGCATGGTGGCCGGACAGCTTGCCAGCGAGCTCGACATCGCCCCGAATACCCTCTCGTTTCACCTCAAGGCCATGTTGCACGCGGGCCTGCTCTCGGTGGAGCAGGAGGGGCGTTTCTTGCGCTATCGCGCCAATATCCCTCTGATGCTGGATCTTATCGGTTACCTCACCGAGGAGTGCTGCGCCGGTCATCCAGAGGCCTGCGGGGTGGGAGGTGTCGAGTCCCTCTGTGCACCTGCCTGTTGTGATAAAGAGTAAGGGCACTGTCTGCCCGCCATTCGTTACCCTTCTGGGAGTCTTTTCATGAGTACCAATGCCTGCTGCGATCTGCCCGTCAGCAAAAAAATGCGCTTTCTCGATCGCAACCTCACCCTCTGGATCTTTGTCGCCATGGCCATCGGGATTGGGATTGGCTATTTGTTTCCCCAGGTCTCCGAGTGGAATGAGGCGATGTCGGTCGGGACTACCAATATACCTTTGGCCATTGGCCTTATCCTGATGATGTACCCGCCGCTGGCCAAGGTGAATTACGCCACCATGGGGGCCATGACCCGGGATCGCCGAGCCATCACCCTCTCGCTGGTGATGAACTGGCTGGTTGGCCCCATCTTGATGTTCGTCATCGCGCTGGTGTTTTTGCACGATCAGCCGGGCTATATGGTGGGGCTCATCCTGATAGGTCTGGCGCGCTGCATCGCCATGGTGCTGGTGTGGAACGATCTCGGCGGCGGCAGCAAGGAGTACGGCGCCGGCCTGGTGGCGCTCAACAGCGCGTTCCAGATCCTCACCTACAGCCTGATGGCCTGGTTGTTCATTACCGTGCTGCCGCCGCTGTTTGGCCTGCAGGGCTTTGCGGTGGACATCACCATGCTGGATATCGCGCAAAGCGTGCTGATCTATCTGGGCATTCCCTTCCTGGCAGGCTTCCTGAGCCGTCACTATCTGGTCAAGGCGAAAGGGGAGAAGTGGTACACCGAGCGTTTTATTCCGGCAATTTCCCCCATCACGCTTATCGCGCTGCTGCTCACGATCGTGCTGATGTTCAGCCTCAAGGGGGAGATGATCGTCGAACTGCCCATGGATGTGCTGCGGGTCGCGGTGCCCCTGATGGTCTACTTCGTGCTGATGTTCTTCACCAGCTTCCTGGTTGGCAAGAAACTGGGCATCCCCTATGACAAGAATGCCTCCATCGCCTTTACCGCCACCGGCAACAACTTCGAGCTGGCCATCGCCGTCGCCATCGCGGTGTTCGGGCTGAGCTCGGATCAGGCCTTTGCCGGGGTGATCGGCCCGCTGGTGGAGGTGCCCGTACTGATCGCCCTGGTCAATGTCGCCCTGCGCATGAAGCGCTCTTATACCAACCCAGAGAACCCATCATGAATGATGCCCAAATCACCATCTACCACAACCCGGCCTGCGGCACCTCCCGCAATACGCTGGCGCTTATCCGCAACTCAGGCGTTGAGCCGACCGTCATCCACTATCTGGAGACACCGCCCAGTCGCGAGACGCTGCTGGCCTTGATTGCCGCCATGGGCATGCCGGTTCGCAACCTGCTGCGCCAGAACGTGCCCCCCTATGAGGCGCTGGGACTGGCCGAGAACCAGTTCAGCGACGATGAACTGGTCGATGCCATGCTGGCGCACCCCATCCTGATCAACCGGCCCATCGTGGTGACCCCGCTTGGCACCAAGCTGTGCCGCCCGTCAGAAGTGGTACTGGATATTCTGCCGTCCCCTCAGCAAGGAGCCTTCAGCAAGGAAGATGGAGAGCAGGTGGTGGATGCACAAGGCAGGCGCATCGGCTGACCCCGGCACTCAGGTGCGTGGCGATGATGCCGGGCCGCCATGACGGGGTGGTTGCCTTGCCGGTTGCGTTCGGGGCAGGATGAGGGGCGGGGCGATTGACTCAGCCCTGATCCCGTACAGATCCAGCACAAGGAGTGGCAATGGACAGTACCCAGCGATTCTCGACCCGGGTCGAGGCCTATGTGAAATATCGGCCAAGTTATCCTGCCGCCATGCTCGATTTTCTGGCCAGCGAGTTGGCCATGGGGCCTGCTGCCCGGGTGGCCGATATCGGGGCCGGCACCGGTATCCTGACCGCGCTGCTGGCTCTCCGGGTGGCGCGGGTCTGGGCGGTCGAGCCAAATGCGGAGATGCGCGGGGCGGCCCGGCAGCAGCTGCAGGCAGTGACCAATATCGAGTGGCAGGATGGCAGTGCCGAAGCCACCGGTCTGGCGGACGGGTCGGTGGATCTGGTGACGGTGGCGCAGGCGTTTCACTGGTTTGATCGCGCCGCCTTCAAGCAGGAGTGCCGGCGGCTGCTCAGACCCGGTGGCCGGGTTGCCCTCATCTGGAACGACCGGCTGACCGACACCCCATTTCTCAAGGCTTATGAGGCGGGCCTGCGTACCTATTCGGGAGATTATGAGGAGGTCAATCACCGCAATCTGGGCGAAGGGGACTTTCAGGCCTTCTTCGAGGGGGAGTACCGGCTCGATCGTTTCGCCAACCGCCAGCTATTCGATCTTGACGGAGTATTGGGGCGGCTCAACTCCTCTTCTTATGCCCCGGTGGCCGGCTCGCAAGCCCATGCCGAGCTGACGGCACTGATCGCCCGGGAATTTGCCCGCCATGCAGTCGATGGCGTAATTGCCTTCAACTACGACACTCTGGTCTACAGCGGCCGGGTGTAGCAGTCGGGGGTAGCAAGGAGCCCAGATAAACAGCGGGCCCTTGCCACCGGTGGCGAGGGCCCGCAAGGGCATGGCTGATCCTGTTCGCAGCCGTGGGCTGTGGTGCCTGCGCTAACTCTTGTTCAACCCCAGCATGGCCATTGCCTTGGCCAGGGTATCGACGGACTCCTGATGCTTGCCTGCCTTGTGCAGGACTTCCCCCTCGGCGCGCAGCTTCTTCACCTCGGCCAGTTTGTCGGCGCTGAGGGCGGGTTTGGCGGCGAGGGCATCATCGATCTTCTTCATGTCGGCGGGGCAGTGAAAGGCGAGGGCGCTGCCGGTAAAGAGCAGGCTGGCCAAAAGCAGGGCTGGTTTCATGTCGGCTGTCTCCACTGTGATGACCATGATGGGACGCTCCATCATGGGATACCCAGCAAGCATAGCCCGCGGTCCACGCCCTGGCGGGGCGCTCGGGTTGAAGTGGGCGGGAAGCAGACGGTACCATGGTTGTTTTGCTCACGATTGAGCCAATCAGGGAGACCCCATGACACTCGCAAGGTTCCTCTCACCCCTGACCAGTCTGGTGATCTTCATTCTGGGCCACGGCATGTTCAACACCCTGCTGACGGTGCGCCTGTCTGCCGAGCAGGTATCGGCCCAGGCCATCGGCCTGGTATCGGCCGCCTACTTCGGCGGGCTGGTGCTGGGGGCCTTCGTCAATGCCCGCCTCATCATCCGGGTCGGTCACATTCGGGCTTATGCGGCCTATGCCTCCCTGCTCTGCTTTCTGTTTCTGCTGCACGGCATGGTGGTGGAGCCGCTGAGCTGGGCGGCGCTGCGGCTGGTGGGGGGCTTTGCCACCGGCGGCCTGTTCGTAGTGCTGGAGTCCTGGATGCTGGTCTCCAGCACGCCGGCCAACCGGGGCCGGCTGATGTCCCTCTACATGATCCTGCTCTACGGCTCCCTGGCCATGGGGCAACTGCTGCTCAAGTGGGTGGATCCCATGGTGCTGACCCCGTTCGTCCTGTGCGCCATGGCGGCGACCCTGTCGGTGATCCCGCTGGCGGTTTCCCGGGTAGCGACCCCGGCCATGGTGGCGCCCCAGCCGGTCGGCGTGCTGGAGCTGGTGCGGCTCACCCCGGCGGGGATGGGCAGCAGCTTTACCTCCGGCCTCATTCTCGGGGCCATCTACGGCCTGCTGCCGCTCTATTTTACCGACAGCGGTTCGTCGCTCTCCAAGGTGGCGGACATGATGGCATTGGTGATCCTGGGGGGCATGTGCCTGCAGTACCCCATCGGTCGTCTCTCCGATCGCTACGACAGGCGGCTGGTGATCCTGCTGCTTGGCGCCGTGCTGGCGCTGCTGGCCCTGTTGATGGTGCTGCTGCCCGCCGGCTGGCGCGAGCCGCTGATGGGGGGCCTGGTGTTCCTGCTGGGCGGCATGGCGTTCTCCATCTACCCCTTGAGCCTCAGCCACGCCTGTGACGAGCTGCGCCCGGACCAGGTGCTGGGGGCCAATCAGGGGTTGCTGCTCGCCTACAGCCTAGGCGCCATGACCGGGCCGCTGCTGGCGCCTTTTGTCATGGCGCAGTTCGGGCCAGAGGGGTTGTTCGTCTACTTCGCCCTCTGTGGCCTGCTGCTGGTGGGATATCTAGGCTGGCGCAAGCGGCAGCGAGCGCCCATTCCGCTGGCCGATCACCAGGTGTTCATCCCGGTGCCGCCCAATACCCCCATGACGGCGGAGCTGGAGCCGAGAACGGATCTGGCGGGGGAGGCGGTACCCGCCAGCTATGCCACCCCCGGATCGGATGAGGGCCAGCAGTCAAAGGCCGGCTGAGTCACGGGTGCGTAGCAACAAAAAAAGCCGACTCAGTGAGTCGGCTTTTTGTTCATCTGGTCGCTATCAGGCGGTGACGGCGTCAGCTTTGGTCGCTTCCGGCGCCGGATTGCGAATAAGGTAATCAAACGCTCCCAGTGCGGCGGTAGCCCCGGCACCCATGGAGATGATGATCTGCTTGAACGGCACCGTGGTGGCGTCCCCTGCGGCGTAGACGCCGGGCAGGGAGGTGGCGCCCTTGGTGTCGATCTCGATCTCGCCAAAGCGGGTCAGGGCCACGTCGCTCCCCTTCAGGAACTCGGTGTTCGGCACCAGACCGATCTGGACGAAGATGCCGGCCACCGCCAGATGCTTGATTTCACCGGTGGTGCGATCTTCGTAATCCATGCCCACCACCTTGCTGCCGTCACCGATCACTTCGGTGGTGCGGGCGCTCATGATGATGTCGATGTTGCCCATGGAGCGGGCCTTCTTCTGCAATACCTCGTCGGCACGCAGGGTGTCGGCGAACTCCACCACGGTGACGTGTTCGACGATGCCAGCCAGATCGATGGCTGCCTCGATGCCGGAGTTACCGCCCCCGATCACCGCGACCCGCTTGCCTTTGAAGAAGGGGCCGTCACAGTGCGGGCAGTAGGCCACGCCCTTGGTGCGGTACTCGAGCTCGCCCGGTACGTTCAGGTCGCGCCAGCGGGCACCGGTCGCCAGGATCACGGCGCGGCTCTTCAAGGTGGCGCCAGAGGCGAGATCCACGTTGACGTAGCCATCCTTGCTGATGGCGGCGGCGCGCTGCTCGGTGATCACTTCCACGCCGTACTGCTTGACGTGCTGCTCCAGGCTCGCGGCCAGCTTGGGGCCTTCGGTGTAGGGCACGGAGATGAAGTTCTCGATGCCGACAGTGTCCATCACCTGGCCACCGAAACGCTCGGCGACGATGGCGGTGCGAATGCCTTTGCGAGCGGCATAGATGGCGGCGGCTGCGCCAGCCGGGCCACCACCGACGACCAGTACGTCGTAAGGGGCTTTTGCGCTCAGCTCTTCAGCTTTGCGTTCTGCTGCGCCGGTGTCGAGCTTGGCGACGATCTCTTCCAGCGAGATACGGCCCTGGCTGAACGGCTGACCGTTCAGGTAGACGTTCGGTACTGCCATGATCTGACGCTCGTTGACCTCGTCCTGGAACAGGGCACCGTCGATCATGGTGTGGGTGATGCCGGGGTTCAGGGTCGCCATCAGGTTCAGCGCCTGCACCACGTCCGGGCAGTTGTGGCAGGAGAGCGAAATGTAAGTCTCGAAGTGGAACTCGCCCTTGAGGTTGCGGATCTGCTCCTGCACGGCCGCATCGGCCTTGGAGGGGTGACCGCCGCTTTGCAGCAGGGCAAGCACCAGGGAGGTGAATTCATGACCCATGGGGATGCCGGCAAAATGAACGCGCGGGGCCTGGCCCTTCGGTGCGACGCTCATGGAAGGCTTGCGGGCGGCAGTGCCATCTGTCATGGCAATCTTGGGGGACATCTCGCTGATCTCTGTGGCCAATGCCAGCAGTTCGGCGGATTTGTCGCTGTCATTGCCGGACACGCTGATCTCGATGGGATTGACGATGTACTGCAAGTAACCGTTGAGTTGTTGTTTGAGGTTGGTATCCAACATCTTCGAATTCCTTCTTTTGATTGCGGGTCGGCGTTTTGTCAGGCCAGAAAGCAGACCGGCCCTTGAGTGGGCCGGTCTTCAGAGCGGGGAGGCTTAGATTTTGCCTACCAGATCCAGGGACGGGGCCAGGGTGGCGTCGCCTTCTTTCCACTTGGCCGGGCACACTTCACCCGGGTGAGCAGCAACGTACTGGGCAGCCTTGACCTTGCGCAGCAGTTCCAGGGCGTCACGGCCGATGCCGCCGGCGTTGATTTCAACGATCTGGATGATGCCTTGCGGGTCGATGACGAAGGTGCCGCGGTCAGCCAGACCAGCTTCTTCGATCATCACGCCGAAGTTGCGGGTGATGGTGCCGGTCGGGTCGCCGATCATCGGGTACTGGATCTTCTGGATGGTGTCAGAAGTGTCGTGCCAGGCCTTGTGGGTGAAGTGGGTGTCGGTGGAGACGGAGTAGATCTCGACGCCCAGCTTCTGGAATTCGGCGTAGTTGTCAGCCAGGTCACCCAGCTCGGTCGGGCAGACGAAGGTGAAGTCAGCCGGGTAGAAGAACACCACGGACCACTTGCCTTTCAGGTCAGCGTCAGACACCTGAACGAATTTGCCATTGTGGTAGGCGGTGGCGTTGAACGGCTTGATTTCAGTGTTGATGTAGGTAGACATGTATTTGCTCCTTGGTGATGTACATATGCCTGTCTGGGTTTGAAGAGTCGTGCCGGACGAGGCGTTTAACTTTCGATGGATTCATCATAGGGACTTTTTCTAATCGATCAAAGCCGCAATTTTGAATCACTTAAATCTACTTATTAGATAAACCATGGCTGCTGTACCTAACATGAATATCGCCGGCATGCCGGGATAACTCCTTGTCGAGATTCAACATCTGTGCGCGGCTTCGGCTTTTCAAGGGGGCGGGTGGCAGTCTGCCAACCGCAGAGAGGGCTGGGGTCTGCTGCCTTGCGACGCACAGGCGCCGGCACGCACGGGGACGAGGGGGAGGGGAAACGCGCAGATAAAAAAATCCCGGCGTCGTCGCAAGGACAAGGCCGGGTCATCAAACAAGGAATGGCTATATAAACAAAAGCTTTACAGCAAAGACTAACTACGGGGTGTGCAAACTTGCAGACATATGAGAGGAAGAGGACGGGTGCACAATCCCTCGTCTTCCGCTCGGCAACTATTGCATGACGGCCATGATAGTGTGATGTAGATCACAAAGCAAGGTTATGGTGTAATTTTTCAATCAAAATGAAAGGGTTTCAGCTTTATTGCCGATCAAGTACGCTGAAAACGCTTTTATTGTAATTTTATTACATTAAATTGAGATCAAAAGTCGCCAGGCGGTTCCTGCTCCTCCATCAGTTCCAGCAGGTTGATGGCGACGGCAATGAAGTCCGACTCGGTGACGATGCCGATCAACTTGCGTCCTTTGAGTACCGGCAGGCAGCCGTATCTGTGTCGTTGCAGGTAGAGCGCCGCCTCCTTGATGCCGGCGTGGGGATCCACGCTCGCCACCTGACGGGTCATGATCTCGTCGAGCTGCACGCTGTCGGTGAACTCCGCCTCCCGCTCCGGATTGATCAGCAGCAGTTTGGACTCGCGGGTGGCCAGGATGTCGGAGAGGGTAACCAGGCCCAGCAGATGATGCTGTTCGTCAACGATGGGGATGTGGCGGATCCGCTCCTGCTGCATCAGATCCATCGCCTGTTTGACGCTGTTTTCCGGACCCAGGGTGAAGGGGTGTTCAGTCATGATCTCGGATAGGGTCATCATGGTGGGCCTCCTTGTGTATCTGCTTTCACCCTAGCCCAGCCCCCCTCGGCAAAACATGATCAGGGTCAATACAAAACCTTAAAGGTTTTTTAACTGGCCCTGCTTCACATAATTGCTCGCTATCCCTTGTCTCCCTTGGGTTTTTGGTCTTTTGGGTTGCCTTGGAAGAAGGGGATAACTAGACTAGCCGCCGATTCCCCCCGAGGTGAAAGATGCAAGTATCCGATTTTCATTTTGATCTGCCAGACGAGCTGATTGCCCGCTATCCCATGACGGAACGTACCGCCAGTCGTCTGTTGCAGCTCGATGGTCAAACTGGCGCACTGCGCCACGGTCAATTTGTGGATGTGCTGGACCAGCTCAACCCCGGCGATCTGCTGGTATTCAACAACACCCGTGTCATTCCGGCGCGCATGTTTGGCCAGAAGGCCAGCGGCGGCAAGCTGGAGGTGCTGGTGGAGCGGATGCTGGACGAGCACAGCGTGCTGGCCCATGTGCGCTCTTCCAAATCCCCCAAGCCCGGTACCCGGCTCATTCTGGATGGCGGGGCCGACGGCGAGAAAGTCGAAGCCGAGATGCGTGCCCGTCACGATGCCCTGTTCGAGATCCACTTCTTGGATCCGCGCCCTGTGCTGGAGATCCTGGAAGCCATCGGCCACATGCCGCTGCCCCCTTACATCGATCGTCCCGACGAGGATGCCGACAAGGAGCGCTACCAGACCGTCTACAACCAGAAGCCGGGTGCCGTGGCGGCGCCGACTGCCGGGTTGCACTTCGACGAGCCGCTGCTCGAGAAGATCCGTGCCAAGGGGGTGGAAACGGCGTTCGTCACCCTGCACGTCGGGGCGGGCACCTTCCAGCCGGTGCGGGTGGACAAGATTGAAGATCACCACATGCACTCGGAGTATGCCGAGGTGCCGCAGGAGGTGGTGGACGCCATCGCCGCGACGCGCGCCCGCGGTGGCCGGGTGATTGCAGTGGGGACCACTTCGGTGCGATCGCTCGAGAGTGCGGCCAAGGTGACCCTGGCCCAGGGCAAGCCGCTGGCGCCGTTCTTCAGCGACACCGACATCTTCATCTTCCCTGGTTACCAGTTCCAGGTGGTCGATGCCATGGTCACCAACTTCCATCTGCCGGAGTCGACCCTGATCATGCTGGTCAGCGCCTTTGCCGGCTACGACAACGTGATGGCGGCCTACCAGGCGGCCGTGGCCGAGCAGTACCGTTTCTTCAGCTACGGGGACGCCATGTTCGTCACCCGTCGCCGGGCGCAGGCATAAGCCGCGCCTTTTATACCGGGCCCTCGGGCCCCCTACTGTCAGACTGTTTCTCTGACGCAACGAGGTAGCAATGAAATTTGAACTGAAAACCACTGACGGCCGTGCCCGTCGCGGCCAGCTGGTATTCGAGCGCGGCACAGTGCAGACCCCGGCCTTTATGCCGGTCGGCACCTACGGCACCGTCAAGGGGATGACCCCGGAAGAGGTGCGTGAGACCGGTGCCCAGATCCTGCTTGGCAACACCTTCCACCTCTGGCTGCGGCCGGGGCAGGAGGTGATGCGCGCCCACGGCGATCTGCATGACTTCATGAACTGGCAGGGCCCGATCCTGACCGACTCCGGCGGTTTCCAGGTGTTCAGCCTGGGGCACATCCGCAAGATCACCGAGGCGGGGGTGCACTTCCGTCACCCCATCAATGGCGAGAAGATCTTCCTCGACCCCGAGAAATCCATGGAGATCCAGTACGATCTGGGTTCCGACATCGTGATGATCTTCGATGAGTGCACGCCGTACCCGGCCACTTACGAAGAGGCGCGCAAGTCCATGGAGATGTCCCTGCGCTGGGGCAAGCGTTCGCGCGACAAGTTCGATGCGCTCGGCAACAAGAACGCCCTGTTCGGCATCATCCAGGGTTCCGTGTACGAAGATCTGCGGGATGTGTCGCTGGACGGTCTCTTGGAGATCGGCTTCGACGGTTACGCGGTCGGTGGTTTGGCGGTGGGTGAGCCGAAAGAGGACATGCATCGCATCCTCGAGCACGTCTGCCCGAAAATCCCGGCCGACAAGCCGCGCTACCTGATGGGCGTGGGCAAGCCGGAAGATCTGGTGGAAGGGGTGCGCCGCGGCATCGACATGTTCGATTGCGTGATGCCGACCCGCAACGCTCGCAACGGCCACCTGTTCACCACCGATGGGGTGGTCAAGATCCGCAACGCCAAGTATCGCGAGGACACCAGCACCCTGGATGCCGACTGCGATTGCTACACCTGCAAGAACTACACCCGCAGTTATTTGTACCATCTGGACAAGTGCAACGAGATCCTCGGTGCCCGTCTGAACACCATTCACAACCTGCGTTATTACCAGCGTGTGATGCAGGGTTTGCGGGACGCGATCGAGCAGGGTAAATTAGACGACTTTGTAACTGAGTTTTACCGTCGGCAAGGGAAGCCCGTGCCTCCGTTAGCTGAAAATGACGTGAAATAACAACGATATATAAGCTAGTTTTCAAATCTACATCAATAAGAGGTTGTTAAATGAGCATTATCTCCAAGGCGTATGCAGAAGGCGCAGTTCCGGGTGCACAGGGTGGTGGCATGGAAATGATCATCATGCTGGCCGTATTCGGCCTCATCTTCTACTTCATGATCTATCGCCCCCAGGCCAAGCGCGCCAAAGATCACCGCAACCTGATGAGCTCCCTCTCCAAGGGTGACGAAGTACTCACTTCCGGTGGCCTGGTTGGCAAGATCGCCAAAGTATCCGCCGACAGCGAATACCTCGTGCTGGCCCTGAACGATCAGACCCAGGTCACCATCAAACGTGACTTCGTCTCTGCCGTTCTGCCCAAGGGTTCTATCCAGTCCCTCTAATCTCCCGAGGAGCACAGCGTGTTAAATCGCTATCCGCTGTGGAAATACCTGATGGTGGTCGTGGTGATCGCCATCGGTTTTCTATATGCAGCCCCCAATCTTTACGGCGAAGACCCGGCCTTGCAGATCTCTGCCAGCCGGGGGGCCGAAGTCAAGCTGGACACCCTTGACCTGGTGAAGGAGACGCTCGATGCGGCTCAGATCCCGGTCAAGCATGCGGCGTTCGAGCACGGCTTCATCCTGGTTCGTTTCAAAAATACCGAAGAGCAGCTCAAGGCGCGCGACATCGTCGCCAACAAGCTGGGCGACAACTTCATTACCGCTCTCAACCTGGCCCCTTCCACGCCTGCCTGGCTCGAAGCCATCGGTGCCAACCCGCTCAAGCTGGGTCTGGACCTGCGCGGCGGTGTGCACTTCCTGATGGAAGTGGACATGGCCGAGGCGCTGACCAAGCAGCAAGAGCAGATGGTGCAGGATTTCCGTTCCGAGCTGCGTACCCAGAAGATCCGTTATTCCGGCGTGCGCCGGGCCGGTGATCAGGTACAGGTGCTGTTCCGTGACGAGGCCGATCAGGCCAAGGCCATCTCTCACCTGCGTCGTCAGAACCCGGATCTCACCTTCACCACCGAGCAGAAGGGGGACGAGTTCGTCCTGCTGGCCGGTCTGAGTGAAGCCAAGATCAAGGAAGTGAAGAAGTACGCCCTCGAGCAGAACATCACCATCATCCGCAACCGGGTGAACGAGCTGGGCGTGGCCGAGCCGCTGGTACAACAGCAGGGTGCCGAGCGCATCGTGGTGGAACTGCCCGGTATTCAGGACACCGCCCGTGCCAAGGAGATCCTGGGCGCGACCGCGACCCTGGAGTTCCACATGGTCGATGAGACCGCCGACATCCAGGCCGCGGCCGATGGTCGGGTGCCGCCGAGCTCCAAGGTCTACAACGATCGCAACGGACGTCCGGTGGTGCTGCAAAAGCGCATCATCCTGACCGGTGACCACATCGTGGGTGCCCAGTCCGGTTTCGACGAATACAGCCGTCCCCAGGTCAACATCAAGCTTGATGGCCAGGGTGGCAACAAGATGGCCAACTTTACCAAGGACAACGTTGGTAAGGGCATGGCTACCGTGTTCATCGAATACAAGCCGGTCGGTCAGCCGGGTCCGGACGGCAAGCGCAAGTTCCGCAAGCAGGAGGAGGTGATCAACGTCGCTACCATCCAGTCGCGTCTTGGCAGCCAGTTCCGCATCACCGGCATCGACAACGCCAACGAAGCCCACAACCTGGCGCTGTTGCTGCGTGCCGGTGCACTGATCGCCCCGATCCAGATCGTCGAAGAGCGCACCATAGGCCCGAGCCTGGGTCAGCAGAACATCGACAGCGGTATGGAAGCCATCGGCTGGGCCATGCTGGTGATCGTGCTGTTCATGGGGATCTACTACCGTGCGTTCGGCTGGGTGGCCAACATCGCCCTCACCATGAACCTGGTGCTGATCGTCGGTATCATGTCGATGATCCCGGGGGCCACCATGACCCTGCCGGGCATTGCCGGTATCGTCTTGACGCTGGGTATGGCGGTGGATGCCAACGTGCTGATCTACGAGCGTATTCGTGAAGAGATCCGCAACGGTCGTGGGGTGCAGCAGGCCATCCATCTGGGCTTTGATCGGGCGTTCTCGACCATCGCCGACTCCAACGTCACCTCGCTCATCACCTGTGTGATCCTGTTCGGTATCGGTACCGGCGCCATCAAGGGCTTCGCCCTGACGCTGGGGATTGGTCTGAGTGCTTCCATGTTTACCGCCATCACGGTCTCCCGCGCCATCATCAACCTGGCCTGGGGTGGACGGCGCCTCGACAAGCTGCCGATCTAAGGAAGAAACATGTTTCAGATTCTACATTTTGAAAAGCCCATTCCCTTCATGCGCTATGCCAGGCCGGGTGTGGTCTTCTCTACCCTGCTGATGGTGATCTCCCTGTTCTTCCTGTTCGATCGGGGCCTGAACTGGGGTCTGGACTTCACCGGTGGTACCACCATCGAGGTGGGGTTCCAGCAGTCGGTGAGCCTGGACAAGGTGCACCAGGTGCTGGATGAGCAGAAGATTGAAGGGGCGACCCTGCAACACTTCGGCTCCAGCCGTGACGTCCTGTTCCGCCTGACCCCGAAAGAGGGGGTCAAGGTAGAGCAGCAGGGTAACGAGGTACTGGCGGCGGCCAAGCTGATCGATCCTGCGGCCGTGCTCAAACGCGTCGAGTTCGTCGGCCCCTCCGTGGGCGACGAGCTGGCGACCGACGGTGCGCTGGCCATGCTGGCCTCCATCCTCTGTATCCTGATCTACGTGGCGGTGCGCTTCGAATGGCGTCTGGCCATGGGGGGCATTCTCTCCCTGGTGCACGACGTGATGATCACCCTCGGCGTCTTTGCCTACTTCCAGTACGAGTTCGACCTGACCGTGCTGGCGGCATTGATGACCCTGGTGGGTTACTCCCTGAACGACACCATAGTGGTGTTCGACCGGTTGCGGGAGAACTTTCGCAAGGTGCGCAAGGGGGATACCGAGTACATCCTGGATCTCTCCATGACCGAGACCCTGAGCCGGACCATCATCACCTCGGGGTTGACCTTCGTGGTGGTACTGGCGCTGCTGCTCAAGGGCGGTCCGCTGATCCACGGTTTCTCGGTGGCCATGGTGATCGGTGTTGCCTTCGGTACCTACTCCTCCATCTATGTGGCGAGCTCGTTCGCCATGTTCTTCGGGGTCAAGCGGGAGCACATGCTGCCGACCCAGGTGGAAAAAGAGGGCGCGGATCAGCAAGAGATCCTGCCGTAAATGACAAGGGCGCCGCGAGGCGCCCTTTCTCTTATCGTCCGGGTGAGTCATTATGACGGTTTCACCCACGGCTGTTGGCCAACAGGCAAGGAGCAAGCCATGCAACACAATCCCCGTTTTCTGGCACTGGTAGAGGCCATTCGTCCCCATGTGCAGGAGACCGACGTGCACCAGATCAAACGCTGGCAGGATGAGGGGCGCACCTTCCACCTGGTCGACGTGCGGGAAGAGAGCGAGTGGGCCAGGGGCCATCTGCCGGGGGCGACCTACCTCGGCCGTGGCGTGATCGAGCGGGACATCGAGACCCGTTACCCGGATCCCGACACCGAGCTCTACCTCTATTGTGGTGGGGGATTTCGCTCCATTCTGGTGGCGGAGAACCTGCAGAAGATGGGCTACGGTCGGGTGGTCAGCGTCGATGGTGGCTTTCGGGGCTGGTGTGATGCCGGATACCCTGTCGAATCCTGATTTATTTGAGGGAGAGAGGCTCAGCCACATGACAAAGTGTCGGCTGACCTTTACCATATGCCGGGTCAAGCGTAAGCGTCGGAGTGTTCATTGAACGTCAGGAAAGGGATTGGATACCTCCTTGGTATCCTGTTGCTGCTCCCCATGTGGGGTTGCAGCAGTAGCAGTCAGGTTGAAGCGCCTCAAGTTCCCAAGCCGCAACCCGCTTCACTGGTATTGGCGACCCCCCTGCAGGTCTCTTACCAGAGCGAGTTGGCGTTGGCGCGACTCGGGCAGATGCTCAGTGAGATGGAATTGACCACGGAGCAACGGGCTGAACTGTTTTATGAGCGTGCTGTCGTGTTTGACCGGGTAGGCTTGCGCTCCCTGGCGCGGCTGGATTTCAACCGCGCCTTGCGGGAGAAGCCGGATTTTGCCGAAGCCTACAACTTCATCGGCGTCTATCTGGTGCAGCAGCAGAATTATGACGAGGCCTACGAGGCATTTGATTCCGCCCTCGAGCTGGCTCCCGATTATGACTATGCCTACTTGAACCGTGGCATTGCGCTCTATTACGGCAATCGTCCCGAGCTGGCCGCGGCCGATATGAAGCGCTTCTACGAGGCGCAGCCGGAAGATCCTTACCGGGTGATCTGGCTCTATCTGGCCGAACAGAAGCTCAATGCACCGGCCGCCATGAGCCGGATGCGCGAGCGGCTCAACAAGTACGATGACGATGCCTGGAACTGGGATCTGGTGCGCCTCTATACCGGCGAACTCAATGCTACCCAGTTGATGGGCAACGTGGTGAAAGGGGTGAAGGACAACCGGGAGCTTGCCGAGCGCCTGTGCGAAACCTACTTCTACCTCGGCAAGTTTGAACTGGCCAAGGGCAACCGCAAGGAAGCCATCAGTTACTTCAAGCTGGCGCTCGCCAACAACGTGTATGACTTCATCGAGCACAGATATGCCCTGCTGGAGCTGGAGCTGATGGCGCGCAAACCCCTGCCGCCCGGTGCTCAGAGTGCCCAGGGCAAGAGCAGCAAGCAGGCATCCTGAGCTTGCCCTGTTGCCGGTTTGAATGATGTAGAAAAGGCCTCATTGCGAGGCCTTTTTGCTGTCCGGGTGTCAGACGCGACGGTGTGAGTCACCCCGTCAGATGGTATGCCGCCGGCTCACTGCGCCAGCATCATGCCGGGGATCTGGCGCCAGTAACCGTTGCAGTCGCGCTCCTGCTGCAGGGGCAGGGGGGCCAGGCCTTGTTCATTGGCCTTGAAGCGCTCCAGCATCGTCAGGGTGTCCAGTCCCTCTGGGGAGAGGCGCACCACATCCACCAGCCCCTCCATCCCGGCCAGATCGTTGCCCAGGTTGTAGCAGTAACCGGATTGGGTCTGGATGCCGTTGAGGTTGAACACCTTCTGCCCCTCGCGGCTGCTGGCGAGCCGGCCGGTGGGGTAGTCGATGCAGGCCAGTTCGCAGTTGTCCTTGGGCCGGTTGAGGGAGCGGGCGGTGAAGCAGCGCGCCGAGTAGGCGAGCGGCAGGTGGCCGTAGGCGAACACCTCCACCTCAAACTGCTGGCGGGCACTGCCCAGATCCTGATTGAGCTGCACCAGCCAGTCGCGAGACAGCTCCACCGGCATCACCCAGCGCTGCATCCCCTGTTTGAGCAGCATGCGCAGCACGTCGGCGTTGTAGGCGTTGATGGCGGGGCCGCAGACGAACGGCAGCCCGGCTTCGCTGGCGAGCTGGACCGCCCCCAGATCGTTGGCCTCGATCATCAGCTCGCCGTTGTCGACCAGCCGCTTGACCTCCTTGAGCTCGGAGGGGGCGGAGATGAGCGCCAGCGTGGAGAGCACCGCCTGCTTGCCCGAGCCGGCTACCTGACGGGCGAGGGCAATCCAGTCGTCCACTTTCAGTTCGCGGCGCTTGCTGCAGACAGTTTCCCCCAGATAGACGATGTCGGCCTGGCTGGCGGCGGCCGCCTGATAGAAGCCCTGGGTGTCGGCTTTGGGCCAGTAGAAGAGCAGGGGGCCGAGAGAGAATTTCATGAACAGGGCTCCTTATTGCCACTGGCGATGGTAGGCACCGAGGGTGGTCTGGCTCCCCTCGGAGACGCGGGCGAGCTGGGCATCCCACTCGGCCTTGACCTGATAGGCTTCCGGGTTGGCCTGATAGGCGTCGATGGCGGCGCGCCAGACCCGGGTGACCTGCTCCACATAGGCGGGGCTGCGTTGGCGTCCTTCAATCTTGACCGACTGGATACCGGTCTGGAACAGCTCGGGCAACAGGCCGAGGGTGTTGAGACTGGTGGGCTCCTCCAGCGCGTGGTAGGTCTGGCCATCCACCTCGAAGCGGCCCTTGCACAGGGTCGGGTAGCCGGCGTTTTCCCCCGGGCCGTAACGGTCGATCAGCACCTCGTTGAGGCGAGACTCGAGGCCGCTCGGGGTCTCCTCCCAGCGCACGAACTTGGCCGGTGAGCAGGCGCCGACGGTATTGGGGCTCTCACCGGTCATGTAGGAGGAGAGGTAGCAGCGTCCCTCCGCCATGATGCAGAGGCTGCCGAAGGCGAACACCTCGAGGCCGACGTCGGTCTCGCGGGCCAGCTGCCTCACCTGATGCATGGAGAGGACGCGGGGCAACACCACCCGACCAACGTTGAAGTGCTGCTGGTAGAAGCGGATGGCGGCGGCGTTGGTGGCACTGGCCTGTACCGAGACGTGCAGTTCCAGATCCGGGTAGCGGCGGCTGGCATAGTCGAGCACGGCGAGGTCGGCGATGATCAGGGCATCGGCACCCAGCGCGGCGCCCTTGTCCACTGCTTGCTGCCAGCGGGCATCGGAGCCCGGGTGGGCGAAGGTGTTGATGGCGATGTGCAGTTTGCGGCCATGCTGGTGCACATAGTCGACCGCTTTCTCCAGCTTGCTGTCGGTGAAGTTGAGCCCGGCGAAATGGCGGGCGTTGGTGTCATCCTTGAAGCCGATATAGACCGCATCGGCCCCGTTATCCACGGCTATTTTCAGTGCCGGCAAACTGCCTGCCGGACAGAGTAATTCCATCGGGTACGCTCCGAGAGGGCAAAAAATGCAAAAGTGGCCCGATTGTATTCACCGGCGTCCTTCCACTTTTTGACCTGAGGCAGCTTTGTGTGGCTTTACCCTTCTTGAGGTAAGTGGGCACAAGTTTGATTTCCAACAGGATCATGGCTGCGGCCCTGTGCTTGAATGCGCAAAAAACTGGGAGTTTATCGTGTTTCAACAACTGCAACGTCGCCTGGTCGAACAGGCTCCCCGCATTCTGCGCCACCCTCTCAAACTGGTGCCATTTTCCTTGCAGCAGAACCTGATGGAGCGCCTGCTGGCCAGCGTGTTCAAAGAGGCCATCGCAGATGGCGACTTTGAATTTCTGGCGGGCAAGTGGCTCAAGGTCGAAGTCTCGGATCTGGAGCTCTGCTGGTTCATCAGCGAGCAGGATGGCAAGCTGGTGGTGGCGCGTCATTGCGAGCAGGCCGATGTCTGTTTCAGCGGCACCACCAACGACCTCATTTTGATCGCCGGGCGCAAGGAAGATCCCGACTCTCTCTTCTTCCAGCGCAAGCTGAAGATTGAAGGGAACACCGAGCTGGGTCTGGAGGTGAAAAACCTGATGGACAGCCTGGATCTGGACGGTTTGCCAAGCCTGGTGCGTTATCCCTTGCTGGATCTTGCCGCCTTCATCGAGCGGGCGAAGGCGGGCTCAGCGCAAGAGGCGCACTCTGCGCCGGCGGGTGGGGTTGCGCCTCAGTTGTGAGACCAGCCCATCGGCATGGTGGCGGTAGTGATTGCGAGCCCACAGGCAGCGACAGGCCCACAGACAGGGCAGCAGTGCCAGCAGGGCGCCGGCGTTGGGAAGGCGCGAGAGCAGCAGACCCAGCGCCAGCCAGATGAACGGCTGGGCCTCGTAGAGCCACTCCGGCTGGAACCAGCGTTTGGTCGGGAAGATGACCAGATCGGTACGCCGATAGCTGGATCGCATCATCCAGACGGTGGCACCGGCGACAAACAGCAAGGTACCCGCCAGCCAGAGCAGCGGGGAGTGGCTGAGCAGGATGATGCCGACCGCCATCAGCAGATAGCAGACCGGCAACCTCTCATAAAGCCAGCGTGGGCACATCTTGCCTCCACTTTTCACCTTCCCATCCTTCAAGTCTAGCCAGTCAGCGCACCCGTCTCATACCGCTTTGTTCTGCAAAACGGCGTCATTGTTGTGAATTGGCGCGCCATTTACGGTGCCAAAATAGCGATTGGCTATGTTACAATTGCGCGCCATTTTTGACTGAAGATTGACTGGGCATGTTGGATCAGATTCGTATCGTGTTGGTAAACACTTCTCACACCGGCAACATGGGCTCTGCGGCGCGCGCCATGAAGACCATGGGCTTGAGCCAGATGGTGCTGGTTGATCCGCAAGCACAGCCCGATGACAACGCCTATGCGCTGGCCGCCGGCGCCAGCGATCTGCTGGCCAATGCCCGTATCGTGTCGACCCTGGATGAAGCCATTGCGGATTGTGGTCTGGTCATCGGTACCAGTGCCCGCTCCCGTACCTTGAGCTGGCCCATGCTCGACCCTCGCGAAGCGGGCGAGAAGCTGGTAACCGAGGGGATGCAGCATCCGGTGGCGCTGGTATTTGGCCGTGAACGCACCGGCCTGACCAACGACGAGCTGCAAAAGTGCCATTACCACGTGGCCATTCCGGCCAACCCGGAGTACAGCTCCCTCAACTTGGCCATGGCGGTGCAGACCCTCTGCTATGAGGTGCGAATGCACTGGTTGCAGCAAGAACAGGTCGGCGAGACCGACATGGCGGTGGATTATCCCAGCGCCGAGCAGCTGGAAGGCTTCTATCAGCATCTGGAGCAGACGCTGCTCAAGACCGGCTTCATCGCCGACGATCATCCGGGACAGGTCATGAGCAAGCTGCGCCGCCTGTTCAATCGGGCGCGTCCGGAAGCGGTGGAACTCAACATCCTGCGCGGTATTCTGACCTCGGTGCAAAAACCGAGACCGCAGGATTAAACCCGACTGGATTACTCAACCATATACTTGACTGATTTAGTCGGGTATGTGACCATATGCCCATATTGATTGGTTCGCAAAACGGTAAGGCATATGAGACTGACCTCAAAAGGACGTTACGCTGTGACTGCCATGCTCGACGTGGCGTTGCATGCAGAGCAGGGGCCCGTGCCCCTGGCTGATATTTCGGAGCGCCAGGGCATCTCCTTGTCCTATCTGGAGCAGCTGTTTGCCCGCCTGCGCAAGCATGGCCTGGTGAGCAGCGTGCGTGGCCCGGGCGGCGGTTATCGCCTCGGTCTGGCGCCGAATGCCATCTCGGTCGGTCAGGTGATCACCGCGGTCGACGAATCGGTGGATGCCACCAAGTGCCTCGGCAAAGGCGGCTGCCACGGCGGCACCCAGTGCCTCACTCACTCCCTGTGGCGTGACCTGAGCGAGCGGATCTCCAGCTTCCTGGGGGACATCACCCTGGCCGAGCTGGTTGATCAGGCCGATGTGCGCCGGATTGCCGGCAAGCAAGATGAACAAATGAAAACCGTGTTGTCCCTGGTAGACCGGGCAGAACGCGGCGATGTGAGCTTGAAAGTCCAACTATAAACAAACGTGCTTTCCACAGCTGGTCGATGTATGACCCTGGCTGTAACGGAGAAAAACATGAAACTGCCTATTTACCTTGATTATTCGGCAACCTGTCCGGTGGACCCGCGTGTCGCAGAAAAAATGATGCAGTGTCTCACCATGGATGGCCTGTTCGGCAATCCAGCTTCCCGTTCCCACCGCTTTGGCTGGCAAGCCGAAGAGGCGGTCGATCTGGCCCGTAATCAAGTGGCAGAGCTGATCGGTGCCGACCCGCGCGAGATCGTCTTCACCTCCGGTGCGACTGAATCCAACAACCTCGCCATCAAGGGCGTCGCCCATTTCTACGCCGGCAAGGGCAAGCACATCGTTACCTCCAAGACCGAACACAAGGCGGTACTGGATACCTGTCGCCAGCTGGAGCGCGAAGGCTATGAGGTAACCTACCTCGAGCCGATGCCCAATGGCCTGTTCACCCTGGAACAGATCGAAGGCGCCCTGCGTGATGACACCATCCTGGTCAGCATCATGCACGTCAACAACGAGATCGGCGTGGTGCAAAACATTGCTGCCATCGGCGAGCTGTGCCGCTCCCGCAAGATCCTGCTGCATGTGGATGCGGTACAGAGCGTGGGCAAGATCCCGGTCGACGTGGAAGCGCTCAAGGTTGACCTGCTCTCCATGTCCGCCCACAAGGTATACGGCCCGAAAGGCATTGGTGCCCTCTACGTGCGTCGCAAGCCGCGTGTGCGCCTGGAAGCCCAGATGCACGGTGGTGGCCACGAGCGCGGCATGCGTTCCGGCACCCTGCCGACTCACCAGATCGTCGGCATGGGCGAAGCCTTCCGCATCGCCAAGGAAGAGATGGTGAGCGAAGGTCAGCGCATCATGGCCCTGCGTCAGCGTCTGTGGGACGGCATCAAGGATATCGAAGAGGTTTACATCAACGGTGACCTGGAGCAGCGGGTGCCGGGCAACCTCAACGTCAGCTTCGCCTATGTGGAAGGGGAATCCCTCATCATGGCGCTGAAGGATCTGGCGGTCTCTTCCGGTTCTGCCTGTACCTCGGCCAGCCTGGAGCCCTCCTACGTGCTGCGCGCACTGGGCCTGAACGACGAGTTGGCGCACAGCTCCATCCGTTTCAGCATGGGTCGCTTCACCACCGAGGAAGAGATTGATTACGCAATCAAGCTTATCCGTGACTCCATCGGTCGTCTGCGCGAGATGTCTCCCCTGTGGGAGATGTACAAGGACGGCGTCGATCTGAACACGGTCGAATGGGCTCATCACTGATCCGCGGGATCGGTGTTCAACGGAATTAGCAGGAGTTAGATATGGCTTACAGTGAAAAAGTAATCGACCACTACGAGAACCCCCGTAACGTAGGCGGCTTCGACAAGAACGATCCCAGCATCGCTACCGGTATGGTCGGTGCACCGGCCTGTGGTGACGTGATGAAGCTGCAGCTGAAGATCAGCGACGACGGCATCATCGAAGATGCCAAGTTCAAGACCTACGGTTGTGGTTCCGCCATCGCCTCCAGCTCCCTGGTGACTGAGTGGGTCAAGGGCAAGACCCTGGATGAAGCGGCCGGTATCAAGAACACCGATATCGCCGAAGAGCTGGCGCTGCCACCGGTGAAGATCCACTGCTCCATTCTGGCCGAGGATGCCATCAAGGCCGCCATCGCCGATTACAAGCAGAAGAAAGGTCTCTAAGGTCAGGAGCGCAGTATGGCCATTACCATGACAGATGCCGCAGCGGCACGGGTTTCCTCGTTTCTGACCAACCGGGGCAAGGGCATCGGCCTGCGCCTCGGCGTCAAGACCACCGGCTGCTCGGGTCTTGCCTATGTGCTCGAGTTCGTCGATGAGCTGGCAGATGAAGATCAGGTATTCGAGCAGGACGGGGTCAAGATCATCGTCGATGCCAAGAGTCTGATCCACCTGGATGGCACCGAACTGGATTTCGTCAAGGAAGGCCTCAACGAGGGCTTCCAGTTCAACAACCCCAACGCCAAGGGCGAGTGTGGTTGCGGCGAAAGCTTCAGTGTCTGAGATGTGTGCAACACATGATCGCTTGTCCGTTGAACTGGTCGGCCACGGCCGGTTCAATCATGCCGCTTCGCCCACCTGAGCGCGAGCAGCATGGGGGCAGCATCAGTGTCTAAGAGGTCTGCATGAATTATTTCGAGCTGTTTGGGCTGGTTGAAGGCTTCGAGCTCGATACCCGTCAGCTGGCAGAGACTTACCGCCAGTTGCAAACCCAATTTCATCCCGATCGTTTTGCCACCGCCCCCGAGCGGGAGCAGCTGGCTGCGGTGCAACGTGCCGCCCAGATCAACGATGCCTTCACTACCCTCAAGGCGCCCCTGCGCCGAGCCGAGTACCTGCTCTCCCTGCGTGGCACCGAACTTCGTGGCGAGCAACAGACGTTGCAAGATACCGCGTTTCTGATGCAGCAACTGGAGTGGCGCGAGCGGCTGGCCGACCTGAAAGGGGAGACGGACCCTGAGCGTGCCATCAAGGATTTTCGCCAGGAGATCAGGCATGATCACCAGTTGTTGATGCAGCAGCTGACCCAGGCCCTCGCCACAGGCGAGGATCCGCGAGCGGCTGATTGTGTTCGCAAACTCAAGTTTGTCGACAAGCTCCTCGAGGAGCTGGAACGATTCGAAGACTCGCTGTTCGAGTCTTGATCCTTTAACGCTGGAAGTTTGATTACCCATGGCATTACTGCAAATCGCCGAGCCCGGCCAGAGCGCCGCACCTCATCAGCACAAACGTGCCGTTGGCATCGATCTTGGCACCACCAACTCGTTGGTCGCCGCCGTGCGCAGCGGTCAGGCCGATACCCTCTGCGACGAGCAGGGGCGTGATCTGCTGCCCTCCGTCGTGCATTACCAGGCTGATACCATCCGGGTCGGCGTCGATGCCAAGCGCGAGGCCGCCCTCGACCCGCACAACACCATCGTTTCCGCCAAGCGGATGATGGGCAAGGCGCTGGCCGACATCGATACCCGCCAGCAACCCTATCAATTCGTGGCGGCCGACAACGGCATGCCGCAACTGCAGACCCGTCAAGGGCTGGTCAACCCGGTGCAGGTCTCGGCCGAGATCCTCAAGAAACTGGCCGAGCGGGGCGCTGCCGCCCTCGGTGGCGATCTCGACGGCGTGGTCATCACAGTGCCTGCCTATTTCGATGACGCCCAGCGCCAGGGCACCAAGGATGCGGCCCGCCTGGCCGGTCTGCACGTGCTGCGCCTGCTCAACGAACCGACCGCCGCCGCCATCGCCTATGGCCTCGACTCCGGTCAGGAAGGGGTGATCGCCGTCTATGACTTGGGCGGCGGTACCTTTGATATCTCCATCCTGCGTCTGCATCGCGGGGTGTTTGAAGTGATGGCCACCGGCGGCGATTCGGCCCTCGGCGGTGATGACTTCGATCACCTGCTGGCAGACTGGTTGAAAGAACAAGCCGGTTTGACTGGTGAGCTGGGTGCCCGTCTGCAGCGCGAGCTGCTGGATGTGGCCGCCGCGGTCAAGCATGGTCTGACCGACGCCGACGCCGTTCCCTGCACCTTTGCCGGCTGGCAGGGCTCTGTCACCCGCAACCAGTTTGACCAGCTGATCCAGCCGCTGGTCAAGCGTACCCTGCTGGCCTGCCGCCGCGCCCTGCGCGATGCGGGGCTCGAGCAGGAGGAGGTGCTGGAAGTGGTGATGGTCGGCGGTTCGACCCGGGTTCCGCTGGTGCGCGAGCTGGTGGGCGAGTTCTTCCAGCGTCCGCCCTTGACCAGCATCGACCCCGACAAGGTGGTGGCCATCGGTGCCGCCATCCAGGCCGACATCCTGGTGGGCAACAAGCCTGACGCCGAGATGCTGCTGCTGGACGTCATTCCGCTCTCCCTGGGTCTTGAGACCATGGGCGGCCTCGCCGAGAAGGTGATCCCGCGCAATACCACCATTCCGGTGGCCCGCGCCCAGGAGTTCACCACCTTCAAGGATGGCCAGACCGCGATGGCGATCCACGTGGTGCAGGGCGAGCGCGAGCTGGTGGCCGATTGCCGATCCTTGGCCCGCTTCACCCTGACCGGCATTCCGCCCATGGCGGCCGGTGCCGCCCACATTCGCGTCACCTTCCAGGTGGATGCGGACGGTCTGCTGTCGGTCAGCGCCATGGAGAAATCCTCCGGCGTGCAGGCCGAGATCCAGGTCAAGCCCTCCTACGGACTGGGTGAGGATGACATCCTCAACATGCTGAGTGCCTCCATCGCCAATGCCCAGCAGGACATGGATGCCCGCATGCTGGCGGAGCAGCAGGTCGAGGCCGACCGGGTGGTCGAGAGCCTCAACGCCGCCCTGGCCGCCGATGGCGAGGCTTTATTGAGCCCCGCCGAGCGGGCCGAGCTGGATGCCGCCATCGCCCATCTGCTGACCATGCGCAGCACGGGCACCACCAACCAGATCAAAGAGGCCATCGAGGCGGCGGACGCTGCCAGTGGCGAATTTGCAGCCCGCCGGATGGATGCCTCCATCCGCAAGGTGCTGACCGGACAAAACGTCAACAAGGTGTAATATGCCAAAACTGATTATTCTGCCCCATCCCGAGCTCTGTCCGGACGGCGCGGCCCTCGAAGGCGCGACCGGTGAAACCATTCTGGACATCGCGCTGCGCAACGGTATCGAGATCGAGCACGCCTGCGAGAAGTCCTGTGCCTGCACCACCTGCCACTGCGTGGTGCGGGAAGGCTTCGACTCCCTTGAGCCGAGCGACGAGCTGGAAGACGACATGCTGGACAAGGCGTGGGGGCTGGAGCCGGAATCCCGTCTCAGCTGCCAGGCCAGACTGGCGGACGAGGATCTGGTGGTGGAACTGCCCAAGTACACCCTGAATCTGGCGTCTGAGCGCCACTGATGACCCCTTAATTACACATGAGTGAATTGCGCGTGCAGCATCTCGTGGTGCAGTAATGATATGGTGAAGGCCGTGACCCTTGAGGGAGCGGCCTTTTTTGTGCCCGTGATTTCCCTATTCGTTGATGAAAGTGCCAATAAAAAGGAAGCAAGAGAACATGGCTGACATGATGAACGTACGGTTGTCTTCCCAGGCCGCCGCCGCCCACTGGGGGGAGGGTGCCCTGCTCAGTTTCAACGGCGGCGAAGCCCATCTCCATCTGGGCAGCGGCCAGGAGAAGGAGGCGCTGCGCGCCATCCAGCGCGCTGCCAGACGACTCGAGTCGAGCGGCATCAAGCGCGTCAAGCTGGTGGGTGAGGGCTGGAATGGGGAGCGTCGCTACGCCTTTGCCCAGGGCTTCTATGCCGCCAAGGGGGTTCGTGAGCTCGATTTCGGCGAGCAGAGCGACCAGGAGGCTGCCGAGCTGGCTGCCTTGCTCAAAGCGACCCGCTGGGTGCGCGAAGTGACCAACGGCTGCCCGCAGGAGATCTACCCCATGAGCCTGGCGGAATCCGCCCTGCTGCTCATCCGCAGTCTCGCCGGTGACAAGGTGACCGCCCGCATTACCGCCGGGGATGCGCTGCAGGAGGCCGGTCACATCGGGATCTGGTCGGTGGGCCGCGGCAGCGAGCGCGAGCCGGTGCTGCTGGAGCTCGACTACAACCCGACCGGGGATGCCAATGCTCCCGTGCTGGCGGCGCTGGTGGGCAAGGGGATCACCTTCGATTCTGGCGGTTACTCCATGAAGTCTTCCGACAACATGCTGCCGATGAAGTCCGATATGGGCGGCGCCGCCATGGTGACCGGCGCGCTGGCGCTGGCCATCAGCCGCGGCCTGAACAAGCGGGTGAAACTCATCCTTTGCTGCGCCGAAAACCTGGTCTCCGGCCATGCCTTCAAGCTCGGCGACATCCTCACCTATCGCAACGGCATCTCGGTCGAGATCCAGAACACCGACGCGGAAGGTCGCCTGGTGCTGGCTGACGGCCTGCTGGCCGCCAGCGAAAGCGGGGCTGCCTACATCCTCGACGCCGCTACCCTGACCGGCGCCGCCAAGACCGCGCTGGGCCGCGACTACAACGCCGTGTTTGCCCTCGATGAGGCCGAGCAGGCCCGTACGCTGGCAGCCGCCAAAGCCGAAAACGAGCAGGCCTGGGCGCTGCCGCTGGAGCCCTGGCACGCGGGTCAGCTCACCTCTGCGTTTGCCGAGCTGGGTAATGTGGCGTCCGCCGAAGGCACTGCCGGTGCGACTACGGCGGCGGCCTTCCTGTCGCGCTTCGTGTGTGACGAAGGCAAGGGCTGGGTGCACCTGGACCTGGCCGCCTCCTATCAAAAATCGGGCAACGATCTGTGGGCGACCGGTGCCAAGGGCCACGGTCTGCGCACGATTGCTCGCTGGCTGCAGGAGGTGAGTGAATGAGAGTCTGGCTGAATCAAGCATTTGGTGAAGGCTTTGGACAATCGGCGAAAAGCGCCACGGCCTGCGTATTATCTGTCACCCGCTGGTTGCAGGAGGTGAGTGCATGAACATCTGGTTGAGCCGAGAATTTGCCGCTCCCGAGTGGGGTGAGGGGGCGCTGCTCTCCCACCGCGCCGACGGCATGGTGATCCATCTGGTGACCGCCAGCCCCTTGCTGGATATCCAGCAGGCGGCACGGCGTCTGTGCAGTCAGGGGATCCAGCAGGTGGTGCTGGCCGGTCACTGGGAGCGTGAGCAGCAGTGGGCCTTTGCCCAAGGGCTGCAGACCCCCAAGGTCGAGGTCGAGCTGCAGTGGGCCACTTCATCCGAGGAAGACCGGGAGGAGCTGGAGGCGCGCTGGCTGTGCGGGCGCTGGGTGCGGGAGATGACCAATGCCACGCCGGAACAGCTGGGGCCGCTGGAGCTGGCGGTTGAAGCCGCCGCCTTCATCACCGAACTGGCGCCGGACCGGATCAGTCATCGCATCCTCAAGGGAGAAGCCTTGCAGCAGGCAGGCTGGGTCGGTCTCTACCAGGTCGGCCGTGGCAGCGAGCGCGAGCCCGTGCTGCTGGAGCTGGACTTCAACCCTAGCCGGGATCCCAAAGCCCCGGTGGCGGCGGCGCTGGTGGGCAAGGGCATCACCTTCGATTCCGGCGGCTACTCCATGAAGACCTCCCAGGGCATGCTGACCATGAAGCACGACATGGGCGGGGCGGCCATCGTCACCGGCGCCTTGGCGCTGGCCATTCTGCGCGGCCTCGACAAGCGGGTGAAGCTCATCCTCTGCTGCGCTGAGAACCTGGTCTCCGGTCACGCCTATAAGCTGGGTGACATCCTCACCTACAAGAACGGCACCACGGTGGAGATCGTCAACACCGACGCCGAGGGGCGGCTGGTGCTGGCCGACGGCCTGCAGCTGGCCGGGGATTCCGGCGCGCCGCTGGTCATCGACGCCGCGACCCTCACCGGGGCGGCGGTGATGGCGCTGGGGGGGCGTTACAACGCCCTGTTCGGGCTGGACAAGGGGCTGGTGAGCCGCGCCATGGGTTATGCGGATGTCGAACAGGAACCCGCCTGGCCGCTGCCGCTGGAACCCTGGCATCGCCAGCAGTGCCCGTCCCACTATGCCGACACCGCCAACAGCCGGCCCGTGCCGGGCGGCGGTCCGGGTGGTGCCTCCAACGCTGCGGGTTTCCTCTCCCGCTTCGTTGCCAATGAGGGGCAGGGTTGGCTGCACGTCGATCTCGCCGCCTGTTTCAGCGAGAACGGCGACAACCTGTGGGCGCCGGGGGCCAACACCCTGGGGATGCGCACCATCGCTCACACCCTGCTGGCGGAGGTCCGCTGACCGGCAACGACAAGGGCACCTGCGGGTGCCCTTTCGACAGGGGGAGGGTGAGCAATAGCCTGGGTTTCAGGGGGTTAACATGACTATCGTGCACAAGCGCACATTTTTTCCTGCCAACCTGGGCCAAGATGAGTGGTGATGTTGTTTTAGGGAAGAATTTGTTTAATAAAAAGTTGCTTTTCTGTGTGTTATTTCGCTTTTTGTTTACGTATAATCGCCGCCGAACATGGATTCTAACAATAAATCTCTGTAGTTAAGGAAAGATCTCAATGGCCATCGAACGTACCTTCTCCATCATCAAGCCGGATGCCGTCAGCAAGAACCTGATCGGTGCCATCTACAACCGTTTCGAGAGCGCTGGCCTGAAAGTCATCGCCGCCAAGATGCTGCACATGAGCAGCGAGCAAGCCGCCGGTTTCTATGCCGAGCACCAGGGCAAGCCTTTTTATGACGGCCTGGTCAGCTTCATGACCTCCGGCCCCGTCATGATCCAGGTGCTGGAAGGCGAAGAGGCCATCCGTCGCCACCGTGAAATCATGGGCGCCACCAACCCGAAAGAGGCCCTGGCCGGGACTCTGCGCGCCTGCTTCGCCGAGAGCATCGACCGCAACGCCGTGCACGGATCCGATGCTCCGGCCTCCGCTGCCCGTGAAATCGCCTACTTCTTCTCCGACGCCGAGATCTGCCCGCGCGGCTGATTTCTGTCGAAAGAACCCCAAGGGAGCCTCGGCTCCCTTTTGTTTTTTGGTCATTCGGTCAATATCCACTTATTCTCCAGGTGGAAAGCCGGACCCATAATTTGTACAATGCCGCCCCCTGACGTAGGTCAGCCGATAATTTATGAAGTGTGTGAGCTGAGGCCCTTGATGAGCGAAACAAAAACCAACCTGCTGGATCTTGATCGGGATGCCATGCGCGCCTTCTTCGTCGAACTGGGCGAGAAGCCGTTTCGGGCAGATCAGGTGATGAAGTGGATCTATCACTTTGGTTGTGATGATTTCGATCAGATGAACAACGTCAACAAGGTGCTGCGCGAGCGCCTCAAGGCGATCGCCGAGATCCGGGCGCCGGAAGTGAGCCGTGAACAGCGCTCCTCCGACGGCACCATCAAGTGGGCGCTGCAGGTCGGCGGCCAGGAGGTGGAGACCGTCTACATTCCGGAAGAGGATCGGGCGACCCTGTGCGTCTCCTCCCAGGTAGGCTGCGCCCTGGAGTGCAAGTTCTGCTCTACCGCCCAGCAAGGCTTCAACCGCAACCTGAAAGTCTCCGAGATCATCGGCCAGGTATGGCGCGCCGCCAAGATCGTCGGCGGCAAGCGCCCCATCACCAACGTGGTGATGATGGGGATGGGCGAGCCGCTGCTCAACCTCGCCAACGTGGTGCCGGCCATGCGGCTGATGATGGACGACTTCGGCTACGGCATCTCCAAGCGCCGGGTGACCATCTCCACCTCCGGCGTGGTGCCGGCGCTGGACATGCTGGGCGACCAGATTGACGTCGCCCTGGCCATCTCCCTGCACGCGCCCAACGACAAGCTGCGCTCCGAGATCATGCCGATCAACGACAAGTACAACATCGAGGAGTTCCTCGCCGGTGTCCGTCGCTACCTCGGCAAGTCCAACGCCAACGGCGGCCGGGTGACCGTGGAATATGTGCTGCTCGATCATATCAATGACGACATGCAGCATGCCCACGAGCTGGCCAAGGTGCTCAAGGATACCCCGAGCAAGATCAACCTGATCCCGTTCAACCCCTTCCCGGGCAACCCCTACGGCAAGCCGAGCAACAGCCGTATCGACCGTTTTTCCAAGGTATTGATGGAGTACGGCTTCACCGTCATCGTCCGCAAGACCCGTGGCGACGACATCGATGCGGCCTGCGGACAGCTGGTGGGGGAGGTGATCGATCGCACCAAGCGCACCATGAAAAATCGGATGCAACAGGATGGGATTTCCGTCAAAATGGTTTAACTTGCTAAGCCATTGTATAGTCAGGGAATGGATACACGTACATTGATCGTAGTGGCAGCGCTCTGCGCGCTGCCAGGCTGTGTTACCGAGACCACTTACGCTGGCCAGAATTCCACCCAGCGTGAAGTGGGTCCCGATCTCAAGGCGGCAGCCCAGACCCGTCTGGATTTGGGTATTCAATATCTGCAACAGGGCAACGCCGAGCAGGCCAAGTTCAACCTTGACCGCGCGCTGCAGTATGACCCTGCCAACCCTCAGGTTTACGTCGGTTTTGCCTACTTCTACCAGCAGGTGGAAGATTTCAAGGCGGCCGAAGAGAGCTACAAGAAAGCCCTTGCCATGGATCCGTCCAATGCTGACGCGATGAACAACTATGGCGCCTTCCTTTGCAATCGTGGTCGCTTCGACGAGGCGGAAAAGGCCTTCCTGCAGGCCGTCAGCCAGCCCAACTACATCAAGATTGCCGATACCTATGAAAACGCGGCACTTTGCGCCGCGCAAAATCGCAGAAATGATAAAGCAAGCGAGTATTATCGCTTGGCCTTGGGGTATAATCCCCGCAATCCAAGGTTATTGCTGGACATGGCGGAGCTTTCCATGAAAGATGGCAAGCTGCCTGATGTGCAGGCCTATCTCGCCCGTTTTGCCGATGTGTCAGACGAGAACGAGAACAGTCTCTGGTTGAGATTGCGGCTGGCGCAGGCCATGGACAAACCGGCACTACTTCACCAATTCGGGACTGAGCTGGTAAGGCAATATCCCACTTCGCAACAAGCCAAGCGTTACTTAGCCAATGACTACTGAACAGCCACACGATTTTCAAGACGACTCCCAGGCAGTTGGCCCAGGCCAGCTGCTGCGCAACGCCCGTGAACAGCTCGGCTGGACGCGAGAACAGGTTGCGTCTCGCATTCACCTTCGTCTGACCCTGATTGCCGCGATCGAATCGGATACGTATGACAAGCATACGTCCCATACCTTCATTCGGGGCTATCTGCGTACTTATGCCAAGCTGGTCGGTATCCCGGAAGAGACCATCCTCGCGGCTTATGACAAGCTGGGGCTGACTCCCCCCGACAATATCGACATGCAGAGCTTCTCTCGTCGCTCCCGTCAGCAGGCCAACGACAGCCGCCTCAAGGTCGTCACCTGGCTGGTGATCCTGGTGCTGATCGCGCTCTCCGTCGCCTGGTGGTGGCAGAGCACGGCGCGTCGCTCCGCCGGTGACGAGGCCCTGGCCGCGACTGAAATGGGCGCAACCAGCAACACCCCGAGCGCCACCGTGCCGCCGGCGGTGGACGTGGCTGACCCTGTGGTTGCTCCGGAAACTTCCGCTGCGGCCGCGACCTCGGCTGACCCCGTGGCGAGCGCCGCCGCGACCACCCTGCCGGTCGATGCCAGCAGCGCCGTGGCGACCACGGCTGTTGCGACCTCTGCCGCCACTGCTACGCAACCGGCTGCCGACACCGCCGCGAGCGAGCCGGCCAAGGTGCCCCAGCTGAAGATGAGCTTCACCGCCGACTGCTGGCTGGATGTCAAGGATGCCAAGGGCAAGACCCTGTTCAGCGGCCTCAAGAAGGCCAATGACGAACTGGTACTGGAAGGACCCGAGCCGCTCAAATTCATCATTGGTGCGCCCATGGCCGTCAATATCGAATATCAGGGCAAGTCCATCGACATGAGCCGTTACAACAACGGCCGGACTGCTCGCCTCTCACTGCCGCAGGAGTAATCTGTCCGCCATGTCCGCTCACGAATCTCCCATCATTCGTCGTAAATCCAGGCAGATCATGGTCGGTAATGTACCGGTTGGGGGCGATGCCCCCATCACGGTGCAGACCATGACCAACACCAAGACCACGGACGTGGCCGCCACCGTCGAGCAGATCCAGCGGATCGAGCGGGTTGGCGCCGACATCGTGCGGGTCTCGGTTCCCACCATGGAAGCGGCGGAAGCCTTCAAGCTCATCAAGCAGCAGACCCGCATTCCCATCGTCGCCGATATCCACTTCGACTACCGCATCGCCCTGAAAGTGGCCGAGTATGGTGCCGATTGCCTGCGCATCAACCCGGGCAACATCGGCAACGAGGAGCGGGTCCGCGCCGTGGTCGACTGCGCCCGTCACTACAACATCCCGATCCGCATCGGCGTCAACGGCGGCTCGCTGGAGAAAGACATTCAGGAGAAGTACGGTGAACCGACCCCGGAGGCGCTGCTCGAGTCAGCCATGCGCCACGTGGACTATCTGGATCGCCTGAACTTCGACAACTTCAAGGTAAGCGTCAAGGCGTCCGACGTCTTCCTGGCGGTCGGCGCCTATCGCCTGCTGGCCAAGCAGATTGAACAGCCGCTGCACCTTGGCATCACCGAAGCGGGCGGTTTTCGCGCCGGCGCGGTGAAGTCCGCCATCGGTCTTGGCATGCTGCTGAGCGAAGGCATCGGCGATACCCTGCGCATCTCGCTGGCGGCCGATCCGGTGGAAGAGATCAAGGTGGGTTTCGACATTTTGAAATCCCTGCGCATCCGCTCTCGCGGCATCAACTTCATCGCCTGTCCCTCCTGCTCTCGCCAGGAGTTCGACGTCATCGGCACGGTCAACGCACTGGAAGAGCGGCTGGAAGACATCATCACCCCGATGGATGTCTCCATCATCGGTTGCGTGGTGAACGGCCCTGGCGAGGCGCTGGTCTCGGATCTGGGTCTGGCGGGGGCGGCCAACAAGAGCGCCTTCTACGAGGGTGGTCAGCGGGTGGACCGGCTCGACAACAAGGATCTCATCCCGACCCTGGAGCGCCGCATTCGCGCCCGGGCCGCCATGCTGGATCCGGCCAACCAGATCCAGGTGGACGAGGGTTGAGCAACCAAGGGCCACTCAGGGTGGCCCTGTCTTTAGGTTGCTGATTTTACATCCCGCATTGGAATACCCTGATTTTACCTCGGGGTCGAAAATCCCTATAATGCGGCCAAATTTTACCTCTTTTTCTCGAGTATCAACGTGGCAAAACAGATCCAAGCTATTCGCGGTATGAATGATTGCCTGCCGGAGCAGAGCCCGGTATGGCAGAAAGTAGAACAGATCCTGCGCCAGGTCGTGGCCAGCTATGGCTACAGCGAAGTGCGCATGCCGATTGTCGAGCAGACCCATCTGTTCAAGCGCGCCATCGGTGAAGTGACCGACGTGGTCGAAAAAGAGATGTACACCTTTGAAGACCGCAACGGCGACAGCCTGAGTCTGCGCCCGGAAGGCACCGCCAGCTGCGTGCGTGCCGGCATCGAGCACGGTCTGCTTTACAACCAGGAACGCCGGATGTGGTACATGGGCCCCATGTTCCGTCACGAGCGTCCCCAGAAGGGCCGCTATCGCCAGTTCCACCAGTTCGGGGTCGAGCTGTTCGGCATCAACGGGCCGGACATCGATGCCGAGCTCATCATGCTGACTCACCGCCTGTGGCGTCTGTTCGGCATCAGCGAACACGTGACCCTGCAGCTCAACACCCTCGGTCAGAGCAGCGAACGCGCCGCCTACCGCGATGCGCTGGTGGCCTACTTGGAGCAGTACAAGGATCAGCTGGACGAAGAGAGCCAGCGCCGCATGTACAGCAACCCGCTGCGGGTGCTCGACTCCAAGGACGAGAAGGTACAAGCCATTCTGGTGGGTGCCCCGCGTCTGTTCGATCACCTGGGCGAAGAGAGCCTGGCCCACTTCGAGGGGCTCAAGCGCCTGCTCGAATCCGCCGGCATCCAGTATGAAGTGAACGAGCGGCTTGTGCGCGGCCTCGACTACTACAACCTCACCGTGTTCGAGTGGGTCACCAACAGCCTGGGCGCTCAGGGCACCGTCTGTGCCGGTGGTCGTTACGACGGTCTGGTGGAGCAGCTGGGTGGTCAGCCGACGCCGGCGGTGGGTTTCGCCATGGGCATGGAGCGACTGGTGCTGATGCTCGAGACCCTCGAACTCAACGGCGATATCCGCCCGGCGGTGGATGTCTACCTGGCCATGGTGGGTGAGGGCACTGAACAGGCCGGTTTCCAGCTGGCCGAGCGGCTGCGCGACGCCCTGCCGGACTTGCGCCTGATGAGCCACTGCGGCGGCGGCAACTTCAAGAAACAACTCAAGCGTGCCGACAAGAGCGGCGCGGCCATTGCCCTGATCCTTGGCGAGACCGAGGTGCAAAACGGGGAGATCACCATCAAATATCTGCGTGGCCAGGCCGAGCAACAGACCGTCACGGTCGACGCCGCCATTGCCCTGCTGGCAGCCAAAGGAGAGTAAGCTGTGGAAGTTTATACCACCGAAGAACAACAGGTTGAGGTCATCAAGAGCTGGTGGAAAGAGAACGGAACCTCGGTGATCGCAGGAACTGTTATCGGTCTGGTTGGACTCTTTGGCTGGCGCTACTACAACGAGCATCAGCAGACCAGCCAGGAGACCGCCTCCCAGGCTTACAACGAGATGGCCGCCCAGCTGGCCAAGGGCGATGCCGCCGGCTTCGAGCAGGCGCAAAGCTTCATCAGCGCCCACAAGGGTGACTCCTATGCCGAACTGGCTGCCCTGCAGCTGGCCGCCGCCGCCGTCAAGGCCGGCAAGCTGGATCTGGCCGTCGAGCAGCTGACCCAGGTGGCCACCAGCGGTGATGAGAGCATCCGTCCCATCGCCGCCCTGCGTCTGGCCCGGGTTCTGAACGATCAGGGCAAGGCTGACGAGGCGCTGGCCCAGCTTGGCAAGATCAACAACGATGCCTTCAAGGCCCAGGTCGCGGAAGTGCGCGGCGACGTGCTGCTCAAGCAGGGCAAGGCCGAAGAGGCGCGCGATGCCTATCAGGCGGCGGCCGATGCCGGTGGCCTGCAGGGCAGCGCCGAGCTCAAGCTGAAAATGGACGATCTGGCGTTGCCAGCGGTGACCACGGGTGAGGCTCCGGATGCGTAATCTGTTCAAGATGGTGGTGTTGGGGGCTGCGGTCTCCTTCGCCCTGCAGGGGTGCTCCCTGTTCAGTTCGGAAGAGGATCTCAACCCGATGGCGCCGCTGCCCAAGGTCGAGTCCGCCTTCACGGCCGATACCAGCTGGTCCTCCTCGGTGGGTGACGGCATCGGCGACTTCTACTCCCAGCTCAAGCCGGTGGTGGAAGAGGAGCGCATCTATGCCGCCGCTCGCGATGGCGACGTGACCGCCTTTGACCGCGAAAGCGGCAAGGAGCTGTGGAGCGTGGATCTGGCTGACCTGCCGATCAACGCCGACAAGCGCAGCGCCCGCCTCTCCGGTGGCCTGGTATCCCGTTACGGCAAGCTGTTCCTGGGTTCCGAAAACGGGGTGGTCTACGCCCTGAACCAGGAGAACGGCGAAGTGCTGTGGCAGACTTCGGTGCCGGGGGAAGTGGTGGCGAGCCCTGCCGTCGAGGATGGCCGGGTGGTGGTGCTGACTACCTCGGGCCGCCTGGTGGCGCTCGATACCGATGAAGGCAAGTTGCAGTGGACGCTGGCGGAAGAACAGCCGCCGTTGACCCTGCGCAGCGCCGGCGCCCCCATCATCACCAACGGCGCCGTGCTGTACGGCCGCGCCGATGGCAAGGTGGGCATCGCCCTGCTCAGCAACGGTCAGCCGGTACGCCAGTCCAAGGTCGCCGATCCGCGCGGTGCTACCGAGCTGGATCGGATGGTCGACGTGGACGCCACCCCGCTGATCGCCGGCGATGAGCTCTATGCCATCGCCTATAATGGCCAGCTGATGGCGCGCAAGCTGATGACCGGTGACGAGGTATGGAAGCGCAAGTATTCCGGCTACCGCGACATGGCGGTGACCGGCAATGCCATCGTGCTGACCGACAGCCGCAGCCACCTGTTTGCGGTTGACCGTCGCAATGGTCTCGAGCTGTGGTCCAATACCCAGCTGGAAAACCGCACCGTGACCGCCCCCGTCATCCTGGGTGACTATGTGGCGGTCGGCGATGTGGAAGGTTACCTGTATTGGCTGGATCGTACCGACGGTACCATCAAGGCCATGCAGCAGCTCGACAGCAGTGGTCTGTACGCCGCCCCCCTGGTGGATGGTGACACCCTGTATGTGCAGAGCCGTGGCGGCAAGTTGTACGCTATCAAGCGTCCCTGATCGCCCGTCAATCTGAATATCCGGCTCCTGGTCTTCGGACCCGGAGCCTTTGTCGTCTTGAGAATGAGGCTTTTATGACTCCTGTAGTAGCCCTGGTGGGCCGCCCCAACGTGGGGAAATCCACCCTGTTTAACCGCCTGACCCGTACCCGGGATGCCCTGGTGGCTGACTTCCCCGGTCTGACCCGGGACCGCAAGTACGGCCAGGCGAAGTTGGGCGAGCTGGAATTTATCGTGGTGGATACCGGCGGTATCGATGGCACCGAAGAGGGGATTGAGCTGAAGATGGCCGAACAGTCCCTACTGGCCATCGAAGAGGCCGACGTGGTGCTGTTCATGGTGGATGCCCGTGCCGGTTTGACCGCAGCGGATCAGGCCATCGCCGAGCACCTGCGCAAGACCCACAAGAAGGTGTTTCTGGTGGCCAACAAGACCGACGGCATCGACGGTGACTCCGCCGTGTCCGAGTTCTACGGTCTGGCCCTGGGCGAGGTCTACCAGATGGCGGCCGCCCACGGTCGTGGCGTGCTGAGCCTGCTGGAGCTGGCGTTGGCCCCCCATCTGGAGACCCTGGTCGACGCCGCTGCACAAGAAACCGCGCAGGATGAGGAAGAAGAAGAGGACTTCGACGAAGAAGCCCTGCTGCGCATGGTGGCTGCCGGTGAACTCGACACCAAGGAAGACACCAAGGAGGCGCCGTTCGCCGATCTGCCCATCAAATTTGCCATCGTCGGTCGCCCCAACGTCGGCAAATCCACCCTGACCAACCGCATGCTGGGTGAAGATCGGGTCATCGTCTATGACATGCCGGGTACCACCCGCGACTCCGTCTACATCCCGATGGAGCGTGACGAGCAGAAGTACGTCATCATCGACACCGCCGGCGTGCGTCGTCGCGGCAAGGTGCACGAGACGGTGGAGAAGTTCTCCGTCATCAAGACCCTCAAGGCGATTGAAGATGCCAACGTCTGCCTGCTGGTGATCGACGCCCAGGAGACCATCACCGATCAGGACTTGAGCATCCTCGGTTTCGTGCTCAACACCGGCCGCTCCGTGGTACTGGTGGTGAACAAGTGGGATGGTCTGGATCAGAAGGTGAAAGAGGACGTCAAGAACGAGCTGGATCGTCGTCTGGGCTTCATCGACTTCGCCCGCGTGCACTTCATCTCCGCCCTGCACGGCAGCGGGGTGGGCCACCTGTTCGAATCCATTCAGGAGGCCTACCAGTCCGCTACCCGCCGTACCAGCACCGCCATGCTGACCCGCATCATGCAGATGGCGCAGGAAGACCACCAGCCGCCGATGGTGAACGGTCGCCGGGTCAAGCTCAAATATGCCCACGCCGGTGGCTACAACCCGCCGCGCATCGTGATCCACGGCAACCAGCTCAACGACTTGCCGGATTCCTACAAGCGCTACCTCATCAACTACTTCCGCAAGTCGCTGAAGATCATGGGGACGCCGGTCCGGGTCGAGTTCCAGGAGTCGGCCAACCCGTTCGAGGGCAAGAAAAATACCCTGACCCTGAGCCAGGAGCGTCAACGCAAGCGCCTGCTCAAGGCCAAAGCCAAGAAATAAGGCCCAGCGGCTGCCCTCACCGGCAGCCGTTTTTTTCTAGGGCAAGGGGAGGGGAATGTGCAGTGGGTGGGCCCACTGCACATTCACTTTGCGAGGAGCCAACCATGAGTCACCTTCACTGCCCTGCCTGTCAGGGCGAGCTGGACAGTCGCAGCCGCGAGACCACCTGCAGCCAGTGCCAGGCCCGCTTCCAGATCCGGGCTCTCTGCCCGACCTGCCGGCAGGAGCTGGAGCGGCTCAAGGCCTGCGGCGCGGTGGATTACTTCTGCAACCACTGCAACAGCCTGGTATCGAAGCGGGCAGTGGTCTTTGAGGTGAGCCCGCTGGCGGGGAATTGAGGCGATAAAAAACCCGGCGATTGCCGGGTTTATGCTGTGTGTTCTGCTATCAGCAAGGTGAAGGAGCGGTTTCGGCGCCATATCTTGCGTTTGATGTCATTGAGCTTGAGTTTGCGTCTGGGGCTCCAGCCGCACTTTGCTTTTCTGACCAGTGTCGTTCTTCTGCGAGCTCGCATCTTGGTCTCCTCCCATTGGGTGGCCATCCCGGCCTTGGGTGATGATGGGAGCCTATCTGAAAGTGCTGTCATCCCGAGTGCAAGTGGATGAAATAGCGCGATAAAAACAATTTCGGATAGGCTCCGGTATGGTCGGATGGTAACAGAGAAACCACCCGAAAAACAAACCTGTCAACAAGGGGTCAGCGCAGGGTGATCTGCTTGACCACTTCGGCGATGACGGTGGGGCGCTCGGCACTGGGCGGCTCGCTGCTGTCGTCATCGTCCAGCTCTTCACGGCGGTGGGCTTTCTGCTGCTCGTTGTCGAGCCAGAGCAGGCTCTGGTAGTACTGGCGCACGTTGTTGACGTAGTTGCGCGCCTCGCCGCCACGGGCATAGCCGTAGCGTACCTTGCGATGCCAGCGCGACTGCTGCAGCAGCGGTAGCACCTCTTTCACGTCGCTCCAGGCATCGGGATTCTTGCCGAGCTCCTTGGTCAGGCGGCGGGCATCCATCATGTGACCGTAACCGATGTTGTAGGCGGTGAGGGCAAACCACACCTTCTCGTCATCGGGCACCGAAGCGGGCACCTTCTCCATCATCTGCTCAAGATAACGGGCGCCGCCCTTGATGCTCTCCTCCGGGTGCAGCCGGTTGTTGACCCCCATCGCCTTGGCGGTGGGTTCGGTCAGCATCATCATGCCGCGCACCCCTGTGTAGGAGCGTGCCTCCGGATCCCAGTGGGATTCCTGATAGCTGATGGCAGCCAGCAGGCGCCAATCCACCACGTTGGCGTGGGTCTTGAACAGATCCTGATACTTGGGCAGCAGGCTCTTGGCCCGCTGCAGGAAGGTGCGGGTGTCGACGAAGTCGAAATTCTGCACGTGGCCGAAGTACTTCTCGTCGAGCTTGGCGATGGCGCCGTCCATGAAGCGCTGGCCGAAGAAGTCGATGATGCTGGCGTAGAGGCTGTCATCCGGCAGCTTGGTCATGGCCCAGGCCACGGTCTGGTTCTTGGCCAGGGTCATCCCTTCGGTGAGCTCGGGGTAGTAGCGCTGGGTGCGGGCCAGCACGGTATCCTGCACCACCGTGTAGTCAATCTTGCCGTCGGCCACCTGCTTGAGCAGCTCCTCCACGTCGGCATCCCGATTGGTGCTCCACTTCAGGTTGGGGTACTGCTTGGCGAGCTCCTTGAGCAGGTCTTCGCCGGTGGAACCGGCCGGCACCACTATGTTGCCCTTGAGATCGCCGATGTCCTTGGGCTTGGGAGAACCGTTGCGATAGACCAGCTTGGGAGAGACCTGGTAGAAGCCGGGGCCGAAGCGAAACAGCTGGCGCCGCTCCGGGGTGACCACGATGGCGGCGGCAGCCAGATCCAGCTTGCCCTTTCTCAGCAGTTCCACCAGTTCGGCGGTGGAGTAGACCGGCACTATGGTCAGCTTGACCCCCAGCCAGTCGGCATAACTCTGCGCCAGCTCGTAATCGAACCCCTGGGCGGTGTCGTCACGCTGGTAATAAGAGGTGGGGCCGTAGATGGTGCCAACCCGGATCTCGCCTCGCTGGCGGATCTGCTCCAGCTGGCTGGAGGGGGTGTAGAAGTCGCAACCGACCAGGGTCAGGAGCAACGTCAGCCCGATAAACAGTCGAAAAATGCAGCGCAAGTAGGTGAGTACCCTTGTTGAAAAAATCGGCATTTGTCAAAAAAGAGGCACCTTTATACCAGAGAGTGTGCACCGAGTCACACTGGGCAAAACAAGAAAAACGTTTGTCCGGCATGGGCCTGATCCCTATAATACGCGCGTCTCAATTCCCCCCCACTTCAACACTTGGTGAGAAAGGTCATATGGATATCTTGCGTGGTGCCCCCGCACTGTCTGAGTTTCGTGTCCAAAAACTGCTGCAACGCTTCGCGCAGATGAAACAGGAGAGAGGAGTAGAGATAGAGGATGTCTATGCCGAATACGTGCACTTTGCCGAGCTCTCGAGCCCGCTGTCGCCCCCGGAGCGAGCGACCTTGGGCCAGCTCCTGCGCTACGGCCCGACCATCCCCGAACACACCCCCAGCGGTCAGCTGTTTCTCGTTACCCCCCGCCCCGGCACTATCTCCCCCTGGTCTTCCAAAGCAACCGACATCGCCCACAACTGCGGCCTGAATCAGGTCAAGCGGCTCGAACGCGGCATCGCCTATTACGTGCAGGCCAAGGGTGAGCTGAGCGCCGCCCAGCGTGCCGACGTGGCCGCCGTGCTGCACGATCGTATGATGGAGACGGTGTTTGGCGAGATGAACGAGGCCGCCGCCCTGTTTGCCCATCACGAGCCGCGCCCCTTCACCCAGGTGGATGTGCTGGGCGGTGGTCGCGTCGCGTTGGCCGAGGCCAACGTGGCGCTCGGTCTGGCGCTGGCCGACGACGAAATTGACTATCTGGTGGAGAATTTCACCAGGCTGGGTCGCAACCCCAACGACATCGAGCTCTACATGTTTGCCCAGGCGAACTCCGAGCACTGCCGCCACAAGATCTTCAACGCCGACTGGACCATCGACGGTGAGCAGCAGCCCAAGTCGCTGTTCAAAATGATCAAGAACACCTTCGAGCAGACACCGGATCATGTCCTGTCTGCCTATAAAGACAACGCCGCCGTGATGGAAGGGAGCCAGGGTGGCCGCTTCTTCCCAAGCCCCGCCAGCGGCGAGTATCACTATCATCAGGAACGCGTCGACATCCTGATGAAGGTGGAGACCCACAACCACCCGACCGCCATCTCCCCCTTCCCGGGCGCCGCCACCGGCTCCGGCGGCGAAATTCGCGATGAGGGTGCCACCGGTCGCGGTGCCAAGCCCAAGGCGGGTCTGGTGGGCTTCTCGGTCTCCAACCTGCGCATCCCCGGCTTCGAGCAGCCCTGGGAGCAGGATTTCGGCAAGCCGAGCCGCATCGTCAGCGCGTTTGACATCATGCAGGAGGGGCCGCTCGGCGGCGCCGCCTTCAACAACGAGTTCGGCCGTCCGGCCATTCTCGGCTACTTCCGTACCTTCGAAGAGCAGGTGCCGAGCCACAACGGCGTCGAGGTGCGCGGTTACCACAAGCCCATCATGCTGGCAGGCGGTATCGGCAACATCCGCAGCGAGCACGTCCAGAAAGGGGAGATCCCGGTGGGGGCTGCCCTCATCGTGCTGGGCGGCCCGGCCATGAACATCGGTCTGGGTGGCGGCGCCGCATCAAGCATGGCCTCCGGCCAGTCGGCAGAAGATCTCGACTTTGCCTCGGTGCAGCGCGATAACCCCGAGATGGAGCGCCGTTGCCAAGAGGTGATCGACCGCTGCTGGCAGCTGGGTGACGACAACCCCATCGTCTTCATCCATGACGTGGGCGCCGGGGGCCTCTCCAACGCCATGCCGGAGCTGGTGAGCGACGGCGATCGCGGCGGTCGTTTCGACTTGCGCGCCATTCCAAACGACGAGCCGGGCATGAGCCCGCTCGAGATCTGGTGCAACGAATCCCAGGAGCGCTACGTGCTGGCGGTGGCCAAGGAGAAGCTGCCGCTGTTCAAGGCGCTGTGCGAGCGCGAGCGCGCCCCCTATGCCGTGATCGGCAGCGCCACCGAAGAGAAGCATCTCACTCTCTCGGATGAGCACTTTGACAACCATCCCATCGACCTGCCGCTGGATGTGCTGCTGGGCAAGACCCCCAAGATGCACCGCGAGGTTGCAAGCCTGCCGGCCCAGGGCAAGCCGCTGGCGCTCGATGGCATCACCCTGGGCGAGGCTGCCGAGCGGGTGCTGCGTCTGCCCACCGTGGCGGAGAAGTCTTTTCTCATCACCATCGGCGATCGCAGCGTGACCGGTCTGGTCAACCGCGACCAGATGGTCGGCCCCTGGCAGATCCCGGTGGCCGACTGCGCCGTTACCGCCGCCACCTACGACAGCTACCATGGCGAAGCCATGTCGATGGGCGAGCGCACCCCGGTGGCGCTGCTCTCCCACGCCGCGTCCGCTCGCATGGCGGTGGCGGAAGCGCTCACCAACCTTGCGCCGGCCCACATCGGCTCGCTCAAGCGGGTCAAGCTCTCCGCCAACTGGATGGCCGCTGCCGGTCACCCGGGCGAAGATGCCGGCCTCTACGAGGCGGTCAAAGCGGTGGGCGAGGAGCTCTGCCCGGCCCTTGGCATCACCATCCCGGTGGGCAAGGACTCCATGTCCATGAAGACCCGCTGGCAGCAAGATGGCAAGGAGCACAGCGTCACCTCGCCACTCTCCCTGCTCATCTCGGCCTTTGCCCGGGTCGAGGACGTGCGCAACACCGTCACGCCGCAACTGCGTACCGATCTCGGTGAGACCGACCTTATCCTCATCGACCTTGGCAACGGCAAGCAGCGCCTCGGTGCCTCCGCCCTGGCCCAGGTCTATCGCCAGCTGGGTGACAAGGCGCCGGATCTGGACAACCCGGTCCAGCTCAAGGGCTTCTTCAATGCCATCCAGGCGCTGGTGAGCGATCGCAAACTCGTCGCCTACCACGACCGCTCCGACGGCGGCCTGTTTGTCACCCTGCTGGAGATGGCCTTCGCCGGTCACTGCGGCCTCGACCTGCAGCTGGATCGCATCGGCGGCGAGCTGCTGCCGGCCCTGTTCAACGAGGAGCTGGGCGCCGTCATCCAGGTGCGTCGTGAAGACAAGGAAGCGGTGATGACCCTGCTGGCCGGTCACGGTCTGGCGGCTTGCTCCCACGTGCTCGGCACGGTGCGCGAGGGGGATCTCATCACCCTGCAGCGGGCCGGTCAGGAGGTTTACCGCGCCAGCCGTACCGCTTTGCGTACCATCTGGGGCGAGACCAGCTGGCAGATGCAGCGCCTGCGCGACAACCCGGAGTGCGCGGATCAGGAGCATGCCGCCCGTCAGGACGCAGCCGATCCTGGCCTGCAGGCCAAGCTCAGCTACAACCCGGCCGAAGACGTGGCGGCACCCTACATTGCCCGCGGGGTCTCTCCCCGTCTGGCGGTGCTGCGCGAGCAGGGGGTCAACTCCCACGTGGAGATGGCGGCGGCGTTTGACCGCGCCGGCTTTGCGGCGGTGGACGTGCACATGAGCGACATCCTCGAAGGCCGTATCAAGCTGGATGCGTTCCAGAGCCTGGTGGCCTGTGGCGGCTTCTCCTACGGCGACGTGCTGGGGGCGGGCGAAGGCTGGGCCAAGTCCATTCTGTTCAACGACGGCGCTCGCGAGCAGTTCCAGCGCTTCTTCGAGCGCGGTGATACCCTCTCCCTGGGTGTGTGCAACGGTTGCCAGATGATGTCCAACCTGCGCGAACTGATCCCGGGTGCCGATCTGTGGCCGCGCTTCGTGCGCAACCGCTCCGAGCGCTTTGAGGCCCGCTTCAGCCTGGTGGAAGTGCAGGACTCCCCGTCGGCCTTCTTCGCCGGCATGGCGGGCTCGGTGATGCCGATTGCCGTCTCCCACGGGGAAGGGCGAGTGGAGGTGCGCGATGCCGCTCACCTGGCCGCGCTGCAACAGAGCGGGCTGGTGGGGCTGCGTTTCGTCGACAACCGCGGTCAGGTGACCGAGCAGTACCCGGCCAACCCGAACGGCGCACCGGCGGGTATCACAGCGGTGACCACCACGGACGGGCGCGCCACCATCATGATGCCGCACCCGGAGCGGGTGTTCCGCACCGTGGCCAACTCCTGGCACCCGGACAACTGGGGCGAGGATGGCGCCTGGATGCGGATGTTCCGCAACGCCCGGGTACGTCTGGGTTAAGCGCGCATCGCAAACAAAAAAACCGGCCCCTGTGGCCGGTTTTTTTATGACGGCTTGCCCGCTAGAACTGGCCGTGGCCCAGCTCATGGGGGGTAAAATCCCCGCGATCGAGGATGCGCAGGCAGGCATCTACCACCGCTGCATCCAGCTTGCTGCCCCGCAGTTCGATGATGTGGGCCCTGGCCTGGGGAATGCCGAGGGCGGCGCGGTAGGGACGATCGGAAGACATGGACTCCACGATGTCGGCCACAGTGAGGATGCGGGCCTCCAGCAGGATCTGCTCGCCCTTGAGCCCCGCCGGGTAGCCGGAGCCGTCGATAAACTCGTGGTGCTGGTGGATCATCTGGGCGACAGGCCAGGGCAGGGCGATGTCCTTGAGCACCTGATAGCCGGCGCCCGGGTGCTCCTTGACCAGGTTGAACTCCTGCGGTGTCAGCCGGCCCGGTTTGGTGAGGATGTCGAGCGGCACCTGGATCTTGCCGATGTCGTGCACCATGGCCCCCAGATAGAGTCCCCGCAGCCGCTTGTCGTCCAGCTTCAGCTCGCGGCCGATGGCCAGCGCCAGGGTGGCGACGTGCTTCTGGTGGCCGGCGGTGTAGGGATCGCGCTGCTCCAGCACGGCGGCAATGGCACCGAGGGCATCTTCCAGCGCAAGCTCCAGCTGGCGGGCGTGCAGCACCTTGTCGCGCTGGGCGGTGAGATAGGCCTGCTGGGTCGCGCGCGCCTGCAGGCCGTAGGCAAGGTAGTCCGCCAGCTGGCTGAAGAGGTGCACCTCTTCGTCGGTGAAGGGGCGGGCCTGTTCACTGTGAATGAGCAGGCCGCCATGCCCGCCGGCGTGCCACTGCAGCGGCAGCAGCAGACGGGCGCGCAGGGTGGCCGAGTGGTGCACCAGCGCGCTGGCCAGGGCTTCGTTGCACAGCGCCCCGGTGCCGATGGCCTGATGCAGGGCGGGATCCCGGGTCAGCCAGTCGTCGCTGGCAAACCAGACCGCGTTGCCCGCCTGCGCCAGCACCTGCAGGGTGTGCTGGTCACTGTTTTCCTGCAGCACGGTGACGAGGGGGAAGCGGCCGTCGAAGGTGATGGCGTCGCAGATCTCCTGCAGAAGGGTCTGCTCATCATCCTGCTTGAGCATGGCGTGGTGGGCGCGGCCGATGGCCTCCAGGGTCCAGGTGTACTGCTGCAACCGCTCCTGCTGCAGTTTCTTCTCGGTGATGTCGTCGAAGAAGACGCCGACCCCGACCACCTGGCCCAGCTCGTCGTACAGGGGAAACTTGGTGGTGCTGAGCCAGCGGGCCTCGCCCCCCTTCAGATAGGGCTCTTCATGGCGCTGGGTGGTGCCGCTGGCCATGACCTTCAGATCGTCATCCCGGTAGCGCTTGGCCAGTTCGGCCGGAAAGAAGTCGGCATCGCACTTGCCGACCAGCTCGGCCGGGGTGAGGGCGAGATCGCCAGCCAGCAGCCGATTACAGGCGATGAAGACGGAGCGGGTGTCTTTGAGCAGCACCCGATAGGGCAGCTGATCCATCACCTGGCCAAGCAGGGCGGCCGTGGGCTGCGGGGGGAAGGGCGGTGCGGGTCTTGAACTCATTTCATCCAGCCTCGGTTAAAGGGGGGCAAAGCGATAGCCCGCCTGCCACACGGCGAAGCAGGCGCTGACCACCTGCTCGTCGTAATGGATACCGGCATAGCGGGTCAGTTCGGCAAAGGCATCGGTGAGGGACATGGCTCGCCGGAACGGGCGGTGGGCGGTCATGGCGGCAAGCGAATCGGCCACCCGGATGATGCGCGCCTCCAGCGAGATGGCATCCCCCTGCAGCCCTTGCGGATAGCCGCTGCCGTCCAGATTCTCATGGTGCTGCTGCACGATGGCTGTGATAGGCCAGGGGAAGTCTATCTGCTGCAGGATTTCACAGCCCGCCTGCGGGTGTTGCTTGATGAGCTCGAACTCCACCTCCCTCAGTGCGCGGGGGCGGGTGAGGATCTCCGCCGGGATCTGCAACAGGCCGATGTTGTGCACCATGGCGGCGAGGCCCAGCCCGTCGAGGCGCTCCTGAGAGAGCTGCAGATGCTGGCCGATGGCCAGCGCGAGATCGTGCACGCGCCGCTCGTGGCCCGCGGTGCCGGGATCCTTGTGGGCGATGGCGGAGGAGAGTGCCGCTATGGTCTGGAACAGCAGGGTGCGTTGCTGTTGCTCGCTCTCCTTGATGTGGGTGATGTCGACCAGGGCACCGATGATGCCGGCCACCTCGCCCTGATGGTCGTAGAAGAGATCCTTGAAGTTGAGCACCTGATAGCGGTGGCCGCTGCGATCAAACAGGGTGTGCTCGAAATATTGCGGCTGCCTGCTGCGCAGCACCTCCAGATCGCGCTGGGTATATTCGTCGGCCATCTCGGGGGGCAGGATCTCGTCCACCCGCTTGCCCTGCAGCTCGGCCTTGCTGATGCCGGTGATCTGGGTGAAGGTCGGGTTGCAGCTGATGAAGCGCCCCTCGACATCCTTGTAGAACACCGGGATGGGGATGGCCTTGAGCAGGGATTCGTTGAAGCGCTGCATGTCGACCAGCTCCGCCTGCTGGCGCAGGGCCAGCTGCTCGCTGTCCCGGCACAGCTGGATGGCGCGGGCCAGGTTGCCGAGGATGGGGCTGAACAGGTGGCAGAGCTGCTCCCCCTGCTGCTCCGCATTGGGGGAGAGCAGCAGCATCAGATAGCCCCCCTCGATCCGCAGCCGATAGGCAAACGGGTAGGGGCGCGAACCTGGCAGCGGCAGCGCTGCCCGCAGGATGCACTGCTCGCCGTCGCTGACCCAGTGGGGCAGTGCGAGCGGCTCTCCCTGATGGCGAAGCAGCTGCTCATCGCCGATCGCCTTGATGATCTTGTACTCCCCCTGCGGCAACTGCTGCAGCACCAGCCCGACCGGGCAGGCGCAGTGAAACAGAAAGCGCTGCAGCACCTTGGTCAGCAGGGCATCCAGCGTGACCTCGCGGCCGATGCAGAGAGCGAGATCGCAGACGATGGCCATGGCGTGGTCGTTGTTCATCGGGATCCCTCCCCGTTGCAGAGAATGGCGCCGTTGTGAAACAGCGGATAGTCCCCCGGCCGCAGGCTGCCGATCTCGCCAAGGGAGAGGGCGCCGACCAGCTGGTGGGCGCCGCTGTGAGTGAAGAGGGTCTCCAGCTCAAGCGCACTCTGCTCGCCGAAGTGCTGCTGACGGCCAGCGCAGTAGTAGATCTCGAGGCGCTCCGGTGCCCCGTGCCGGCTCAGCTTTTCGGCCAGCTCGATGGCGTGGGCGGTCGGGCTGTGCGGCGCCTTGAGCAGGGTGAGGATGCTGTGATCCGGCACTTCCCCGACGCAGAGCAGCGCCCCCTCGTCGGTGACGGCGACCGGGATGCGCACGATGACGTCGCCGTTGGCCCGCAGCAACCCAAGCGGCAGGTGGACGCCGTACTGGTAGAACTGCTCCGGAGTCAGGCGCTGCTGGAACTGTTGCTGGACCAGGGACTGGTAGCGGCTGAAGGCGGGCTGCCAGTCGATGAAGGAGATCTTGTTGCCCTCGCTGCTGGTGGCCAGCATGGGCTGGGCAGTGAGCTGATAGCCGTGCTCGAGCAGGGGGTAGCTGCGATGGGGCAGCAGGGTGCAGCAGACCGCCTGTTCCAGCAGCCTGTGGTTGTCGAACAGGCAGGGCATGGGGCGAAACTTGCCGCTGCCGGCATTGACGCCGGCATAGTGGACCCTGTCCGCGAGATGCAGATAGATCCCCTCGAGGAGGGAGGCGATGTTGGGGATCATGGCATCGAAGGTCAGAAAGAGGGTCGGTATGCCTTCGGCTGGCGGCCACTGTGCAAGACGAGGAGCCAGCGCGTCGCAGAGGATACGGGCCTGCTCATCGGCACTGGCGACGGGATCGAGCGGAATGAGCAGCGGGACGTGGGAGGCCGGGCGCGGCAGCAGCCAGGCACCGCGCTCATGAAAGCCGTGACGGCTGAGGAGACGGGGAAAGAGGGCGCCGCTGAGTTGAATGTCGAGGTGGCTACATTGCTGCTGCAGATCGGCCACGTGCTCTGCATCCTGCTCGGCCAGCAAGACGTCGAGCCGCTGGCCACGATAGGGGCGCAGTACCTCGGCCAGTGGCTGCGCATCGAATGAATGAAACGCGGGCTGGATCATCGCTCGGAACTCCTTTCCTGCCAATCATCAATATATCAGCAAGGGGGGCGCGGTGGATACCCGGTCGTGTCCGGCAAGCGGCCATAAGCCGTTATAAAGGCAGATAAATTTGAGACGGCTGGTCAGGCATCCCGCTTTGGGCTGATAAAAAAACCGGCCACTTGGGCCGGTTTTTTTGGTGGTGTGAAATCAGTGCAGCACCACGTTCTGGAAGCCCTGCACCAGGCTGATGACCGGCTGGGGATAGAGACCCAGTGCCACCACCAGCGCGGCGGAGAGCAGTACCACCAGACCACCGGAGGTGATGGCCCAGTCTCCCTTGGCGTCGCGCAACTGCATGCCGGGCTCGCGCAGGTAGAGGGTGACCATGACCCGCAGGTAGTAATAGAGACCCAGTGCACTGCCGAGCACGATGGCGCCGGAGAGCCACCACAGCTTCGCATCGACGGTCACCCCGATCAGGTAGAACTTGCCGATGAAGCCGAGCGTCATGGGGATACCGGCCAGCGAGAGCATCATCACGGTCAGCACGGCGGTCAGGTAGGGACGACGCCAGAACAGGCCGCGGTAGCTGTGCAGGGAGTCCGCATCCTTGCCGCGATAGGGGCTGGACATCATGCTGATGACGCCGAAGGCCCCCAGGCTGGTGAACAGATACATCAGCAGATAGACGCCGGCCGCTTCCACCGGCATCTGGCCGAGACGGCTCGCCACGATCACCGCCAGCAGGTAACCGAAGTGGGAGATGGAGGAGTAACCCATCATCCGCTTGATGTTGGTCTGCAGCAGAGCCAGCAGGTTGCCGATGACGATGGAGATCACCGCCATGGCGGCCAGCAGCCAGTGGATCATGGGATCCGCGGCGGCGGGCACCGCCAGGTAGAAGCGCAGCAGCACGCAGAACACCGCGATCTTGCTGACGGTGGCGAGGAAGGTGGCCACCGGGGCCGGCGCCCCTTCGTACACGTCCGGGGTCCAGAGGTGGAACGGCGCCAGGGAGAGCTTGAAGGCAAAGCCGACCAGCATCAGACCCAGACCGCCCATCAGCAGCGGATGGTGGGCCGGGGTGGTGGCCAGGGTCAGCCCCAGATCGCTGAAGCTCAGGCTGCCGGCCTGGGCATAGAGCAGCGCCATGCCGAACAGCAGGAAGGCGGTGGCGGCGGCGGAGAGCACCATGTACTTGATGCTGGCCTCCAGCGAGTGGCGCTCGCGATAGGCGTAGCCCACCAGACCGAACATCGGCAGGGTCAACATCTCGATCCCGATGAACAGGGAGGCGAGGTGACGTGAGCCGGCCAGCACCAGGCCACCGGCGGTGGCGATCAGCAGCAGCAGGTAGAACTCTTCCCGGTTGTCCGGATAGCCCTTGAGCCAGGAGCGGCCGAAGGTACAGGTCGCCAGGGCACCGATGAGCACCAGCCCCATGTAGAAGACGGCGTAGCCATCGATCTGCAGCAGCGGGGTGACCCCCTGATCTCCTTGCGCCATCACGATGGGCAGGGAGAAGAGCGCCAGGTTGAGGCCGGCGATGGTGACCACGAAGGCGGTGTCATCGCACCGTTTCCAGGCGATGGCCAGCATCAGGGCCACCATGGCCCCGGTTGTCAGCAACAGGGGCAGCAGGGCCAGCAGTTGCGAAGCGGTGAAGGTCATTGCAGTGCTCCTGTAATGGACAAGGAAGGCAACAGGGCCAGCGGTTTAACAGCGGTCACTCTCATTGCAATGCTCCTGCGAAGGGCAGGGCGTACCAGTGCAGCACGCTCAGCAGGCTGTTGCCCGCGGTGTCGAGCACAGGTTGGGGATAGACACCGAGCAACACCAAAAGACCGGCAATGGTCATCATCATCACCAGCTCGCGACTGTCGAGCCCCTTGAGGACGCTCTCGTCCTTGGGGGTACCGAAGCAGGCGCGCTGCAGCATGATGAGGGAGTAGACCGAGGCCAGCACCAGGCCGAAGGTGGCGATGATGGTGAGCACGGGAGCAACCTGGAAGCTGCCGATGAGGATCAGGAATTCGCCGACGAAGTTGCCGGTGCCCGGCATCCCCAGAGAGGCGACCGAGAAGAACAGCATCACGCCGGGCAGGTAGCGCAGACGACCCCACAGCCCGCCCATCAGGCGCAGGTCCCGGGTGTGCAGCCGCTCGTAGAGCTGACCGCACAGGATGAAGAGGCCGGCGGCGGAGAGACCGTGGGCGATCATCTGCACCACGGCGCCCTGCAGGGCCAGTTCGCTGCCGGAGTAGATGGCGATCATCACGAAGCCCATGTGGGAGATGCTGGTGTAGGCCACCAGCCGCTTGATGTCGGTCTGGGCGAACGCCACGATGGCGCCGTAGACGATGCCGATAAGACCCAGCACCATGGCGTAGGGGGCAAATTCGGCGGACGCCTCGGGGAACAGCGGCAGAGCGAAGCGCAGCAGGCCGTAGGCGGCGGTCTTCAGCAGGATCCCCGCCAAGTCCACGGAACCCGCGGTCGGTGCCTGGCTGTGGGCATCCGGCAGCCAGCCGTGCAGCGGTACCAGCGGCATCTTGACCGCGAAGGCGATGAAGAAGCCCAGCATCAGCAGCCACTGCACGCCCTTGCTCATCGGGGTGTTCAGCAAGTCCTGATAGTTAAAGGTGAACACGCCGGTGGCGGCATGGTGAGTCAGCACCAGGCCCAGGATGGCGACCAGCATGATGAGGCCGCTGACCTGGGTGTAGATGAAGAACTTGGTGGCGGCGTTGATCCGGGATTTGCCGTCGGTGACCGAGTGGCCCCACAGCGCAATCAGGAAGTACATCGGTACCAGCATCATCTCCCAGAAGAAGAAGAACAGGAACAGATCCAGCGCCATGAAGACGCCGAGCACGCCACCCAGGATCCACAGCAGGTTGAGGTGGAAGAAGCCGATGCGCTGCACGATTTCCTTCCAGGAACAGAGGATGGCCAGCACGCCGATGAAGCAGGTGAGGATCACCATCAACAGCGACAAGCCATCCACCGCCAGGTGCAATGAGATGCCGAAGCGGGGGATCCAGGGCAGTTGCAGTTCGGCGGCCCAGACGGGCACGCCGCCCTGAGCTGCCAGGGTGAAGTCACCGCTCCACCAGATGGCGCAGGAGAGCAGCAGGCAGGCGCTCATCGACAACAGGGCGACCCAGCGTACGAAGTACTCGCCGAATCGCTCGGTCTGCCAACAGAGCAGACCGCCGATGAAGGGTATTAACAAGATCCAGAGTAAGGTCACGATATCAGCTCTCGTCTATGTTCTAGTCACTGTGCAGGCCCGTGGGCTTGCTGCGAGTTCAGGGGCTGCATCACGGGATCAGCCGAGCAGCAGCAGGGCCAGGATCAGGGCGGCGCCCATCCCCATGGAGGCTGCATACCAGCGCAACTTGCCGGAAACGGTCCAGGCCAACAGCTGGTGGCCACTCTGTGCCAGCCAGGCCGGCAGGTTCATCATCCAGTCCAGCGGATCCTTGCCGAGCAGCCGGGTCGCCAGCAGATACGGCTTGACCCACAGCTGATCGTAAAGCCAGTCAAAGCCCCAGGCGTTGAACCAGAGAGTGCTGAGCAACTTGCCCGGCGCGCTGTTGGCCACGCTGCTGGCCAGACGGCGCTCGCCCAGGAACAGGAAGGCAGCCAGGGCAATGCCGGCGATGGCGATGATGGCGGAGGTGATCTCCAGCCCATGGCGCCCCTCTTCGATGTGATCCCCCGGACCTGCCGGCAGCACGCCTGCCAGCGGCGGCACGATCAGGGCACCGATGCCGGTGGAGAGCACCAGCAGGACCAGCAGCGGCAGCTGATGGGCCAGACCGTGACCGGCGTGAGCCTGGGTCTGCTCCTTGCCGTGGAAGGCGATGAAGATCAGGCGGAAGGTGTAGAGGGAGGTGAGGAAGGCACCGCCCAGACCGGCCCACAGCAGGGCGCTCTGGCCGCTGGCCTGCACCTGCCACAAGATGGCGTCTTTACTGTAGAAACCGGCGGTCACCAGCGGCAGCGCGGCCAGGGCCGAGCCCCCTACTAGGAAGCAGGCATAGACCAGCGGCAGGCTCTTGCGCAGGCCTCCCATCTTGAAGATGTTCTGCTCGTGGTGGGTCGCGACGATCACGGCACCGGCGGAGAGGAACAAGAGCGCCTTGAAGAAGGCGTGGGTCATCAGATGGAAGATGGCCCCTTCCCAGGCGCCAACACCGAGGGCCAGGAACATGTAGCCGATCTGGCTCATGGTGGAGTAAGCCAGGATCCGCTTGATGTCGGTTTGCACCAGGGCGGCAAAGCCTGCCAGCACCAGGGTGATGGCACCGACCAGCGCCACCAGATGCAGGATCTCGGGGGCCAGCAGGAACAGACCGTGGGTACGAGCGATGAGATAGACACCGGCGGTCACCATGGTGGCCGCGTGGATCAGCGCCGAGACCGGGGTCGGGCCCGCCATCGCGTCCGCCAGCCAGGTTTGCAGCGGCAGCTGGGCCGATTTGCCGACGGCGCCGCCAAGCAGCATCAGACAGGCAAACGACAGGGCAGGGGAGCCCTCGGCAAACATCAGCGGTGCGCGTACCAGCAACTCGTGAATGTTGAGGGTGCCCAGCTCCCGGTAGAGGACAAACAGACCGATGGCGAGGAACACGTCGCCGACCCGGGTCACCACGAACGCCTTGAGGGCGGCGGCGCCGTTGGCCGGGTTGCGGTAGTAGAAGCCGATCAGCAGGTAGCTGCACAGCCCCACCCCTTCCCAGCCGAGGTAGACGAACAGCAGGTCATCGGCCAGCACCAGGAACACCATGCTGGCGATGAACAGGTTGGTGTAGGTGAAGAAGCGTGAATAGCCCTCTTCCCCGCGCATGTACCAGGAGGCGAACAGGTGGATAAAGAAACCCACCCCGGTGACCACGCCGAGCATGGTCAGCGACAGACCGTCCAGCGCCAGGCGGAAGGTCGGGGTGAATTTACCCACCGTTATCCACTGCCACAGGGTCTGGGTATAGACGCCGCCCGTTGGCATGGTGTTGAGGAAATCGATGCCGACCCACAGGGTAGTGAGGGCCGACAGCCCTATGCTGCCGACGCCGATGAGCGCAGCAGTGCGCTCGCCGAAACGACCGATGGAGAAGGCCAGCACCAGCCATCCCAGCAGCGGAAACAGAAAAGTCAGGTATAGGAGGCTCATCCGCGCATCTCGCTCACAGTGTCCACGTTGAGGGTGTGGTAACGACGATAGAGCAGCAGTAACAGGGCGAGGCCGATACTGGCCTCCGCTGCCGCCAGAGAAATCACCAGTATGTACATGATCTGGCCATCAGCCTGGGCCCAGCGGCTGCCAGCCACCACGAATGCCAGGGCCGACGCGTTCATCATGATCTCGATACTCATGAGGATAAACAGCAAGTTGCGACGTATCAGCAGGCCGCACAGGCCGATACAGAACAGCACGGCAGCCAGCAGCAGGCCGTGTTCCATCGGGATTCCGTTCATCATTGACCTCCTTCTTGAGACGGATGTGCCGAGGCTTTTGGCACGGAGAGCACTTCCCCGCTCTTGTCTTCACGGCCCAGGTGATAGGCGGTGACCAGACCCGCCAGCAGCAGGATGGAGGCAAGCTCCACCGCCAGCACGTAAGGACCGAACAGGGCGATGCCGACCTTTTTGGCACTGACATCGGTCAGACCGAGCTCACCGCCGGTGACCCCGAGAATGCCGTAGGCCAGAAAACCCAGCAGAATGAGCGAAAGCAGGCCGGGGCCCACCCAGGTGGTGGGGGTGAGCCAGTTCTTTTCCTGATCCTGGGCCGAGCCCAGGTTCAGCATCATCACCACGAACACGAACAGCACCATGATGGCGCCCGCATAGACGATCACTTGCAGGGCACCCGCGAAGGAGGCGCCCAGGCAGAAGAAGATCATGGCCACGGCGATGAGGGAGATAATGAGATTGAGCAGCGCGTGCATCGGATTGCTGGTGCTGATCACCCGCAGCGTGCTGTAAATGGCGACCAGGGCCGCGGCATAGAATGCCAGTTCCATGATTGACTCCTCAGGGCAGCAGGCTCTTGACATCGATGGGCTTGGCTTCGTTCTCGGCATCCCCTTTCGGCTTGCCGTCGATGGCCATCCCGCTCATGCGGTAGAAGTTGTAATCCGGATACTTGCCGGGGCCGCTTATCAGCAGATCTTCCTTCTCGTACACCAGATCCTGGCGGCGGTACTCGCCCATCTCGAAATCCGGCGTCAGCTGGATGGCGGTGGTGGGGCAGGCCTCTTCGCACAGGCCGCAGAAGATGCAGCGAGAGAAGTTGATGCGAAAGAACTCCGGGTACCAGCGACCATCTTCCCGCTCGGATTTCTGCAGCGAGATGCAGCCGACCGGGCAGGCCACCGCACACAGGTTGCAGGCCACGCAGCGTTCGTCGCCATCCGGATCGCGAGTCAGCACGATGCGGCCGCGATAGCGGGGCGCCGCATAGACTGCCTGTTCCGGATAGTTGAGGGTCTCGCGGGGGCTCCAGGCATGGGAGAACACCATCCCCAGGCTGCGCAATTGGGTGCCGACACCCTTGATGATGTTAATAATTTTCATAGTCGTGCCTCACTGCACATTCATCAGCACCACAGCCCGTACCGGCTGCATCCCGAGCGGGATGCAGGGCGGCGGGCAAGCAGACGTTCCAGCCAAACGGCATCACAATTTTTCTGTCCATTGCGGCCTCACTGCGCATTCATCAGCACCACTGCGCCGGTGACCAGCATGTTGAGCAGGGTCAGCGGCAGGCAGACTTTCCAGCCAAACGACATCACCTGGTCAAAGCGCGGGCGGGGCAAGGAGGCCCGCAGCAGGATGAAGAACACCATGAAACAGGCGGTCTTCAGGGCAAACCAGATGAAAGGCGGCAGCCAGGGGCCGTGCCAGCCACCGAAGAACAGGGTCACGATGAGCGAAGAGATCAGCACGATGCCGATGTACTCGCCCACGAAGAACAGACCCCATTTCATGCCCGCATACTCGATGTGATAACCGTCGGCGAGCTCCTGCTCGGCCTCCGGCTGGTCAAACGGATGGCGGTGTGTAACGGCGACGCCGGCAAACAGGAAGGTGATGAAGCCCAGGATCTGGGGGATCACGTTCCACAGTCCTGCCTGGGCTTCCACGATATCCCGCAGGTTGAAGCTGCCGGTCTGGATGACGATGCCCATCAAGGAGAGGCCCAGGAACACCTCGTAGGAGAGGGTCTGAGCTGAAGCGCGCAGGCTACCGAGCAATGAGTACTTGTTATTGCTCGACCAGCCGGCGAACAGCACGGCGTAGACCGCCAGCCCTGCGATGGCCAGGATGTAGAGCAGCCCCACGTTGAGGTCCGCCACGCCCCAGGTGGGGGTGATCGGCACCACCGCAAACGCCAGAATGAAGGCGGTGAAGGCGATGATGGGGGCCAGCACGAAGATCCGGCGATCGGCGAACGGCGGGATCCAGTCCTCTTTGAAGAACATCTTGATCATGTCGGCCGCCAGCTGCAGCAGGCCGAAGGGGCCTACCCGGTTGGGGCCGTAACGATCCTGCCACAGCGCCAGCAGACGGCGCTCGATGAAGCTCATGAAGGCGCCGGCCCCCACGATCCCCACCAGCACGATCAATGCCTTGCCGATTTCCAGCAACAGATCGATCAGAGAGTCACTCATGCGATGGCCTCCTGCAGGTTAGCGAGATATTGCTGGTGCAGGGCGGTCGGCAGACCGTTGACACCAAGCGGCAGACCCACCAGACCCGCGGTCAGATGCTCGCTCAGACGCAGGGTCAGCCGCCAGTGGTGGCCACCCCAGGAGAAGGCGACCTGGCTGCCGGCATTGAGGGCGAGACGGTTGGCGTCGGCCGGGTTCAGTACCAGCACGGGTTCGCTCATGCGGGCCTGGATGACCGGGCTTCTGGCAGACAGCTCTTCGCCGCCAAACAGCTGGTCATAGCTCACCACCTGCAGCGCCTCTTTGGCACTGAACGGGGCGGGGACGGTGTCGAACCAGCCGAGACTGTCCTCGCCCGCTTCCAGCAGACGGCGACCGGGATCCCCGGCGCGCAGGTTGCCACCCACTTCATCCTGGAACTTGTTCCAGGCGGACGGGGAGTTCCAGCCCGGTGCCCAGGCGAACGGCACCTGTTGCAGCGGCTGGCGGGCACCGGCGTAGCCTTCCATGGAGAAGTTGAAGGGCGAGTCGGGATCCTGGGCGACTCTGGGCTCACTCACGTTCTGATCCGCCAGCATGGAGGTGCGGCCACTGTAGCGGTGCGGCTCGCGGGCGAGCTTCATGCCACGGATGCGCAGACCCGCGTTGGGTGCGGCCTCGCGCATGCTGGTCAGCAGCGGAGCGCTGGCGGCGCAGGCACTGCTTACCTCGTCGAAGGTGTTCCAGCGCAACGGTTTGCGATCCAGCACGCCTTGCAGGGCGGCCAGCCAGCGCCAGCCCTCGCGCACCTGAATGTCGGCGTCGTAGAAGGCGGGGGCATAAACCTGGAAGAAGCGCTGGGCGCGGCCTTCCATGTTGATGAGGGTACCATCGGCCTCGGCGAAGCTGGCGGCAGGTAGCACCAGGTTCGCCTTCTGGGCGGTGCCGGTGTCCTGATGGTCGACCACCAGCAGGTGCTGCAGACGGTCGATGGCGGCATCGACACGGCTGCGCGGTGCGCGGCGGTAGAGATCGTTTTCGAGCATCACCAGCGCGAGCTTATCTTCTCTTTCGATACGCTCGAGGGCGGCTTCCAGCGGGGCGGCATTGCCGGCCAGCATGGCCAGCCCCAGGCTGTTGGTCTCCTGGGCTACCAGGGCGAGCTCCACGGCTTGGCCACGGCCCTTGAGGGCGCGGGCAATGTTGCTGGCCGCCTCAAGCAGCGCCTGGCTGCGGGCACCGGTGCCGGCGATGATGAGCGGCTTCTTGGCGTTGCCGAGCAGCGTGGCCCAGCTGGCGGCCAGGGCCTGTTGTTCGGGGGCGAGATCGGTCAGGGCAGGGGCGCTGCCATCGAGCAGATGGGCGATGGCGAAGCCGAGGCGCGCCTGATCCGCGTGGGGAGCGTGCAGGGTGCCGCTCGCCACGTCGTCCAGTCGGGTGCTGTCCAGGCTGGTGATCAGCAGCGGGTAGCGCTCGTTCTGGGCCAGGGTCTGCACCGCGGCGACCTGCCACAGATCCACCTTCAGCTTGCGGGCGATTTCGCGGCCCTTGCCCTTGACGGCCTGACGCAGGGCCAGGGCAATGCGGGCTGCGGTCTGGGTGACATCCTCGCCGAGCACCAGCACGGCGTCGGCCTCTTCCATGTCGCGCAGGCTGGGGGTGCGCACGCCGCCGTGCTGCAGGATCTGCAGCATCTTCTGCAGGCATTCCCATTCGCTTTGCTCGACGCCGCTGTAGAAGTTGGCGGTACCCACCAGTTCGCGCAGGGCGAAGTTGCTCTCAAGCGATGCGCGGGGCGAGCCGATGCCGATGACACCGGCGGCGGTGCGCAGGGCATCGGCGGCCCGGTTCAGGGCGCCGTCCACCGTGATGGCCAGCTTGTCACTGCCATCCTGCAGCAGGGGCTGGCGTGGGCGGTCGGTCAGATTGACGTGGCCGTAGCCGAAGCGGCCGCGGTCGCACAGGAAGTAGTGGTTCAGGGCGCCGTGGTAGCGGTTCTCGATGCGGCGCAGCTCGCCATAACGCTCACCCGGGCTGATGTTGCAGCCGACCGAGCACCCTTGGCAGATGCTGGGGGCGAACTGCATGTCCCATTTGCGGTTGTAGCGCTCGGAGTGGGTCTTGTCGGTGAATACGCCGGTGGGGCAGACCTCCACCAGGTTGCCGGAGAACTCGCTCTCCAGGGTGCCGTCCTCGACCCGGCCGAAATAGACGTTGTCGTGGGCGCCGTAGACCCCGAGATCCTCGCCGCCGGCGTAGTCCTTGTAGTAACGGACGCAGCGATAGCAGGCGATGCAGCGGTTCATCTCGTGGTTGATGAAGGGGCCCAGATCCTGATTCTGGTGGGTGCGTTTGGTGAAACGGTAGCGGCGGCTGTTGTGGCCGGTCATCACCGTCATGTCCTGCAGGTGGCAGGAGCCACCCTCTTCGCACACCGGGCAGTCGTGGGGGTGGTTGGTCATCTGCCACTCCACCACCGTCTTGCGGAACTCCTTCGCCTCTTCATCCTCGATGGAGATATAGGTGCCATCGGTGGAGGGGGTCATGCAGGACATGACCAGGCGGCCGCGCTTGTCGTCGGCATTCTGATACTGCTTCACCGCACACTGGCGGCAGGCGCCGACGCTACCGAGCGCCGGGTGCCAGCAAAAATAGGGGACGTCCAGACCAAGGGACAGACAGGCTTGCAGCAGGTTATCTGCTCCGTCTACCTCGTACTCTTTACCGTCTACATGAATGGTGGCCATACAACTTCCCTGACTTCAATGAGATAAATTCTTTGGCTCGCGCCGGTTCAGCGGGCCCGCGGCGGGCGCCCTGCGTGCCTTACCAGCGCTCGCCCAGCAGGTTGGGCTGGATACCCTTGAGCTGCTTGCGATTATCCTGCGGCGCCTTGACGCCGGCTTCGAATTCCGACCGGAAATACTTCATCGCACTGCCCAGCGGCTCGATGGCGCCAGGGGCATGGGCGCAGAAGGTCTTGCCTGGGCCGAGGAAGCTGACCAGCTGCTCCAGAGTGGCGAGATCCCCAGGCTGACCTTCGCCCCGCTCCAACGCGCGCAGCAGCTTGACGCTCCAGGGCAGGCCGTCGCGGCAGGGAGTGCACCAGCCGCAGGACTCGCGAGCGAAGAACTCTTCCATGTTGCGCAGCAGGGAGACCATGTTGATGCTGTCGTCCACCGCCATGGCGAGGCCCGTGCCCATCCGGGTGCCGACCTTGCCGATGCCGCCGGCGTACATCTGGGCATCCAGGTGCTCGGGCAGCAGGAAGCCGGTACCGGCGCCGCCCGGTTGCCAGGCTTTCAGGCGATAGCCGGGCTTCATGCCACCGGCATAGTTTTCGAACAGCTCGCGGGCGGTGATGCCAAACGGCAGCTCCCACAAGCCGGGGTTGTTGACCTTGCCGGAGAAGCCCATCAGCTTGGTGCCGTGATCTTCCGAACCCGGCAGCGCCAGCCCCTGATACCAGGCCACACCGTTGCCGATGATGGCGGGCACGTTGCACAGGGTCTCGACGTTGTTGACGCAGGTCGGCTTGCCCCAGACGCCGGAAACGGCGGGGAAGGGGGGTTTGGCGCGCGGGTTGGCGCGGCGCCCTTCCAGGGAGTTGATGAGTGCCGTCTCTTCGCCGCAGATGTAACGACCCGCGCCGGTGTGGACGAACAGCTCGAAGTCAAAGCCCGAGCCCAGGATGTTCTTGCCGAGCAGACCGGCAGCCTTGGCCTCCTCCACCGCGCGGCGCAGGTTGGTGGCGGCATCGACGTACTCGCCGCGCAAGAAGATGTAGCCACGGTAGGCCTTGAGGGCCTTGGCAGAGATGATCATCCCCTCGATCAGCAGGTGGGGCAGCTGCTCCATCAACAGCCGATCCTTGTAGGTGTTCGGCTCCATCTCGTCGGCGTTGCAGAGCAGGTAACGGATGTTCATGCTCTCGTCTTTGGGCATCAGGCCCCACTTCACTCCGGTGGAGAAACCGGCGCCGCCGCGACCCTTGAGGCCGGCATCCTTGACGGTGCCGACGATCTCGTCCGGGCTCATCTGGCCCAGTGCCTTGCGGGCCGCATCGTAACCCTGCTTGCTCTGGTACTCGTCCAGCCAGACCGGCGCGCCGTCGTCGCGCAGCCGCCAGGTGAGGGGATGGGTCTCGGCCGCACGGGCGATGCGATTGGCGGTACCAAGGGATGCCAGACTCATGGGTAAGCCTCCAGGGTCTTGAGCAGGCTGACGGCGTCGAGCCCACCGTAGGTGTCATCGTCGATCATCAGCGCTGGCCCCTTGTCGCAGTTGCCGAGGCAGCAGACCGGCAGCAGGGTGAAGCGGCCGTCGGCGGAGGTCTGGCCGGGGGCCAGGTCCATCACCTCTTTCAGGCCGGCCAGCAGTTGTTCGTGGCCGTTGATGTAGCAGACCATGCTGTCGCAGACGCGGATGATGTGGCGACCGACCGGCTGGCGGAAGATCTGGCTGTAGAAGGTGGCGACCCCCTCCACGTCGCTGGCGGGGATGCCGAGCTCGGCGGCGATGGCGTGAATGGCACCGTCAGGTACCCAGCCGCGGGCCTGCTGCACTATCTTGAGCGCTTCAATGCTGGCAGCACGGGGATCTTCGTAGTGGTGTTTCTCATGCTCGATGGCATCGCGTTCTGCCTGACTCAGGACGAAATCGTTCCCCTTGCCCTGGCATGAACTCTGTCCCTGCGGGGACTGATTATGTTGGCACTGACATTGCTGGCTCATGGCTTAACCTTTTGTGGCTTGTCCTTTTTGTCGTGTAACGGGTCTTGGTAACAGCCGTTACTCAACGGTCCACATCCGACATAACGAAATCGATACTGCCCAGATAGACGATGAGGTCCGACACCATCTGGCCACGGATCACCGAGGGGATCTGTTGCAGGTGAGCAAAGCTCGGGGTGCGGATCCGGGTCCGGTAGCTCATGGTGGAGCCATCGCTGGTCAGGTAATAACTGTTGATCCCCTTGGTCGCCTCGATCATCTGGAAGGACTCGGCGGCCGGCATAACCGGGCCCCACGACACTTGCAGGAAGTGGGTGATCAGGGTCTCGATGTCCTGCAGGGTGCGCTCTTTGGGCGGCGGCGTGGTGAGCGGGTGATCCGCCTTGAACGGTCCCTCCGGCATGTTCTTCATGCACTGCTCGATGATGCGCATGCTCTGGCGCACCTCCTCGATGCGCACCAGGGCGCGATCGTAGGCATCGCCGTTGGCGCCGACCGGCACTTCGAATTCGAACTGATCGTAGCCGGAGTAGGGGCGCCACTTGCGCACGTCGAAGTTGAGGCCGGTGGCGCGCAGACCACCGCCCGTGGTGCCCCAGGCCAGCGCCTGCTCTGTGTTGTAGGCGGCGACGCCTATGGTGCGACCACGCAGTATGCTGTTGCGCATGGCGGCCTTCTCATAGTCCATCAGCCGTTTGGGCAGCCAGCTCAGCAGGTTGTCCTGCACCAGTCGCTGCCAGCCGACGGGCAGATCGTGAGCCACGCCGCCGATGCGGAACCAGGCCGGATGCATACGGGCGCCGGTGATGGCTTCGATGATGGTGTAAATCCGCTGCCGGTCGGTGAAGGTGAAGAAGACCGGGGTCATGGCACCCACGTCCTGGATATAGGTACCGATGAACAGCAGGTGACTCTGGATGCGGAACAGTTCCGCCAGCATCACCCGGATCATGTCGACCCGCTGTGGCACCTTGATGCCGGCCAGCTTCTCGACCGCCAGCACGTAGGGCAGGTTGTTCATCACCCCGCCCAGGTATTCGACCCGGTCAGTGTAGGGGATGTAGCTGTGCCAGGACTGACGCTCGCCCATCTTTTCGGCACCGCGGTGGTGATAGCCGATGTCGGGCACGCAGTCGCGGATCTCCTCGCCATCGAGCTGCAGTACCAGGCGGAAAGCACCGTGCGCGGAGGGGTGGTTGGGGCCGAGGTTCAAGAACATGTAGTCCTCGTTCTCGTTGCCACGGGCCATGCCCCACTCTTCCGGTTTGAACAGCAGGTTGTCCTGCTCCTGATCCTGTTTGACCGCATCGAGCATGAAGGGATCGAATTCGGTGGCGCGCGCCGGATAATCCTTGCGCAGCGGGTGACCCTGCCAGCTCTTGGGCATCATGATGCGGGTCAGGTGGGGGTGACCATCGAAATTGATGCCCATCAGATCCCACACTTCCCGTTCATACCAGTTGGCGTTGGGGAAGTGGCGGCTGACGGTGGGCAGCGTCAGATCACCCTCCTTGAGCGGCACCTTCAGCATCAGGTCGGCGTTGCGATCGATGGAAATGAGGTGATAGAAGACGGTGAAGTCGCTGTCGGGCAGGTCGTGGCGATGGCTGCGCATCCGCTCGTCGGTGGCGCTGAGATCGAACAGCATCACGAACGGGGAGGGGAGCTTGCGCAGGAAGCCCATGACATCCAGCAGCAGCTCGCGGGAGAGCCAGACCACCGGCACGCCGGTGCGGGTATTCTGGATGGTGAAACGTTCGGCACCGAAATGGGCGAACAGTTCGCCGATCACCTGAGCGTCTTTGTGATCACTCGGTTGCCACTGGGCCATGGCGTAGTTGCTGGGAAATTCTCGAGTCAGTTTCATGGTCAGATCTCATCCGGCGTGCGCAGGTTGGTGACGTTGATCCGCTCGCCACGCTTGCGGTCCTTCTCGGCAGGCATTTGGGGGCGATAGATGCCCTGATCGCCAACCACCCAGGAGAGCGGACGGCGCTCCTTGCCGATGGAGTCCTGCAGCAACATCAGCGCCTGCAGGAATGCCTCGGGACGGGGCGGACAACCCGGAATATAGACGTCGACCGGCAGGAACTTGTCGACGCCCTGAACGACAGAATAGATGTCGTACATGCCGCCGGAGTTGGCACAGGCACCCATGGAGATGACCCACTTGGGTTCGAGCAGCTGTTCATACAGACGCTGGATGACGGGGGCCATCTTGATGAAGGGGGTGCCGGCGATCACCATGAAATCGGCCTGGCGCGGTGAGGCTCGAATAACTTCGGCGCCGAAGCGGGCCACATCATGGGGGGAGGTGAAGGCGGTACACATCTCTACGTAGCAGCAGGAGATACCGAAGTTGTAAGGCCAGAGGGAGTTCTTGCGGCCCCAGTTGACCGTGTCTTGCAGCACCTCTTCGAGGCGCCCGATCATGATGCCGCGTGAGGCTTCTTGAGCCAGGGGATCCTCGACGGTCTGGCGCTGTTCCTGGGGGTAGCGCTCAACGGGCGCATCTGGGTCGATCCGGGTCAGGGTGTACTTCATGGTGCAACCTCAAAGGGATAATCAGTAATTCAGTCTGGCTTCTTGTCGGTCAGGACGCGCTTTTTCGGTGCCCAGTCGAGGGCGCCAATGCGCCACAGGTAGACGAGTCCTACCAGCAGCAGGGAGATAAAGATGGTGGCTTCGATGAAACCGACCCAGCCGCTTTCCCGAACGGAGACGGACCAGGCGAAGAGGTAGAGTGCCTCGACGTCGAAGATGACGAAGAACATGGCAACCAGATAGAACTTGGCGGAGAAGCGTAGACGGGCATTGCCCACCGAATCGACGCCAGATTCGAAGGGTTTGTTCTTGGCACGACCATAGGCTCGACCACCCAGCAGGGCGGCAAGGCCGATCATGGTCAGGCAGATGCAGATGGCCCCAACTACATAGACAGCAAAAGCCCAATGCTGGACAGCAATATCAGCAAACATAGGAGTTTTCCCTAACCGAATTAATCACGCGACTTAACAAGGATGTTACGTATTATGCCACTTTCGTACTGATTTACATGTCATTTCAAAGGATTAATTATTAATCATCGGGAGGAAAATCGTATTTTGCTAGCGGAGTCAATGTTCCTATTTGAGAATCATTTTCAATCGCTTTTAGGATGTGACGGAAATGGCGGGATCGTTTGAAAAATAAACTAATCGTGAAATGAGAGACCCCGCCAGGCGGGGTCTGCTCGATCAGGGTTTGAGGATGGGTAGCGCCTCTTCGGCTGCCTTGCCCTGGGAGAGGGTGATCTCGACCCGGCGGTTGGCCTGACGATGCTCGGGTGTGTCATTGGGATAGCGTGGCTGGGCATCTGCTACCCCCTGGGCGATGACCCGAGTGGCATCGAGTTTGGGGTTGGTCAACAATGTGTGCACGATAGAGGCGGAGCGCAATACCGACAGTTCCCAGTTGCTGCGATAGAGCTCTACCGGGGCCTGGGAGTTGTCGGTGTGGCCGGTGACCACCACCTTGCCCGGAATGTCAGCCAGAATGCCGGAGATCTTGTTGACCAGCGGAATGAACTGGGGCTGCAGGAAAGCGGAGTCGGCCGGGAACAGCGCCTTCTCGCCGATGCGGATCACCAGCTGGCTGCCCAGTTGTTCCACCTCCAGATCCTTGGATTCAATCTGTGCCTTGAGCTGCTGTTCGAGCTTCTTCTTGGTGACCTGCACCCACTCCTGCTCCTTGGTCTTGTGAGGCCATGACTCCGTTGCGCTCGGCTTTTCCGAGGCACCTATGGTCTCGTTGAAGGGGTCCGAGGCGGCCATGGGGGCATCCTTCTCCAATACCGTCTCTTTCTTCGGGCTGCTGGGAGTGGTCTTGGACTCGGGTTCCAGGATGCCGGTACCGCCCTGCATCACGGGGGATCCCGCGGCAGGGGAGATGAGGCCAATTTTGCCCAGCGATTCGATGAAGCCCTGGATCAGCACCCGGGTTTCAGACTGCTTGGCCATGGCAAAGGAGTAGAGCACTACGAACAGGGCGAACAGCAATGTCATGAAGTCGGCATAGGAGACCAGCCAGCGTTCGTGGTTCTCCGGCGCTTCAGCCTTTTTCTTTTTTGCCACCGTGGCCTCCGAGGTAGGGTTCGAGGGTGACTTGCAGGCGTTGCTGGGATTCGCCATCCACGATGCAGAGGATACCGGTCAGGGTCATCTCCTTGTAGTGGCGGATCTGATGGGCAAACCCTTTGTAGCGGTTGCCAAAGGGCAGGAAGATCAGGTTGGCGGCCGATACCCCGTAGATGGTGGCGATAAAGGCCACCGCGATGGCGCCCCCCAGCTTGTCAGGGGCATCCAGCAGGCCCATGGCGTGGATCAGGCCAAACACCGCCCCCACGATCCCCATGGTTGGGCAGTAGCCGCCCATGGCTTCATAGAATTTGACGGTCTGCTCGAGATCTTCTTGCTCGAACTCGATCTCGTTCTCCAGCACCTCGTGGATCTTGGTCTTCTCGTAGCCGTCGACCATCATCTGCACCCCTTTTTGCAGGAAGGGATCCTTGATCTCGTCGATCATGCCTTCGAGGGCCAGCATGCCGCTGCGCCTGGCATTGCCGGCCAGGTTTTCCAGCAGTTCGGCCTGCTGCTGCATGTCCAGTTTGAGGGGGGCCAGCAGCCACTTGAAACGCTTGAGAGTGCTGCCGACAACGGAGAAGGGGAACTGGGTCAAGGCGGCACCTATGGTACCTCCGATCACGATGAGGAAGGCGGGCAGATCGAGCAGGGCGCTGGGATGTCCACCCTCGATCATGTTGCCGCCCAGGATGGCGATCAATGCCAGGACCAGACCGATTAAGCTCATTTTTTATACATCCCTGAATATTGATAATGGCTAGTGTAGCTATTTAAGTATCAGTTTTTCAAAATGATATCCAATCGATGAGCAATAAAGTGAGTGCCTTGACCTCGATGGACAGATTTCTTTCCCGGGTGGCAAGCAGCCGGGCCACGCAGGGCGTTTTACCGAAAAGGGGAGGGTCTGTCGCGGGACTTTGACGGGAAGGGAGACCCGGCAGATCAGATTGCAAACACGGGAAGGCAAAAAACCGGCCATTGAGCCGGTTTTTTAGATTGGGTGGGACGCTTTACCCATGTGTTTTTTCCTTGTGGGCTGCGGTCAGTCGTTGATCACCGCAGGCAACATTGCTTGCACCCGGCGAGGCTGCTGCTTTCTCTCACGGGAGTCGCGCTTCTGAAAACCCCAAAAGTAAAAAACCGACCATCAGGTCGGTTCTTTAAAATTTGGCGGTGAGGGAGGGATTCGAACCCTCATTCTCGTACATCACAGCACAAATATAACCTTCAATTTCAATAGCTTACGCATTTTTTACCGAAATAAAAGCTACATAATTGTCTCAGGTAATTGCTATGAGACTTATCGTACTTTTATATAGGAAATTAATTAAATGTCAACCACATAGGTTGTGGCAATTGACTGCGTTGTAGCTCCTATCTGACCGATGCAAAGGCACTTGGAGAAACTGCTTAACACAAAAATCTGTCTTGTATGGGGTCAGATAAGCTCTAAATAGCTGTTCCGAATAGTAGATCACCGGAGGAAGGGAACTCAGTCCAGTTTGTGCGATCTGATTAGTCGCTAAACAAAACAAGCCACACCCAAAGGACTGAGTTGATGCCTATCCTACCACCTCTGCCACGACCACAAC